>NZ_FOJY01000054.1 GCF_900112085.1 Acetitomaculum ruminis DSM 5522
GACTTCCTCCTAGAATAAAAGAGAGAGATACTATGCTACTCTACCTATGGCTGCATAGCTATCTTCTTTATACGAGTTAAATGTGTAAACCATTATTGACAATATCAGACATTGAAAATCAAAAACTCGATGCAGATATCATGGCGATTTATTTTGCTACTAAAAGAAGTTATGGAGCTCCAAAGATTCATCAGGAATTACTTGGTCAAGGCTGGCATATCAGCCTTAAGCGAGTACAGCGAAGAATGTCTGAGCTGGGTATTCGTTTAATTGTAGTTAAAAAGTATCGCCATGTTTCAAGCAACAAACTTGTCACTGAGAAAGAAAATATAATGAATCAGTACTTTACAGCCACTGGAATCAATCAAAAAAGGTGTACTGATATCACTTATTTTAATACCAAAAAAGATGGTTGAACTTATCTGGCATCTATTATGGATTTATACAGAAGGAAGATAATAGGCTGGGCCTACGATACATCTGTGACTGCTGAATTAGCTGTTAAGGCAGTGAAAAATGCATGCCTTAATGTCCCAAATCCAGAAGGAATTTTTCCTCAAAGTGATTTAGAAACTCAATACACTAGCGAGATTTTTGAAAAATATCTCACTGAAAACAAAATACTTCATTCGTTCAGCCGTAAAGGCTGTCCCTATGATAATGCCTGTATAGCGTCTTTCCATTCATTGATTAAGATGGAAGAAATCTACAGGCGTGTTTATAAAGATTCAAAAGAAGCTTATAACAACATCTTTGAATATATTAAGTCCTGGTATAATCGCCAGAGAACTCACAGTAGCTTAGGCTACAAGACACCGACTGCTGTTTAGGCAGAAAGTGCGGCGTAGAGTCGTACTTTCGGTGTTCTCTTTATTGACTTAATACCATACGAACATTCACAATAAAGTCTTTATCTCTTTGAAAACTTCAATATTCTCGTCAAAACTTTTCTATACGGATATTCAGAACAAAGTCTTTATCCCTTTGAAAACTTCAATATTCTCGT
>NZ_FOJY01000053.1 GCF_900112085.1 Acetitomaculum ruminis DSM 5522
TTTTGAATTTAGGTTTCCCTATTCTTGATTGGTTTTCAAGGTTTTCTTCGTACTGTTTAGTTATCAATGTCCGTGTTGTTTTTTCCTGTCTCAAAGGACAGCTCATATATTTTATCATACTGTTTCTGTATTGTCAAGAACTTTTTTATTTTATTTTTTATCGTTCTTGCGACAGCTCTAAAAGTATATCTCTTTGACTTTCATTTGTCAAGGATTTTACTTTTTATTTTTTTGCAACAACTTTAACATTTTCTGTCTCGACTATTGCTCACTCTGTCTTTCGCAGATAGCTTAGGTATTGTATAGTGCCATTTTAAATTTGTCAAGCACTTTTTTATTTAACTGTTTTTCTCTCAAACAGCTTTGCTATTATATCGCGATATCTTTATGGTGTCAAGTGTTTTTTCATAATCAGATAATAATATCTATATTTCTTGCAATTATTACTCGTACACCTGGTTATTTTTTGTTATTCAGGCATGCACAATAAGATTTTCTAACATATATTGCCTTCTTAATTCCCGTTAAAGGTTAAGGAACACTCTCTTCACT
The DNA here is from genome assembly GCF_900112085.1 of Acetitomaculum ruminis DSM 5522. Lineage (GTDB taxonomy): Bacteria > Bacillota > Clostridia > Lachnospirales > Lachnospiraceae > Acetitomaculum > Acetitomaculum ruminis. Next base: position 553 of record NZ_FOJY01000053.1, read on the forward strand.
ATCTGATAAGCTCTGTTTGCATCAGCTTTTTCTGTTTTCACCAATGCTAGCAAAGGATACATCAATATATATCATTCCCAAAACATCTGAATTCAACTATATATATTCTAATTGAATCTATTTAAAACTTTCCTTCTGGATAAGCTTTGTTTAAGAAGTTTTCTAATGTCCACGAATCTTTAATAATAATATTATCCTTTTCCTTCACGTATCCTTGCTTCTTCTTATCATAATATAGGATATGAATCTCATTACTTTCATATTTATTATTCTCCCGTTTAAGAGTCAGCATATCTCATATTTTCTTATTTCTAAGACAGACTTGTCCTCTAAATGCGTGGTGCAGACATTTTAAAGAGTTAAAACAACTTTTATATAACCATTTTGACAAAAAACAGCGAAAAACATAATTATTGATATTGTCAATAATGGTTTACACATTCAACTCGTATAAAGAAGATAGCTATGCAGCCATAGGTAGAGTAGCATAGTATCTCTCTCTTTTATTCTAGGAGGAAGTC
>NZ_FOJY01000052.1 GCF_900112085.1 Acetitomaculum ruminis DSM 5522
CAATAGCTTCTTTATCTTCTAATTTAATCTCATTTACTTCAGGGAGAGCTATAATATCTTCCACTAATTTTACAAGGTCTTCATTTACTAAAGCTCTAAGATAAGGATATCCTTCATTTATGTACTCAGACATTCCCCAGGTATCGATTAAATCATAAAGAGCAAAGGTATCCTGATTTTTAAGCTCTTCTTCGGTTTTTTCCATGGATTCATCATCCAAACATTTAATATTTGCTTTTCCTTGTTCTGAACCACATATCAAATGAGATTTGTCTTTATTATAAAAACAGTTTTTTTGGGTGCATGTATTTTTACCACCTGCAAAAGCTACAATTACTGTATGTCTTGTTGCCATATCTTTAATTGTCTTATAGTATTCTTCAAGCTTTTCACAAGCCTTTAAGATAGAGTCTGTACATCCCCCTAAAGCAAGGCAATTTTCATATGAAACATCAGTTGAAGCTAATGCTCCAAACTGGCACAATTCAATACGTGCATTTCTACCCGTATTGTTTTGTAAAAAAGCAGTAAGGGAATCTTCATCTATGTTATAATTAAGGTCCACAATACAATTACTAACCTTTGAACTAGATGTTTCTATTCCTGTACAAAATATATTATTATTTTTAGAATTATTTAAAACAACCTTTATGTCACCATAGATTTTTATTTTATCAAAAGCTATAGGTTCACTATCCCCTCCACCATAGTTATTAAATATAATTCCTCTACCAGTGCCATTTTCACCAGCAACAAGCGTACAGTCTTTTGCATATACTTCTAAATTCTTAATAGTTGAATTTCTTATTACCATTGGGAATAGAACTGATTCCTCTGACATAGTATCATTAGAATAGGTGATTTTATGCCCCTTTCCATCAAAAATACCACGAAAAAAAAGTTTAGCATAATTTTCATATGTTTTAGCCTTTATATTTAAATCATCTTCAAGACATACCATCTTTCCTTCAAAATTTTCTCCTGTCCCAAGGGTTTCAAAAAAAGCATCCCAATCTTCCAGAGAATTTATATGATAAACGCCTTCTGCATCTGGAGCAAATGTGCCTTCCGCTAAGACTTTTTGTCCACTAAAAAATATAAAAGCTACCATAAAAACAGCTATTAAATAACTACTGTTTCTTTTTATCTTATTAAACATTTTTTCTCCTGCTATTTTAAAGAAGGAGCTGTCAGATGATTTTATCAGGACAGCTCCTAATTTTTTAATACTATTCCTTTTCATGATTTTTCCTCCTAAAATAATATTATTTGTTTTATTCTTTTTTCCACTTTTCATAATCTTCCTTCCTCTA
>NZ_FOJY01000050.1 GCF_900112085.1 Acetitomaculum ruminis DSM 5522
GATTTAGATTTTTTTTCATTAAAATATCTCCCTTACATAACGAGTAATAAAAATCACTGAATTTTTATCTTTAAAAATAGAAGTCCAACTAATTCTAGTTATCATAACATTGTTGGACTTCTATTTATGTTTTTGCAATATAATTATTGCATTAGCTTAAAAAGCACGTCCTAACAACGTTTATAAATAATTCTAGTTTTTGGAGTGGTTACAAGCTCCATAGGATGAATTGGATTTCCTAAAGGTGTTTTAAATTTAGATGTATTCAAATCAATACCGTATAAATCTTTATAACCTGCATATATCAGTTGAGAGCAATAAAACCTTTTACGTGTATTAATATCTAAATAGTTAAAATTGTAGTCTTTTATTTTTCCTACTTTTCTATAGCACCAGTTTGCAACGGCAGCATCCTGTTTTGCGGTGGTAGATTTAGGAGTAACTTCATAAACTGTTTTTTTGGTTTTACGCCAATTAATATCTCCTAAAACTACACCTTCAAGTTGTGCTTCAACAACATGTCTTTTATCATAAATAATTGCAGCATGTCCTAAAGGTAAAATATACCATTTATCTTTAGTAACTAAAATAACACCTTTTCTATTTGTCCATTTGCCGGAGGTTTTAAGACCTCTTCCACTAGCTTGTGAAGCTGATGAGCCTGATTCATTTTCTGTATAATCTTTTGATTTTTCATCTTCAGAAGTAGCTATTTTTGAAGCTTCCTCAATTAACTTGTTAACATCTTCTTCTGGAAAAACTTCTGAAGCGTCTTCAGCATTAGAAGGTTTTTCAGGTTCTGATGGTTCTTCTGGACTTGAAGGTTCCTCTGGTTGTGTTGGTTCATCTACTTTTATAGGCTCTTCCTGATTTGAAGGTACCTCCGGTTCTGTTGGTTTCTCGTCATCTAATGTTTTTTCTTTATCACCAAAAGAATAAGTATTCCATGCGTGTGCAGGAATCCATAGTTCTTGAGCATCTTCTACCATACCGTCTTGTCCTAAATCAAGTCCCATAAACATAGTAAAGTTAAGGTCAACCTTGTCCCCATTTTCTAAAACAGTGCTTGCTTCATTAAATACTATATCTCCAGTTCTTACAAAGCCATTTCTAGCTTCTCCATTGATGAGAACCATCCAACCTGAATATTTGTTATAGTCTTTTTCACTTAAATAACCAACTTCATTAACTGTATTATTAAATGTTACATTAAATTTACCATATAATTTTTTTTCAAGGCCATTTAATCTACCCAAGCAAGCGTAAGAATCTTGACTTGCAACATCCCATGTTGATTCTGTTCCATTATCACCAAAGAACTTATTTGTATTACTATGACCATCTACTTTAACAGCAGAAATGTAATTTCCCCACTGTGTGCTTGACCATTTCAAAATACCTTGGGTATAATATCCTTTTGCGTCTGGTCCGGATGCAGTATCTGCTCCTGATACAGCCTTTAATGCATCTAAAGCTGTAGAACCAGCTGGAAGTGT
>NZ_FOJY01000049.1 GCF_900112085.1 Acetitomaculum ruminis DSM 5522
GAGGTGACAAACTATAAATAGTCAAGTGATTTTTGAATAAATTTTAATTAAGTAAAAATTGCATGACAAATAAACCATCTGAATACACCGTATTTCAGATGGTGCAGTAGAAATAGTTATTTATGTCAGCGAAGTGAGGTAGATACAAAGTCAGTGTTCTGCCTCTCCAATGCAAAAATGACTCTGACTAATTTCTTCGTGACATGTGAAATGGCAACGCGATGTGGCTTTCCCTCAGATCGCTTCTTGGCATAATAGGTTGCGAAAGTCATATCAAACCGGATAAGTGGCAGGGCGCAATTCATGAGCGTATATCTAAGCTGAGACGAGCCGTGCTTGACCATCCTTCCCTTATGTGATTCCGTTCCTGACTCGCTGATACCAGGCTCTAAGCCTGCAAAAGCGAGCATCTGTGCCGGTGATGAGAAGTTTGATATGTCTCCGTATTCAGCGTAGATGACAGCGGCAGATAGAGAACCTATACCAGGGATTGACATATAGTGCGGATGTACTTCTTCGATCAGCTCGGTTATCTGGGTTTCGAGGACGGAAACCTGCTTGGCAGCTTCTTTGTAAAGTGTTAATAGGCAGGTAAGCTCAGTATCAAAGATGGAGTTGTTTACACCTACGGTATTGGCTGCAAGGGCTTTAAGTTCTAGGAACTTTTGAGGCGTAAATTTACCACGGGAAATACGCCTGAGGTTGTCATACGAAGCGGAATTCATACGTGCCATCTTTTCTGCGGAACCGTAAGTTTCAAGCAGGTATAAAGCTGTTTTGCTGAAGCGTTCCTGAAAGAATGGTTTGAACTCCGGGAATGTGTGATCTAGAACATTGGTAATCTTAACGAGATAGAAAGACCGCTGACGAATGAGACGATCTCTCAAACGAGTTAATGACTTTAATGAGTAGGCATGATAAAATCCTTTTGAATGGGGTTTGTACTCTACGGTCATTAACCAACGGGCAATGGATTCACAATCAACGGAATCCGTCTTTGTCCGCCTCAAAGAAGTAGACTTCTTGTACTCGCTGATGAGAACTGGATTAACTTCCATAAAGCTGTGGTGGGCTTTCTCAAGGAAGAGTTCAAGGTTGAGGGCATAATGGGCTGTAGATTCAAACCCTATTTTTATGTCATCAGGAGTTGATAGAGATTGGAGAGAAGTGAGTAATTCGTTGAAACCCTCCTTATCATTTCGGATGGTAAATTTAGCAACGATACTCTGATCCGCCGCATTGATTATACAGCAGTCGTGTTTGTACTTTGAAATGTCTATTCCAACAAAGTACGTGGACATAATGGTACCTCCTTAGATATAAGATTTGGCGCTGTTGTCTTCCACAGAGAATCCGGCTGTGTAATCACGTAAATAGAAACGTCAGAGCGTTAACAAACTGATTAACAGTAATAGACGAAAAGCTGTGGTCTGAGTCACCTCGTACCAGTCAGAGCTGTAATAAAATAGACACAGATCCACAGCGCCTTAATAAATATATCAGATAGAGATTAGATTACCCAGTAGAACCTGGGAGAAAGGAAAAAATCCAATCATCAAAACTGATAATTGGATTATACGT
>NZ_FOJY01000047.1 GCF_900112085.1 Acetitomaculum ruminis DSM 5522
GTGTGGAGCTGACTGCCACTAATAGGTCGAGGGTCTGACCAAGAAAAAGATGTTGACGGTAAGATGATTATATGTATGTGGTTTTTAGGGTATGTGCTTTGGAATATTTCATTGACTTAGGTTCTAAGCTGTGTTATTATATCCCATGTGGCGTGATAGCCAAGTGGTAAGGCATAGGTCTGCAACACCTCTATCACCAGTTCGAATCTGGTTCACGCCTTTAAAGATTCTCTTATTAGAGGATCTTTTTTGTTTGCAAAATTAATTCTTTCAAAACTATAATGATAATTATGGGAGGCTTGGAATGCATGATGTTTTAAAACTAAGGCATGACAAAGATTCTAATAGCTACATTCCAAGTGAAAGTACTATCTAAAAAAATGTAAAAGTCGCAAATTTAATATAGATTACGATGCAATTTTAATGGCATTACAGTTGCCGACAAAAAGGCTCAAAAATCTGCTGATCATGTAAAACGTGATTTCTATTCCAAAGAACCCCTAGTTAAATATATAATTAATATATCTTGAGAACAAGCTTGGCTTGGTTATTAACTTTTGTACTCTTTTAAAATAAATGTACAAACATTGATGTAGCAACCAACCATTTATATAATATAAAATTATTGTGCCAAGTAAATTTATAGGTCTAATGGAGGATTAATAATTGAAAGACTGTTATGACCCACTTCGCATTGGAGGAATATAACCTTGACACCTGCTGTTTTTGCATCTTCTAGAGCCTGACCGAATTCTGGATGTGTTTCTATATTGGGGCGCACTTCATTAATATTTTCCATTTGTATGACAAAAGCAATATAGCAGTTATATCCGTTTTGGCACGCTTTGGTTAGTTCTTTTAAATGCTTCACTCCGCGAGTAGTTGGGGCATCAGGAAAATACCCTATTCCGTCAATTTCAAGGGTGCATCCTTTTACTTCCATTAAATATTTCTTATTATTTTTTTCCATGTAAAAATCGATTCGTGATTTTCCGAAAATGTACTCCGGTTTTATTAAATCAAAATTCTGCACTTTTAACCACTCTTTTACTACCTTATTGGGAGCTTGACTGTCTATGTTTATCCATCCGATGCCCTCTTTTTTAACCATTATTAAGTCATATTTTGTCTTTCTATTATTATTATCAGCTTTTTCTAAGCGTACTTTAGCTTGCGGAATTAGAAGTTCCTTGCAACGCCCTGTATTTTTTACGTGTACAGTTTCTTCTTGATTATTTATTATAACCTTTGCAATAAATCTGTTTGGCCTACTAATAAAGGTTCCTTCCGTTGTATTATTATAATTCATTTTGAATCCTTTCTAATGATGTTGTTAATTGATGGGTTAATATTTTGGTTATTTTCATTCATTGAGTTTGTACATTATATAATGTTATAAGAATTGTTATACGAGAATATTATAACTTTTTTTAATGTATCGGTACAATTTTAAAACTTCCAGGTAGCTATACTAGGTCAAATTTTTAAAAAAAATCTACAGAAACAATTTTATAATATTGACTTAAGACCACCTGTGGACATTGTGTAAGACTTTGAGTTGTGTATATTCGTAGCTAATGCAGTAGTGGTTGAAACAGGAAGCTCTGACTTCTATAAGTCGGAGTAGTTCACAAACAAAAATATTATAAAAAAGCCAATAACTGACATAACAAAGCGAAAATATTATA
>NZ_FOJY01000020.1 GCF_900112085.1 Acetitomaculum ruminis DSM 5522
GATTTATGTGATTTTTTAAAGCTGTTGGAAAACGGAAGTATAAGCTTATTTCCATTAAGTCTTACAAAACCGATCACAAGTGTTGTATATCCGTCTTTTGGAAGATAATGGGGTAATTTGCAATCCTTAAAGGCATACTTACCTTGTTTGGCAAGTTTAAGCAGTCCAAAAAATGACTTGAAACTACCGTCTACCTCTTTAAGTATCTGCTGTGACATGTTAGAATTCAAAGCCTTATAGTTAGGACTGTCTTTTAGAAGTGTATAGTTCTTCTCATATTTGAGAAACTTACCTTCTGTGAAATAGTATTGTCTTACGTTGTAGATAGCTTCATTTGTAAGATTTTTGGCTACATGACACAGTTCTTTAAGAGATTTGTAATCTTCCTTAGACAGATGTTTGACCTGCTGTTTCACTGTCAGATACATACAGTTTTGCTCCTTTCGTTAGACTCGGATTGCTCCTGTATGTATATTATATCACATATTTTACTGAAATACCATTGATTTAGTAAAATATGCGAGGACTCGCTTATATTCCATCACTCAAGAGTAATGGGTTTTACGCTCGTATTTTATAAACATTACTCAAAACTGACATTTTTTAGAATACCTTCAACATCGGCACCTGCTATATCCAGTCCTTCAGCCTTAATCTGGCGGACATCTTCAATGCCATAAAATGTGTTGGCAAGGGCTTTTACATATCCGAATCCATATTCTTCAGATATAATGTATCCACCGGCAGTTGTTACATAATAAAGGTATTTAGCTTTGCAAAGTCCCTTTGGAATACCGGATTCTGAATAGGTAAAAGTTAATCCTAAAATATTTATCTGTTCAAAATATTGTTTCAACATAGCCGGAAATGATAAATCATAATAGGGTGCTGCAATTACTATAGTATCAGCCTTTGCAAAATCTCTTGCTAAATCAAAAATCTCATGGTCATAGTTTCCCTTTGCTTCTAATTCATCCCTAAGAATAATAAATTCTTCATTAAAGACAGGAAACTCAACCTCTTCAAGACGCACTTCTTTAACATCGTCCTCAAGTTTACAAAGAAGCTTATTTGCAAGTCTAAGTGTTCTTGATTTTTTGCGAACGCAAGCATTAATAAACAAAATCATATCTTTTTCCCCCTTAAAAAAACTGTTTCAATGCCACTACTTTATTCTGGAATATATTAGCTTTTCACATCAGTTAGTAACTGATTAATCTTTTTTATTAAAGAACCTGTGTAAAGCGGACATTCTTAAATCCGCTTCGCTACTTCCTCATGAACGCAGTGGCACTTTGTGCCACCTGTCAGAAGGGGCTTTAACCCCTTCTGACACTAGTAAGCTTATACCCCCGCTTAAAGCTTACGCTTTTGAAGCGGAGGATTGCTTACACTGCGTTCAATATATCTATATCGTCCTGCGTAAACCGGATACTTAATTGCCTGTCTTGCTTTTGTAAACAATTGGATTAACATCCTAAATTATTAGTATCATGAAATAATTGAGTAATCTTTTTCTAACTATGGGGGTAAATTCACTCTAAATTCCACTACCCTCTAAAATTATGTTAATATAATTCCAAAAAATATTTTTTATAAAGGGGGTTCCTTGTATATGGGATTATTTGATTCATTCTATTCAAAGGAAAATACATATAAACAAGAATTAAATACACTAAATAATAGTTCACTCAAACCACAAGGAGAGTGCTTTGCTGTAATAGACACTGAAACAACCTGGTCAGACGAAGTCATGTCCATTGGCATCGTCATTGCTGACTCACATACAAATACTCCTGTGGATACTCGTTATTACATTATTGATCCAATCTATAAAAAAGGAGGTATGTATTCTGGTGTCTTAGACTTCATTAAGAAAGAGCAAACCATAAAAACCACCCGAAAAGAAGCCCTGGACACTATTTTGTTCTTTCTGGGAGAATATAGTGTGGAAAGAATATTTGCATATAACGCAAAATTCGATTTTAATCACTTACCTGAACTTAGAAATTTCTATTGGTACGACATAATGCGCATAGCTGCCTATAATCAATACAACAAAAAAATTCCTTCAACTGTTCAATGTTGTAAAACAGGGAGGATAAAAAAAGGATATGGTGTTGAGCCAATTTATAGGATGCTTAGTGGTAATCAACTCTATCGGGAAATCCATAATGCTCTTATGGATGCAATAGACGAATTAAAAATAATTGAAATGCTAGGGTATGATATAGATGTATACAATATTGGACGAATTTAATATTATAAAGCAATTATTAATATAAATATTTTTAAGGACGAAGTCTTCTCATAAACCAAAATTTAAAAAGAAAAGGAGAAAAAGACATGGAAAATTTTGAATTTTATTCACCAACCTGTTTTGCATTTGGAAAAGAGACGGAAAATAAAGCCGGGGAGTATGTAAAACGCTTTGGAGGCACAAAAGTACTTATCCATTTTGGTGGAGGAAGTGCCGTAAAATCAGGACTTATAGACAGAGTAAAGTCTTCTCTTGATAAAGAAAAAATATCTTATACAGAGCTTGGAGGAGTTATGCCCAATCCAAGAAGCGGTCTGGTATATAAAGGCATTGAACTTTGTAAAAAGGAAAATGTGGACTTTGTTCTGGCAGTAGGTGGTGGAAGTGTCATTGACTCCGCAAAGGCTATTGCAGCCGGAGTTGTTTATGATGGGGATTTCTGGGACTTTTACCAGGGAAAACAAATCGAAAAGGCTCTTAGCATTGGTACGGTGCTTACCATAGCAGCTGCTGGTAGTGAAGGCAGTCCAAATTCTGTCATTACAAATGAAAATGGAATGTTTAAAAGGGGAGCAAGAGGAGATGCCCTGCGTCCAAAATTTTCAATTTTAAATCCTGAGCTTACTCAGACTCTTCCAGCTTATCAAACTGCTTGTGGAATTACAGATATTATGGCACATCTTTACGAGAGATATCTTACCAATACGAAGGAAGTCGAAGTAACAGACCGACTTATTGAGGCATTAATGCTTACATTGATACATGAAGCTCCCAGAGTAATTGAGAATCCTAATAATTATGATGCCAGAGCCAATATCATGTGGACAGGAACCATGGCACACAACAACAGCGTTGGTGTAGGAAGAAGTCAGGACTGGAACTCTCATGCCCTTGAACATGAATTATCTGCTCTTTACGACTGTGCTCACGGTGCAGGACTTGCAGTTACCATGCCAGCTGTATTTACATATCAAATGGAGCATGACATAATGCGTTTTGCTCAAGTTGCGAACAGGGTATGGGGATGTCAAATGGATTTTGCCCATCCAGAAGTTACTGCTAAAACAGGAATCGAAGCTTTAAGAAATTTCCTTATTTCCATTGGAATGCCAAGAAATTTCCAGGAGCTGGGGGCCAAGAAAGAGGATATTCCTAAGCTGGTGGATGTTTTGTGTAATGGTGATGGCCGAAAAGGTGTAATTTCCGGTTTTATTGATATAGATAAGGATATAGCCCAAAAAATATACAGTTTAATGCTATAATTTATACATGATACTTTTAATGATTACAAAAAAGTACCTGATTTAAGTGAGACTATTGATATTTTAGAAAAGTATTGTTGTTCATATAGAAAAAGAAATCCAAACATAGATGATGAAAAATTTTACAAGTTAATTTTTCAAAAAATGTTATTGATGCGGATGTAGATAGATTCATCTATTATTCTATTGATGAAAGTGAAAGAAATAATACATTTCTTACTGAAAGTGATTTCGCACAAAGAGAACCCTACGAATAAAAATCTTAATTTATAAATAAAATTTCACAAATTCTTTTTTCTGCTAAAAAACCGGCATGCCTAACATTATAACAGGCATGTCGATTTTATGTTATTTACGTTTGCGGAATCCACAATTTTGTTCATTTTGTATTTTTCTACAAATACTTTATCTCTCAAGAATCTGAAGCAATCCTGGCATGTAAAGCGGACATTCGGAATCCGCTTCGCTACTTCCTCATGAACGCAGTGGCACTTTGTGCCACCTGTCAGAAGGGGCTTTAACCCCTTCTGACACTAGTAAGCTTATACCCCCGCTTAAAGCTTACGCTTTTGAAGCGGGGGATTGCTTACACTGCGTTCAAGTGCACATTTCTTCGTCATATCTGTCTTCAGATTATTTAGAATGATGCTATAACATTAAACTAAGTATATTACTCTAAAATGTTTATTCCGATTATTTTAGTGAAAATTCAGTATTAAAGTCGTGACTTTCTTTCATAATCACGATCCTGTCAGCCAGTTCATTTGCCAGTTCATTATTATGAGTAATAATAATTAAAGTCTTACCTGCATTATGAAAGCTCTTTAAAAAGCTTATAAGCATAGCTTGAGTTTTTTCATCAAGTCCTGCCAAAGGCTCGTCTAAAACAAGTACTTCCGGATTCATGGAAAGTATACATGCTAAAGATACCTTTCTTTTTTCTCCACCGCTTAAATGATATGGGGGACGCTTACTTAATTTTTCCAGGCCGAATAAATTCATACAATCTTTTGTTCTTTGAATTACCTCTTCTTGTGACAATCCCATTTGGCTTGGGCCAAAGGCAATTTCTTCTTCAACGCTGGCACAAAAAAGCTGATTATCCGCATTTTGAAACACATAACCCATCTGCTGATGAAACCATTTTGCAAATTTATTATCCTTTAAAGATTTTTCATTTATTTCATGTCCTTTATAAGTATATTTACCCATTGTAGGAAAAATTATTCCGTTTAAAAGTTTTATAAGAGTTGATTTTCCACACCCGTTAGGCCCTTTTATTACAAGAGACTCCCCTTTACTTACCTTAAGATTTACATTTCTTAAAGCTATTTCTTTACCATATGCATAGCATACATTTTCCAATTCAATCAATCACTTATCCTCCTAATAGCTTTATTTTTCACAATTATCCATAAGTTTACCACAATGTAATCAAGTAAAAAAGTCCATGTAATTACTACACAGACTTTTTCATTAATATTAACTCCTAAAAACATATATGTAACCGTAAAGCGGACATTCGGAATCCGCTTCGCTACTTCCTCATGAACGCAGTGGCACTTTGTGCCACCTGTCAGAAGGGGCTTTAACCCCTTCTGACACTAGTGAGCTTATACCCCCCGCTTATAGCTTACGCTTTTGAAGCGGGGGATTGCTTACACTGCGTTCAAATTCTTATTTTCATTATCCAAGTCGTCTAAATAATACCAAAACCGATATCATCAAAAATATATAAAATATATCCTGTTTTTTTAATATAATTTTTGTTTTTCCATGGGTTTTTGTACCATACTCTCCGGTAAAGCATCTGCAGCACATGGCTGAATATAATTCATCTGCCATCTCTCTTGATTTTAGAAAAGTTATACCAAGAACTCCAGAAACTGCAACTGCTTTGTTATCATTTCTTCCTATAGATCTTAATCTAAGAGAGTTGAGAATATTTATACATATCTCCCCTAAAGCAGAGACATATTTGATGGTAATATCCAGAGTAAATATAAATATGTTTGGTATAAAAAAAGTTTTGAGGCTTCTTGTTATTTTGTTCCAAGAAGTTCCTGCTGATAAAATTCCAATTAAACTAACTGATATAAATACTTTTGAGGTGACTGTAATTAAAGTTTTGGGACTTCCCATAAAAACAGCCGGCAAAAGAATAAAAGTTGACAACAGCACTGCTCCCATTATTGTTGAAAAGAGATTTTTTATAACATCTCCCGGAAACATTGCCAAAGCTAAAATAACCCCTGCTCCCATAATCATGGTAAACATATAATTTCGTGAAACTGCCGTAAGAATAATAAAAAGCAGGGTATAAACTAATTTTAAAGATGGGGACGCTGAAAATCTACTATCTTTTCCCACTGTGAATTTTATTTTTGTAATAACTTCTAAAAGCGCTTTGGTACTTTTTGTAATAAAAGCGTCTTTATCAGATGTAGCTTCATAATCCTCACTTTTACACATCCATAAAGGAAGCTTTTGTGTGTCATAATTAAAGCCCATACTCTGCTTAGAATTCATTTCACTATTCAATTTCACTTTATACAAAGAGTTTTTTTCTTTATCAAAATCAGTATTATTTAATTTAAAGTCCATAATATAATTAATATCCTTTTATTATTGGCTTACTGCAAAATCAACCTTTTCTTTCATTGTTGCAGATATAAGCTTGAAAATTATTATTGTAAGAGCTACTCCAACTACAGCAGAAAGGATGTAACCTGTCCATTCAGGAAGTCCTCCCATAGCATAATCCGGGAATAAAGTTGAAAGTTCAAATCCACCTTCCATTCCTGCAGGTGTATACCCTAACTTACTTCCACCACTTACTATAGATGCGATTTCGTCTACACCCCATTCACCCCAGGCAGTTCCTGTTGCTAATAATCCTAAAGGAGTAAGAAGGATAAGTGCTCCTATAAGAATATATAAAGGCTTAAAGGCTTTAGAAGCAGGTTTTTTCTCTTCTATGGCATCTGGTGAAACCTTTTCTACAAATGCCAAAACTGCTACTGTCATAACTATCTCTGCCAATCCAAAAAGGGTCAAATGTCCTATCATCATTGAAGGAATTGATACCGATAAAGGATATGGGCAATAGAGCGCATTTCCTGCAGCATCTTTAAATAAAAGCGGCTGAATTCCAAATTCAATAGCGGCAAGAAGTGATGCCATATTTATTCCAAGGTAGGCTCCAACAGCAGCGGATAATTTTCTTTTGCTTGTTTTTTCAAGTAAGAAACTATATACATAATATCCCAAAAACGGAAGGGCAAAAGCCATATTAAAACAATTCGCTCCAAAAGCTAAAATACCTCCGTCTCCAAACAAAAGAGCCTGTATCAACAAGGCCATGGAAACCGATATACACCCTGCTGCGGGACTTCCTGTAAGAATGGCAATAAGTGTTCCTCCTACAGCATGCCCCGTTGTTCCTCCCGGAAGAGGAATATTAAACATCATTCCCAAAAAGGAAAAAGCTGCTCCTATTCCCAATAACGGCATCTTTTCTTTTGGTATCTCCTCTTTTATTTTTGTGATGGAATATTTCCAGACTGGAACCATAGCTACCGCTATCACTGCACAAGTAGTCGGGCTCAAATAATTCTCTGGTATATGCATTTTTTCTCCTTTCCCACAGCATAAAACTTAATTCTTTTTAATTATCTGTGACTTTTTTTATTACTAGACAATACTTTAACAAAATGATTTTTTGTCAACAAGCCACCTGGGGGGATATAATTTTATAAAAATAAAGCAAACATTAAAAATTTCTTAAAAATGTTCGCTTTAATTATATTAATCCGATATTATATATCCTTTTTTATTTCTTTTGTAATATCACAGCTTCATAAAAAAGTAAAGCGGACATTCTTAAATCCGCTTCGCTACTTCCTCATGAACGCAGTGGCACTTTGTGCCACCTGTCAGAAGGGGCTTTAACCCCTTCTGACACTAGTAAGCTTATACCCCCGCTTAAAGCTTACGCTTTTGAAGCGAGGGATTGCTTACACTGCGGTGAATTATCCTTCTTTAGCCACCTATCATTACGCCTACATTACCATGCAAAAGTATTCTTATAACACCGCATAATATTAAATGAGCCGGATAATAAATATAAAACAAATATTTCATATTTTTCATTTTTCCACGCTTTCCGTTATAGGCTTTTAGAAGTGGAATCGTCAAACATACGAAAAGCTGAAGCAGGCCATAAATTGGATTAACAAAGATTGCATATACAATAGCATACACAGCCACCCACAACATAACCATTGTCATCTGCTTTTTGAAATTTTCCCGGTTTGTCCCAATATTTATAACTGCTAAAACCGCTATACTACTCCAATCCGCACAAAAGGCAAGTAAGGTTAAAAGCAAAATAATCAAATCCTTTTGCCATTTTTTAAGCTCCTCTTTTTCTGACACCCAAAGTCCAATTAATCCTAAAAATAAAGGCCATATCACGCTGGTTTGATTAAATACTCCTGACTTAAAAGGTAGAAATGGTATTCCAAAGGCAAAATTATATGCAAAATGACCTATTACTGCAAAAATAAGCAAGCGTAATCCATACTTTTTTAAATCATGGGTGTAATGGTATCCTTCAGCTATCATAAACCAAAAAATAGGTGCAGCAAGTCTTCCGATAATGTGCAATAAAATAATCCACCAATCAGTAGGATAATTCATCCATATTACTGATGTCAGATGGTCTATTGTCATTGCAGCTAAAGCAATCACTTTTAATTGATTACTGTTAATTCCTTTTGTCTCCATCTTAAATATCTCCTCAAAATTTTTTCTTAATTACCGGCAGACACCCTCTTCATTATTGATTAGATATAGCAATTGTCAAAACTGCTTATTGTTTTGAAGCTTTAAGCAATTTTCTAAGGCTGCCTGGCACATAAATAATAACACATATTACGACAAGAATCACCACTTCCACCAATTGGTTAAGGATTATTCCTTTAGGCAATAAAAATTGGAGATAATCATAAACTTACCCTCTTTTTTTCTTTTTAAGTATTATAATCAAGGGAATATAAGATTAATTCCAGAATTAGTTATTAGTGTTCTTGATCGAATCTCTTATTACTACCACTCAAAAAATCGCACCGAAACTTGAATTTCGATGCGATAGTTTTTAATTAACAGTATTTCTTATTTTTTAATTTTAACGTTTTTTGCCTGTCCCTTATTTTTCATAAGTTTTGTATAGCTTTTTACCTTGTTTTTAGGCACTTTTATTACTGCTTTTTTATAGATTACCTTTTTAATAATTTCAGAACAATTTTCTTTCTGTAAAGCGGACATTCGGAATCCGCTTCGCTACTTCCTCATGAACGCAGTGGCACTTTGTGCCACCTGTCAGAAGGGGCTTTAACCCCTTCTGACACTAGTAAGCTTATACCCCCGCTTAAAGCTTACGCTTTTAAAGCGGGGGATTGCTTACACTGCGTTCAATTTTAAATTTGATAATCGTAATATCCCATTCTGTAGGCTGAAGGTGTACAATCATACTCTTTTTTGAATAATTTTGTAAAATATCCCAAATCACGATATCCCAGTTCTATGCCTATATAAGTAATGGTAAGATTTGTATTTAAAAGAAGCAGTCCCGCTCTTTTCATTTTTATTTTTGTTACATAATCCACAAATCTTTCGCCTGTTTGTGCTGCAAAAATAGTACTTAAAAAAGTTACATTAAAATTTAATTTACGGGCTACGGTTTTTTGCCGCAGATCTTCTTGAGGTGATGACAATATATAATTAATAACTTCTTTTATATTATCATTATGAGGGGGCATCAATTCCTGATACTCGTCAAAAAGTTTATAAAAAGAGATTTTATAATGCTCTTTAAATGCTTCTATGTCTTTTTCCCAAATTGTTCCATTTAAATAAAAATTTTCCACAGAAAAATATAATTCCATCCAGGGATTATCAGCATATAATCTATCTGCCAGATTTCTAAATATCTTTATAATATTTTTATTGGCTTTATTAAAATCTCTAAAGAAAGTATAATTTTTTTCAATGTATTCTTCTATATAACCTTTGTATTTATTATCCCGTCCGTAAATATAAGAAAGGCTGTTTTCCACAAAATTTTCTTCTATATTTTCTTTTTTTATTTGAATGTTTTTAATCCTTAAAACTAAATCATTTATTTCTTCAACCGAGTAAGGCTTTATTAAATAATCACATGCTCCGTAAATAATCCCTTGCCTGGCATAGCTAAAACTAGCATTTTCACAGGCTAAAGCCACAAAATCGCATAATTTTTCTTCTTTGATTTTTCGCAAAAGTTCAATTCCATTTATGCCGGCAAGCTCTATGTCAGTAATTACCAAATCTATTTCTTTTTTCCTTAATACTTTAAGAGCACTTTCACCATCTTTAACCACTGACTCGATTTGTATTTCACTTTCTTTATTAAATAAATCCATGGAAAGTAAGCTTTCCAGTTTTTTTTCATCATCAGACACTACAAGTGTACTATACATAAAACCCTCTCCCTTTTTCCTATATTTCCTATTATATTAGTATAGATAAATTTCAAAAGATTATACCATCATAGTTTTAGAAAATCTATATTTTTTATGGTGTAATATTTTTTAATTTTTTTCCCTTTTTACCCCTTATCCCTTAAGATAATATATTTAAAGAATTTTTATACTTATTTTGAGGAGGAAAATTTCATGAATAGTTACGAAGAATTTATATGTCCCATGACAAATCTTGAAAATCTAAAAATAGATATTTTAAAAAAATTTGGCCTGTCCTACAGGGATATTTTTAATGATTATCATGCTATGGTTTTTTTTTTAAAGAATTAAACTTTAATAACAATAAAAGAATATATCTTCCAAAAAACTATGTTTTAGAAGCTTTATCCCTTGGAGCAAATTTATCCTTTATAAGTGATTATGATGTATCCCTTAACTTAAATGATAAAAAGCCCCTTTCTTTTTTAGATTTTATATCTTCTTTTAATGAGGATTTTTCTTTTAAAAGTCTTTCAGTAACTATATCCGCCTGGCATAAACTTAAGGAGGAAGGCTATCTTCCTGTATTCATTATCAGCGGACCTGTTTCTATTTTAAATAATTTCTTTGATTCAGCTTATCTTTTAAGACAGTTTAGAAAAGATAGTGATATAACAAAAGAAATTTTGTTATTTTTAAATCAGTTTTTATTAAAATATATGGATTTTTTAATTGGAAGTGGAATTGATTCTTTTTCCATTTCAGATCCAATATGCTCAGCAGATATTATGGGACCTAAAATGAAAAAAAGTATAATCAATATCTGGCTTTCAGATTTTCTCGAAATTTTATTTAATAAATATTGGGGGAAAATAAATCTTTCCCTTTGCCCAAGGCTTCATTTGGGATTGGAAAATATTAATTTATTAAAGGATATCCCAGCTGTTTGCCCAGATAATCCATCTTTTAAATAAACAGACTTTCCGGCAGTTAAACTGTCAGAAAGTCTGTTTTAATTCTAAAATATAGTATCTGCACCTATATAACAATTTATGCCATAACTTTCAAAAATATTTTTAAATTCCTTCATTTTTTTATCCTTTGTGGCTTTATGTTTTTCATATGCATACTCTTTTCCCAACTGACTCCACTTTGAAGCCCCAAGATTATGAAAAGGAAGAAGATTTATTTCCTTTAATTCGTTTTCATTCATAAATAAAG
The DNA here is from genome assembly GCF_900112085.1 of Acetitomaculum ruminis DSM 5522. Classification (GTDB taxonomy): domain Bacteria; phylum Bacillota; class Clostridia; order Lachnospirales; family Lachnospiraceae; genus Acetitomaculum; species Acetitomaculum ruminis. Next base: position 11,247 of record NZ_FOJY01000020.1, read on the forward strand.
CCGTTTCGGTAATATTTTTTCTTGTATCATTGAAGTTTTCTATTATGGGAGTTCTTAAAACAAGTCTTCCCTTATAGCTGCCATCTGATATTTTTTTAGATAAAAGTCTGATATTTTTTAATATTAATTCATTACCCTGACCAGTTTTTTCCTTATGTTTTTCACTATTCATATGTTTTATGTCAATAAAAATAAAATCCAAAAGGGGCAATATATCAAAAAATATCTCACTTTTTACATGGGCTGTGGTTTCTATGGCTGTATGAATTAATTCTTTTTTGCACTCTAAAAGCACATTTTTTAAAAATTCATGCTGAAAAAATGGCTCTCCACCACTAAAGGAAACCCCACCTTCTTCATCCCAAAAGTTTCTGTCTCTGTTTAAAACCCTCATCAAATCTTCTACAAGATAATAACTTCCGTTTTTCTTTAAAGCCTCATGTTTACAATACTTTGCACAGGAAATATCTTTGCAGTTTCTACATTTATCCCAATCAATTTCTAACTTATTATTATTTTCCACAAGCCCCGGACAGCTACTTTTTTCTATACATCTTCTACAGCCGTTTTTGTATTGGCATTTCCCGTTAAAATACATTAATTTTAATTTTTTTTCCCAGGTTTCCGGATTGGCACACCATTTACATCTAAGGGGGCAACCTGATAAAAAAACAGTGGTCCGGCATCCCGGACCATCGTGTAATGTGTAGCTTTCTATACTTGAAATTAAACCTTTATTTAAAAATTCAGACATTTTACAAACACTTCCTCAAAATTATCATAATTAGATAACTCAACTATATTAATTGTTTTAACTAATTCTTCCATTTCGTTTCTATATTTTTTATTCATCAAAAAAGCCTGGCCGCCTGTTTTTGATGTATTTCCCACAAAGTCTACTTTGTCTTCAAATTCCTTTGGCAAAAGACCAATATTAATAAGACTTTTGGTTCTTAAATGATATCCAAAACTTCCGGCTATCATTACTTCATCAAGCTTATCAGCTGTAAGTTCCTGACTTTTTAGCAAAAATTCAATTCCGGCTCTTACTGCTCCCTTGGCTAGCTGCACCTGTCTTACATCTTTTTGAGTCAGATAAACATCCTCTGACAATTTAAAAACTGTTTTTCCATTTTTCTTTTCCAGTCTTTCTGACAAAAAATCAGGGAGTTCATTTCTTTTTGGATTTGCAAATTTACCGCTTTTGGTAATAACTTTATGAGAAACCAATTCTCCCACAATATCCATAAGCCCGCTTCCGCAAATGCCTACAGGTGGCGCATTTTCTATGGTTTTTACTGTTATGGTGTCATCATCTTCTATTTCAAACATTTCTATGGCACCTTTTGCAGCCCTCATGCCAAATTCTATATTCATTCCTTCAAATGCCGGTCCTGCTGCCGTAGATGTGGCGGATAAGTCCCCATTTTTACTAATAACCATCTCACCATTAGTTCCTATATCCACTAAAAGAGAGTTATCTTTTCTCTTGTATATCTGTGTAGCCAATACCCCTGATGTAATATCAGGACCCACATAAGAAGATATAATTGGAGGAAGATATAATACTGCTTCTTTTGCCAAATGCAGTCCATGAAGCTTTGCTGCCTCATAGCTACCTCCTTGGATGGCAGGCTCATAAGGATATTCTCCTAAAGAAGTAGGATTTTTATTTGTTGCAAGATGAATCATACAGGTATTTCCGCTTAATATGATTTCATAAATCCCATTAGGATCTACGCCTTTGTTTTTTGCAATCATATCTATAAGATTATTAAATTCCTTTACTACCTCAGTATATAAAAGCTCCATTCCTTTTTGTTCATGAGCCATAGTTATTCTTGAAAGTACATCCTGGGCATGAATGGCCTGGGGATTTAAAACTGATTCAGAAGTAAGCTCTTTTCCTGTGTTTAAATCCACCAAGGAAGCCACCATTGTAGTAGTACCAATATCTATTACAATTCCATAATTTTCGTTTTTTGTATTTCCTTTTTCAAAAGCTATTTCTTTTTCATTATAATATATTTTCGTTATATCTTCTTTCTCATAATACTCTTTTTTTACCAGTGTCTTTTTTTCAAATGCAAATATTTTTCCCTTGCTTAAAATTTTTAAATCAGATTCTTTATTATTAGTAAGTTCTACTATTACATCTTCATTTATGCAGGCATTGCAAGCTAAGATATAGCTGTCGTCATCATTGTTTTCACTAAATACGCTTTTTTTAATTAAAAGTGCATCTATATTATCTATTTGTTCCCTGTTAATTCTGCACTTTCCGCACACACCGGACCCATTGCAAGGGGACTCTATAGCTATTCCGGCTTTTCTGGCTGCTTCTAAAATAGTTTGTCCCTTTTTTACCTGTATAGTAATATTATCAGGCTTAAATGTGATACTTTTCATTTTTATTTTTCCTTAACCCTTCTTGTAAACGCCTGTAAATTTTCTATTGGTGATGAAGTTGATAAGCCGCAGGCAGGAGCAATGATGTCTATATTTTTTGCCAAAAGTCTTTCTGTGGCCTTTATAACATGTTCCCTGTCTCCACTTTCTAACAAATAGGTACTTAAATTCCCCATGGTAGTAAGTTGAGGATATTTTTCCTTTAATAAAGAAAGATTAACCATGGCATCTGTACTTATGGCATCCATATGAATTAACGGTATATAATTATCAACTTTTTTCATATTTCCACAAATGTGAAGTATTACTCTGGTGCCGGTTTCATGTATGGCATCTATAAGCTTGTTTAAATATTTAACTGCATATTCTCCAAACATCTTTGGTCCTAATATTTCTCCCGTAGCTGTAGGATCCGCAATAGAAATTACATCTGCTCCACTTTCAATAAGCTGTTTTGCATATTCAATCAAAAAATCCGTAACATAATCTGTAACTTTATTGGCATTTTCCTTGTCTTTTCTAAGTTCTTTTAAAAATGTCATGGGATCTACTATTGAATCCGCTGTAGAAATAGGACCTGTCAAACTTCCGATAACGGGTACATCACTGTTTTTTGATAGTTTATAAGCTGCATTGGTTATGGTTTCAATACGGCCTTCTTTAAGCATTTTATTAATATCTTTATAGTCTACTTCCGAAACATGGGGAAACACTTCTTTTTTTATCTTTGGTTCGCATTCTAAGCTTCCAAAGTCAATCTCTGAGCCTAATACTTCAGCCTCAACTGTCATGCAAAAAGGAAGTCCATAGTTTTCAAATCCGGTTTCATCGGATACATCCTTTGACAGTTGTGCCATAAGTGTGTCATCGCTGTGAGCTTTTGGTAAAAGATGTCCGCACTTTGTCATTACATCAACAACTGCTGCATTCATCATTCCTCCTGGGCAAATTATAGGCTTTCTGTCTGTTTCCTTCTTGTCCAAAGTTCTAAAAAGTCTCTCTTTTGGGCTAATTAAATCCATTTGTACTCTCCTATCTATGATACAATTCTTTGTGCAAGACGAACGGAAGCCGTTGCATTTACTGAATATCCGTCAGCTCCGATTTCATCGGCAAATTTCTGGGAAATAGGGCCTCCCCCTACGATTACTTTAAAGTTTTCTCTGATATTTTCTTTCTTAAGAATATCTATTACTTCCTTCATTCTAGGCATGGTTGTAGTCATAAGAGTAGAAAGAGCGATAATATCAGCATTTAGCTCTTTTGCCTTATCTACAAAGGCCTGAGGAGGAACATCTTTACCTAAATCCACTATCTTATATCCGGCTACTTCTAACATAAGTGCCACCAGATTTTTTCCTATATCGTGGGTATCTCCCTGCACAACTCCTATTACTACTATTTTTTCATCCTTAGATCGACTTCTTTCAATATGAGGTGATAAAACCTCAATTCCGCTGTTCATAGCATCTGAGCAAAGTAATAATTCCGGTATAAAATATTCTTCTTCTTCAAATAATTCACCTGCTTTATTCATACCATCTACTAAGCCTTCTGAAATGCCATCATAGGCATCATAACCCTCATCTATATACTCTTTTGCTGTACTTGCCGCCAATTCTTCATCCATATCAACTACAGCATCTGATAATTCTTCCAATAATTCTTCTTTTGTTTTAGACATTTTTTTCACCATTCCTTCTGTTTTTTAATTATTAATTGTTAATACTTTTTTTCCTGCTAATTCTGAATATTTTTGTGTAGCCTGAGCCATAGCTTTTAGATTTTCTATGGAAATATTTGAAGAAAGTCCGCAGCCTGGCATGATAATTACCCCACTTTTATGCTTCAAACCAGATATCAATTCTTTAATATCTCTATCTACATCTTCCGGACCTCCTACAAAAAGGGTATCTACCGGATGTACACCGCCGCATACTGCAAATCGCTTATAAAATATTTTTTGTGCCACAGATAAATCCACCAATTCGCTAAACCATAAGAAGTCTGCATTTGTATATTGAAGCTGATCGATTACCGGATATTCCCCTCCGCAAACATGTAACATGGTTAAATAGCCCATTTCTTTAAAGCCATCTATTTGTGCCTTATGATTAGGCACACTTAATTCTTTAAAAATCTGCGGAGAAATAAGAGCCGGACCACTCATAGCATCCCCTATTTCATAGATAAGAGCTCCTTCTTTTCTCATTTCTTTTGCAAATTTAAGCATGGTTTCATTAATTTTGTCGCATAAAAGCTGTATAGTTTCTCTGTCTTTTATAATCCACTGCATCATTCTTTCTACTCCTAGAAGTCTTGAAAGAATATTAAATATACCATAGGAAGCTATTTTAATAGGAACTTCATCTCCTGCCCATTTATATAAAAGCCTTACAGCTTCAATAAAGGCTGACATATATTCATTGCTGTAAATATCAGGAACTTCCAGTTTTAAAGCTTCTTCTTTAGTGGTTATTACCGGATTTTTAAGGCTGGGATGATCATCTTCAGGCCAGTTTAAATCACAGCCAAGTCCCATTTGTATGGCAGGTCCTGCTCCTAAGCAAAAGGCATCGTCTTTAACTATTTTCCATATTTCAATAGCAGATTTTGCCATAGCTTCAGGATCTAATTGAAATTCTCTGTCATATTTTCTTCCGATAGTTTGAGGTGCTACTGCCCTTTTTTTGCACATTACAGGAATATAATCCACCTTTTTAAATTTCATTGCATTTATAATTCTATCTTTTGAAGTCATATCATTTCCTCTTTTCCATATGTTTATCTTCTTAAAAATGTCTTTGATTTTCTATTTTCTTAAGCATTCTCGTATAAAGGGAGAATTTTTGATAAATATTTTTTTACATTATGATAACGGTTAACCATATTAAACCAAGGTACTTCTCCCTGACTTTCTTTATATTGACACCATGCCATAAAATACCAGCCGCTTATGGCTATATAGGCCTTAAAATGTCTTTCTTCTTTAGCAGTTGGTTTTCTGTTAAAATACTCCCAAAGAAGGGTATTTACCTGACTTTCAGTAAAATCTTCATAGGAAACCATGCAGCCAAAATCATAAGCAGGATCACTGTTTTTGGAAAATTCCCAATCAATCAGATATAATCTTTTGTTTTCTCCATCATCACTTATCATGAAATTTCCTGCATGCATATCACTGTGGCTTAAAACAGTTTCATAATTATCTTTTTGTGTATATTCAAAAAGTTTATGAACCTGATTTCTTACTTCATCAAACCTTCCTAAGATATCTCCTCTTTTTTCAGCTGCCAGTGTAAATAATCTGTCAGCTTCTGCTAAAACATCAAAATCATATTTATTTTTCAATCCTGAGTCATGAAGCGTTCTTAGTTTTTCAAACATCAATCTTCTATGTTCTTTGTTTTTATATTCAAAAGGAACTATGTTTTCTACAAATTTAGAAATTTTTATCCCTGTCTCATCTATGTAAAGTGCAGTATCATCAAGGCCTAATTTTTCAGCGATTTTCTGGGAAATAATCTCACTTTTTCTATCTACTACAGCTCTTGAAGAAAGCCCTGGCTGTCTATAGATATATTTATTTCCCCTTACTTCAAAGGAAAAAGATGAATTAGAATTTCCTGCCGTAACCAACTGCACATTTTTTATATCCTCTGCCTTGCAATTTAGCACTTCCTCTATTTTTCGATATGTATTTTTATTAATTTCTTCCAGGAAAAAGTTATTTTCCAGATAGTCATTATCATTGCTTTTTATTATTTTTTCCGTAAAATTAAGATTTATTGCATGTTTTATTACATAATCCCTAATTTCATTAAAATATATTCCAGAATTTATATTTCCTGATTCCAAAATATTTTTTAACAATTTTGAGGAATAATCACTTATAAAAATAAGATCCCTAAAACCTGTATTTTCATCATTTACATAGTAAGATATTTTTCTTTTTTCTATAAAAGGATTATTTTCAAAATATTCATTACTGCTTACTACATAAGCATCAGAAAGATTTTTTGAAATACAATAAAGACTATACATGCCTCTTAAATCCCTTCTTTGATTATCCACAAGTTCTATATCATATTTTTCTTCCAGATAAAAATAAAGTTCTTTTCTATAGGCAACCTCCACATATATTTCATTTATACCGGCTTCTTTTGCCTGCTTAATAAGTCTTTCTATTTTTACTTCATTATTAATTGTTCTAAGTCCCAAAGGGTTCATCCCGACTTTTGGTTCTGCCTCTGTTCCTGTTTCAGTTATGATATATAATTTATACATTTATTCCACCTGCCTCTAATTTCTTTCTATAAAACCATTTCCTTTATTTTTTTATATACTCCCCCTTTGATTGCCGGTTCAAATATTCCTTTTGCTGCATCTTTTACAAAGCTTTCAGAATTTTCTGCAGCAAAGCTGTATTTAACCTGCTTAAACATACCTATATCATTTCCTCCATCTCCAAATGCCATCATTTCATCAGGCGTAAGGTTATATATTTGGGATAATTTTTTTATGGCAAGTCCTTTATCTGCTTCTTTATTCATTGCCGGAAGCCAGGTTTTTCCACCCTGACATATATTTACCTTGTCTTTCCATTTTGGAATAAGTTTTTTGGCAATATCTAAAACTCCTTCCTGGCAATAAAGGGAAATTTTTAATATTTCTGCATCTTCTTCTAATTCATCAAAACTATCAATAGCGTGATATTGATAATTCATTTTATTTCCCACAATATCCCTGAATTCATCCGTAGGTCTCTCTATAAATACCCCCTTACCGGTAGATACCAAAAAATCTGTTCCCTTCCAGCTTTTTTCACTGTTTTTATATTTTCTATAATCATTTATTATTCCCCTTGCATAATTCATAGGGATGGTCTTTTTCTTAAAAGCCTTTCCGGGAACATACATCTCTGCCCCGTTTTCGCAAATGTAAACGATATCATCTTTTACATTTTTAAAAGTCTTTCTTACTCCCTCATACTGACGGCCTGTAGCCGCCACAAATATAATCCCCTTTTTTTTTAACTGTAGTATCATGTCTTCTATTTCAGGAGTGATATAAGCTGTTGCATTTGGAAGTAATGTATCATCTATATCTGTTGCTATTAATTTAATCATGGTAGGCCTCGCATAATGACGCTTTGTAATTTCCATCTATCCAATATTCTTTTTTCAAACCGGTGCAGCTTCCAATGCCGTCAGATTGTTCATTTTTAAAATATATGCAATTTCTGCATTTTGGAATCTGCTCAAATTTTTCGCAAACATCCCCATCAGTTTTTATTAACTGTCCACTAAGCCTGCATATGCCTTTATCCACATCTATTGCTGCAAAATTTTCGCAGTCACTGTGATTTATTATCCAATTTCCCATTTTTAGCTAACCCCCTCATAGTCTGTTCTTGCGATTACTTCATCTTGAATAGGTTTACTAAGTTCACACCAGTATTGAGTAAATCCAGAAACTCTAACCAGTAAATCTCTATATTCTTCCGGATGAGCCTGAGCATCTCTTAAGCAGTTACTGTCCACAACATTGTATTGGATATGCTGTCCGCCTTTTCTTAAATAACTTCTTGTAAGGGATAACATTTTCTTGCTTCCTGTAAGTCCTGCTACTGCTGTAGGATGAAGTTTTATATTTAGCTGAGAGCTTTGTGAATTTGAATGATCCCATACAGTTGCTGAAGTAAATATTGCATAAGGTCCGTTTTTATCTGTTCCCGGATAAGCAGACATTGATGCATCCGAATAGGTTGTTCCTGAAAGTCTACCGTCAGCACTGGCAATAGTGATAGCTCCATGAGGTCCATGATGTCCCGTAACAAATTGTCCTGGGAAAAATTTTTCTCCATACAAGGACTCAAATGATGTTACCTTTTCACACATCCAGTCTTCATATTCTTTCAAAATCTCATCAACATATTTGTTGGCATTTCCGTATTTTTCCGCTTCCAGACAAGCTTGATGAATATCATCATATTTAGAGATATTTTCTTTTTTCTTTTGCTCATTTATAGAAAAATTGCCTGTCTTTTCCGCTTCTATATATCCAAAATTATTAAGAAGGGCATCTTTTAATTCTTCTAAAGTATATTTTTTTGTGTCATATACTATTTTTTTAATAGCGGCTAAGGAATTTACCATTGTGATCGTTCCTGAACCTATAACCATAAGAGTTGAATTATAGCGATATCCCTTTTGTCCGTTATGAAGTCCTTTTTTTAAGCAATCAGGCTTCATAAATGAATTAATAATGGACATATTATTTTTTCTTGTAATATCCATCTGGAAATTGCTGTGTTTTAATATGGTTGTAATTGTCTGTGTATAATAATTTTTAAACTGTTCAAATAACTCTTCATAGCTGTCAAGAGGTGAGTTGTGAGCTTCATATATTCTGTCACCTGTTCTGGCATCAATTCCGTTAAATAATACTGCTTCTAATATTTTAGGAAGGGCAATGGCTAAAGCACCGCCTAAAGTTGTAAGGCCTGCGCCTCCTGGTATTTCATATTTTTTTCCGTTTAAATCAATTTCATTAAAGCATCCCGGTGCCACTGCAAGACAACCTCCTATGGCTGCTGCTCTGGCATCTTTTACCGTCATTCCCTCACTTCCAAACTGTTTTAGCAGTATTTGCTGGGAGTTTTGATTATTTATCCATGCCGGGTATCCAACTCCTGATTTGTTACACTCTATGCACTTAAGCAAGAAATCTTCCGGGAGTTTTTCATCATATAAACATGTAAGAGTAGGCTGTGGTGTGGCACATCTTATTCCTGCTTCCAATATAAGATACTCTAGTCTGTTGGTTGCCTGGGTGCCATCTTTTTTTAATCCTCCAAGGGAAAGATTGTTATAGGTATTTCCTGAATTTGCGCCACCTACCAGATTTTCTGAAGCAAATATGTCCACACAGGTAAGTTTTACCCTGTGCATTTCAAATAATTCAATAACTTCCTCTTCAGTTATTATTCCTTTTTCTATATCTTGCTCAAACCATGGATATAAAATCTGTCCCATTCTTCCGGGAGATACTCCACAGATTGGATCTTCATTAAGAGCTGCTATATGTAAAGTATGAAACAGCTGCAATGCCTGTCGAAAAGTTTCTGGCTTTTTGTAAGCGATGTGATTTAGAATATCTGCCACTTCCTGATAGTTTTTCTTATTTTTTTTATTTTTTTCTTTATCAGCTAACTTCTTTGCAAGTTTTGCATAATTTAATATCCAATTTTGAATTCCTTCTAATACGGAAAGTACAGCCTGATAATAATAAAAGCGATCCATACCGCTTACTCCGTCTCCTCCGCAAAGACCTGCGACTTCGTCTTTTCTTTTGGAAATAAGTTCCATGAGATTTTTTAATCCATATTGCAATGGATAATATAAATTCATAGTCTCACGACCTTGAACGAAGGTATATCCGGCATCATCAAATGAAATTCTGGCATCCATCAGTTTTCTTTTAAAATCATAATCATAAAGAGCTGTCTGATTGTCTTTAATAATATCTTCTACTGATCTTCCTACCCAGCTTTTTGTTATTTTATCCATAGCGGTTTTTTCTTCTTTTCTTAATCCGAATTTGCCAGCTATTGAAAGAACATTATCAAAATCTTTTGTTACATTTCCACCACCGGTTGCCATAACATTTTTTCCACCACTGGCTGCCTTTTTTTCCTGATTATCAAGTAAAAATCTTAAGGAAACCCACTGCATAGGAAATGAACCTCTATAGTAGTATGCTTTTTGCATAACTAACTTTTCTCCAGGATAGATATTAGGTGTCAAATGTGAAAATGCTGCCTTTAAAGCCTCTCCACGTCTTATGGTAAGTACATTTCCATCTAATTCATCCCATCTTCTTGTATACCAATATGAAAACTCTGTATCTATGGAAGAAAGTGCACTATAATATAAATCAAGTAATTTCTTTACTTCCGGATCAGTTTCATTTTTTATTTCTCTTTGAACATAATCTATTTTTTTCTCCTTAACTATTTCCATAACAAATACGTCCTTTCTAAATAGCTCTTTCCATTGATTTTTCAGTATAGTAAATTATTAACAGCCTTCCGTAAACAGAGTAATTATTAAATATTTTACCAACTAAAAAATTTTGAATTTTTTCACGGTAATTTGCATTTTTTATGCAAAAATGCATACCCCATAAAAGGATATGCATTTTTATATTAGTATTGCGAGAAATAAATTTATTTATTATTTTCCTTCATAGTAAGGATTGTACTCGTTAGTATAAAGCTTCTCTATTGGAACCTCTTTATCAACAAGACCAAAATGATCAACATAATATAACCAAAGTTTTGCATCTTCTTCATCGCATAATGCATGTACCGGATAAGCAGGCGCATAGGCATCTGCCAAAGATTCATCTGCTCCTAGAGCTTTTGCTGTATCAAGACCTGCTTGTGTTGGATTTTCATTACCAAAATCGCAAGCATCTGCCAAAGCCTTAACATAGGCTGTTACAATATCCGGATGTTCTTTTTCAAAGTCAGTATTAACAAGCTGCTGCGGCCATCCTGCTTCCTCTCCTACTACATCAGTAAGCTGTGAAAATGCCTCTACTTCGCCATTTGATAACATTTGATCTGTATATGGATTAATGCAATATATTGCATCTACCTGTCCTGATACTAAAGCTGCCTCCATTTTTTCGTAGGAAAGTATCTTAACTTTATAATCTTTTAATTTAAATTTTTCTATGGTAGCAAGCCAATAAGTCTCTGTTTCTGATGGTACTGCCACTGTTTTTCCATTTAAATCTTCTATTTTTTTTATTTCATCATTGCCCTTTTTCTTTAAATATTTCATCATAGGCTTTTCTTTTGTAGTAGCCCATCCTGCTGCAACAGCCTTAATTGGATAACCCTTTGAAATACCTATAGCAAGAGTTGAAGCATGCTGGCAAGCAAAGTGGAAATTTCCTGAAGCAAGATTAACTACAATGTCATTAATATTATTTAAATATCCCGTGAAATTAACTTTTAATCCATATTTTTCAAAAAATCCCTCTGCATCAGCTACATATACAGGATCTGCCCAAGGTACTGTTGGAAAGTCAAATTCATATAATCCATCTTCATTTAGTTCACTTTCATCAATACTTGTAAAGCCATATTTTTCTAACGCTACCTTCTTGGTGTTTTTTTCGCCGCTTGCTTCTTTTGTAGAAGTATTGGCATTTTTATCATTACCACCTTTTGATAAATCGCCACAAGCTGCTAAAGTTCCCAGTGCCAAAGTTGCAATTAAAATTGCAGAAATAATTTTTTTCGTAGTTTTAAATTTAGTCATTTTTTCTCCTTTTCTCCTAATTTTTTTGAAGTTAATTTTTATTTATATTAAGGGTTATTTCCCATTATTTTTAAAAAACAGCATCGTTTGGTATTTCATTTGGATTTCCATAAAGTTTTCTGATTTTTTTCTCCAATTCGTCAAATTCCTTTAAAGTTACTATATCCTCTATCTTTCTTTCCTCAGGAAATTTCACATCAATAATTGCCTTTACACTTCCCGGGCCGCCTGTCATAACCACAATTTTGTCTGATAAAAGTACTGCTTCTCTTACATCATGGGTAACAAAAAGTATGGTAGGTTTCTCACTTCTTGAAAGATATAATAGTTCATTTTGCATTACTTCTCTGGTTCTTGGATCAAGAGCCGCAAAAGGTTCATCCATAATAAGTAACTTAGGTTTATATGACATGGCTCTTGCTATACTTACTCTTTGTTTCATTCCTCCTGATAAAGAATCAGGATATTTATTTTCATATCCCCCAAGTCCTACCTTTCTAATATATTTTTTTGCAATTTCTCTTCTTTCTTTTTGGGGAATCTGCCTGATTTCTAAACCAAATTCTATATTTTCAAGAACTGTTCTCCAGGGAAAAAGTGCATATCCCTGTTGAACAATACCCAGATCTTTTCCCGGACCTGTAACCCTATTTCCATCTATTTTTACTTCTCCTTTAGTTGGTCTTAGCATTCCTGATATAATATCTAGCAATGTGGATTTACCGCAGCCGCTAGGGCCTACTATTGTAACTATCTCTCCTTCATTAACTGTAAAATTTACATCTTTAATAGCATCTAAACTTTCTTGGGTTTTTTTATCTTCTTTATATGAATAAGACACATTGTCTATTACTACTTTCTCATTTGACATTTTTTCACCTACTTTTCGTTATTAAATTTCCATGCAAAGACTCTTTTTTCAACTGTATTTAAAATAGCTGTAAAAGCGAGCCCCAAAAGTGCGATTATTATAATTGATGCATACATTTTTGACATTTCAAATATCTGTTGGGAATATGAAATTAAATATCCCAAACCTGCTGTAGCTCCTAACATTTCCCCTGCGCAAAGCATTAATATTGAATTAGATACGCTTAATTTAATTCCCGGATAAATCTCTGGAAGGGCATTTGGTATAACTACACTAAAAAGTACTGTTTTCTTAGATGCTCCCATTGTTCTTGCAGCTTTTATTAATGCTTTATCTGAATGGGATACACCTGATATGGTATTCATAAACATAGGCCAAAGGCAGCCCCAAAATACAATTCCTATTTTTGATACTTCACCTATTCCAAATACGATGATAAAAAATGGAAACAGGGCAATAGGTGAAACATTTCCAAATAAGGTAAGAAGGGGAGATAAAAATTCTCTTATCTTTTCATTCCATCCAATGGCAGTTCCCAGAGGAATACCTATTACCAGGGCCAGGCTAAATCCTAAAACAGCCCTGTATAAGCTCCATCCCAAATGCCTAAATATTTCTAATGAAACAATCATATCTTTTAGTGCCACTATGGCATCACTAAAAGGAGGAATCATATTTTTATTAAGTATCCCAAGCCTTGGACACAACTCCCATATAACTAAAAAAATAATAATGGGGATTAAATTTCTAAAAATTCTGGCTACTTGTTTTCTCTCTTTTAATTCTTTTTCCATAAATTTCTTTCTCCTACCTTTTCGTTTTTCAATTGGTTGAGGCATATCTTATCTGTTGCATGTTTTTTTGTAAATAAAGTTATTTTTAAATTTTTTTACATGGATATAATTTAAAAAATAATCGCAGGTTATATTTTTAAATTTTTTTAACTGTTTTTCTTTTCTTTAAGGTTTTATTATTTCTCTAGTGTTTAGAAAAATTATTGAAAAGGAGATTTCATTATGAGCGAGAATTTATTTATTGGAACAGATATTGGCGGAAGCGCTGTAAAAGCTATAGTATTTAATGAAACCGGAGATATTGTAACTAGTGGTCATGCAGCATTTAGACCAAGCTCACCCCAATATGGATGGGAAGAAAAAGATATGAACGAGGTATGGAATGCATTAAAATCCATTCTCAAAGATATTAGTAAAAATTTAAAAGACAGAGTAAAAAATATTCGTGCCATAGGAGTTACGGCTGCCGGCTTTGGTGCATGGTTTATAGATAAAGATGGTAATCCTGTAAGGCCTGCAGTTGCGTATCAGGATATAAGAGCTGTAGATATTGTAAGAAAATGGGAAGAAGATAAAACTTCAGAATTATTCTTTAATGTTACAGGTTCTGCCCTTACAAGCGGTATGACTGTTGCCTATGTAAAATGGTTTGCAGAAAATGACCCTTTGGTATTAAAAAAAGCTTCTTATGTTTTAGATGCCCAAGGATGGCTTCATTTTAAACTAACAGGCATTGCTTCCACTGACGAATCAGGAGCTACCATACTTGCTGCAGATCTTGAAAATTTTGAATATAATGATGAATTATTAAAGGCTTTGGGGCTTTTTGAATACAAATATCTTTTCCCACCGGTAAAAACTGCTTTTTCACCAACAGGACCTATTCTTTCTGATTTGGCAAAAGAAATCGGCTTCCCGGAAACAGTTTTAGTGGTAAATGCCCCTACAGATATGAATACCTGCATGGTAGGTTCCGGAATTTTAGATGAGGGAGATGTATATTCAAATGGGGGAACTGCCCATGGAAATAATTTTATTACCAAAGAAAAAGAAATCGAAAAGACTGTTAACTCTCAAATTGTCCCTATAGATTTTCCTGATCGTAAATATGTTCATGCCACATTTCCTTATTATGGCGCCGTAAATCAGGATTGGTTTATTGATGAATTTCTTTCTGAAGAAAAGAAAAATCTAAAAAAAGATGATATTTCGGTGTATGAACATATTGCTAAAAAAGTAAAAGACATACCTGCCGGTTCAAATGGTATTATTTTCCATCCTTTTAAAGACGGATTTGGGGATTTGCTTCCATATATCAATAAAAATGAAAGTACTTTTTTCCTTGGACTTACTCCTTTCCATACAAAATATGATCTTTTAAATGCGATTTATGAAGGAGATGCCCTTGCTTCAAGAAGAATTTTAGAAAAGGTAAAGGTTAAGCCAAAAAATATTATTTTATCAGGTGGGCTTTCTGCCAGTGAAAAATGGTGCCAAATTTATGCAGATATGTTTGGAGTGCCTGCCAAAGTATCCGCCGGTGAAGAGGCCACTCCATTAGGAGCAGTAATCCATGCTGCATATGCCATAGGCTTTTTTGACAGCTTAAGAGATGCTATGAATAACATGGTAAAATATTCCAAAATCTATACACCAAACAAGAAAAATCATGAATTTTATAATAAATTATATAGAATATATGAAAAGCTTTATGACAATCTTGAGCAAAGCTGGAATGACCTAAAAAAACTTGCTTAAAATGCCTCCAAATATTTTTATATCAACTTACTTTTATAAAAAGACGCACTTACTATTTTCGTTAAATAGCTATAAAGTGCGTCTTTGTTTTTATTTTACTTTTATTGTAACATTGGCTGTTTTCTCAGCAGGTTTATATTTATTATTTCCAAAAGCCTTAACTTTAACTTTAATAATATAAGCTCCTTTTGCCACGCCTTTTTTGACGGTGATTTTACCGGTTTTTTGATTTACAATAAAATACTTTTCATATTTCTTTTTATTCACATTAACTTTATTATATATAACAATACCTTTAGCATTGCTAAGAGATATAGCTTTATTTCTAGCAATTACCTGTGATTTTTTCTTAAGAATATTACCTCTTAACGTAACAGTCTTTCCTTTAACCTTAATGGTATTAGAAGCTCTATTAACTTTACATATTTTTATTTCTTGTGCAGGCTTTTTCGTATTTAATAAGTCATAGAAGGTTTCTACACGAATATAATTCATGCTGCCAGGTACGCTAGAAAGACTGATAGTACAGTTTCTAGGGCTAGAGCATATTGTATTTCCCACAAACTTAACTTTAGAAGACTTATAAGAAGAATCATATTTTTGTTTTTTCTTATCCTTTTTTCCGGTGTTTGCCCCAAAGGCCATACCACCATTTGCTTTACTTAGGATTTTATATTTTGTATTACTTAAATCAAACTCTGCTTTGTTACAAAGAATTCCGTATGTTTCTTTTTTATCATAGGATGACACATTGACATTTATATCAGAATTTTTTATGGAAATATTTCCTTCACTTGCCAATGCACGAACTATTCCTTTATTATGCATATTACAGGTAATCCTGCTTCCTTTTTGCATAATCATATTTCCTAAAAGATAAATACCATTAGAATCTGTCACATTCTTTGAATTTAAACGAATAGTAATATCGCTGTTATCAAGGACAATTGAGCCTTGTTCTCCTGAATCTAAAATACCAAAATAATTATGGGCATAATCTTTTTTTCCCGCTACAGTTTTAAAATCAATTAAGATACTGCTGTTTTCGGCTTCGATTGCTCCGGATTCAGAAAAAATAATCCCACCAAAGGCACCAAGTTCTGAATTATAAGGAATAAATTGATTTGAATCTGCCTGACAGTGGATATTAATCTTAGCCCCTGTCATAGTTAATAAACCATATAAAAACATAGCTGCCTTATTAGTATCTCCAACCGATACATGAGGTGCCTTGGTTTCGATATCAATGACAGAACCCTTTCTGGCAAATATCTGTCCCTGACTTTCAATTCCCGTGCCGTTAACTTTAAATTTAAGATGGCGACCTGGCTCCACATAAAGATTATGACAAACAATACCATCGCAAAAATGATCTTTATAAGCTGTAATGGCTGCATCTGTATTAAATTCCACATCAGCTTCAGTGTAGATTACATCTGTTCCTCCTGAAAGATTAAGCTTTCCGTTTCCATCAAATCTAATTAAAGGAACCTCTGCCTCTTCATCATCTGAATATAAATATGTCCCAAAGGTAATACCGCTGGAATTTATAGATTCATCAAAGTAGCTATTTTTGATGGTACAATCACCATCTAAATGGATATTGTACTCATTGACATTACCATTTTGACGGCAAAGCATTAATCCTAAAGACTGTGTAAGGGTAGAATCAAAAACTGAATTTGGCGTTTCGATTTTAACATCTTTTAATGTAATATCCGAACCACTTTCATTAAAGGTAACTATCCCACTGCCAAATATAGTTTTTGAGATATCAAAAGTCTCTCCAGGAAGTACAGCATAGTCGCCAACATATAATACAGTTTTATCTTCCTGTGGATTTACTATCTTAATGGTTGCAGGTTCAGAAACAGTCTCTACACCGTTTTTTCCTTTAATAATACAGGTAAGCTTACCTTCCGGATCATCTTGCATAGTTGAAGGAATCACAAGGGTATCTGTGGATGCAGATGTTCCATCAAGCTTAAATACATGATATCCGTCAGTATATTCCCATCTGTAGGATTCTACGTTATCCGGATTTTCTACCTCCACATGAAATGTCGCCCCTTTAGGATAATTTACTTCCACAGATTCCGGCTGTTTTGTAATAACCGGCCCAGTGTCCTCCTCATTAGATGCTGCCCATACTGACCCGGTTTTCCATATAATTGCCGCTGCCACAATCAGTATTATTACCAGCTGTTTTAGATTGCGCATCTGTGTTTTTGACATAAAATTATAACCTCCCTTTTTGAATATTTATGTAATTGTACACGATTTTCAAACATTCATATCAACACTAACACAGATAGCAATATATAGAAACATAGTTGGTAATCTTTCCTTATTTCTAAGCAATTTTCCATGAAACTGCTTCTTTTCTTTCACTTACAAAGTTTTTATAAATACCTTCTTTTGCCATCAATTCATCATGAGTTCCCTTTTGGACTATCTTACCATCTGATACCACCAGAATCTGATTAGCATTTCTTACAGTTTTAAGTCTATGGGCAATCATAATTATGGTCTTATCTTTTGTTAGTTCTTCTATTGCCCTGGTAAGCTCTGCTTCATTTTCCGGATCTACATTGGCAGTTGCTTCATCAAGTATTATTATAGGTGCATTTTTCATAATAGCTCTTGCTATGGAGATACGCTGTTTTTCACCCCCAGATAAAGAAGCTCCCCCCTCACCGATTTTGGTATCATATCCTTCAGGAAGACTCATAATAAAATCGTGACATCTTGCCTTTTTAGCCGCTTTTATAACCTTGTCCATAGAAGCTTCAGGCTCACCAAAACGGATATTGTTGGCAATAGTATCTTCAAAAAGATACACTCTTTGGAATACAAAGCTGAAATTTTTCATAAGAGAATCAAAACTGTATTCCTTAACATTTTTGCCTCCTAAAAAAACCTCTCCCGATCCAACATCCCAAAATCTTGCCATAAGATTAGTAAGGGTGGTCTTTCCACCGCCGGAAGGTCCTACGATTGCAGTGGTAGTTTTCTCTGGAATCTTAAGGGAAACATTGTCGATAATGGTTTTATCCTCATAGGCAAAAGAAACATTTTTAAGTTCAATATCCATTTTAGAAGGGGTAATGTCTTCTCCGTCTATGTCCATAGGAGTTAGGGAAAGAACATCATTAGCCTTATCCACAATAATATTTACATTTCTCATAAGGGCAGAAAATCCTCCCATCATATCAAGACTTTCATAAATCATAAATGAAGATATAGTCATGATAATGGTATATAAAAGAGGCATTGACCCTGTAAAATAAAAATATATAGATAAAAGGCACATTATTACTCCTGTAAGTTTCGTAGAAAGTCCTTGTAAAAACATGTAAGGAATTACCGTAAATTCCATTTTGGTGTCAGCTGCCTGTTTTTCCTTTATTGTGCTTTCAAGTTTTTTTGCGGACTTTTGTGTAAGATTAAAATTTTTTACTTCCGCAATTCCTTGAATATATTCAATAACGGCACTAACAAGATTCTCTCCTGCTTTTGCGGTTCTAGGGGCAACGGGAATGGTTGCTTTTTGCATTAAGGTATTAAAAAACGAAAAAATAAGTATTCCTGCCAATAAAATAAGAGCAATACGAATATCAAAAAAAGCAAGAAATACGAAAATAACTGCTGTAGTTATTATTCCCTGACTTGTAATCATTACTACTAAAGTGGCCACATCAGCAAACTGTTCCATGGTATTGGTAGTGATATTTGTAATTTGTCCCAGACTATTTGTGTTAAAAAAGCCCATAGGAAGATATCTTAAGTGTTCCGCTATCTCTATACGTTTTCCGGAACAAGTGTTATATCCTGCTTCAGTTTGAAGCATGGTTGTTTTTAACCCCACCAATACCTGCCCTATTATGGAAAGACACATTATACCAAAGGATGTCCATATGGCATTTCTTGTCATGTTATTATCAAGTATCCCCTGAATAATAACTGCTATTGCCGGGATTTTAAGCATTGCAAACATGGCCTTAAGAACACCTAAAACCATTGCCGAAAGGAGTTTTTTTCTATTTTCCTTATTAGCAAATTCAAAATACATTTTTAAAGTACGAAACATTATGCCACCTCCAAATCTTTTGAAGTAATATGTGCTTCCCACATTTGTTTGTATAAAGGCGATTTTTTAAGAAGTTCATCCTGGCTTCCGAAAGCTTCTATATTACCCTTATTAACCACAAAAATACAATCTGCCAAAGAAATGGTAGATAATCTGTGAGCTATGACTATAAGAGTCTTTCCGGTAATGAGTTTTGCTACGCTTCGTTGTACCAAAGCTTCATTTTCAGGGTCTGTATAGGCTGTAGCTTCATCAAGAATTACAATAGGAGCATTTTTTAGCATGGCTCTTGCAATGCTGATTCTTTGTCGTTCTCCCCCGGATAAGTGTCCTCCGGCTCCGCCTGCTATAGTGTCATAACCTTTTTCTAATTTCATGATAAAATCATGGCATCCACAGGCTTTAGCGGCATTAATAACATCTTCATCTAAAGCATCCGGATTACCCATTCTAATATTTTCCATTACTGTTTCATCAAACAGATAATTATCTTGTGACACATAAGCAATATTTTTGTTGTAATCAGCAAGAGGGATATCCTTTATATCCACGCCACCATAGGTAATCCTTCCTTTATCCGGATCCCAAAAGGATGCAATAAGCTTTGCTATGGTAGATTTACCGGAACCTGAAGGACCTACAAGGGCATTAACGCTTCCTTCTTTTATGGTAAGATTTATTCCGTGAAGTACCTCCTTTTTGCTGTATCCAAAATGAACATCCTTAAACTCTATGGAATTTCCCACCGGCTTTTTCTTTAAAGTCTTAGGACGGATCAATTCTCTTTTTTCTAAGATCGATGTAACTTCTGCTATGATAGAACCGGTTTTTTTTAGATTATCCATATGTCCTGCCACCACCATAAAAGGAGATACTAATCCTAAAGTAAGTATTATAAGAAGCATGGCATCCGTACCATCCACCTTCCCTGACATATAAAAAACTCCTACAAAAGGAAGAAGGGTCAAAAGCTGTGCCGGCAAAAGAGTTAGAGCCATATTTTGCCATAAATTACATCTTCTCATCCACTCAATAAAACAATCAGCCCCTTCTTTTGCCGCCATGGTAAATTTTTCATAAGAAGATCTGGTCTTTCCAAAAGCTTTTATTACCTCGATACCGTTTATATACTCAATGGCAGTATCATTAAGGGCTTTGGTTTTTACTATGGTATTATTAAAACTTTCTTCTAATCCCACCATCATAAGACTGTAAAAAATCATTCCCAAAGGAACACTTATAAGAGACAGCAAAGTAAGTTTCCAGTTAATAGTAAACATGATAACAAGGATTCCTATGGGTACCACTGCATTAGAAATCATCTCCGGAATGATATGAGCAAGAGTTGTTTCTATGGAATCTACCCTTTCAACAATTATATTTTTATAAGATCCTGAAGAATCTTCTAATACATCTCCTAAAGGCATAAGGCTTAATTTTTTTGTAAGTTTTCTTCTTATTTGTGCAAGCACTCCAAAGGTGGCTTTGTGAGACAAGGTTGTGGATATGCTGTGAAAAATTTTATTAATTAACCAGCAAAGGGAAATAATCCCGCACTGCAACAGGTAAAAATTCATATCCTTTTCTCCTTCCACAAGACCTCTTACAATCTTTGCCACATAAAAGTAAGGTACAAAACCTGCCAAAACGCTAATGGAAGCAAATATAATGCTTAGAATGTAAGAGCCTTTATACATCCCGGCAAATTCAAGTACCCAGCTAAATGTAGATTTTTTTTTGCTACTATCCATATTTTTTTCTCTCCTTTCTTTTTATGGTTAGTTTTAACTAACTTAAGTTTATTTTAAAACCCCGCCTAACACGAGGTTTAATGGAACTAAAGTCCAAAATAAGCGCTCCATGCCGGAGCATAAAATAAAGATACCGTCTTTGCAAAATGAATAGCTTCCTCTTTTGAAAATCCATGTATAACTGTCTGAAAGAGAGCTTCAATATAGGATGTCACAAGAAGGTGAAATTCTTTTATATTAAATTCTTTAACAAAAATACCCCTCTTTTTTATCTCCTCTATATATTGAAGTGTTACTTTCTCCTCAAGACTTGCTATATCATGCTTGAAATTCTCATATACTGACCCCTTAGACTTACAAATTATCAATTCAAACTCCTGTAAATGGTCATAAATATATTCCATAGTTCTTACAACCCCATTTTTTGAGTTACTGATATCAGCTTTTCCCATATCAAAAAGATCATCAAAGTATTCTTTTTCAATCTCATGATATAAATTCATTAATCCGTCTACAGCAGGCTTTACCAAAGATGAAAACATTTCTTCCTTACTTGGAAAATGCTTATAAAGACCTGATGGGCTCATGTTAGATGCTGCTGCTATTCGCCGCATGGATGCGTCTTCAAATCCGTATTTAATAAATTCATCAAAGGCAGCTTCTATGATTTTTTCGTGGTTTTCACTCTTATCTCTTGGCATATTATCTCCTATACAAATGATAACAAAGGCAAAAGCGAACACTGTACGCTAATCTTTTTTTATTAGAATACACTGTTCGCTTAAATTTGTCAAGGAATAAACTTTATGAAATTTGCTATAGTATCCCTAGGTGTTTAAAAGGTCTTACACACTTATGATGCCTGTAATGAAACCATATGGGCATATGTACCATTATCTCTCTAGCGAATACTAAACCAGCTGTGATTCTTTTAAAAAAGAAAGATAATGGTCTAAACCATTTTTTATTTTTTTGCTATCACCGTAATCCACGGCTTATCTTTGTGATGATCAGACTTAACTTTTGAAAAACCTGCACTTTTAAGTGCTTCTTCAATTTCATCGATTGTATGGCATTTCATGCCGTCGATGATTTTTTCATATTTAAGACTTGTTTCATCCATGCCGTCAGATTCATTAACAATCATAAATACCGCACCGGGTTTTAGGACTTTAGCAACTTGAAAAAAGCATTTTTCAAGTCCCGGCCAAAAATATATAGTTTCAAAAGCTGTAGCAAGATCAAACTTTTCTTTTGGAAGTGCAAGGGAAGATACATCACCTTTTTGTACATTACAGCGTCCGCTTTTTATCGCCTGAGCATTATATTCAGTAGCTATTCCCACAGAAACTTCCGAATAATCAATGGCAGTAACTTTTGCATCCGGATACTTTTTTAACAGCTCCCCTGCATTTCTTCCTCCACCACATCCTAATTCAACTATTTCCCGGGGCTTAATAGACATTAGATGAGACATGCCCCAGTCAGCCATTTTCCCATGACCGCCGTTCATTCCATTTACCATCATTTTTCCCAGAAATCCCTCAGGCTTTCTAGTCTGACTTACAAAATTTTTAAAAATACCCATTAATCAATTCCTCCCTTTGATATTAGTATTAACATTGCATAGTTGTCTACACTAACCACAAGATAAACAAAACCGCGCTCTGTTTGGCTACAAAATAAACATATTTTAAATCCACTATTTGTATAACTATGATATTTAAGACACACAATACAAAATTCCTGTTGTTTCATAACTGGTTTTTAAGACATGACATTATTACTACATAAAATCTGACGAATCTTTTTCATGGTTAGTTTTTTCTAACTATATGCTTATTATAATTAATTTTTCACAAACTATCAATATAATTATTTTTTTATACTCAAAAAAGCTTATATGATTTATCATAAGCTTAAAAAAAAGGAGGATACTCCTCTTTATTAAAGAGCTTCCTCCTATAATTAATCTTATGCCAGATTATAAATTTCATCGCAACAGCAATCTATGAATTCTTCATCATGTGTAACTACAATTATTATTTTCCCCTTATTTGCAAGTTTTTTTAAAAAGTCTGCACATAGACGCATATTTTTATAATCAAGTCCACTGGTAGGTTCATCAAAAAGAATAATTTCTTTATTCATCATAAGACTTACAGCTATGGCAAGTCTTTGTTTTTGCCCTCCGGAGAGTGTGTTGGGATGATAATCTTTAAATTCTAAAAGATTTAACTCTTTAAGAACCTTTCCGGCTTTATCCTTACTATCCCCTTTAGTTCCCAGAATACATTCATTAAGTACAGAATCTGCAAAAAGCTGATAATTTACATCCTGCATTACCATAAAGGCTTTCTTTTTAAGTTCTTTGGGGGATATTTCTTTTCCATTTAGTATAATATTTCCGTCACTTCTTTTAATAAAGCCACAAACCGTTCGAAGCAAAGTGCTTTTTCCAACACCATTTCTACCTGTCACACAGCATATTTTTCCTTTATAAAAATCATGATTTAGATTATTTAAAACTCTTTTTTTCCCATAACCAATTGAAAGTTTTTTTAAAGATAATGTTTTATCATCTGTAATCTCTCTGCATTTTTTAACATCCTTTTTTGTAGCTTTAAAATATTGATTAGTCCTTAGCCCCATTTGATTTAAAGCCTCTACACTCATAGATCTGAAAGTATCGCCATCAATTTCTTTTTCAATTCTTCCATCCTTTAAATAAATGACTCTGTCTACTAATTGTGCAAGATAATATAAGCGATGTTCTGCTATAACTACCGTTTTTCCTTGTGATTTTATCTTTTCCAGACATTTTTTTAATGCCTCAATACCTAAAGTATCAAGATTTGCAGAGGGCTCATCTATTAGATAAAGTTCCGGAGCAGATGCATATACACTGGCAAATGCAATTTTTTGTTTTTCACCACCGGATAATTTAAATATATCTTTCGCTCTTAGATTTCCTAATTCAAGTTCTTTTGTAACCTTGTCAAAGACTTCATTAATCTTTTTTGTAGGCATTCCTGCATTCTCAAGACCAAAAGTAATTTCACTATCAGTATCAACATTAAAAAATTGCGTTCTGGGATTTTGAAAGACACTCCCCACTAAAAAAGCAAGTTCATAGCTTTTATAATCTCTTATCTCACAACCGTCCAAAAACACATTACCTTCAATTTTTCCCCCATAAAAACCGGGAATAAGTCCGTTAAGTATTCTTGTAACAGTTGTCTTGCCACAACCGGATGAGCCTGCTAAAAGCACGAACTCTCCTTGTGAGATTTTTAAATTTATATCCTTAAGTGCTCCTGCTTCTCTATTGGGATAGGAAAAACTTACATTTCTAAAATCTATATTCATACATATCCTCCAGCATAAAACATTACTATACCTGCAAATGTGAATAAAAATAAAAACAATATTACACCATCTGTCATCCTAAACCTTATATCAAGTCTGCTTGTTCTCATTTTAGGATTTTCTACTCCCCTTGTAATAGCACTGGCAGAAAGTTCATCAGCAGTTTTAGATGCTGTTACCAGAATAGGCAAATATAAAGCCTCTATTACAACTAAAGGATTTTTTAAAAAATATACCGGAGAAAGACTTATTCCTCTAAGAGCCATGGCATCACTTATATGCCCCCAATCCTCCTTTAATGTAGGAAAATATCTAAACATAATGGCTAGAGGAATCACTATAGAGCGTGGAACATTCCATTTTGCCATTGCTGCCATAAATTCGCTGATTTTAGTAGTTCCTATTACAATCCCCGCAAGCATGCAACATGGATAACATTTAAACACCAGCCCAAGCCATACCAATAAACTTGTATGGGCTGTACCACTAATTTCAGGAAGAATATAAATGGCTACAAACCATAAAATTCCAAACAAAAGTGTAGCTTTTAGGGTTTTTCCTACTCTTCCAAGAAGTATGCCAAGGAAAGTTGTAATGAGAATCCATATGCAGGTACTAATTCCAGTTGGTATTAGCATACTAAAGGCAACTGTAATAATAATTAGTATCAATTTAGTTCTTGGATCTATTGTAATCATGCGGCTATACCGGCTTTTATAAATTGTTTTCTCATAAGTCGAAGCCCCAATAAGCCACTAAGAGCCGCTACCACAAGGGTTCCTACCACCATGGTAATCATTATAGACGGTGAAGCAGTTTCACTCATTTTTTGAATATATTCCTCCTGGGTACCTTTTTTTAGCATAAATGATATCCATGATTCACGATTAAAAAAGAATACAAAATATGTGCCCATAGGCCCAATGCAATAAACAAGATATGCAATCAGATTAAAAACAGGGCTTTCAAATTTTTTGATACCGGCAATAACAGCAGCAATAATACAACAAATTAAGAATCCAAAATTCATTCCCCAATGCATTCCCGTAAGCGTTCCAAGAATACACTCAACTGCACCAATTATGGCAAGTGCCCCCTGCTTTGGCACCTTAGCAATAAATAACATAAATATCGGTCCTGCCAATATGGCTGATCCTATTGGAAAATAAAATGTCAGTGTAGGAACTGTTGCAAATGGGCCACCACCTAGCATGGCTGCCATAAGAAACAGCAGGGCAAAAACACCTGTAATTATTAAATCTTTTGCATTTAGTCTCTTTTTATCATTGTTCATTTAAAACTCCAACCTTTCTTATAAATTATTTTGTTAGACATAACTAACTTAACTCTTAATAAATTTACAAGCAATATTCATTCCATAAAATCGTCCGATTTTTACTTTTATATGTCCGTATCGAATTATTTAATCATAAGCTGTAAAAATATAACATAATGTTGTTGATTTATCCTTCAGTAAAGCGGACATTCTTAAATCCGCTTCGCTACTTCCTCATGAACTCAAGTTAATTAGTGAAATTATTTAAGGTACTAAATGTATGATTTTAAGAAAAAACATTAGATTGGAATAAAAATGAACAACAAGAAATAGGAATATTATAAAGATTTATGGAAGTATACTGGATACCGGCAGTGATATGCACATATCAAACCGGTGTCCCAACCTCTATAAGATTACCATCAAGATCGTAAAAGCGTACGACCTTCTGTCCCCAGCTATGGGTCATCAGTCGATTAACATATTTCACATCAGGATAATATTTTTCAAGTTTTTCTACAAATCCTTCAATATCTGCTTCCTCAAAGTATAATTCACAAGAATTGTTTTCTGAAATAATTTCTTTCCCCAAAAACTCTTTCCAATATTTTTCCTCCTGCAGTACCAATCCTTCTGTCAGAATCATATTTCCATCATTATCAAGAATCATCTCAAGGCCAAACAAATCATGGTAAAACTTTCTGGATTTCTCAATATCTTTAACAACTATCAATACATTCTTTAGCTTCATATTAATTATCCTTTCTGCCAATATTTTTTTGTTAATAATAAGTAATCTACCCCACATGTATATAGCGATTGTCAAAAACTGCTTATTGGTTTGAAGCTTAAAGCAGTTTTTCTCGGGTCTGTTTAGTAGGTACATAATAACACAAATTACGGCAGGATGAACAGGATAAAGTTGGAGCGTAATAGTATTAACATGGACTGGCTTATCCTTAACTGTTGCCTGATATGATTTCTGTTCATCAAACCAAAGATTTGCCTCCACCCTCCTTCAGATTCCACCTCACGATGAACACCCATAGGCTTTAAGTTTCCCACTACCAGAGCACTTTACTGACTTACACCGATTAGATTACTCCCATGCTGGGCGAACTAAAAAATCGCACCGAAACTTAAATTTCGATGCGATAATTTGTTTACTTAACAGTATTTCTTATTTTTTAATTTTAACGGTTTTTGCCTGTCCCTTATTTTTCATAAGTTTTGTATAGCTTTTTACCTTGTTTTTAGGTACTTTTATTACTGCTTTTTTATAAATTCCCTTGAAGGCTTTTGCTCCCACTTTCTTAAGTGAAGATGTTTTAAGGGTGATGGTTTTTAATTTTGAATCTCCATAAAATGCATTTTTTCCGATTACTTGGACATTCTTTCCTACTACTAAGGATGTAGCTTTCTTTTGGGATTTGAAAGCATTATTTCCGATAGCTGTTACTTTGAATTTTAC
>NZ_FOJY01000016.1 GCF_900112085.1 Acetitomaculum ruminis DSM 5522
TTGGAGAATGCAATTAGAATCATTTTTATGATAGAAATGGTTTTATAGACACTGGGATAACTGATGGTTGTTGAAAGAAAGCTAAATTTTACCGGTGCATGTGATTAGAATTGTTTTTGTAATATAAATGATTTTAAATTTTAAAGTGATTTTTATGTTATTTGTTTTTAGAAAAGTAGCGGAGTAGATTTAAGAATAGAGTATTTATCAGAGTTTCGGCAGATTTTTAATTAGAATAAATAATGTAAAATTTCTGATGTATCAGTTAGCTATTCTGCTAGTTGTAAGCAATAAAATGAGCTTGTCAGTAAGAGATTTTTTTGAAGCATTTATCAAATATAAGAGTGCTATATACACACAATATTATATTTGTCTTAAAAAATTTTTTTTTGAAGCCCACTTCCTTTAGGTGGTGGGTAGTTCACATGAGCATAAAAGTGATGTGAAACGGAAAGGAATACCAATATGAAATATTTTGTGATAGTGTTAAGATAGATGCAAAATAAAAATACTCAGCCCTAGGTTGCTTTTGAAAGAAACGAATAATTTTTAGAAAAATTTCAAAAAGAAAGGAGCAGATCGGAGGTGATAAGTATGGTTGAAGAAATGGGAATTACAGATAAGCAATTTCAAGGTTTTATAAGGCTTATTTCGGGGTACATTGAAAATGCTCTTAAGAAAAGTACTGACAACGAAGAAATTCAAAAGCTTCAAGATATTTTAAATTCTATGATTGAAGATGCTTAATTTCACGCAAATACCCGTTAGATGATTAAAGTTATCTAACGGGTATTTAATTGAACGCAGTGTAAGCAATCCCCCGCTTCAAAAGCGTAAGCTTTAAGCGGGGGTATAAGCTTACTAGTGTCAGAAGGGGTTAAAGCCCCTTCTGACAGGTGGCACAAAGTGCCACTGCGTTCATGAGGAAGTAGCGAAGCGGATTCCGAATGTCCGCTTTACCAGATTGAAGCTTTAGGAGTTATATTTTTAGAATTATTTGGAAATATTACCTTTAAAATATACAAAATAAGCATAAAAGGTTAACTTTTTAATAAAATTTCCGATTTATCATGTTAGTAAGTGAAATTAGTATATCAGGTGCCGGAATGCGGGAAAGTAATTGTTCCGGAGAATAGGGAAACAGGTGAAAGTCCTGTACGAACTCGTCACTGTGAGCAGATTTAAGAATATCAGTTATACTGCGTAGTCAGGAGACCTGCCTGGTATAGGATATGCACATATGCCACGAGCAACTGGTAAATGTGAAGGGTCTGGGGTGAGTTTCCGGATTTTTTGTTATTTTCCTTTTGCTTGTGAGCAAAAGTTTTTTTGTTTATGAAAGGAGAATATCAATGAAAAAGAAATTATTGGCACTTATTTGTGTATCTGCAATGATTATATGTTCATGCGGTACAAATAATGATTCTTCATCAACTTCAACGGTAACAGGATCGAAAGGCGATCAGTACACTGTTTCAAAAGAAGCAAAGAAAGTAGGAACCGATCAGTCTGAAAGTGAATATGAGCCTTATACCATAACACTTAATTTAGAGCGTTCAGGCATAGGTCAGAATATGGAAGAAACATTCACTTCAGCACCTAAAAAAGCAATAGCAGACGGTGACCAGATGGCGGATTTCTTTTTTGACCTGGGACTTGAAGATCATATGGCCGGATATACAAGAGGTGCCTGCTGGTCCACAGTAAGTGATTATCCTGCAAGGGACAAGGTTAAGAAAATTACTGAGGATGGCGTAAATCTTGCAAAAGCGTCAAAAGAAGATATTCTTGCAACAGGCTGTGACTTTATGATGGGATGGGATTCTTTGTTTTCAGAGAATGCATTTTCAGTTAGCTTTTGCCTGGAGCACAATATTATTCCGTATTTCCCATATTGCTGTTCTGATTCAGCTACAATGGAAGATATTTATAAAGACTATGATGTATTAGGACATATATTTGGAGTAGAAGACCTTGCCAATGAAAAGGTTGAGGCTATGAAAGAAAAACTTGAAGAAGTAAAGACAACTCTCGGTGACGAGGTTTATGAAAATCCTATTAAAGTTTTCGTTTATGACTCTGGAGAAGATGCTCCGTTTACAGCATGCCAGGGTGTACCGGGAGATATGATAAAGAGAGCAGGTGGAATTTCCATTTTTGATGATATTGATAAGGGTTGGGCAACACCTACCTGGGAAGAAGTTGTTGAAAGAGATCCGGATGTTATACTCATTCTTGATTATGACAATGATACTGACAAGAAGACTGAATTCTTAAAGACAAATGATAATACAAAGAATTTAAGAGCAGTAAAAGAAGGAAAAATCTATTCTGCCTGCTGTTCTGATATGCAGGGTTCTGCAGGTTCTGCAAATACAGTTGAAATTATGGCTAAACAGTTCTATCCTGACAAGTTTTAACTAAAGTCGATTTTTAGAAGGAGAAAAAAATGGCTAAATTAAAGGTCAGATTATTTCCTATCCAGAAAAGATTTCCATTTATTATGTTTTGCATGATAATGGTGGTTGTAACGTTTATTTCATTTATCCTAGCCATAAGGCTTGGAAGCGTCGACCTTAATTTTGAAACTATAGGAAAAGTCATTGTAAATAAAATCACGGGAAGAAATTATTACAGAGTGGACTGGACAGAGGGAATAGAATCTATCATCTGGTCCATACGAATCCCCCGTATATTCACGGCTTTTGTTGTGGGTGCCGGACTTACCCTTTGTGGAATTTTAATGCAGGCACTTACAAAAAATCCTTTGGCTGACCCTTACATACTTGGTATTTCACAGGGTGCTTCAGCCGGAGCTGTATTGGTAATCATGTATGGAGTTCTTTCAATTTTTAATGGTTACAGCACTATGGTGGGGGCTTTTATCGGAGCGGTAGTTTCAATTATTTTGGCACTAAAGATAGCTACAATCAGAAACAAGGTTACTGCAACGCAACTTGTACTGGCGGGTATTGCGGTTTCAGCACTTTTTAGTGCCATAACCAACTACATGATTTATCATACCCGTACAGGTTCTGATAAGGTAAAAACTGCTACATACTGGCTTATGGGTTCCCTTAGCGGCTCTTCCTGGGAAAAGCTTATCTACGGATGCATTGCCTTTATAGTGTGCCTGATTCCGATTCTTACACTATCTAAGAGTCTGGATGTTTTGATGCTGGGAGATGATGTGGCAGTTACCGTTGGTGTAAACACAGACAGGCTAAAACTTGGAATTATTATTGTGGCGACCTTACTTACGGGTGTAATTGTTTCAATGAGTGGAACAATAGGTTTCGTAGGTCTTATAATACCTCATATTACAAGGTCAGTTGTGGGGACGAAACACAGCAGACTTATCCCTGCTTCCGTTTTGGTAGGGGGTACATTCCTGGTGATTGCAGATATTATTTCCAGAACAATTGCAGCACCGGAGGAGCTTCCCATAGGTGTAGTTTCTGCATTTTTTGGAGCACCGTTTTTCCTGTACCTGATAAGGAAGTCTCACAAACAATTGGGGGGTTGACATATGAAATTAGATGTAAAGGACATTAAGTATTCTATTGAATCAAAACTAATAGTTAATGGTGTCAGCCTTGGAATAGAAGAAGGTTCTTTTGTAGGACTGGTGGGACCTAATGGATGTGGTAAATCCACCCTGCTAAAAAACATCTACAAGGTTTACAAGCCGGACTCAGGAGCTGTATTTATAGACGGTGAGGAGCTGGCTAAAATGAACAGTAGGGAAACAGCCAAAAGAATGTCTGTAATGCAGCAGGAAAATAATGTTGAATTTGATATGACTGTATATGATATGGTTATGATAGGGCGTTTTGCTCATCAGCATATGTTTAAAACAGATAAAATAGCAGAAAGAGAAATTGTTATTTCTGCCATTAAAGAAGTGGGGCTTGAAGGTTATGAAGATAGAAGTTTTCTTTCCCTTTCAGGAGGTGAAAAACAAAGAACTTTAGTAGCCAGAGCACTTGTGCAAAAGGCTTCTTTGATAATACTGGATGAGCCTACAAACCATCTGGATATTGGATATCAATACCAGATAATGAATATTCTGAAAAAACAAAATCTGACTGTTTTTTCTTCAATCCATGACTTAAATATTGCTTCATGTTACTGTGACCGGGTTGTTTTTATGAAGTCAGGACAGATAGTGGGTGCAGGAACACCCCAGGAGATGTTTGTTCCTGAAAAAATAAAACATCTTTTTGGTGTTGACACAAAGATAACGCAAAATCCGGTTACTAAAAAACCAAATATTATTTTTATACCAAGTGTATAAGAAAATAATAAGTCATATCTATTTTTTAAAAGATGAAACTTTCCCGGTTGTCAGAAGGGGTTAAGGCCTCTTTTGACAAGTGGGACAAAATACCAATGGGTTTATAAGGAAGTGGTGAAGCAAACTTCGAATCTCCCCTCTAAAAGTTCATATTTACTATTCCAATTAGATATACAGATATTCAAAATAATTAGACATATATCCATTAATACGGTTCAAAATACTCAAAAAATGTAAAAATAACGAAAAAGTAAAAAGGATATTACAGAATAATTAAAATAAAATATTTAATTATAAAATAATTCTTCTTTATTTTTGAAATATTCAGAATAAATGTGGGGCAAAAATTTCATCAGACCATCCCTGCCAAGGGGTTGTTGGTAAAAAACACTGATGTTATAATACGTCCGGATTGATGAGATTCAACTGACCATGTGGATAGTCAGTAGTGGCGCTTACATTAATTTACCTGTAATGTAAGGTCTATTTTTTATGCTTTTTTTGAGTTTCATCATGAAAAAATTTTAAAAAGTCTTAGTCTTAAGTCGGAGGAGTTCTCTATCTATAAACTTCAGTTAATGTGAAGAAATAGCAAAAATTACCGAATTCGTGGAATGAATCCGACTTGAGTTAAAGGCTTTGTGAAAAAGTAAAAAAATTATAGGGAATATGTAAGCTTAGGCTTATCAGAATTATTTACAAAGGATTGTGGGTTTTGGCTTTACAGACAATTAGTGGAAAGGAGTATGAGATGGATTTCGAAAAGAGCATTCAAACAATATCAAAACATTGGGATGATGCATCTGTAACCTTCGATAAGGAACATGCCACAGAGGACTTAGGACTTTGGAAAGAATACTTGGAAAAGGTTATTGGATTAAATGGAAATGGAAAGGTTCTTGATGTGGGAACCGGAACAGGATTTTTGGCTTTTATGCTGAATGAACTTGGATATGGGGCAGTAGGCATAGATATATCCGAAAAAATGATGGAAATCGGACGAGCTAA
Organism: Acetitomaculum ruminis DSM 5522; assembly: GCF_900112085.1. Lineage (GTDB taxonomy): Bacteria > Bacillota > Clostridia > Lachnospirales > Lachnospiraceae > Acetitomaculum > Acetitomaculum ruminis. Next base: position 5,306 of record NZ_FOJY01000016.1, read on the forward strand.
GGCTTTGGAAAGGAATCAGCCGGTTTCATTTATAAACAGTCCCTGTGAGAAAACCCCTTTTGATGATGGTGAGTTTGACGCTGTAGTCAACTGCAGGCTTATGTGGACACTTACCAAACCTGATGAGGCGGTAAATGAATGGAAAAGAATTCTAAAATCCGGGGGAAAAGTTATTTCTTTTATGAGAATGATGTCCGCTAGTGGTGGACAGGGGCATTCGGTTTATGAAAATAATATAGAACTGCCACTTATTGACGGTAGCAGAGATAAATATGTAGAAGTATATAAAAAGGCAGGATTGAAGAATATTCAGACCTGGGAGCTTCCTGAAGAGATGTCTGTGTCTGATATGCCTTCATGGACTGTGTTTGTGGGAGAAAAATAAATTCCATGAAAGTAGTATTAAAGTATAAAAGATTATTCAAAAAAATATTAAAAAGAATCGGCACATTTTTAGTAGCTATGTTTCTTTTGTCAGTTATTTCCTTTGGTCTTGCAAGACTTGCTCCGGGAGACCCGTTACAGTCATTTTACGGAGACCAGTTAGATACAATGACAGATGAAGAAAAAGAAATGGCAAGAGAACGCCTTGGTCTTGGGGATAATGTGGTAGTTCAATATGTCAAATGGATAAATAACGCAGCAAAGGGTAATTTCGGTATTTCTTTTAAATATAAAATGCCTGTAACAAAAGTGGTAAATCCCCTTATAGGAAACTCACTTTTACTTGGAATTACTGCTTATGTGGTTATATTTTTACTGGCAACGGTATTGGCGGTATTTTGTGTTCTTCATGAGGAACACTTCATCGACCGGTTGATTTGTAAGATAGGAACTATCCTTTATTACACTCCGGGATTTTGGCTGGGAGTGGTTCTGGTACTTATATTTAGCATAAATCTTGGATTGTTTCCAAGTTCCGGAGCTTATGATGTGGGAAAGGCAAATGATATTGCCAATAGAATCAGTCATATGATTTTACCACTTACAGTAATGATTGCCAGCCATTTATGGTATTACGCATATATGATTAGAAATAAACTTCTTGATGAGGTAAGAAAAGATTATGTGCTTTTGGCAAAAGTTAAAGGCTGTTCAAAAAGGGAAATTGTCTGGAAACACTGCCTTAGAAATGTGGCACCTACAATAGTAAGCATTATGGCGATATCAATTCCTCATGTTACAGGAGGAACAGTAGTTGTAGAATCTGTTTTTAACTATCCGGGAATCGGAGGACTGGCTGTAGAAAGTGCAAAATACCATGACTATAATCTTTTGATTGTTATAGTTTTAATTACAGGTGCAGCAGTATTTGCAGCAGGATTAATAGCCCAATCCATAAATGAGGAAATAGACCCGAGAATGAAAGAGAGGTCGGCGATAAAGTGGTAGCAAAAAATTATGATTTTGATGAACGCTTTAAAATTGTTGGAATTAAAGAAATAAAAAAAGAAGAAAAAACCCGGAAAGAAGGAATAAGACAGCGTCTTGAGGGAAAACCGGTGATTTCTGCGATTGTTTTAACTTTTATAGTACTTGCCTGTATTTTTGCACCGGTAATAGCAAATCACGATCCTTCTGAATATTATTTGGACGCGCTAAATACCCCTCCTGGTAGGGAATATATATTTGGAACTGACTCTCTTGGAAGGGATTTGTTTTCCATAATGTTTTACGGTGGCAGAACATCTCTTATGATAGGAGTTTTAGGAGCAGCTATAGTTACAGTTATAGGTACAATCTATGGATGTATCAGTGGAACATCAGGAGATAAAGTGGATTCTTTAATGATGAGAGCCATGGAATTATGTGGAAGTATTCCATCTATTCTTCTGATACTTATATTAACGGCAATTTTTCCGGCAAAAAACGTATTTAGTATGTCAATAATTGTAGGTATAACCAGTTGGTTTGCCCTTGCCAGAATTGTAAGAAGTGAAGTAAGGCAGATAAGAAACAGCGAATACGTTTTATATGCAAGGTGTGTCGGGGGAAACTTTTTCTATGTAATGAAAAGGCATCTTATTCCCAATTTTATTTCTTCAATAATGTTTGTTGTGGTTTCTTCTGTGGGAGCATGTATAACCACAGAGTCCACCCTTAGCTTTTTGGGTCTTGGACTGCCCCTTGATATTTTATCTTGGGGAAGTATGCTGTCACTGGCAAATAAAGCCCTGATAATGAATACCTGGTGGGTAATTGTTATCCCGGGATTGTTTCTTGTGATAACACTTTTATGCATAACAGACATAGGAAATTATTTGAGGAAAGAAGTTAACAGACGACCAAGCAATTTATAAATAAAGAACAAAACTTAAGGAGGAAAGTTAGGAAATGAAAAATCTGAAAGTAAAGAAGGTATTAGCAGTGCTTATGGCAGTTGCTATGTGTACAGGTCTTGCAGCATGTGGTGAAAACTCGAAAGAAGACAAAACTTCAGCTGTAACAAAAGAAAATGAAAGCAGTGATACAACACAAAAAAGTGATGACAGTGATATGTCAAATACTCTTGTATATGCAGGAGAAAACGAGGACAGCATTAATCCTGTTTTAACAAATCATGATGAGTTGACAGATATTATTTTCTCAGGATTAATGAAATTTGACGGTTCAGGAAAACCTGTAGCTGACCTTGCTGAAGATTATGAATTTGATGAAGAAAATCTTACATATAAGTTTACATTAAGAAAAGGTGTTAAATGGCATGATGGTGAAGATTTCACAGCTGATGATGTTGAATTCACCTATAAAACTCTTACAGAGGATGATACATTATCTTCATCTGTAACAACTGATTATGAAGATATCGAAACTATTACAATTGTAGATGAAAATACAGTTGAATTTAAACTTAAAAACTATAATGCAAATATGCTTGGATATTTTACAATCGGAATTATTCCTAAGCATTTACTTGAAGGAAAAGATATTGCAACAGATGAGTTTAACCAGAATCCTGTAGGAACAGGAAGATATAAATTTGTAGAGTGGGATACAACAGGTGGAATGCTTACACTTGAGAAAAACGAAGACTACTATGGAAAAGTTCCAAACATTGACAGACTTGTTTACAAAACAGTAGCAGTTGAAAGTACAAAGGCAACTATGATTCAGTCAGGTGAGGCTGATCTTGCATGGCTTAATGCAAACTATGCTGCTAAATTTGAAGGAAATGATGATTACAATACCTGGGACTTCAAGACAGCTGATTATAGAGGTGCTTCCATGGATATGAAATCTGATTTCTGGAAAGCAAACAGCGACTCTATCGGAGTATTAAACTATGCACTTGATAAAGATGCAATCATTAAGAGTGTATTAAATAGCCAGGGATGTGCTGCATACAGCCCAATTCAGTTAAATCCTTTAGGAACAGATAAAGAAGCTGATATTTATTCATACGATTTAGATAAATTTGATGAAGAAATGAAAAAACTTGGATGGGAAAAGAACAGTGATGGAATTTATGAAAGAAACGGACAGAAATTCCACTTTACAATCCAGACTCGTGATTACGAAGAAGAACGTGTAGATATTGCAAACCTTATGTCAAGCATGCTTGAAAAAGCAGGTGTTGAAATGGAAGTTAAACTTGTTACAAAATTCGATTGGGAAGCTGGTTATGATGGATTCCTTGCAGGATTTGCTACACAGTTTGACCCTGATATGGCTTATAAACAGTTCGTTACAGATGGAAGTAGTAATACAATGAGCTATTCAAACGCAAAAGTTGATGAATATCTTGAAGCAGGTCGTCGTGGAAAGACAGAAGAAGAGCGTAAAGAAGCATATGCTAACTTTGAAAAGGAATATGCTAAAACTCCGGGAGTTTTACTTGTTGCTTACCTTGATGGAAACTATGTAGGTTCCAAAGGAGTAGAAGGTCTTGATACAACTCGTGTTTTAGGACATCATGCAGTTGGTGTAATGTGGAATATTGAAGAGTGGACAATCACAAGATAAGAGGTTTATTTTGAACGATTATGTTTTAGAATTAAAGGATTTGTCCGTAAGCTTTTATACTAAAAAAGGTGAAATTGAAGCCGTTCGTGGGGTGAATTTAACTCTGGAAAAAGGTGAAATTTTATGCATAGTTGGTGAATCCGGTTGTGGAAAAACCGTAATGTGCCAGTCAATAATGCATTTATTACCTTCTTATGGGAAAATAAAACAAGGCAGTATAAAAGCCTGCAATGTTGATATAACAAATTATAATGAAAAACAGATGCGTACCATGAGGGGAAAGAGGATGTCAATGGTCTTTCAGGATCCTTTGACTACTCTAAATCCCACAATTCCAATTGGTAAACAGATTACAGAGGCTATTTTAAAGCATAAAAAGATTTCTAAATCAGATGCCAAAAAAAGAGCCATTGAATTAATGGAACTGGTGGGCATCAGGAATGCTGAAGAAAGATACAAGTTGCAACCTCATTTCTTCTCCGGAGGAATGAGGCAGCGATGTGTCCTTGCCACTGCTCTGGCATCTGAACCGGATATTCTTTTTGCAGATGAAGTCACTACGGCTTTGGATGTTACAGTCAAGGCAATGGTTTTAGATCTTTTAAAGGAAATCAGAGAAAAAACAGGTGTTGCCATTGTATTTGTAACCCATGATTTTGGTGCTGCATCCCGTATTGCAGACAAAATTGCAGTTATGTATGCAGGAAAAATAATTGAGATAGGCACAAAAGAAGAGGTATTTAATACTCCCCTTCATCCTTATACCTGGGGACTGTTGGGAGCCCTTCCTTCCCTGGCATTAAAGACCGGAAGATTGCAAAGTATCCCGGGAATGCCCCCATCTCTTTTAAATCCGCCAAAAGGCGATGCTTTTGCAGTAAGAAATAAATATGCTTTGGCAATAGATTATGAAGAAGTGCCACCGATGTTTAAGGTCTCACCTACTCATTTTGCGGCTACCTGGCTTTTAGATAAAAGGGCACCAAAGGTTGAGAGACCTATAGTATTAAACAGGGAGTGTTAGGCAGAAATAATGGATTATTTAATAGAAGCAAAAAATATTAAGCAGCATTTTAAGGTGAGAGATTTTATTGTCAAGGCTGTAGATGATGTGTCTTTTGGGATTGCAAAAGGTGAAGTATTCGGACTTGTAGGAGAGACCGGCTGCGGAAAATCAACTATTGCCAGGATATTAAGTGGAATCTATAAACCTGATAGCGGCGAAGTTTATTATAAAAACCATCCGGTAAGTGGTAAAAACAAAGAGGCTTTATATGTAAAACAAAGGCAGGAAGAGATGCAGATTGTTTTCCAGGATTCTGCTGCTGCTCTTAATCCCAAAATGACAGTAGAAGATATTGTACTTGAGCCTTTACTTATCAGAAAGAAATTAACAAACAAATCAGATGATAGACAAAAGGTTGTGGAAATGCTTGAAAAGACCGGCCTTACGGCAGATTTTCTTACTAAGACACCGGGAGAGTTATCCGGTGGTCAGCGTCAGAGGGTTGCCATAGCAAGAAGCCTTATTGTTGAGCCAAAGCTGATAATAGCTGACGAGCCCATTGCATCACTGGATATTTCCATACAGGCCCAGATAATAAACCTGTTAAAGGATTTACAGGAAGAAGAGAATTTCTCTTGTCTTTTTGTGGCACATGATTTATCTGTTGTTAGATATATCAGTAATCGTGTGGGGGTTATGTATATGGGAAAATTAGTTGAAACAGGAGATACAGAGGAATTGTTTAATGATCCCAAAGGCTCCTATACAAAGAAACTTTTATCAGCAATAACTTTATAAATAATTTAAAGGGAGTGGATTTTTCTACTCCCTTTAATAGTGTGTTATTTAAACTTTAGTCGGTTACAATTTCTAAAACTTCCATTGGACAGCTCTTTACGCAGATACCACAGGCAATACATTTAGATGAAGTAGGCTTTTCTTCAGCCTTAACCATAAGTCCAAATGGACAGGCTTCAACGCATTTTCCACAGCCGTTGCACAATTTCTTATCTACGGTGTAAACACCTTTTGCATTTTGTTTTATAGCCTGTTGTTCGCAAGCCTCAGCGCATTTACCACACTGTGGACAGACCATAGGTTTGATTTTCCCCTTTTTTTCTACTATCTGGATAACTGATTTACCAGGGTCAAATGCCTTGTAATAAGCTTCTGAACAGGCAATAACACATTGAAAACATGCCATGCATTCGGCGTCTTTTTTAACTTTTAATTTTTTCATGTCTAGACCTCCATTTTATTTAATTAACTATATAATTATAACACTTGTATATATAAATTAAAATAAATACGTAGAAATATCTGACTAATTAGCTATTACAAATTGTATTGACGCTATTATATATAATAATATTGAACGCAGTGTAAGCAATCCCCCGCTTCAAAAGCGTAAGCTTTAAGCGGGGGTATAAGCTTACTAGTGTCAGAAGGGGTTAAAGCCCCTTCTGACAGGTGGCACAAAGTGCCACTGCGTTCATGAGGAAGTAGCGAAGCGGATTCCGAATGTCCGCTTTACATTTCCGACTACTTAAAATTGCAATGGTAAAAAACGATGTGATGTTATTTTAAATGTAGGATTAGAAATAAAGGTAGCGACTTTAATGGTTAAGATTTATAATTTGACTGTAGCAGGTCGGTATAATTTTGCTTCCTTTAAAGAATGTTAAAAAAGAAAAAAGCCTTAGTCCCAAAAACAGGATATAAGGCTTTTTTAATATATGGTGGATTTCAATATAAACAAATTTATTTGAAGAATTTCATTTCTTCATTTAGCTGTTCAGCAATATCTTTAAGATTTGAAGCTGACTGGGCAAGAGTTGTAACCGTTGCAGAAAGCTGTTCAACTGATGCTCCGGTAGTCTCTGTTGAAGAAGCATTTTCTTCTGAAATAGCTGAAAGGGAAGTCATTACATTTGTAACAACAACATTTGATGAAACACAGGTGTCGGCTTCATCAGAAATTAAAGCAACTCTCTTAACAGTTTCTTCAATGTCATCTAACATGGAATTAACAGCTTCTAAGGTTTCCCCTAAAGCATTCTTTTGTGATTCGTTTTCCTCCATTACCTGGGCGGCAGCCTCAACGGCCTGTTTTGACTCGCTAAGAAGATTATCCATGTTTACACGAATATCAGAAGCAAGGCTTTCTGATTCATCAGCAAGTTTTCTGATTTCTTCTGCAACTACTGCGAAACCTCTTCCTGCTTCTCCGGCTCTGGCAGCCTCTATGGAGGCATTTAGGGAAAGAAGATTTGTCTGAGAGGCAATACCTGAAATTCCTTCAACACGCTCGTTTATTATGCTGACAGCCTGTTGAGTTGATGAAATTCTAGATGAAATTTCTTCAATTTTGTCAGTCATTTCAACAGTTGCTTTTTGCAGGTTCGCAAGAGATGAACTTGAGGTTTTTGATGCATTTTTCATTCTGCCTGCAAGCTCGGTCATGGTAACCGTAGATTGTTGTACACTTTCTACGGCATCTACAATCTGACTGGTATTTTCAGCCGCTGATTGTATATCTTCTGCCTGTTGAGCAGCTCCGGCGGCAATTTGAGCAACTGCCTCTGCAACACTTTCCGTAGTGGTTGCTATATCATTTGCCATCTGTGATAATTCTTCGGAGGAAGAACCTACAGTGGAAGAGGAATCTTTAATGCTTCCCACAATAGATGATAATGAATCTACAAGGGAATTAGTGCTGTTTACAATCAGACCAAATTCATCAGTTCTATGTGTATATTTATTAATATTGACAAATTCTCCTTGTGAAATGGTTGATAATGCACCACTTACTGCAATAACAGGTTTTGTAAAGCTTGTTGCCAAGAAGTAGGAAACAACAGCTCCTATAACTAAAAGAATAATACCTAATATAATGATTGTAATTGCTGATCTGGTAGCGCTACTCATAACTTCACTTACAGTAAGTGCCATACATACCGTACAACCGGTAATCGGCTCTTTTGCATAGCAAACATAGGACCTAACCCCTGTAGCTGTACTTTCATATGTATCAGTCTCTTTTCCTGAAGTCATATAAGGTGACTGACTAAAGTCCATAGGCTCATCATCACCACTTATTTCATATTGTGAATGGGCAGCTAAAATTCCATATTTGTCAACAATAAAGCTTTCGCCCCCTTCTTCTGCCAACATCTCATGAATCTGATTTAAGTTATAACTTCTATGTAAAACTCCAATAACTGTTTTTCCGTCTTCATCAAAAACAGGAACACCAAGACTTATACTTCTTTCGCCTGAGGATTTACTTACTAAAACACCGGAAGCGGTAACCTCACCTTTAGAAGCTCCTTGCCAGTAGTCTCTATCTGAGATATCGGTAAGAGCTTTATCATCACTACGAAGTATCATCATTCCCTGATCGTTTGAAAGAACTATCTGGTTATCGTCATTAAACTCATCGTTAATCTTTAACATATAGGCTTTTAAAGTCTTTTCTCCCTCACCTGTTTTTATAAAATTTCTGGTTTCCTGAGAATCAGCAATAGCTACCAGCGCAGTCTGGGTCTTGGTATAAAGATTGTTAAAAGTAGCCTGCAGGTAGTGGGTAGCCCATTCAAGATTTGATTTTGCAGCCTTTGAAGATTGCAGGGCAGAAGAATAGAAACATACTCCCGTAGCCACTATTAAAGGTATGGCGGCTATCAAAATAATAGATACAATAAGTCTTGTTTTTACACTAGATTTCATTTTACTATTTCTTTTTTTCATCTATATCCTCCATATTATGATAATAAATTGTTTTTGAATTTCACACGATACTTCTAATATCGGAAAATCTCTTAAATTTTTCAGTAAATTACCATAAAAAAATAGAAAATAACTGTTATAAAATAATTTAATTTTGGATTAGAGGATAAATATTTTGTCAAAATACCCTTAAACGGGATATGGAAAGTCAATAAAATACATTGTTGCCAATAATTAGATTTTATATTATAATTTTCTTAAATACAGGTTACGGACTTGAGCTTTTTTCAGGATAACGACTGTAAATTTACTGTTGATAATCTTGGGAGGAGCTATTTTTATGTATTATATGATTGACAATTATGATTCTTTTGTTTATAACCTTCGTGCCTATATGGAGGAAAACGGTCAGGAGGTTTTGGTTCGCAGAGCGGATGAAGTCAGATTTGAAGAAATCGATTCAATGGATTTAGAGGGGATTATAATATCACCTGGGCCTAAAAGACCTGAGGATGCTATTATATCCAATCAGATTTTAGACAGATATCAAAACCTTGTTCCTATTCTTGGAGTTTGTCTTGGTCATCAGATTATTGGCCATTATTATGGCGCAAAAGTCTGTCACGGAAAAGTCCCGGTACACGGAAAAATCAGCAAAATTCACCATAATAACACAGGAGTTTTTACAGGATTACCTGAAACATATGATGTAACCAGATACCATTCTCTTGTAGTTTCAGATGAAAAACTTCCTTCTTTTCTTAAGGTTACTGCCAAAACGGAGGATGGAGTTATTATGGGGATAAGTCATGTAAAATACCCGGTTTATGGCATACAGTTTCATCCTGAGGCTGTTTTAACAGAATATGGACATGAGCTTTTATATAATTTTCATAATATCTGCAAAGAATGGAAAAAAGAAGAAAGAAGGGCAGTATAATGAGAAAGATATTTAAGCTTGATAATTATCCGGATATGGCTGACATATTTCATCTTTTAAGAAATAAGGAAGAGGCAGTTTTTCTTGATTCCTCTCAAAAAAGTGAATTAGGGAAATTTTCCATAATTGCCTTAAGACCCTATTTGAAACTGGTTAATTCTCGTGGGAAATTCACCATAAATGGAAAAGAAAGCAAAGAATCGTTTTTGGAATATGTAAAAGAATATTTATCAGAACATAAAGAGGAAAATGACAGTGATTTGCCTTTGCTTTCCGGAGCTGTGGGGTACTTTTCCTATGATTTTGGAAGGAAAAAAGAAGGGGTGGAAAGCCGTCATAATGAGGAGCTGGAAATTCCCGATGCCTTGCTTTATTTCTATGATATTTTTGTAATAGAAGATCTTTATAAGAAAGAATTGTTTATTGTTGCCAACGGATATACCGCTGATGCTGATAAATCTATCTCTTTAATAAGAGATATTCTTAAAAATGAGGTGGAATCAAAAGAATTTTCACAGGATTTTAATTCTAAAGCCTATAGCTTTTTTAGTCAGAAGGCTTATATGGATGCTGTGGATAATATGATTCATTACATAATAGATGGGGATATCTATGTTGTGAATATGACACAACAGCTTCAGATAGAAAGTGATTGTAATCCTTATGATATGTTTCGCATTTTAAGAGAAAAAAATCCTTCGCCTTTTGGGGGATATATGGACTACGGTGATTTTCAGATTGTCTGTGCCTCTCCTGAAAGATTTATGAATATAAAGGATGGAAAAGTTATTACAAGACCTATAAAAGGCACAAGAAAACGGGGAAAAACTCCTAAAGAAGACCTGGAATTAAAAAATGATTTGCAAAATTCAAAAAAAGAGCAAAGCGAATTATTGATGATTGTTGATTTAGAGCGAAATGATTTAAACAAGGTTTGTATTCCCGGCTCGGTAAAGGTTACGGAACTATTTAAAGTTGAAAGTTATGCAACAGTTTTTCATCTGGTTTCCAATGTAGAAGGAAGGTTAAAAGAAGGCTGTAATGCCATTGATTTAATTAAAGCTGCCTTTCCGGGAGGCTCCATTACAGGAACTCCGAAACTTAGGGCAATGGAGTTAATTGATAAGGAAGAAAGGGCAAGAAGAAATCTTTACACCGGTTCCATTGGTTATATTTCTTTAAATGGGGATTGCGATTTAAATATAGTGATTCGTACAGCCATCCATAAGGACGGTGTTTACCATTTGGGAGTAGGCGGGGGTATAACCTACGATTCTGATTTGGCGTTTGAATTTGAAGAAACCTGGCAAAAGGCCAGAGCCCTTGTAGATGTATTAAAAGTGGAAAGTAAAGATGGAGAAAAATATGAATATAGTGTTAGATGATGGCTTTTCTTTTGGACTGGGGGTCTTTGAAACCATTTGTTTAAAAGAGGGCAGGGCACTTTTGTTGGATTGGCATCTTGAAAGAATTAACAACTCTTTGGAGTATTTTAATATTTACCAAAGAATAAGCAAAAAAGAAGTAGAAAAATGGCTGGAAGAAAACAAAGAAGATATTTCAAAGGATTCTTCTGGTAAAAAAGCCTTTAAAATCATGGCTTCAGCTTCTAATAAAATTTTTCTTTTAAGGGATAATCCTTATGACAAAGAAAAAACTGACAGGGGCTTTAATTTGGAATACAGCAACGTATTAAGAAATGAAAGTTCGAGTCTTGTTTATCATAAAAGTTTTAATTATGGAGATAACATTCTTGAAAAAAGAAGATTAAAAAACACAGCTACAGATGAAGTAATCTTTTTAAATTCAAAAGGTCAGATAAGCGAAGGTTCTACCACCAATATCTTTTTTGTAAGAGATAAAAAAATATATACTCCCCAAAAGGAATGTGGCTTATTACCAGGGATTTTAAGGCGTTTTATAATAGAAAAATTTGATGTAAAAGAAGAAAAACTATATCCAAAAGATGTTTATGATATGGAAGAATGTTTTGTAACCAATTCATTAATGGGAATTATGCCTGTAAATAAATTAGCTGATAAATACTTTGAAAGAGGCGAAATTATTAGGAAGTGTCAGAATATTTATCAATCTTATATGGAATAGGGATATTCCAATAAGTGATAGATAATAAGATTTATTGGGCTTGTTTTGCTTGCATGAAATAATATTTTTATGATATAGTAACACGAGACTAACTATACGGGAGAGTTGCTGTAATTGCAATTAGAGCAATCTCCCATTGTTTTTATTAAATATATCCCCCTAAGGGGGATAAAAATGATTATATTATGAGGAAAAATATATGGAATATAATAAGGAAATAGTTGCAGATGCCTTAAAATATGCAAAGTCCGGGAGAGAAGAAGCATTTTCCTATCTCTATGAATCCTATGCAAAAACTGTTTATATGGATATTGCTTTAATCGTTTATGATGAAACGAAGAGAAAAGATTTGGTTGAGGAAACATTTCAAAAGGCATTTGGAGATATTAAAAAAGGTAAAGACATTAAAGATTTTGGAGAATATCTTAATACAATAGTAAGTGATTGTCTGCTTGATTACATAAAAGAAAATAATAAAAAATCTACTGAAAGCATAATATCAAAAGCAGCTGATTATGATTTAAGCTATGGAAATGACTATATAAAATATGTTGGAAATCCATTTTACAATCAGCCGGATTTTTATGTGGAGGAATCTGAAATACAGGGTCTTTTAGAGGAAGTAATAGCCGATTTATCCACAAGGGAAAAAGAATGTATTTCACTATATTATTTAAAAGAAATGTCTCTTGAAGAACTGGCAAAATTATATGCTCTTTCAGAGTCAGATATAAAAAGTATTCTTTATCTTGGAAGAAGAAAAATCGAAAAAAATGTCTGTGAAGCAGAAAAGAAAAACAATATCAGAAAGCACTCTTACGGATTATTGGTATTTTTCTATCTCCTTAAAACCGGTCTTAATTTACAGGCTGAAAACTTTAAGGAATTGTTTAATGATGATATTTTAATATCAAGGGTTCTTTTGGGTGAGGCATCAAATAAGGATTTTAATAGAAGTAATGTTATTATAAATACAGATAACAATATCAGTTTTGGAGAAAGAATTGCCATGGTTTTTTCAGGAAAATCTGTAATATCCTTTATAATGGGAATTCTTATAATACTTGGAATTATATTTACAATTATGATTTGGAATAACAAAAATCCACTGAAATCACTGGGTTATGTAGAAAAAGATTATTCTCTTACACTTCAAAAGGATGATACATTACAAATTACTACACTTGACATAAAAGCTAATCTTTAGTATCTTATTGACATTGACGAACGAAGGCGTTTGGTACATAGGTACCAGGCGCTTTTTTTATTGTGGGATTTTAGGGCATATTTTTATTTTGGCCGGAAGGGATTAAGAATGGCAATAGAGTTATCAAGATTAATAGAAAAAGTGAAACATTTGGATATAAGCCTGGTTGCCGGAGAAAGGGGAATTTCAAATTATGTAAGCTGGGTTCACATGGTGGAAACTGTAGAAGCTTCTGATTTTTTAGACAATGGACAACTGGCATTTACAACAGGAATAGGTTTAAGCTCAAGACAAGATCTGGTAGATTTAATAAGGGCTCTTTATGAAAAGAAGGTGTCAGGGATAATTATAAATATCGGTCCCTTTATTGAAGAAATCTCAAAGGAGGCTAAGGACTTTTGTGACGAAAAGGGCTTTCCCTTGTATGTAGTACCCTGGAAGGTTCATTTAACAGAAATTATGCGTATCTGCTGTTTTGCCATTACAAAGGATGAACAAAGAATAATGGAAACTTCAGCAGCTTTTAAAAATGCCATATGCTTTCCAAAGCAGGAAGAATTATATGTCGTACCTTTATCTCAAAGGTCTTTCAGGGTTAACTGGAGATATAGCGTTACGGTAATGAAAATTGAAAGCAGGGCAGACAGCGTTGAGGAAAGACTGGAAAGTTTATGCGTGGTTTTAGAAAGTAAAATCCGGCATAAAAATAAAAATTTTGCTGTTTTTATAAATGATCTGGAGATAATAATTGTATTTGCAAATCTGACGGAAGGTGAATTATTAAATGAAGTCAAAGATATAAAGGTAAGTATAAAAGCCCTTTTAACCCCTGATGAAAGGCTTTCCATGGGAGTGGGAAGGCTTACAAAAAGTGTAAGATGTCTTTATAAAAGCTATAATCAGGCCAGGTCAATTCAAAGACTTCAGGAAAAGAAAAAAATAGACGAGGACAACTTTTTTTATACCAAACTTGGAATTTACCGTCTTTTAATGGGAATAGAAGACAGGGAAATAATGATTGATTATTATAATCATACTTTAAGAAAACTTATAGAGTATGATAATGTTAATAATTCAAATTTATGTCAGACCCTTAGAAGTTATCTTTCCCATAACGGAAGCGTAAAGGAAACCGCTGATGATTTATTCGTTCACAGAAACACGGTTAATTATAAATTAAATAAAATCGAAGAATTACTGGATATAGAAATGTCATCTTTAACAGCCAGGGCAGAGTTAATACTGGCATTTAAATTAATGGATATAATGTAATATTTTTCATAAGACACTTTTAAACAAAGGTGTCTTTTTTAGTTTTTTTCTTTCCTTGTGCCAGGGCACATTCTGATTTGTGTTTTAACTCATTGAATAGATTTACTAAAAAAATATAATAATTATTAAGTTAAGAAAAGAAAATTGTTAAGGGCAAAAAAGTCCCGGAAAGGAATATATTATGGAAATGAACGGAAATGAAATAAAAGAAATGCAAAAAAAATATGTTTTACAGTCCTGGAGTAAGCAGGAAGGATTAAATCCAATTCCTATAAAAGAGGCAGAGGGAATTTACTACTATGATTATGACGGAAACCGTTATACGGACATGGCATCTCAGCTTGTTAATTTAAATCTGGGATATGGAAATAAAGATATTATTGAAGCCATAAAAAAACAGGCAGAGGAATATTGCTATATTGGTCCTTCTGTGGCATCAAAACCTCGCGGGGAACTTGCAAAAATGATTATAGATTTACTTCCTGATAGTTTTGGAAAGGTATTTTTTACAAATGCCGGAGCTGATGCCAATGAAAATGCCATAAAAATAGCCAGAATGTTTACCGGCAGAAAGAAAATATTCAGTCGTTACAGAAGCTATCATGGTTCCTCCTTTGGAGCAGGAAATTTAACAGGTGAGCCAAGACGCTATCCTTTAGAGCCGGGAATTCCGGGATTTGTTAAATTTTTTGACCCATATATCTACAGAGAGGCCATTGAATTTAAATCAGAAGAAGAAGCATGTAAGTTTTATCTTACAAAACTTAGAGAACAGCTTATTTATGAAGGAGCTGATAATGTTGCGGCAATAGTTATGGAAACCATTACTGGTTCAAATGGAATAATTATTCCTCCAAAGGGCTATTTGCCGGGAGTAAGAAAAATCTGTGATGAATTTGGAATCTTAATGATTTGCGATGAGGTTATGGCAGGCTGGTGCAGAACAGGAAAAATGTTTGCCTTTGAAAATTTTGATGTTATTCCTGATATTGTAACCTTCGCAAAGGGAGTAACCTGTGGCTATGTACAGCTTGGAGGTGTGGCTGTATCAAAGAAAATTGCAGAATATTTTGACAAAAATCTTTTATCTTGCGGACTAACCTACAGCGGTCATCCTTTGGCCTGTGCAGCAGGAGTTGCCTGCGTAAATTATTATAAGAAGGCTGATATTTTAGGAAATGTGGAAAAACAGGGAAAGGTTTTAGGAGAAAAATTAGAAGAATTAAAGGAAAAACATCCATGTCTTGGAGATGTTAGATACATTGGACTATTTTCTTGCGTAGAACTGGTAAAAGACAAGAAAACAAAAGAACCTTTGGTAGCTTATGGAAAAGATCCAAATGGCATAATGGGAAAAGTAATTGGTCTTTTAAAAGAGAGAAAATTTATGACCTATTCCCATGAGAATATGATATTTATCTGTCCGCCTCTTATAATAACCAAAGAGCAGTTAGAAGAAGAATTAGAGAAACTAGACGAGGTGCTTACTATTGTAGA
Organism: Acetitomaculum ruminis DSM 5522; assembly: GCF_900112085.1. Classification (GTDB taxonomy): domain Bacteria; phylum Bacillota; class Clostridia; order Lachnospirales; family Lachnospiraceae; genus Acetitomaculum; species Acetitomaculum ruminis. The sequence continues at coordinate 21,026 of NZ_FOJY01000016.1, forward strand.
TGAGAAATTCATCTAGAAAAAGAGGTGTAATATGGCAGAATTTTTAATCCCTCCCCATGTTATTCTTGGAAGTAACGGGTTTAAAGAGGCATACGGATATTTAAAAAGCTATGGTGACAGAGCCCTTATTGTAACAGGCCCTCATGTGGGAAAATCTCCTATGGTTATGGCTTTAAAAAAGGCTTTGGAGGAATTTGAAATAGCTTATTATGTTTTTGATGAAACAAGCGGGGAACCTACAGATGAAATGGTTGTTAAAGGTGTAGAGGCCTATAAAAAAAGCAATAGCCGTTTTATTATCGGTATTGGAGGGGGAAGCCCCTTAGATCTTGCCAAGGCAATAGCCCTGATGGCTGTACAAAAAGAAGGAGTTGGCATAGCAGATTTTTGCGGAAAGGAAATTGTTTGTGATATTCCAAAAATTGTGGCAATTCCCACTACTTCCGGTACAGGTTCTGAAGCTACAAAGTTTTCTGTAATTACTGATACAAAAAAGGATATTAAGATGCTTTTAAAGGGAAATTGTCTTATTCCCCATCTGGCAATTATTGATTATGAAAATACAATGGATATGCCAAAAAGTGTAACGGCAGCTACAGGTCTTGATGCCCTTACCCATGCTATTGAGGCATATACCTCAAAAAAAGCCACGGAACTTACAGATGTATATGGCTTATCAGCAGTAAAAAGAATTATGAAATACCTGCCAAAGGCCTATAAAAACGGTAATGACGGCCAGGCAAGAAAAGAAATGGCAATAGGGGCTTTTGAAGCGGGAGTTTGCATAAATAATTCCAGTGTAACCATAGTTCATGGAATGAGCAGACCTATCGGTGCACTTTTTCACATTCCCCATGGAAAAAGTAATGCCATGCTTTTAGGAGAATGCTTAAACTTTGCCCTGGAAGGTACTTATGAAAGATTTGGAAACCTGGCAAGAGCCTGCGGACTTGCTGGTGAAAAAGAGGATGATAAGAAAGCTTCTGAAATATTTATCAAGGCAGTAGAAGAAGTTCTTGAAATATGTGAAATACCTACTTTAAGACAATGTGGTATTGAAAAAGAAAAATTTGTTGAATTAATCCCCAAAATGACAAAGGATGCTTTAGATTCGGGAAGTCCTTCAAATACCAGAAAAGAAGTAAAAAAAGAGGATTGTGAAAAAATATATTGTAATCTGATAGCAAAGTAATGTGCTAAAGCACAAATTCTTTTGTGCCGGAACAAATTGAATTAATTAAATACAATCTATATACTTTAACTATCAAAAGAACACAGCAAAGGCGCTGAAAAAAGTTAGCCGAAGCTGTGTTTTTTTATATATCAAGGAAGAAGTGAGGAACCGGTTATGAGTGAAGAAAGAAATATTGAAATCAAAACAAGGCAATTAGGGGTGACTTTTAAGGATAATGAAGGAAAAGATGTCGCTGCACTGACCGGTGTTAATTTAGAAATTTATAAAGGTGAATTTATTACACTTTTAGGACCGTCAGGATGTGGAAAAACTACCCTTCTTCGATGCATTGCAGATTTACAAAAGCCAAGTGAGGGTGATGTGCATATCCAGGGCATGACACCAAAGGAAGTAAGGCTTCAGAAAAAATTCGGATTTGTTTTTCAGCAGCCGGTATTGTTTGACTGGCGAACAGTAAAAAAGAATGTGGAGCTTCCAATGGAGATTATGGGATATTCCAAAGGGGAAAGATCAGACAGGGCAATGGAAATGCTTGAAATGGTAGGACTTAAGGATTTTGCAAATCATTATCCAAATCAGCTGTCAGGAGGAATGCAGCAAAGAGCCAATATTGCCAGGGCATTTGGCTTAGATCCGGATATATTACTTATGGATGAACCTTTTTCAGCTTTGGACGAGTTTACAAAGGAAAAACTTCATGAGGATTTAGTAAGAATCTGGAAGGCAACAAACAAAACTATTTTATTTGTAACCCATAACATTCAGGAGGGAGTTTTCCTTTCAGACAGAGTTTGCGTATTATCTCCCCATCCGGGGCGTTTATCAGCAATAGTTGATATAGATATTGAAAGGCCAAGACCTGTGGAGGTTAAAGAATCTACCCATTTTAATGAGCTGGTGACAAAGGTTAGAAACAGTTTTGAAGGGGGCAGTGTTTAATGAGAGAAAAGATGTTAAATATAGGAAACAAAAAGTGGTTTTCAGCAGTTTTTTGGATATTGCTTTTATTAATTATCTGGGAAATATCTGCAATAGTTGTGGCAAATACCAAAAGAATTCCTGAAAACATACTGCCTCATTTGTATCAGATTATTATGGCTGCTTTTTCCGGTGAGAAAGTAAGTGGAGAACTAAGTGCCAGTCAGGCGGTTCTTACAAGTGCCGGGCAGACTCTTTTAAGAGGTTTTTTAGGATTTATCCTTGGAGGAGTAATAGGATTTGTTTTTGCACTACTTATGAAAATGTCAAATCTTTTGGGAAAAATGCTTTTTCCCTATCTGATGTTAATCCAGTTAATTCCGGTTTTGGGACTGGCACCCATTATTCTTTCCATAACGGGAGATATTAATGTAAGCCGTGTGGTAATTGCAGCAATTTTAAGTTTTTATCCGGTGGCAACAAATACTCTTTACGGATTTAAATCAGTAGAAAAGGAAAAATATGACCTTATGTATATTTATGCGGCAAAGAAACATGAAATTTACCAAAAAGTTTTAATACCTGCCGCAATGCCTTATTTCTTTATAGGATTAAAAATTGCAGCACCTATGGCAGTAACGGCCTCAATACTTGTAGATACCCTTCAAGGAGATGGAGGACTTGGATGTTTGTTATCCCAGTCATTAAAACATGCAATGAGTATTTATACTTTCTGGTTAATTGTATTTTTCAGTGCCTTTATAGGAATAATAATAAGTAAAATAATCGGACTTATTGAAACAGCCGTATCACCCTGGAAAAGGAGGCCTTAGACATGGAAGATAAAGTAGTTTTAAAAAAGATGGGCAGAAGAAAAAAACTAAGGGAGAGAATAAGGGAAAACCCAAAATGGCAAAAGGCTTCCACGGTAATTCTTCCTTTGATATTTGGAATTATTCTTGTGGGATTATGGCAGGGACAGGTATTACACAGACTTTTTCATACTGATACCTTTACCCTTCCCCTTCTTGATAAAATCGGAAGCATTATGGCAGATAACAAGGAAAAGCTTTTGGAAAATACCTTTTCAACATTACAGGTTTCCCTTATGGGACTGGTAATTGGAAGTATTTTGGGATATCTTATGGCACTGCTTGCCAGTTTTTTTCCTAAATTCGGACAGGGAGGTCTTGCAGTAATAGGAGCATTTGCTTCAATTCCCGTAGTTGCCATGGCACCGGTTTTTAACAACTGGACCAAGGATATTTCAAGGGATGCAAGCTTTAGAAGCATGATTTCAAAAACAATAGTGGTAATGCTTATATGTGCCGCTGATATGGGATTAAATGCCTATAAGGGTTTAACGAATTTAAAGCCTTATGCCCTGGATCTTATGGCAATATATGCATCCTCAAGGAAAAAAATCTTTTTTAAACTTCGTTTACCAAACTCTATTCCCTATGTTTTTTCAGCCTTAAAGGTTTCAGTTCCGGCAAGTATTATGACAGCCATAGTCAGTGAGTATTTTGCGGAATATATAACCGGAGTGGGAAGGCAGATTAGAGAAAATATAGTTTTAGCTCAATATTCCACGGCTTGGGCATATATAGCAACAGCCTGTCTTATAGGAATATTTGCATATGCAATTTTAATGATTTTACAAAGTATATTTTTAAAAAGGTATCACTAAAACAATTTACATAAAAAATAAAAGCCTTGAAAGGAGAAAAGAATATGAAGAAAAGAATGAAAAGAATATTATGTATGCTTTTAACAGCATCTTTGGCAGTGGGAGCATTTGTAGGATGTGGTGAAAGCCAAAAAGAAACCACATCAACAGCAGAAAATGAAAAAAAAGAAGAATTAACTTCAAAAGACATTATTGAAAAAGCTGCAAAAGATGGAAAAGTAGGTAACTGGGGTCTGGGAAATGAATATGAGGTTTTGGCATTACTTGCAAAATATGACCTTCCAACAGACTTTTTAAGTCAGGATTTTACCATGGACGGATTTGATGATGATTCAATTACTTTGGCATCAGCTATGACCTATAACGAGCTGGGATTAGTTAAAAATGATTATGAAGGTGGATATGGATACAAAGATACAGTTGAGTACATTGACATGAATGATGAAGGAGTGGCAATGCTTGAGGACAATATCTTTTGCAGTAAGGATTTTGCAAAAGAAAACCCGGAAACAGTGGCAGCATTTTTATATGCATCCTTTAAAGGCTGGGAATACGCAGTGGAAAATCCAAAAGAAGCAGCCCAAATTTGTTATGAATACGGTTCATCAGTTTCAAAGGAACATCAGGAATATATGGCAGATGAGGTGGCAAAACTTGTTTCAACTGATACAAAGGGAGAAAAGGTCAGTGATATAGGAAATATGGATGAAGATGCCATGAAACAGACACTTGATATTGCAAAGAAATATGTAAGTCTTGATGATGCAGATGCAAACGAAAAATTCCAGAATTTAACTCTTGATGATATCAGAGATACAAGTTTTTATGAAAAAGCACAGGCATCTGACGGAAAATTCAATGTAGAAAAGAAGAAAGTATCAATTCAGCTTAAATGGCTGCCGGATGCACAGTTTATGGGATATTATGTTGCCCTTGACAAGGGATATTACAAAGAAGTGGGATTTGAAGATGTAAACATAGTATCAGGTGGTGGAGATATTGCTGAAACAACAGCAGTAAATAATAATACGGTTGATTTTGGAGTAACCTGGGAAACAAATCTTGCATCAGCAGATGCCAGTGGAATGAACCTGGTAGAAATTGCACAGATTTTCCAAAGATCAGGACTGGTACTTGTATATAAACCTGAAAATTATTAATTAAAAAAAGGTGGTGGCAGACTAATCTGTCATCACCGGTTAAAAAAATGAGGTGATTAAGTATGGATTTATTAATAAAAAACGGAACAGTAGTAACTGCAGTTTCAAGTTTTGAGGCAGATGTGGCAGTAAAAGACGGAAAGATTGTTGCCATTGGAAAAGATTTGGACTTTGAAGCAAAAAAAGTTGTGGATGCCAAAGGAAAACTTGTATTACCAGGAGCTTTGGATGCCCATACCCACATGGCAATGCCTTTTGGAGGAACAATATCAGCTGACAGCTATTTAGCAGGAACAAGAGCAGCAGTTTGTGGTGGTGTAACTACAATATTTGACTATCCTGTACAGCATAAGGGAGAAACAATTTTAGGCCTGATAAATTCAAAAAAATCAGTATTGGAAAAAGAAGCGTGTTGTGATTATGCATTTCATTGCTGTATTACAAACTTTAATGACGGACAGATTCTTGATGAAATGGAAGAGGCAGTAGAAAAGGGAATTACCAGTTTTAAATGTTTTCTTGTATATAAAAAAGAAGGAATGATGGTAGATGACGGCATGCTTGCAACCTTACTTTTAAGGGCAAAAGAATTAGGTGCCATGATAAATGTACACGCTGAAAACCCTGATTTAATTGATTTAAGAGTGGACAAATATTTAAAAGAAGGAAAAACAGATGCCTGGTATCACTATATGAGCCGTCCGGAATTTGTGGAAGCTGAAGCAGATAAGAGGGTAGTACATTGGTCAAGTCATTTAGATGCTCCCGTATATATTGTTCACATGGCAGATAAAGAAGGTCTTGAAGAATGTATTAAAGCAAAAGAAGAAGGACATGAATTATATGTGGAAACCTGTCCACAATATTTAGAATTTACCTGTGATGTTTATAAAAGAGAGGATGGAAGAAACTTTGTTTGTTCTCCTCCAATGAAGGGAAAAGAAAGCCAGGATGCTTTATGGAAAGCTTTAAAATCAGGCTTTATTGATACCGTTGCAACAGATCATTGTCCATTCCAAAGTTATGAAAAGGACTGGGGAAAGGATGATTTTACAAAAATTCCAAATGGCTGTGCCGGAGTGGAAAACCTTTATCCTTATATGCTTGATGCGGCAAATGCAGGAAAAATTACCTTTGAAAAGGTTGTTGAAGTATGTTCCACAAATGTTGCAAAGATTTTTGGTTGTGATAATAAAGGAGAAATCGCAGTAGGAAAGGATGCAGACATTGTAATTTATGACAAAGATAAGGACTTTACCATAAGCGTAAACAATATGCATTCAGATTATGATCACACCATCTGGGAAGGAAAGAAGCTTCATGGATATCTTCTTCAGACCTATCTTAGAGGTCAGCTTGTATATGACAATGGAGAATATGTGGGAACTCCGGGAGATGGAAATTATGTAAAAAGAAGTCCTAAAAAATAGTGTAAAGGAGGCGGGGAAAAATGACCTACGAAAAGATAAAAATAAAAAAAGAAGTTGCAAGATGCCTTTTGTGTCATGATGCTCCCTGCACAAAAGCCTGTAAAAAAGGTCTTAAGGTGGCAGATATTATTCGCTCCTTAAGATTTGAAAATATAACAGGAGCAGTAAGAAAAACAAAAGAAGAAAATACCTGCCTTAACTGTAATGCATCCTGCATGGAAAGTTGCAGATTAGGAGATATAGATGAACCGGTATATATTCCACAGATTATCAAAGAACTTGATAATTGTAAGAGAAATATTCCAGAGAAAAAAATAAGTCTGGAAATAGATTTTTGCGGAGTACATTTTGAAAATCCATTTATACTTTCTTCTTCAGTGGTGGGAAGCAATTATGAAATGGTGGCAAAAGCATTTGATATGGGTTGGGCAGGAGTGGCCTTTAAGACAATAGGGCTTTTTAAGCCTGATGAGGTATCTCCAAGATTTGGTGCCCTTGAAAAAGAAGATAATCCTTTTATTGGTTTTAAAAATATAGAGCAGATATCAGACCATACTTTAGAAGAAAATCTGGGATTTTTAAGAAGATTAAAAAGAGAATATCCGGATAAAATAATTATCGCTTCAATTATGGGACAAAACGAGGCAGAGTGGACAAAGCTTGCCAGGTTAATGGAAGAAGCCGGGGCTGATATGATTGAATGTAATTTTTCCTGTCCACAAATGGCAAAAGAAGGCCTTGGAAGTGATGTGGGAACAAATCCATCACTAGTGGCAAAATATACAGCTGCTACCAAAAAAGGCACAAAAATTCCTGTGTTAGCCAAGATGACACCAAATATTACAAAAATGCAGGAGCCGGCTATAGCTGCCATTAGGGAAAAGGCAGACGGACTTGCTGCCATTAATACCATTAAAAGCATTATGAATGTTGACCTTAATAATTTTTCCACGGCTCCAAATGTAGGTGGTAAATGTTCTGTGGGAGGATACTCAGGAAAAGCCGTAAAACCAATAGCTTTACGCTTTATAAACGATATGAAGCAGGAAAAAGAATTGAAAAATATTCCAATTTCCGGCATGGGCGGAATAGAAACCTGGAAGGATGCAGCAGAATTTATAGCAATGGGTTGTGAAACAGTTCAGATTACAACAGCAGTAATGCAATACGGCTACAGAATAATTGATGATTTAAAAGAAGGACTATCAGATTATCTGGCAAAGAATAATTTTAAAAGTGTAAAAGAAATGGTGGGATTGGCACTTGAAAATATAGTTGCACCGGAGGACTTGGAAAGAGACAGCATTGAATATCCAAGATTTCACAAAGAAACCTGTGTAGTTTGTGGAAGATGTTATATTTCATGCTTTGACGGTGGACATCAGGCTGTTAGCTTAAGCACAAAAACCGGAAAACCTAAAATGAATCCTAATAAATGTGTGGGTTGTCAATTATGTGTATTGGTTTGTCCTACAGGCTCAATAACCCCTTCAAAAAAGAGGTTGCTAAACAAAATAAAAGAAGAAAAGATATCATAAAAATACAGAAAGAAGGTAATATTATGTATACATGCAGTTTAGAAAGAATGACAAATAAGATTAATACTTTTTCAAAATTCGGAGATGCCGGACATGGTGGAATAACTCGTTATTCCTTATCAGAAGAGGCAATTATGGCAAGAAAAGAATTTATAAAGAGAATGGAAGCCATAGGAGCTGTTATTGAAATAGATGATGTGGCTAATATTTATGCAACATTACCGGGAACTGATGAAAATGCAAAAAGAATAGTAATGGCATCTCATTGTGACTCAGTAAAAAACGGTGGAAATTATGACGGTATTTTAGGTGTAATGTCAGCAATGGAGGTTCTTGAAACTGTTCATGAACACAATATTCCTCACAAACATCCCCTTACAGCCATGATTTGGACAAATGAGGAAGGTTCATTATATCCGCCGGCAATGATGTGTTCAGGAATTGTCTGCTATGATTATCTTCCGGAGGATATCAGGGTAAAATTCAGATACGAAGATATGATGAATTCAAAAAGTATCTTAGATGAGGAAAAGACCTTCGGGGAGGCCTTAAAGGCATCAGGATTTATGGGGGATAAAAAATACAGATTGTCTCCTGAAAAATACCTTTATATGTTTGAAACTCATATTGAGCAGGGACCGATTTTAGAGGATGCAGGAAAAGATATAGGAGTTGTGGATTGTGTACTTGGAATGTTTAATTACAGACTTAAATTTTATGGACAGACAACCCATGCCGGAACATTTCCAATGCCAAAAAGAAAAGATGCCTTTTTTGCAGCAGCAAAGGCTCTTAACTATTTACATGAAGAAATTGATAAATTAGGTTACAGTGACTTGGTTTATACAACCGGTGAGTTGGTTTGCCATCCATGTGTACATACCTGCGTTCCGGACTTCTTTGATTTTTCCTTTGATGCCCGTCATGAAGACCCGAAGGTACTGGAAAAAGTTTTGGAAATTGTTAAAAGCTGTGAAGAAAAAGACTGGGCAGGTTGTAGCTGCAAGGTAGAAAAAGCATGGAATCGTGATACAGTTTACTGGGATAAAAAACTTGTGGCATATGTAGAAGAGGCTGCCAAAGAACTGGGAGTTTCTTATCAGTATATTCATTCAGGAGCAGGCCATGATGCCCAGTTTGTATCCTACATGCTTCCAACCACAATGATTTTTGTTCAGTCAAAAGACGGCTTAAGCCATTGTGAACCGGAGTATTCTTCACCGGAACACTGTACCGAAGGGGCAAGTGTAATGTTAAATGCAGTATTAAAAGCAGATGCTTAAATAATAAAAAGGAGTGCCTATGAATTATATTATTACCATAGCCAGAGGCTTCGGAAGCGGCGGAAAAGATATCGGGATGCGATTATCAAAGGAACTGGGCATTCCCTGCTATGACCGCCAGATACTTACAATGGCATCAGACCAAAGTGGAATAGATGAAAGCATTTTTGTGGAAAATGATGAAAAATTAAGGGGAAAATACATTGCCAATTTCCTTAGGAAAGTTCCGGTTACCGGAGTTTTAGAGCCCTGGGACAAGGCTTTTGTATCAGATGTAAATGTCTTTAATGTTCAGGCTGATATAATAAGGTCTTTGGCAGCTACACAAAGTTGTATAATTATTGGAAAATGTGCAGATGATATTTTAAGGGATAGAAAAAATGTAATAAGCGTTTATGTGGAAGCACCAAGACATGCCTGCATAGAATCAATTACCTCTAAGATGCACATTTCCCCGGAAAGGGCGGCAAAACTTATAGTAAGCACTGATAAATACAGGGCAAATTACTATAGTTACTACACAGGAGGAAAAAAATGGACTAATCCTACAAACTACGATTTGGTATTAAACAGCGATAGAATCGGTAGAGAAAACTGTGTAGAAATAATAAAAGATTACATCAATATTAAATTTAAAAACCACTAGAAACGGTCGGGAGCATATCAATCTGCTCCCGGCTGTTTTACATTAATGTGAAAAAGCGTATTGAGTATTGTCTACTAATATAGTATGATTTATCTTAAGGATAATTTTTGAGAAAAATTATTAAAAAGGATTTTTGGAGGAAATTAAAATGAATATTTCTCAACTTAAATATATATTAGAAGTAGCAGGCTCTTCTTCCATAAGGGAGGCAGCGACAAAACTCTTTATTTCACAGCCTGCATTATCCGCCAGTATCAGGGAATTAGAGGAGGAATTGGGAATTTTAATTTTTGAAAGAAGTAACAAGGGAGTCTGTATCACAGATGAGGGAAGAGAGTTTGTAACCTATGCCAAAAAGGTTCTAAGCCAGTATGAAATCATGGAGGAAAGATATCTTTCTAAAGACAGTGATAAAGAGCGTTTTTCTGTTTCAACCCAGCATTATAACTTTTCTCTTAAGGCATTTACCAATGTAATAAAGAAAAATGATCCGGAAAAATATGTATTTTCCTTTCATGAAACCAAGACAAAAGATGTTTTAGAAGATGTAAGAACTTTAAAAAGTGAAGTGGGAATTGTATCATTTTCCGGTTCAAACGAGCCTGTCATAAAGAAACTTATAAAGGAATACGGCCTGGAATTTACACCTTTGATGAGAAGGGAAACCTATGTTTATGTCTGGGAGGATCACGAACTGGCTGACAGGGATGAAATATCCATAGAAGAATTATCCGATTATCCCTGCCTTTCCTTTGACCAAAGTGATGACAGTAATTATTATCTTACAGAGGAAGCCATGGCAGACTATGATTTTAAAAAGCTGATAAAATCAGATGACAGAGCCACAACAATGGAGTTAATTTCAAAGCTTCACGGTTATTCCATTGGTTCCGGTATGCTTTCCGGGGAAGAGGCTATTTTAAAGGGTATGGTTTCCATAAAATTAAAGGAAGAGGATCCCTTGACTATTGGTTACATAGTAAGAAAAGACAGTGATTTATCAGAATATGGAAAAGATTATCTTGAAGAACTGTTAAAATTCAAGGAAATAGATTAATTTTTTTAAAGCTTTTTGTTGAGTAAAATCAACGAGAAGCTTTTTTTATTACATTTTGTTTTGCGATAAATAAAGGTTATCACCAATGATAGGATTTTGAGAATTTTCAAATTCATAGTAAAATGCTAGGATATACACATGATAAGGAAGGAGGTAACGCAGATGAATAATAAAATGAGGAAGGAAATTGAATTTCGAATGTGTTACTTTAATAGTGGGAAAATGATAATGGGGCAAGCTTTAAAATCTGCCTGTTGCGGTATTTTACATTAAAAATGTTTGATATTGATGTCATTTACCCGGAAAACCCCCGGGTATTTTTATACAAAATTGTAAAGAAAAAGATTTAGAAAATAATAAAGAATAAGAATTAATAAGATAATAAAGAAAAAAGAATTTAGAAGATAATAAAGGAGATTAATAATATGGCTGATTACAGATTTGAAACATTACAATTACACGTTGGACAAGAGGAAGCAGATCCTGCTACAGATTCAAGAGCAGTACCGATTTATCAGACTACCTCTTATGTATTCCATAACAGCAAACATGCTGCAGACAGATTTGGTCTTGCAGATGCAGGAAATATATACGGAAGACTTACAAATTCTACACAGGATGTTTTGGAAAAAAGACTTGCAGCTTTAGAAGGAGGAAGTGCAGCTTTGGCACTTGCATCCGGTTCAGCGGCAATTACTTATACTATAGAAGCTCTTGCAGCAAACGGGGGACATATCGTAGCCCAAAAAACAATTTATGGTGGAAGTTACAACCTTTTAGCACATACTCTTCCACAATATGGCATAACCACAACTTTTGTAGATGCTCATAATCTTAAAGAAGTAGAGGATGCTATAAAGGACAATACAAGAGCTATTTATCTTGAAACTTTAGGAAATCCAAACAGCGATATCCCTGATATTGATGCAATATCAGAAATTGCTCATAAACATGGTTTACCGGTAGTTGTGGACAATACCTTTGGTACACCATATCTTATAAGACCTTTTGAGCACGGAGCAGATATTGTAGTTCATTCCGCTACAAAATTTATTGGTGGACATGGTACTACTTTAGGTGGAGTCATTGTTGAATCAGGAAAATTCAATTGGAAAGAAAGTGGAAAATATCCTAATATAGCAGCTCCAAATCCAAGCTATCATGGAATTTCTTTCTATGATGTGGTAGGTCCGGCAGCTTTTGTGACCTATATCAGAGCTATTCTTTTAAGAGATACCGGAGCAACTATTTCACCATTTAACGCTTTCTTATTACTACAGGGTGTTGAAACTTTATCACTTCGTCTTGAAAGACATGCCGAAAATACAAAAAAAGTGGTAGAATATTTAAAGAACCATCCATTGGTTGAAAAAGTTAATCATCCATCCTTAAAGGATCATCCTGATAATGCACTTTATGAAAGATATTTTCCGAATGGAGGAGCTTCAATTTTTACCTTCGAAATAAAAGGAGGAAAGGAAGAAGCATGGAAGTTTATTGATAACCTTAAGATTTTCTCCCTCTTAGCAAATGTTGCTGATGTTAAGAGCCTTGTTATACATCCGGCTTCAACAACACATTCTCAGCTTTCAACAGAGGAATTAACAGATCAGGGAATTAAGGAAAACACTGTCAGACTTTCCATCGGAACAGAACATATTGACGACATAATCGCTGATTTAGAGAATGGATTTAAGGCACTATAAATTTGGAAAGGGGATAAGATAATGTCAAAAATTTACAAAGGAACACTTGGATTAATCGGAAACACACCACTGGTAGAAGTGGTAAATATTGAAAAAGAATTAGGACTTGAGGCAACAATTCTTGTTAAACTTGAGTATTTTAATCCAGGTGGAAGTGTAAAAGACCGTATAGCAAAGTCAATGATTGAAGATGCAGAAGAAAAAGGTCTTTTAAAGGAAGGTTCGGTTATTATTGAGCCTACCTCAGGAAATACAGGAATCGGACTTGCTTCAATAGCAGCAGCTAAGGGCTATCGACTTATTATTACAATGCCTGAAACAATGAGTATTGAAAGAAGAAATATCATTAAATCATATGGTGCTGAGATTGTATTAACTGAAGGTGCAAAGGGAATGAAAGGTGCTATTGCAAAGGCTGAGGAGCTTGCAAAAGAAATTCCAAACAGCTTTATCCCTGCGCAGTTTGACAATCCTGCAAACCCTGCTATTCACAAGGCAACAACCGGTCCTGAAATCTGGAATGATACAGATGGAAATGTTGATATTTTCATAGCAGGAGTAGGAACAGGTGGAACAGTTACCGGAACAGGAGAGTTCTTAAAAGAGAAAAATCCTGATATTAAGATTGTGGCATTAGAGCCTGAAGATTCACCGGTACTGTCTGAAGGAAAAAGCGGAAGTCATAAGATTCAGGGAATCGGTGCAGGATTTGTTCCGACAGTTCTTAATACCAAAGTATATGACGAAGTATTTAAGGCATCAAATCAGGCTGCCTTTGATACTGCAAAACTTTTAGCTAAAAAAGAAGGAATCTCAGTGGGAATTTCTTCCGGAGCAGCTTTACATGGTGCTATAGAATTAGCTAAAAAGCCTGAAAATAAAGGAAAAGTTATCGTTGCTTTATTACCTGACAGCGGTGATAGATATTATTCAACAGCACTTTTTACAGAATAAAATAAAAATCTAAAGCCGGAGTTTTACTTCGGCTTTTTTCTTTTAATCAAAAATACTATTCAACACATATAAACAGATATTTGAAATAAGTATGGTTTTCTCTTTCATCATAAAGATTAATTAAACTTATTGAAAACAAATCGGAAACAGGTTTAAGCCTGTTCTTTTTTATGTAAGAAAGCATTTTTTTATAGGTTTTTTCAATATTGTCTGTATTTTGGTATGTATAGCTAAGGACAGCCTTAGTTGAAGGAACAGGAAAAGTCTTTTCCTCTTTAGCCTCTAAAAGTGACAGGGAAACCACATTGGAGTATACATAGTTTTTATTTATTAAATCCTCATAGGAAATGCTGACACCGGCAGGAAAAAGGGGCAAATCAATATCGTTGTGGGCTTTTGATAAGTGGGTAGAAATATCATTAGCTATATCGGCAGCATGGTAGGCATATCTGGGATTGGAAACGGGGGTTATGCTATAGGCCATTTGGGGAATTTCCCCAAGAAAAGCCACATTAGGTTTATGGGTGTTGTATCTTTTTAAAATCCACATTCCAAGACGCATGGAGGCTATCTTTTTTCTCATAAGAAGAGCCTCTTTTTCCATATTTGCAATTTTTTCCTCTGCCAAAACTTCTATTTCTTTTCTTGGTAATCCGTAAATCAGGCTTTTAATCTCTGCAATGGAACACCCGGACTGGCGCATGGTATTAATAAAGAAAAATGAGCTAATCTGGGAGGCAGAGTAATAATGATAACCGTTTTTAGGGTTTTTCCAGGGTAATAAAAGCCCCTGATTGTAATAATAACGAAGAGTATCCCTTGTGGTATTACATAATTTTGCAAAGTCTGAAACCAAAAGAGAATATTCTGATTTTTCATTGGAATAATTATCCGACATTTCATTAATCCTTTCGTAAAGCGGACATTCGGAATCCGCTTCGCTACTTCCTCATGAACGCAGTGGCACTTTGTGCCACCTGTCAGAAGGGGCTTTAACCCCTTCTGACACTAGTAAGCTTATACCCCCGCTTAAAGCTTACGCTTTTGAAGCGGGGGATTGCTTACGCTGCGTTCAAAAAACATGGGGGTACTCCCCAACATTCTAACAAGAATCCCATAAAAATCAAGAAAAATAATTCTCATATGTGCTATTGACAAAAGTATTTTTTTTTATAATGTGTTGGCGAAAAAAATTACGAGGAGATTTTATATGAAAAAATTTAAAAAAATTATTTCTTTTATGTTATGCTTTATAGTATTAACAAATTCAATACTAGGTGCCAACGCATCTGATCTTAACTCAGCATCTGATTTATTAGCAGAATCATTAAATAATACCGCTGATATAATTATTTTAGACACTGGAATATCTGTAAATGGAAAAATATATTCCATTAGTGAATTTTCAAATTTGCTAGATAATTCAAAAGAAATAAGTACTTCCGGTAATTGCATAGTTGGAAGTAAGGGGAATATTGGAGGTGCTGCTGGTGCTATTAGTCCTTCTGAACTAGCTTTATGGACTGCTGGAACATGGTATATTCCAGGAATTGGTAAAATTGTTATTACAACTGTGGGTGTAATAATAATTGGTAAAGTAATAGTGAAATTTGGAACATGGCTTTATAATAAGATAAAACATTGGCAGATAAAACTTGCTTTTGAAAAATCCTCAAAAAAAGCATTAGATAATGTTAATCAAAATAAAATTCATCACATAATGGCATCAAAACATAATTGGAATAAATTCAAAAAGAATCCTAAATGGAATGATATATATCCGATTTTGTTGACTGTAATGAAAAAAGGAAAAGAAACTCATGAAAAAAACAGCGTATACATACGGACTTACATATACAAAGGTAAAACAGTTGTGGTAAGATTTATTAAAGATGCGAATGGACTTGTAAAAGCTATAAGTACAGCATGGTGCAAATAATAATGAAAGAAGGAAATGGAATAAAATGAAAAAATATCTTTTATCTGAAACCTCAATTATTCCCAGAGAACTTGTTACGAATATTACAGTGGAGGAATTATCCGATTTGTACGATGAAGAGGATTTTTCAACTGATGCAAATATTTCCTTTGCTTTGTTTCACAATTATTATTGGTATAAAGAACAGAAGTTGATTGTTGAAGCGGCATATTTATCCTATTTGATTTCTTATTATTTTTTTATTTTGTTTACTACACCTTTTTGTTATGAAATCGCCTTAAAACATGCCAAAGAAGCCTGTGAGATGGTTAATAAAAAAGAATATAAAGAGTGGCTGGATTATGTTTACGAGGGTAATTAATTTTTAATGAGGTACTTATAAATGGAAAAATATTTTCAGTATAATGATATAATCATTCCGGAAGAAGAAATTTCTAATCTTAATCCGGATATTTTAAAGGATTTGCATGATAACGCAAATAAATTTGATGAGCAAAATATTTATTTTATACTATTATTTCACTATTATCACTATAAAGAAGAAGGAAAGCTAGAAGTTGCAGCTTATTTTTCTTATCTGCTTTCAAATTATACTTTCACCTGCTTAAAGCCACTTTACTATAAGGATTTTTCTTTAAGATTTGCCAAGGAAGCCATAAAACTTGATGAAAAAAAACTCTATGTAAAATGGCTTGAGGAGCTTTCGAAAAAATTATAATTATATTGTAGATGAAATATTCCTTGTATGGATAGGGATGAACTAAAAATAAGATTTGGACAGTTACGAAAAAAAGTGTCTGTCTTTTTTTATCTTAAAAAACATGGGAGTCATACCCAACATTCTAACAAGAATCCCATAAAAATCAAGAAATTTTATCGAAAAAAGTAAAATAATACTATTGACTTGGGGGTAAGTCCCAGGTATATCCTTGCCATATAGATAAAAATTTTTCAGAAAGAAGGACAAAATTATGACAAATGTAAAAGAAAATATTAAGGACAATATTGTAAGGATTATAGCAGAATATCTTGACAAAGAAGAAAGCGAAATATCACCTTCAGCAAATTTTAATGATTACGGATTAGATTCTTTAGACATTATGGAACTGGCAATGCAGATACAGGATGAATTAGACTGTAAATTTGAGCTTTCTCAGGAAATAACAAATGTAGAAAAGCTTGTAGAATTAATCGAAAGCCAGAATTAAAAGGAGGAAAAACCATGCAGGAAAATCCGGTATGCAACTTACTGGGTATTAAATATCCCGTTATTCAAGGAGGAATGGCATGGGTGGCTGATGCTTATCTGGCAGCTGCCGTTTCAAATTCCGGAGGACTTGGCATAATAGCTGCCATGAATTTAGATGGCGAAAGTTTAAGAGAAGAAATAAAAAAGGCTGAAAAACTAACCAATAAGCCCTTTGGTGTAAATTTAATGTTAATGAGCCCCTTTATAGAAGAAGCCGTTAGGGTGGTTTGTGAAGAAGGAGTAAAGGTAGTTACGACAGGTGCCGGAAATCCTTCAAAGTATATGGAAAAGTTAAGAAATGCCGGAGTAAAGGTAATATGCGTGGTGGCAAGTGTTACCTTTGCAAAAATGGCAGAGGAAATGGGAGCTGTTGCCCTGGTGGCAGAAGGTTGTGAATCCGGAGGTCATGTGGGAGAAACCACTACAATGGCTCTTCTTCCCCAGGTTTGTGATGCAGTAAATATTCCGGTTATCGCAGCAGGAGGAATAGCTGACGGAAGGGGAATGGCAGCTTCCTTTATCTTAGGGGCAAAAGCAGTTCAGATGGGAACACGCTTTTTAACTGCAAAAGAATGTAGAGTCCATGAAAATTACAAAGAAAAGGTGCTTAAAGCAAAGGATAGAGACACCATAGTTACGGGAAAACGTTTGGGACATCCTGTTCGTGCCTTAAAAAACAATATGACAAGAACCTTTTATCAAAAAGAAATGGATTTAAATACTTCTAATGAAGAGCTGGAAGGCTTTGGAAAAAGAGCCTTATATCTTGCGGCTAAAGAAGGAGATGTAAAAAAAGGTTCTTTTATGTGTGGACAGATTGCAGGACTTGTAAAAAGTGAAGACAGTTGTGAGGATATTGTAAGGGGTATTTGTAAAGATGCTTATACCTTGCTTGGAATAAATTAAGGAGAAATTATGGGAAAAATCGCATTTTTATGCCCTGGACAGGGCAGTCAGTATCCGGGAATGGGAAAGGATTTCTATGACGAATACCAAGAAGTCAGAGATTTTTATGAAGTAGCTGAAAAAATTAAACCGGGAATTAAAAAAATAATGTTTGAAGGAGACCCTGAGGAACTTAAAATCACAAAGAATACCCAGCCTGCATTATTTTTAGCAGATTTAGGTGCCTGTATAGCCCTTGAAAAAAATAATATAAAGCCTCAGGCTTGTGGAGGTTTTTCTCTTGGTGAGGTAGTAGGTCTGGTGGTAGCCGGGATAATGAGTAAAAAAGATGCCTTTAGCCTGGTTTGTAAAAGGGCCAAGCTTATGCAGGAGGCCGCAGAAAAAAATAAAGGTGTTATGCTGGCTGTTTTAAAAATGGATAAGAATGAGCTGATAAAAATGTGTGAACAATTTGAAGTTTTCCCGGTTAATTTTAACTGTCCCGGACAGATTGTGGTATCAGGAAAAGAAGAAAGAATTAGTAATTTTAAAGAAAAGCTTGAAGAATCCGGTATAAGATCCATGTTACTTCCTGTGGGAGGTCCTTTTCATACACCTTATATGAATAATGCAAAGGAAGGGCTTTTAAAAGAATTAGAAAGTGGTTCCTATATAATTTCAAAAAGCCAGATTCCTCTTTATTCCAATAAAACTGCAAAACCTTATCCAGGGGAAAAAAGTGAAATTATAAATCTTTTAAGTTCTCAGATATCAAGTAGCGTCCTATGGGAGGAAAGCCTAAAAAATATGGAAAAAGAGGGAGTGGATACATTTATTGAATGTGGTCCGGGGAAAACTTTATCCTCTTTTGTGAAAAGAACAGTAAAAAATGCCCGGATTTACAATGTTTCTGACATGGAAAGTTTACTAAAGTCAGTGAAGGAGATTAGAGAAAATGTTAGATGATAAAGTGGCGGTAATTACAGGTGGAACAAGAGGAATCGGAAAAGCCATTGCTCTTGAAATGGCAAAAAAAGGCGCAAATCTGGCTTTGATAGCTACAAAGGAAAGTCAGGATACCAAGGATTTTGTAAAGGAATTATCAGATATTTCAAAAAAAGTGACCTTTCATGCCTGTGATGTAAGTAAAAGGGATATGGTAGAGAAGGTTTCAAAGGACATTATTAATGAACATAAAAGGATAGATATTCTGGTAAATAATGCAGGAATAACAAAAGACAATCTTTTGATTGCAATGACTGATGATGAAATTAATGATGTGATAGATATTAATTTAAAGGGCTGTATGTATGTAAGTTCCGCATTTTTAAAGGTATTTATGAAGCAAAAACAGGGAAATATTATTAATATCAGCTCTGTGGTAGGTCTTATGGGAAATGCGGGACAAAGCAATTATGCAGCTTCAAAAGCCGGTGTAACAGGTCTAACAAAAGCAATAGCAAAAGAATATGGAAAAAGAAACATTCGTTGTAATGCCATTGCACCGGGATATATTAAAACTGAAATGACAGAAGTTCTTTCAGATGACATAAAGAAAAAAATAGAAAATTCCATCATTTTAAAAAGACTGGGAGAGCCGGAGGATGTGGCAAAACTGGCAGTTTTTTTAGCAAGTGATGATTCAGGATATATAAGCGGTGAAGTGATTAAAGTAGACGGAGGCATGTATGTATAGAGTAGTTGTTACAGGAATGGGAGTTGTTTCTCCTGTGGGAAATGATATTGAAAGCTTTAAAGACAGCATAATGAAGGGAAAATGCGGAATTGATAAAATAAGCCGTTTTGATGCCTCTTCTATAAAAGTTCATTTAGATGCTGAAGTAAAGGATTTTGAGCCCAAAAAATACTATGACTCCATGCAGGAAATAAGAAGATCCGACCTTTTTATGCAATATGCCATGGCAGCATCCTATCAGGCAGTTGAAAATAGCAAAATAATGGAGGAAAACCTTGATTTTAAACGTTTTGGTGTATATATAGGTTCCGGAATCGGAGGAATAAATACCACATTACAACAGGCAAAAAGACTAGAAAGTAAGGGACCGGAAATGGTTTCTCCTTTTTTTGTTCCTATGATGATTGGAAATATGGCAAGCGGTGCGGTCTCCATAAGATTTAAGGCACAAGGTCCTACACTTCCTATAGTTACAGCCTGTGCCACCTCTACTCATGCCATAGGTGAAGCCTATAGAGCAATAAAACACGGATACGCAGATGCCATATTAGCAGGAGGAAGTGAGGCTTCCATAAATGAGCTGGCAATGGCTGGATTTATTAATTGTCAGGCTTTAAACTTAAGCGAAAATCCAAAGGAAGGAAGTTTACCTTTTGATAAAAGAAGAAATGGTTTTGTAATGGGAGAGGGAGCCGGTATATTAATGCTAGAAGAATATGAGCATGCTCAAAAAAGAGGGGCAAAAATTCTTGCTGAAGTGGTAGCTTATGAAAATACAGCAGATGCTTATCATATTACTGCACCGGATCCGGAAGCTTTAGGAGCAATAAGGGCTATTTCAAATGTTGTAAGTAAAGCAGGAATTAGTGATGCATCAAAAGTTTATGTCAATGCTCACGGAACCGGTACACATTTAAATGATGCAATGGAAACAAAGGCTTTAAAGGCAGTGTTTAAGGAAAAAGCCTATGACCTTCACATCAGTTCCACAAAATCCATGACAGGGCATATGATGGGGGCTACAGGAGCAGTTGAGGCTATAGCTTCTGTATTGGCTTTGGAAGAGGGAATGATTCCTCCTACCATTAATTATCTTGAAAAAGACCCTGAATGTGATTTGGATTATACACCAAATACAGCAAAAAAGGCGGATATAGACTTTGCCATAAGTACTTCTTTGGGATTTGGAGGTCATAATGCATGCATTGCCTTAAGGAAAGGGGAGAATTAAACATGAGTACTTTACAGGAATATGCAAGTTTATTTGAAAAAATGAATCTTACTGAATTACAGGTAGAAGAAGAAGGCCTTAAATTAACATTAAAAAGGGATGGGATACCTTTTAAAAAAAATGAGGAAAAAGAAAATATTGAAAAAATACCGGTGATTCGGGAAAATCTGTCGGAAACTAAGGAAGAAAATGCTGTAAAATCCCCACTTTTAGGCATTTTTTACTTGGGAGACGGCAAGGGAAACATTAAAAATGTAGGTGACATTGTGGCAAAAGGCGATGTTTTATGCAGCATTGAAGCAATGAAAATGATGAATGAGGTAAGGGCAAAAAAAGACGGAATTATCGCTGAAGTCTTAGTGGAGGACGGAAGTCTTGTAGAATTCGACCAGCCTCTTTTTATAATTAAATAAACGAGGAATTATCATGGATAAAGAAGAAATAAAGAAAATACTGCCCCATAGAGAACCTATGCTTTTAGTAGATGAGGTTTATCTTAATGAGGATGGCAGTTCAAGAGGATTTTATAAAGTAAAGGGAGACGAGTATTTTTTACAGGGACATTTTCCGGATAATCCTATTGTTCCAGGGGTTATACAATGTGAGATGATGGCTCAGTCAGCCTGTATTATTTTTAAGGATGTAATGAAGGAAAAAGGGGTAATACCGGTGTATACGGGCCTTGACAAGGTACGCTTTCGCTCAATGATTAAACCGGGAGATTTAATTCAGATAGATACAAAAGTTTTAAGAAAATGTCATCCTATGTACAAACTTCACGGAGAGGTAAGCGTGGATAAAAAAGTGTGTATGAGCGGCGAATTTTCCTTTGCCATTGTTAAGAATCAGGAAGGAGAATAGCATGTTTTCTAAAATTCTTATTGCCAATCGTGGCGAGGTAGCAGTCAGAATAATAAGAGCCTGCAAGGAAATGGGGATAGAAACTGTAGCAATCTATTCTACAGCAGATAAAAACTCTCTTCATGTGGATTTGGCTGATGAAAGTTATTGCATAGGAGGCCCGGTTTTAAAGGAAAGTTATTTAAATATAAATGCAATTATTACTCTGGCTAAAAACACCAATGTCAAGGCAATACATCCAGGTTACGGCATGCTTTCCGAAAATCCGGAGTTTGCCAGAGAGTGTGAAAGAGAGGGGATTGTTTTTATTGGTCCTTCCTGGCAGGTAATAGAAAAAATGGGTCAAAAGGATCTTGCAAGAAAAACAGCAATTTCTTGTGGCATACCACAAGCTTTAGGAAGTGATTTGTTAAATGACCTTGAAGAAGCTTTAAATATGGCAAAAAGCATTGGATATCCGGTTATTTTAAAGGCAATAGCCGGTGGCGGCGGCAAGGGAATAAGAGTTGTAAGAAATGAAAACGAGATGGAAATAAATTTCTGCCAGGTAAGACTTGAAGCCCAAAATGCCTTTGGAGATGACAGGGTATTTATGGAAAAGTTTATAGAACATGGAAAACATGTGGAAGTCCAGATTCTTGCTGATGCCTACTCAAATGTAGTGGTTTTGGGGGATAGGGACTGTTCGGTTCAAAGAAAAAATCAAAAACTTATAGAAGAATGCCCGGCGCCTTCCATTTCAAGACAATTAAGAGAAAAAATCTATGATGCCGGAAAAAAACTGGCTAAAAAAGTAGGTTATGTAACGGTGGGAACTGTGGAATTTCTTGTAAAAGATGAAGAATATTATTTTATGGAAATGAATACAAGATTACAGGTTGAGCATGCTGTTACGGAAATGGTAAGTCAGGTAGATATTGTAAAATGGCAGATAAGAACTGCGGCAGGTGTAAAACTTCCCTTTAATGAAGATATAATGGTGGAAAACAGACATGCCATAGAATGTAGAATCTGTGCGGAAAACCCTGAGGATTTTACACCAAGCTGTGGAAAAATTGATATTTTTCATATGCCGGGAGGTATGGATGTACGCTTTGATACTGCAGTTTTTAAGGATTATGAAGTACCACCTTTTTATGACTCCATGCTTGGAAAAATGGTGGTTTGTTCAAGCACCAGAGAAGGAGCAATAAGAAAAATGAAAAGTGCCCTGTCAGAGCTTGTTCTTGTGGGAGTGCTACATAATAGAAGCCTCCACATGAAATTATTGGAGAACGAGGAATTTATCCTGGGAAATTATAATACTGATATCTGTAAAAAGGTTTTGTAAAAATGGAATTAAAGAATTTTTTTATAAAGGCAAATAATGAACTGGAAAACAGTGAGAAAAAAGTCAAAAGCAGGACAATTACCTGTAAAAAATGTCAAAAGAAAATATCAGTTTCCAAAATACGGGATGGAAATTATGTATGTCCAAAATGCGGTCATTATTTCCCAATAAGGGCCAGAAGGCGTATTTTGATGCTGACTGACAAAAAAAGCTTCGTTGAAATGGATAAGGATTTGGAATCCATAAACATCCTTAACTTTCCGGAATATGAAGAAAAACTTGAAGCTTCCAAAATAAAAAGCAGAGAAAAAGAAGGGGTAATTTGTGGTGTAGCTACCATAAACGGTCACAGACTTTGCATTTTTTCCATGGATGGAAATTTTATGATGGGGTCTATGGGGGCAATAGTTGGAGAAAAAATCACAAGATTATTTGAATATGCCACCAGAAAACACTTGCCGGTACTGGGAATCACAGTATCAGGAGGAGCCAGAATGCAGGAGGGAATGATATCTTTACTACAAATGTCCAAGGTTTCAGGAGCAGTTAAGGCTCATGGAAATGATGGGAATTTATACATTGTTCTTCTTACAAATCCTACTACGGGAGGAGTAGATGCAAGCTTTGCCATGCTTGGAGATATTACCCTGGCTGAACCAAAAGCAAGAGTAGGTTTTGCCGGCCCCAGAGTTATTGAAAAAAGCTTAAATCAGTCCTTGCCGGAGAATTTTCAGCTGGCAGACAGGGTTTTGGAGTGTGGATTTATTGACGCAATTGTATCCAGAAAAAACCAAAAAGAATATATAGGAAAAATTCTAAAAATCCATGAAAATAATGGAGGCTTTTAAAAATGAGCATTATAAAAAATAAGAGCGATTTTGATATTGTTTTATCTGCAAGAAGCGAAAAAAGATTTACCGCAAAGGATTATATATATGCCCTGATTACTGATTTTATGGAATTTCATGGAGACAGATACTATGGAGATGACAAGGCTATAATTGGAGGAATCGGCTATCTTTTAGATATGCCCCTAACAGTAATTGGAATCGAAAAAGGAAAAACCATAGAGGAAAGAATTTTACATAATTTTGGAAGTGCTCATCCTGAAGGTTACAGAAAAGCACTTCGGTTAATGAAACAGGCAGAAAAATTCAATCGCCCTGTGCTTTGTTTTGTGGATACCGCCGGAGCTTATTGCGGAGTTGATGCAGAAGAAAGAGGTCAGGGTAGAGCTATTGCCGTGAATCTGGCAGAAATGTCAGATTTAAAAGTTCCTATTATATCCATAGTAATTGGAGAAGGGGGAAGTGGAGGTGCTTTGGCTCTTTGTCACAGTGACAGAATCTGGATGATGGAGGATGCTTATTTTAGCGTGGTATCTCCGGAAAGCTGTGCCAATATTTTATGGAAGGATCCTAAAAAAGCAGATGTGGCGGCAAGTGCCCTTTGCCTTACGGCAAATAAATTGTCTGATATGGGATTAATCGATAAAATCTGCAAAAAAAAGAGACTTAAGGAATTATTATCGGCTTTAAGAGAAGAATATAAGCAGTTAATGAGTTTATCTTCAAAAGAATTAATAAAAGCCCGATATGAGCGTTTTCGTAAAGTGGGTTATTAAATAACACAAAAAAGGTGAAAAAAATGTCTTTAATATATGAAGAATACTATAAAGAAATCAAAGATAATAAGGGGCAGATTGTAAAAATTGAAACAGATTTTGGAGAAAATTTCAATTTTGCCTATGATGTAGTAGATCGTTTTGCAAAAGAATCTCCGGATAAAACAGCCCTTATTCATAAAAGTGCTGATAATGAAGAAAAAAGATTTACATTTAAAGACCTGAAAATCTACAGTGACAAGGAGGCAAATGTCCTAAAAAAACTGGGAATAGAAAAAAAAGATTCTGTTTTGCTTTTACTTAAAAGAAGAGTGGAGTTTTGGATTTGTATTCTGGCACTTCACAAATTAGGAGCTGTTGCCATTCCTACATCCCATATGGTATCTGCCAAGGATATATCGGAAAGAATTAAGGTTTCTAAGGCCAAGGCAATAATTTGCGTAAACAGCGAGCATATTTGTAAGAAAGTTGAAGAAGCAACCAAAGGTATTGATATAAAACCTATAGTTGTGGGAGAAAAATACCAGGGTATGCTTTCTTATGAGGAATTATTTAATCAGGCAGATGAGAATTTTACAAGGGTTTTAACAAATGTAAAAGATGATATGCTTTATTATTTTACCTCTGGAACAAATGGAGACCCAAAGGCTGTTATTCATGATTATTCCTACCCTCTTGCCCATATTTATACAGCAAAAAACTGGCATGGTATGAAAGATGGCGATTTGCATCTTACGGTGGCAGATTCCGGCTGGGCAAAGTCTGCCTGGGGAAAGCTTTACGGTCAGTGGTTTTTGGGAGCCAGTATAATGGTATATGATTATGAGCAGTTTTATGCCACAGACATGCTTAAATTATTGGAAGAAGAAAAAATAAATACATTTTGTGCCCCCCCTACTATTTATAAATATCTCCTTTTGGAAGATATAAAAAAGTATGATTTAAGCAATCTAAGACAGGTTACTACCGCAGGGGAGGCTATGCCAAAGGAAATTTCCCTTAAATTTGAGGAAATAACCGGCTTAAAGATAAGAGAAGGCTTTGGACAAACAGAGACGGCTCTTCAAATTTGCACTCCTGTGGGAGAAGAAGGAAAGGAAGGTTCCATAGGAAAAATCAATCCTCTTTATAACATAAAATTAGTGGATGAAGAGGGGCAAGAAGTGTTAGATAATGAGGAAGGAGAAATAGTAATCATTCCCCAAAAAGAAAGTGATAAACTTGGTATTTTTAAAGGATATTTAGGTGATGATACAGAATATAAAAGTGTCTGGGAAAACGGTATTTATCATACAAAAGACCGGGCAAAAAAAGATGAAGAAGGATATTTTTATTTTCTGGGACGAAATGATGATGTTATAAAATCCAGTGGCTATCGCATAGGCCCATCTGAAGTAGAGGACATTTTAATGACCCATCCGGCGGTATTTGAATGTGCCATTACTGCTTATCCTTCAAAATCAAGAGGCTTTATAGTAAAGGCAAGCGTTGTCTTAAATGAAGGCTATAAAGGGGATAATGCCCTAAAAAACACCTTACAGGATTTTACAAAGGAGAGAATTGCCCTGTATAAATATCCTCGGAAAATAGAATTTTTAGATGCCCTTCCCCACACAAACAATGGAAAAATAAACCGGTCAAAAATAAGAATGAAGGATTATGAAAATTTTCAAAAAAAACTCTTGACAAATTAAATTTATATATATACAATGACTAACAGATGAAGACAAGGGCGTCTTAGAGAAAAACTCTAAGGCGCTTTTTCTTTTATATATCTAATGGCCAGGATATATTCACATTATAAAAGATGCAATGGGGCATTGATTCTATGTATATCATAGATATTCTCCTGCATCTTTTTTTATTAATAAAAAAGAGAGGAAAAGCGTATGAGTGAAGAATTATTAGCACTAATAGATGGAAAAGTATTTGGAGTGTGGTTTTTAATAGGTGCTGCATTGGTATTCTGGATGCAGGCGGGTTTTGCAATGTGTGAAGCAGGTTTCACCAGAGCAAAAAATACCGGAAATATTATAATGAAAAATCTTATGGATTTTTGTATAGGAACAGTGGTATTTATTGTAATCGGTTTTAGCCTTTTGTTAGGTGAGGACATGATGGGAATAATCGGACAACCTGGATTTGATATGTTTTCAAATTATGCAAATTTTGATTATTCCAATTTTGTTTTTAACCTTGTTTTTTGTGCTACTACAGCAACAATTGTTTCAGGCTCAATGGCTGAAAGAACAAAATTTTTATCCTATTGTGTATACTCAGCAGTAATATCTGCATTAATATATCCTATTGAAGCTCACTGGACATGGGGTGGTGGATGGCTTTCTCAGATTGGCTTCCATGATTTTGCCGGATCTAACTGTATTCACATGGTTGGAGGTATCTCAGCATTAATCGGAGCAGCTATTCTAGGTCCTCGTATTGGTAAATTTGAAAGAGATAAAAACGGAAAAGTAATAAAGGTAAATGCTTTTCCAGGACATAATCTTGTAGCAGCAGCTTTAGGTGTATTTATTTTATGGCTTGGATGGTACGGATTTAACGGTGCAGCCTGCACATCTGTTGAACAGCTTGGTTCAGTATTTGTAACAACTACCATTGCACCGGCTTTAGCAACTGTAACATGTATGATTTATACCTGGGTAAAATACGGAAAACCGGATATTTCAATGTGTTTAAATGCTTCTTTAGCAGGATTGGTTGCCATAACAGCACCTTGTGATGTTACAGATGTATTTGGTTCAATAGTTATAGGTATTGTAGCAGGATTTCTTGTATGCTTTGGAGTATGGCTCTTAGATTACAAGCTTCATATAGATGACCCTGTTGGAGCTGTTGCAGTTCATTGTTTAAATGGTATCTGGGGAACTTTGGCAGTAGGTATTTTTGCAACAAATACCGCTCCGGGATATTCAATTGCTGATTCTTCAGGAAATGAAATGCTTGGACTTTTATATGGCGGCGGATTTAAATTATTAGGCATTCAGTTTATAGGAGTGGCTTCTACAGCCCTTTGGACAGCTCTTGCAATTTCTGCCACATTTTTATTAATTAAGAAAATAATGGGACTTAGAGTAAGTGAAGAAGAAGAAATACTTGGTCTTGATTCTACTGAACATGGTCTTGCATCTGCTTATTCAGGATTTTCTATCATGGATGTATCAAACACCTTGAATATGACAGTAAACGAAAATACCGATTTGGGAATCGGAGATTATGAGGCTGCTTCTGAGGTACAAAGAAAAGCAGCAGTTCCTGTGGTAAGTGCTCCGGTTTACACAAATTCAAATATTCATAAAGTAGTAATAATTGCCAAATTATCAAGATACGATAAATTAAGAAAGGCAATGAATGACCTTGGTGTTACGGGAATGACAGTTACACAGGTTATGGGTTGTGGTATCCAGAAAGGCTCAGGAGAGATGTATCGTGGAGTTGAAGTGGATGCAACACTTCTTCCTAAGATTAAACTTGAAGTGGTAATAAGTAAAATTCCGGTTGATGATGTTATTGAAGCAGCTAAAAAAGCTCTTTACACAGGTCACATTGGAGATGGAAAAATCTTTGTTTACAGTCTTGATAATGTAGTTAAGATTCGTACAGGAGAAGAAGGAGCAGCAGCTTTAGCTGATGTTGAATAAAAAGACGTTTTCTGATTTACTTTTAATAGTCCTTGACAAAGTGTTATATTTGTCAAGGACTTTAAATATGTAATTAAATAGGAGGTGCTTTGTTTAAATATTAAATCTGTCATACTTTGTTGCACAATCAATACAAAGTTTTTTGCCATTTTCTATCCTTATCCATTTGCTGCCGGCTTTTTCGCCACATTCTTCGCAAATAAAGGAATCAAAGATTCTGGCGGATTGAGGAAGCTTGATTTTTGGCTCTTTTACATCAAACATATCCTTTGGATCAAGTTTTTGATAATACTCGAAAGATTCCTCTCTCGTCATACCTTCAGGTTTTTCTTTTAAAACAAGACGAATTCCCTTGTTTTTATTTCTGTCGTAGAAGGTAAAAGCCTGTTTTCCTGTCATGTGAAAAAGAAGATTTCCCTTTCCTACGCTACAGCCAAGGATTGACTGTATTGCATCTACACCACAGGCATCATTTTCAGAGATACATACTAGTTCTTCATCTTTTGAAAATTTAACATCCCAAAGATCAATAACATATAATGCGGCCTTGTATCCAATGGTCAGGCCTCCACATTCATGTCCGTGAAAATCTACACATTTTTTCCAGTAATCTGTCATTTTTTCTATCCTTCCTTCTCTTTAAAGTAAATAATATATTAATTTTAATATAGCATTTTGCTCTATATCCCGTAAATTAAAAAAAATAATGATGTAAAATAAAATGTATAAATCTGCCTTAACAGATTAAAACGACTCCTTTATAAAAATGCTTGAATCTACTTAAACCCGGTATGATCACTACAAATAATTGAGCTTGCAAAAGAAAGAAGGGAAAATGCTCAATTAAAGGAGCCGTTTTAGATAGAGAAATAATTAAATCGATATTTATTCTAACAGTTGCAAAAAGCCATAGTAAGTCCCCCTAGGGGATGAATTTTTATAAACATACATAAAAAACCAAAATTGTCGATATCAACCTTGAAAAAGAAAGAAAATGATTGTAAAAAATTGCCTCGGAGGTTTTAAGGATGACATTTTTTAATTATTTTTATCTTGATAATGAAAAAGACATAGTTGTAGAACTTTATAAAGAAAAAGACAGGATGTATTTCAGGCTTAAAACCCCTAATCATCATAGCGGAAATCTCATCAGAAATCTGGCAAGAGTATGTGGATTGGAACTTTCTAAGGATGAAGAAGGTCTTTTTTGTATAAAAGGAGAAATTCCCTGTTTTATTGATGGAAACAATGAAGAAGTTTATATTTTCAGATTGAAAAACATAAAAACCGCAGAGATTTTTCCAGATGGAAGGGTTGATATAAAAGCTTCCATTCCCGCCATTGCAAAAACCTTAATGAGTCAGACAAGAGATTATAAGCTTGATTTGTCAAAAACAGTATTTCGAACCTATGTAAAAAAAGATGTGAAGTTTCACAGTGATCTTCATACCCATATGAGTGGAAATATAAAAGCAGATATATTAATTGCCCTGGGTATTTATCATCAGATAAGATATCCTCTTTATTACATAAAAAAGCTTAATTTAAAGCTTACAGATGAACAGTTGGCCCCTCTTTTTTCCCAAAGACACAGGGTGGAAAAGCAGTTTGTTTCCTCAGGACTTAAAGGAAAATATCTTGACAGGAAAATTGATGATAATACCTTTATTAATTTTGCGGATTTAATTTTAAATAATCTTAATAATGCCAGAGAAAATATAGCAAAAATCAGAAATTCCCTGGTGATTTTAAAGGATGGACAGGCTGTATTTACCAATTTGGAAAAGGTATATATCTACAGATATGTATTTACCAAAGGAGTGGAAAGTGAAGAAAAAATTCCTCTGGAATATATAGATGTAATTCCTGATATTGATGTAAGAAATGCTCTCTATCAGATGCAAAAGGACAAGGAAAACAAAGCCTATTGTAATAACAGCATTTATCAGGACATGCTTTTGTGGATAGCCAGAGGTTATAAAAAGCAGGGGGTTTATTATGTGGAAATAGCAGATACCACCCTGGTAAAAAAATACGAATCTGTACAGATGCTTGAAGAGGTTCATGCCATTATGCCGGAGATTTTTTATGAAACCGGAGTAATGATTCGTTTTCTGGCAGCCATGAGAAGAATACCACTAACCATTATTAAAGACCAGAAAACCCCAGCCGACTACCTAAGCCAGAATGTTCAGGTACTTAGGGCAGTGGCAATGGATCCTTATGTGGCAGGTTGTGATTTTGTAGGTGAAGAAATAAATGACATAATCACCTTAAAGCCTGTATTTAAGGAAATTGTAAAGATTTGTAAGAAGGATCCAAGCTTTGTAATAAGAGTTCATGCAGGGGAAAATGACAGCCAGAAGGATAATATTGCCCATAGTATAAAATGCGTCAAAGATTCTTTGGAACCGGGACAGAAAATGCCACAAATGAGGCTGGGACACGGATTATATACTTACAGTCTTCGCTCAAAAAAAGGTAAGGCGGTTTTAAAGGAATTAAAGGAAAACAATATAGTTTTAGAATTTCAGCTTACCTCAAATGTAAGATTAAATAATCTGAATTCACTGGAAAATCACCCACTAAAACAGTATTTACATCAGGGTATCAGCTGTGTTCAAGGTTCTGATGGAGCTGCTTTATATGGAACAAATTCTATTGATGAGGAGCTTTCTTTGGAAAAACTTTTGGAATTATCCCATGAGGATTTGCTGGCAATGAGAAATGCTGAAGAAAAAATTATTCAATTTTCTAAAAAGGCCTATTCCGATAAAAAATGGGATTTTCAGACATTATGTGCAGGAAGAAGCATAGAAGAAACCTTGTTGGAAGAAATGGATAAGGAATCAGGAAAAATAGAAGATATATCCATAAATCAAAGCAGAAAATATGACAGTTATAAAGAACTTAGAAGTCAGGTCAGACAACTTCCCTGGGACAGAATACCTCTTATCTTAATGGGAGGAAGTTTTAATACTGAAAAAAGAGTTACAAGAGTAAAAGAGGAAGGTTTGGCTTTGTTAAAAGAATTAATGGATAATTTACCTCCGGAAGAAGTGTTTTTTGTAATAGGAAATAAATTATCAGGATATGAAAAATATCTTATAGATAATAATAAGGGAAGATTTGAAATATATGCAGTGGTTCCTTCCCATATTACAGAGGCGGAAAAGAAAAAATTAGAAGCAGCAGGGGTATTTATAAGAGTATCCCCGGAACAGGAGGGAATGGGAATCTATAAAAGCTTTAATTATGAAATATTTGAAAGAAGACCTTCCATTGTAGCTGCTTTTGATGGCAATTCTGCTGGGGCAAATCTAATTCAGGAGGCAAAAAACGGAAAAGGAAGGGCAAAGATTCTGATTTGGGAAAAATCAAGAAATTTAAAGACGAAGGCGGAATCCTTAGAAGGCTATGTATCCATTTTCGGGGAAAATGAAAGCCTTAGTAAGAAAGTCTTAAAGATAATTAAAGCTTCTGAAGAAAAATAAAAAGATTAAATTTAAAGCGGGCATGTGGGATGTCCGCTTTAATTGGCTCATTGCCATTAAAAGGTAAGTAGATTATACTAACTATAACAAGTAAGTGATAATTAAATGATAGGAGATTTATATAAATGGCTACGAAGGGTGCGACAAAAGAAAAAACTAATGATATGGTTCATAAGCCAAAAAGATATAAGGTAATAATGCATAATGATGATTTTACAACCATGGATTTTGTTGTTGAGATACTGATAGAGATTTTCCATAAAAATCAGCTGGAGGCAGAAAATCTTATGATGTGTGTCCATAGACAAGGAAGTGCTGTAGTGGGAGTTTATCCTTTGGATATAGCAAGAACAAAAATAAATGACGCCACAAATCTGGCAAAACAAGAGGGATTTCCTTTTAAATTAACAATGGAGGAAGCGTAAAATGAATGTATCAAGAATAATCTCTGAAGTGCTGGAGCTGGCATTTAGTATAGCAAGAGAGAATAAATATGAATATATAACACCTGAGGTAATTTTGCTTGCTTTATGTAAAAAAGAACCTTTTATTGAGGCTTTTTTAAACTGTGGCGGTGATGTTGATGAATTGGAAAGGGATTTAAAGGAATATGCAGATGAATATCTGGTAGCGGACAATTTCAAAGAATCCCGGTTTTCACTGGAAACAGGACAGGCCATTGTTATGGCTGAGCAGTCGGCAAGGGGAAGTTCAAGGGGCTATGTGGATTTAGACCATTTAGTAAGCGGTATATGGAAATTAGAAGAATCAGATGCAGTTTATCTTATGGAAAAGCAGGGGGTTTTGGAGCTTGATATTTTAAGAGAACTTATAGAATTCACTGGAAATGATTCCGGAATTGCACCAGAGGTTTCAAAAGAAGAATCAAATGAAAGAAGCTTTGAAAAATATGCTCCTTGTATTAATGACCTTTTAGACAATGTTAATCCACTTATCGGACGAGAAAATGAGTTAGAAAGAACCATTCAGATTCTTTGCAGAAAAGATAAGAATAATGTTATTCACATTGGAGAACCCGGAGTGGGAAAAACTGCCATTACTTACGGTCTGGCAAAATTAATTAATGAAAACAAGATACCCTCATCCCTTAAAGGTGCAAAAATCTACGCCTTGGATTTAGGAAGCTTACTGGCAGGAACCCAGTATCGGGGTGACTTGGAAAAGCGTTTAAAGAAAATGCTTGATGAAATAAGTAAAGAAGAAAATCCTATTATTTACATAGATGAGATTCATAATCTTGCAGGAGCCGGAGCAGTAGGTGAAGGCTCTTTTGATACCTCAAATATGCTAAAACCCTATCTTGCAAAGGGCAGTATCAGGTTTATAGGAGCTACCACTTTTGAAGAATATAAGAGATATTTTGAAAAAAACAAAAGTCTTGTAAGACGCTTTCAAAATGTTGAAATAACAGAGCCTTCAGTAGAAGAAACAGTAGAAATTTTACAGGGATTAAAGTCAAAATATGAGGCTTATCACAAAGTAAAATATAAAAAAGGTGTTCTTGAATATGCCGTAGAAATGAGCAAAAAATATATCAATGAAAGGTTTTTACCTGATAAGGCCATTGATTTAATAGACGAGGCAGGAGCCTACAGAAAAATACATCCTTTAGAACAAAAGGTTCAAAGTGTGGGCAAGGACATTATTAATGAAATCCTCACAAAAATATGCCGTGTTCCAATTGAGGCTACTTCACAACAGACAAACAAAAACCGATTAGTTACTTTAGAAAAGAGAATGCTATCAAAAGTATTCGGACAGGATGAAGCAATAACTCAGGTGGTAAATGCCATTAAATTTTCCAAGGCCGGACTTTTAGAAGATAATAAACCTTTATCAAGCTTTTTATTTGCAGGTCCTACCGGTGTGGGAAAAACCGAGATTGCTAAGACTTTGGCAGAAGAACTGGGAGTAAAACTTGTGCGTTTTGATATGAGTGAATATGAAGAAAAACATGCAGTTTCCAAACTTATAGGTTCTCCGGCAGGATATGTAGGCTATGAAGATGGAGGATTGTTAACGGAGTCCATCAGGAAAAATCCCTCTTGTGTTTTATTGCTTGATGAAATAGAAAAGGCTCATCCTGATATTTTTAATATTCTTTTACAGGTAATGGACTATGCCACACTTACTGATAATCAGGGAAGAAAGGCAGATTTTAGAAATGTTATTATAATAATGACTTCAAATGCGGGAGCCAGCAAACTTGGAGGTCACTCTATAGGCTTTGGAAGTAAGGATAAAACCATGAGTGTAATATCCGAAGAAGTTAAAAGAGTATTTACTCCGGAATTTAGAAATAGACTTAATAAAATTGTTGTATTTTCTTCCATGACTGAAAAAATGGGAAAAATGGTAGCTAAAAAGAAGCTTTCGGAATTGGCAGTCCTTCTTGATAAAAGAAATGTGGAGTTAAAATATACCCCAAAGGCCATAGAGCTTCTTTCAAAAAAAGGTACCAGTAAGGAGTATGGTGCCAGAGATATGGATAGAATAATACAAAATGAGATAAAAACTCTTTTAGTAAATGACATATTGTTTGGAAGCCTTAAAAAGGGAGGAAGCCTGACTCTTGATGTAAAAGAAAATTGCTTTGTGGTAAAAAAATAAATGACTGATTATAAAAAGGGGAGATAGAGAGTATGCCAGTGTATCGTTTGCCAAAAAAAGAAATCACCTTTCCCCTACCGGAAATGGCAGAAGAAAGCGGACTTTTAGCAATAGGGGGAGATTTGAGTCTGGACAGGCTTTTGCTTGCTTATTGTAACGGAATATTTCCATGGTACAATCCCGGCGATGAAATAATGTGGTGGTGTCCCGGCAGGCGGTTTATTATAAGACCTTCTAAAATACACATATCCCATTCCATGAAAAAATTCATGAAAAAACATGAGACTAAAATAGTTATAAACAGGGATTTTAAGGAAACAATGCACCGTTGCAGGTTAAAAAGAGAATTTAATGAAGGTACCTGGATAGGTGATGACATGGAAGATGCTTACTATAAGCTTTTTAAAGCAGGATATGCCACCAGCGTAGAAAGCTTTATAGATAATAAGCCGGCAGGAGGTCTTTACGGCGTGGCCATTGGAAGATGTTTTTTTGGAGAAAGCATGTATTCGGATATGGAAAACGGGTCAAAGCTTGCTCTTATTCTTCTGGCAAAAAAACTTGAAAAGCTGGATTATCAGATGATAGATTGCCAGTTTTACACAAAACACCTTGAAAGTATGGGGGGAGAATATATCTCCTTTGAGGAATATAAAAATCTATTGGATAAGGGAATAGGAAGTTTTTTTTAAACAGATTTTTTTTAGTAATAATCTTAATTTCACCATAAATATTAAAGACTTATAAATAATTCCAAAATTCTACAAAAAACAATCAAAGCATCCGAATAATACAGTGTAGGATATTATTAAGAAACCCTTTAGCTTCTTATTATTTGGAGAGGTGTAAATATGGATTACGAAGAATTTTTGGATATGTTTTCATTTTGGTTTGAGGAATCGCCAATATATGAGCAAAGACATTATGAATATAAAATATTTACAGACGGATATAAAGGTCAAAACGAACAGGAAAGAAAAATGATTCGAAATCATAATTCTGTCTGTAATAAATCAGATTCTGACACCATGATAGGGGATATTTTTTTTGTAGATCTTGGAGAAGTAAGTGAAAGTGTTAAAATAATGCTGAAATTTGATTTGGAACTTTTATTTGAAGCCTATGAAATTGACGGCTGGGATTTGGTTTGGAAGGTTGTAGGAGAATTAATTGATGAAAGATTTGCCAAAACCGAAGAGTCAAAGGTTCCAAAATTAATCAGAGAATCTTATGATTATGACAGGATTAAGGATTATTTAAAGCTTTCAATGGTGAATTATGATGATAATAAAAACAAACTGTCAAATGTTATATATAAAAGAATAGGTGACATGGCGATAGTGCTTTATATGTGTGAATACCTTCCTGAACTGGAAATGGACATGAAGTATTCTCTTTCAGAGGAATATATGAAATTCTGGAAGCTGTCAAAGGATGAGATTTTTCATGCGGCATTGTTAAATACCTATATGAATGCTCTTCCAAGGATGTATACCGACAGCGAATATCATCTTATGTGCATAGATGACAGTCCACGAAGATATGATCAGGGAGCTTATATGTCAATAGGTTCGGAAATAACTTTTGATAAAGAGGAAAATTATCGTTTTACCACGGTTAATCAGGAATACGGGGCAATAAGCTTCTTCTATCCGGGGATTCAGGAAAAACTCATGGAATTTGCAGGTGGTGATTTTTATGTTGTATTTGCTGATGAATATGAATTTAGAATCTATCCTGTAGATGGTCCCAAAAAACTGGATGAAATAAAAAAAGTAATTGAAAACAGATATGAAGAAGAACTAGATGAAGTACTTTCCAGGAAGATTTACAGATTTGATTCCAAGGAAAAAATGCTTTATGAAGTAGAAGAATAAAACGGGTAAAGAAGTATAAAAGCTTCTTACCCGTTTTTTTAGCGATTTTTTATCTTTAAACAGCCCTTTTTATTAAAAATAGAAAATATCTTTTTTGCCTTTGGTAAAGGAAGCTGAGCCAGAATAACTGCTACGAATACTAAAACACATCCTGCCAGTTCCTTAGGACTTAGGCTTTCCTTAAGGAAAATTGCACCAAATAAGGCTGCAAAAACTGATTCCAGACTCATAATTAAAGTAGCGATGGCAGGTGGGGTAAAGCCCTGGCCAATAATCTGGAAAGTGTAACCTAAGCAGCTGGAAAGTATTGCTGCATAAAGGATTGTAAGTTTGGCATCCCATATAGATGAAATAGAAGGATTTTCAAAAATAAATGTCAATATGGCTGAAATAATACCTGCTATTAAAAACTGCACACAGCTCATTAAAACCCCGTCCAGACTTTTTAAGGAATAATGGTCCACTATGAGAATATGAAAAGAAAAACCAATGGCGCAAAAAAGACATAAAACATCTCCCGGTGAGATATCAAAGCCTTCCTTTACGCATAATAAATAAAATCCGGTAATTGCTAAAAACAGGCAAAAAACAATGGATTTTTGAAGAGGCTTTTTAAGAAATATTCCAAGTATGGGAACTATTACAATATACAAAGCTGAGATAAATCCTGTCTTTCCTGCTGTAGTCATTGTAAGACCGATTTGCTGAAAAGCTCCTGCAAAACCAAGAACAATACCGCAAAAAACTCCTCCCATAAGGGAATTTTTATTCATAATGGCAATTTCTTCTTTGTTTTTTGGATTATCCTTTAAAGATTTTTTTCTAAAAAAAACAACTATGGGAATCATAACAAAAAATGCTATGAAATGCCTTGCCATATTGTAGGTGAAAGGACCTATATAATCCATACCCTTACTTTGGGCTACAAAGGCAAGTCCCCATATAATAGCTGTGGTTAAAAGCAATAAGCTGCCCTTTATCTGTCTTTCCATTTTTATCTCCGTTTAAAAATTTTTTATTAGTGACTGACACCTATCTTACAACAATTTTGTCAAAAAGAAAAATCATTAATTTAAATAAATAATAAATTATCTAAACAACTTAAGAAAAAAATTATACAAAACTTTATTTTTATCAATAAAAACAACTAAAATTTGAGTATAATATGATATAATGCTTATTAGAGTTTTTTTCTTTTTTTGTCATAAAAATCTTGTCTTTAGACTAAAAATAAGGAGTGGTGTAAAAAATAAATAATGCTTATTTATTATTCAAGGGGAGAAATGAATAATAATAAATTTTTAACAGGCTAAAACCCAAGGGCCTTACATAATACTTGGGTAAGTTTATAATTCGGGAGTTTTCCCGGGAAAGGAATATTATTAATAATGAAAATCTTAAATAACAAGACTATAAGATTTGCCATTCTTAGTCTTTTTATGGTTTTGGGACTGATGCTAAGTCCAAATGCAAAAAACATTACATTGGCATCGCCGGCAGATTCCCAGGTCATAAATGCTAAAGAGCAAACAGAAAACACCTGTGGCGAGGGACTTACCTATTCAATTAGTGAAGATGGAGTTCTTACCATAACAGGAAGCGGAGATATGAACAGCTACGCTAATATGTCCTCAAAAAGGGCACCTTGGTATGGAAATCTGGAAGATATTAAAGAAGTAGTAATTACAGGTGGAGTAAACTCTATTGGAAGCTATGCCTTTAATGATTTAAAAAATCTTACTAAAGTAACTTTATCCGATACAGTAACAACTATCGGAACATATGCTTTTAGAAATTCCGGAATTACAGAATTTGAAATTACTGAAAATATAAGCACTATCGGAAAAAATGCTTTTGATAGTTGTAAAAGTCTTACCAAAGTTACAATTCCAAAAACTTTAACAAGCCTTCCGGAAGGACTTTTTAACGGATGTAGCGCATTAGAGACAGTTACATTGCCTTCAGGCATAAAAGAAATTTCAAAAAACTTATTTAGTGGTTGTAGCGCTCTTTTTGAAGTAATTACAGAAGGTGAAATTGAAACCATTGGAGATACAGCTTTTAAGGGATGTGGTTTTGAAAAAGTTACAATTCCAAAGTCTGTAACCTCCATAGGAAACGATGCCTACTGTAATTGTACAAAACTTAAAGAAGTAGTAATAGATGCTGACAATGCTACCTATGTAACTACCGCAAGAACTACAGGACTTTTTTCCGGTTGTATCGCTCTTGAAACAGCTACAATTAATTCAAATGCCATTCCTACAAAGGAATTTACAGGATGTGCAGCACTAAAAAATGTAACAATTAAAGAAGGTATTACAGAAATAGAAAGCAGTGCTTTTGAAAACTGTGCTGCACTTAAAAGCATTAAGCTTCCTGAAAGCCTTAAAAAAATAAGCGGTTCAGCCTTTAAGGCATCAGGGCTTGAAGAAATTACCATTCCGGCTAATGTTACCTGCGAAGCTAATAAAGAAGACAAAAATACCGGTATTGCAACTTATGCCTTTGCAAAATGCAATCAGCTTGAAAAGGTAATATTTTCAGAAGGATGTTACAGTGTTCAAGGTTATGCCAGCTCAAATGCCTCATATATGACCTTTGATGATTGTGCAAATTTAAAGACAATAGAAATACCTGCCAGTATGAAGTCGTTTATCGCTTACAACTTCAGAAAGAGCATTTCTCTTGAAAAAATTGTAGTAGATGAGAAAAGTGAAAGCTTTATCTTTGAAAACGGCTTATTAATGGATAAAAACAAGACTGAAGTAATTCTTGCCACAAAATCAGAGGGAAAAGTTGTAATTCCTGCTACTGTAAAGAAAATCGGAACTCATGCATTCCAGTACAATTTTCTTACACAAGCGGTACTTCCTGATGGACTTGAAACCATAGATACTTACGCTTTTGACAGCTGTACAAATATGCAAAAGGTAAATCTTCCGGATTCCCTTAAAGAAATCTCACAAAATTCCTTTTCAAACAGTGGAATTTTAGAAGTAACCATTCCTGCAAATATTACACAACTTCAAAAGAATACTTTTAATGGTTGTGGAAATTTAAAAAAGGTATATATACCTGATAGTGTAACAAGTACCGGAACTCATGTATTTGCTAATTGCAGCAGTTTAAGTGAAGTAAGATTACCGGAAAATATGTCCACTATAGCATCTTCACTTTTCTTAAACTGTACTTCCTTAAGAAGCATATACCTTCCTTTAAGCGTTAAAATCATTGATACCAACGGTTTTAAAGGAAGCACTAATCTAAGCTATGTATACTATGCGGGACAAAAAAGCGATATTACAGTTAAAACTGCAAAAGATGATATTAATAATGCCCTATGGATTTATGGCTATAAGGGAACTGATGAAAACCTTGAAAAAGCAACAGTTTCTTCAATATCTGCTTCAAATAATTATGCACAAAATGATACACCTGAAAACTTGTCAGTTACAGTAAATTCACTGGCTAAAGAAGGAGAAAATGAGCAATTTTGCTTTACATGGTTTAAAAATGATAAAAACAGCAACGAAGGCGGAGTTGTTGTAAAAACAATACTTAGCCAGGACGGACTTACTGCTTCTTGCACTCCGGATACCAAAGATGTGGGAACTAACTTTTACTATGTTTCCATAGTCAGGGTGGTAAACGGATATGCAGCTAAGGTTGTTGTATCAGAACCTGTAACCATTACCGTTAAAATGGCAGGACTTGAAGGGGAAGGAACTGAGAAAAATCCGTTTTTACTTAAATCTCAGGAGGATTTAAATCTTATTTCAAGCCAGGTTAAAGCTGGAAATAATCTTAGCGGAGTTTACTTCGCCTTTGCAAATGACATAAGCCTTGATGAAAACTGGGAACCAATCGGCGCTTTAAAAGAAGGAAAAACCAGCGCAAATTCCGGAAAAGATATGTTAGCCTTTAGCGGATGTATAGATGGTGCAAATCATACCCTTACAATAGCTAAAGGAGGTTTGCCACTTCTTAATTATGCAAGAACCGCCCAGGTTAAAAATTTAAATATCTATGGTGAATACATAAAAAGTAGTGGATTATTAAATAATTATGTTATAGATTACGGCACAGAAGACAGTGCAGATATATATGGCTCAGGGGTACCTTCTACTTTAGAGGTAAACAATGTTACCATAAAATCAGGAACAGTTATTAAAGAAAGCGGTTTTGCTGATGGATACGCATCAGGAATGAACCTTATTAACATTACAAACTGTACTGTAGAAAAAAATGTAAAAATTGGATACGATGCAGAGGCAAATGCCCCTACAGCCAGGGATACTCTTACAGCAGTAGGTTCCTTTGGTGGAAGATTTAACGGACATATTACAAATTCAGTAAGTTATGCTGATGTTTATGGTAGAAACTATGTAGGAGGTCTTACAGGAAGAAAAGGCCAGGCCATGGGCGATTTTGTTATTACCAACAGCAGTTTCCATGGAAATGTAATAGCAACAGGTGATTACGCAGGAGGTATCACAGGTGCCGGTTATCCGGATGGTTCAGCCCCAAATACCAGATGTGCGGATATTAGAAACTGCTACAGTGATGGAAATATCAGTGGAAATGACTATGTAGCAGGTATTATTGGCGCAGAACCGGTAATTTCTCAATGCTGGTCAAACGGTATTGGATACATCTGTAACAATGTTTTCTATGGAAAGCTTACTGCAACAAAAGAAAATGCCCACATGGGAGGAATTATTTCCTACATTAAATCCCTTAATATTTATACTAATGTGGACAATAACTATTTCACAGTTGATTGTGGTGCCCAAAAAGGAATTGGTTCAGTTTTATATGTGGATACAAAGGCTTCCCATGAAAATACTCAGGGAGTAATTTACTTTAGCACTGAAAATACAGCAGCCGGATGCCCTGAGGTTTACGGATGTTCCTGGAGAATCAACCATAACAGAAATGATGACCCGTTAGGTGCAGATGCAAATAAGCTTACAAAGCAGGTAACTAAAGAAATCTTAACAAATGGAAGTCTGGTAAATGCCTTAAATGAAGGTGAATACAGCTCTCACAACTGGGTTCAGGGTGAAAACGCACCAAAATTAAGTGATAGTCCTGTTATTTACAAATTAGAAATATCCGGAGATTACAAGAAAGAATATACCACCGGTGAAGACTTTGACTTAAGCGGAGCTGTTGTTAAAGGATATGTCAGTGACGGAACAGTAAAAGATATTCCTGTAAAAGATATCACTGTTA
Source organism: Acetitomaculum ruminis DSM 5522 (assembly GCF_900112085.1). Lineage (GTDB taxonomy): Bacteria > Bacillota > Clostridia > Lachnospirales > Lachnospiraceae > Acetitomaculum > Acetitomaculum ruminis. The sequence continues at coordinate 62,317 of NZ_FOJY01000016.1, forward strand.
AAGGATATGATAAAAATACAAAAGGACAGCAAATTGTTACTCTTAATTACAATGGGCTTAGTCTTAATGTAACAGTTACCGTAGTAAAACCTGCAGTAAAAACTATTAAGGTTCATTTCGTGGTTTACGGAGATGATATTCACGGTGGAAGTGAAGAAGATGAAAATATTCATACCTACAGCAAGAGAAATTTAAAAATCTGGCTTGAAGATGAGGAATATGAAATTCCAGAAAACAAAACCGTATGGGATCTTATGGCTGTAGTAATGGAAAAACATTCCAATATTGTTTTTAACAGCAAGAATAACACCGGAGATTATGTACATTCAGTAACCTTTAACGGTATTGAGTTAGGGGAATTTGATAATGGACAAAATTCCGGATGGATGTATATTGTAAACGGCAGTTATCCGGGAGTAGGTGTAAATGCTAAGTACATTGAAGACGGTGACCAGATAATATTCCATTATACGGATGATTTCACAATAGAGGATGAAGAGTATGTTGTAAATGAGGCAAAGAAAAATGCCATTACAGAACTTGAAAATTATTATAACTATGATGACTACAGAATAGAAGAAATAGAAAAAATCAAAAGCATAGTTAAAAATGCAAAAGAAGCCATTAACGCAGCTTCAACTCACAAAGCCGTAGCTGTAGCCTTAGAAAGTGCGAAAAACTCTATTGATAAGCTAAAGACTGATGCTCAATATAATGCTGAAGAGCTTGTAGTTATAAAAGATGAAGCTAAAACTGAAATAGGCAGTTATGCTGATTTAAGTAAGTACTTAAAAGAACAGGCTGCTAAGGTTGAAGAAATTATTAATACAGCTCTTAATAGTATTGATGCTGCCACAGAGGAAGAAGAAGTAGAAAAAATCTTATCAGATGCAAAGGAAGCTATTGACAAGATTAAAACCACAGAACAATTAAACAATGAAGCCCTAGAGCTGGCAAACAGTGCATATGAGCTTACTCTTGCTTCAAAAGATATTGCGCAGGATGCCATAAAATCAGCAAATCAGGCAGTTAATAATGCTAACAAGGCCAAATCTGAGGCACAAAAGAAGGTTAAAACAGCAGGTGATGCGGCAGTAAAATCAGCAGCTAATTATAAACAACTGGCATTAAAGGCAGTTAAGGCAGAAAAAAATGCCCTTTCAAAGGCTAAAGTTTATAAAGAAGCTGCTCAAAGTGCAAAAAATGCTGCCGAAGCTTTATTGAAGCTTGTAACTAAAGAAAATGAAGAAAAGGCCAATGAATTAAATACAATAGCAAATAATCTTTTAGTGAATGCCACTACACAGCTAAACAAGGTTACAGAAGCTAAAAATAAGGCTGATTCAGCTTATAATGCAGCAGTTAAGCTTTATAATCAGGCTGTAAAAGACAGAAATCAAAAGAATACACTCATTAAAAGAGCAAAAGCCAAAAAGGTAAATCTTACAAAGGTTTCCATATTAAAAGGAAACAGAGCAAGCATACAATGGAAGAAAGTTTCAGGTGTAAGCGGATATGAAATTCAATATTCATTAAGTTCAAGTTTTAAAACAGCAAAGAAATTTGAAACCAGAAATATTTTAGTAAAAGCAAGTGAAGTTAAAAAGACTCTTTCAAAACTTAAAAACAATAAGAAATACTATGTAAGAGTAAGAACTTACAAGGTAATAGATAAAACAAAGGTTTACGGAAAATGGTCAGCAAAAAAGGCTTTTACAGCAAAAAAATAAAATTATAGCTTAAAATAAAAGAAGGCTAAAGACCTTGTCCGGGTCTTTAGCCTTTTAATATTTGTAATTTATTTAGTATCAGAAGTTTCTTGTGTTTTGGCATCAGAAGCTTCTTCTATGTGATATTCTTCAAAATTTTCAAAAATAACTTTTGCACATACAAGTTTTACACAGACTGTAAAAAGGGAGGCAGCTGTTTTTAAATCATCTAAAGTCGGATAGGTAGGTGCAATACGGATATTATTGTCATTAGGATCTTTATGATATGGCCAGGTTGAACCGGCAGGAGTAAGTTTAACACCGGCTTTATTAGCCTTATCAACAATTTTTTTTGCAGTACCTTTAAGGGAATTAAAACTTATAAAATAGCCTCCGTTTGGTTCGGTCCATTCTGCAATATCCAATCCTTCAAGATTTTCTCTGAAAATTGTTTCAACAGCTTCAAATTTTGGACGGATAACATCTGCATGTTTTCTCATATGCTCCACCATTCCGTGAATATCTCCGAAAAATCTTACATGACGAAGCTGGTTAACCTTATCATGACCAATGGTCTGCTGTCTAAGTTGTTCCCTAATATCTTCAAGATTGTTAGGGCTTGTGGCTATAGCTGCAATTCCGCTTCCCGGGAAGGTGATTTTAGAAGTTGAGGAAAATTTGTAAACCAGGTCAGGATTTCCTGCTCTCTTACATTCTGCAAGGATTTCAATAAGATAATCCTGATGATCGTCATATAAATGATGAACCCCATAAGCATTGTCCCAGTAAATCCTAAAGTCCTTGGCAGCAGGTTTAAGTCTTGCAAATCGTCTTACAGTTTCATCATTATAGGAATAACCCTGAGGATTTGAATATTTAGGAACGCACCAGATTCCTTTTATTGACTCATCTTTAGCTACCAAGTCCTCAATCATATCCATATCAGGACCTTTTTTTGACATAGGAACAGGAATCATTTCAATTCCAAAATATTCTGTAATGGCAAAGTGTCTGTCATATCCAGGAACCGGACAAAGCCATTTTACCTTGTCAAGCTTACACCATGGAGTATTTCCCATGACACCTTGAATATAGGAACGGGCAATCTGATCATACATAACATTAAGAGAAGAATTACCATAGATAAGGATATTGTCAGGATTATTTTCCATCATATCTCCAATAAGAACTCGCGCTTCATGAATACCTTCAAGTACACCGTAATTTCGACAGTCTGTTCCGTCTTCACAGGAAAGATCGGCTTCTGAATTAAGGGCATCCATCATTCCCATGGAAAGATCAAGCTGTTCAAGACAAGGTTTTCCACGGCTCATGTCTAATTTCAGTTCAAGTCCCTGGTATTTTTTATACTTTTTACGTAATCTTTCAATTTCAGCCGAAAGCTCGTTTTTTGACATTTTTAAGTACGATTTCATTTTTTTAGTTCCTCCTTTGACCTGATACAATTGAATTATTTATCTTTGAAAGTTGCAAAAATAAATTTATTATGGTTATTAATAATACTAATCAAGGATATTTTTAAATCTGTTTGTTATGTAATACATAAACAATCTTAAATCACTAAAAAGGCGATTAATTGCCTTTTATGAAATGGTTGTCAGGGGACTTGATTTGTTAAAATATCCCTGTCCTATATAGAATGCTCAAAAATATAATTTTTAAAATAAGGTTATATTTTGCATAAAATAATTATGAAGCCGTCATAATTATATCGTAATTAATTTTGCAAACCAAAATATATTATAGCAAATTTTAAGAGCAATTTATAATTATTCAGTAAAAATATGGAGATAATAGACATATTTCTACTATTTACATTAAAAATAGGGTCAAATCATCGGTTTAATTGGATAAAGTGCTAAATTAATGATGTGAAAAAACAAAGACAGACCTTATTATTGCCCAATATAGACATAAAAAGGTAAACAATTAAAGCCGATATTATATTTGTGAAAAAAATAAAAAAACAATAAGAACATAAAGAAAACTTAAGAAATTCCTAAAAAATTAAGAGGATAATAATTATCAGACTAAGATGTTTTTGGGTTTAAATAGATATAATTGTTACTATTAGCTGGAAAAGAGGTTTGCATGAAGGAGATTATTTTAAATAATGGAGTTACCATTCCAAGTATTGGCTATGGAACATATAAAACTACAGATGGCAGCAGCTATTTTAATATATTAGATGCCATAGATGTGGGCTATCGTCATTTAGATACTGCAAAAGTATACAATAATGAAGAAGAAGTGGGAATGGCTGTTAGAAAAAGCAGGATTCCAAGAAAAGACTTTTTCATAACATCAAAGCTTGACAGAAAATGTCTGGGGTATGAAAGTGCAAAATACGAATTTAATAAAAGTCTTGAAAGGTTGCAGATGGATTACATTGATTTATATCTTCTTCACTGGCCAAGAACAGACTATGGAAAAGAGGGCTTTGATGACTGGAAAGAACAGGATATAGGAGCCTGGAAGGCTTTGGAGGAGCTTTATCATGAAGGAAAAGTAAGGGCTATAGGGGTAAGTAATTTTCTTCCTCATCATCTGGAAAATCTTATGAATTATGCCAATGTAATTCCTTGCATAAATCAATTAGAGCTTCATCCGGGATACCTTCAAATTGAGGCAGTAGAATACTCCAAAAAACTGGGAATAGCTCTGGAAGCCTGGAGTCCCATGGGAAGAGCAAGATTATTAAAGAATGAAACAATAGTAAATATGGCAAAAAAATACGGAATATCACCGGCCGTTTTATGCCTTGCATTTTGCCTTCAGATGCAATTTATAATACTTCCAAAATCTTCAAATAAAGAAAGAATGATAGAAAACTTAAGTGCCCTGGGAACAATAATCTCACCGGAAGATATGAATACATTAATAAGTATGCCTCAGTCAGGCTGGTCAGGAGAACATCCTGACAAAAAAAGAGTAAGATTAGAAAGTGCATTAGTTTAAAATAAAAAGCTAAATCCCCTTTGTGAGATTTAGCTCTTTTCATTATAGATATTTCTACAGCTGGTTAAGTCATTTCTCATAGATTAAACAAAATAATCTTCTTTCTTTTTTTCCTTAAACATAGTAATATTTACAGGGTATATATAAAGGAAATATGAACGCAGTGTAAGCAATCCCCCGCTTCAAAAGCGTAAGCTTTAAGCGGGGGTATAAGCTTACTAGTGTCAGAAGGGGGTAACCCCCCTTCTGACAGGTGGAACAAAGTGCCACTGCATTCACTAAAAAAAGCAAAGCGGATTTAAGAATGTCCGCTTTATAGTAGGAGAAATATTATGACTAGAGAAAAACTGGGAAGCAGATTAGGTTTTATACTGCTTAGTGCAGGTTGCGCCATTGGAATCGGAAATGTATGGAAATTTCCTTACATGGTGGGACAATACGGCGGCGGAATATTCGTTTTGATTTATTTATTGTTTTTGGTAATATTAGGCGTTCCTGTTATGGTAATGGAGTTTTCAATGGGAAGAGCAGCCAGAAAAAGTCCCGTGAAAATTTATCAGGAAATAGAGAAAAAAGGTTCAAAATGGCATATCCACGGCTATATTTGTATGCTTGGAAACTACCTTTTAATGATGTATTACACTACAGTTGCAGGCTGGATGATACAGTATTTTGTAAAAATGGCAAAGGGTGATTTTGCAGGAAAAAAAGCTGAGGACATCGCCCTTATTTTTTCAGACTGCCTGTCAGATCCACTGATTCAGGTATCAGCTATGGCAGTGGTAGTTGCTGTGGGATTTTTTATAAATTCAAAAGGCTTACAAAACGGACTTGAAAGAATTACAAAAATAATGATGGCAGTACTTCTTTTGGTTATGGTGATTCTGGCCATAAACAGTTGCCTTATAAAAGACAGCTATGAAGGTCTGGAGTTTTATTTAAAACCTTCCCTTAAAAATATAGAAGAAATAGGATTATTAAAGGTTATTGCAGGGGCCATGAACCAGGCTTTCTTTACCTTAAGTTTAGGAATAGGAGCCATGGCAATATTTGGAAGTTACATTGATAAAGACAGAAGTCTTTTGGGAGAATCCTTAAATGTTGCCCTTTTGGATACCTTTGTGGCAATAGTATCCGGGCTTATTATATTTCCTGCCTGTTTTGCCTACGGTGTAGAACCTGATGCGGGACCAAGCCTTATTTTTATAACTCTACCAAATATTTTTAATCATATGAATTTTGGAAGGGTATGGGGAACATTATTTTTTATCTTTATGACTGTGGCTGCTTTTTCCACAGTTTTAGCCGTATTTGAAAATATAATGGCATGTACAATGGATTTGTTTGGATGGAAAAGAGGAAAAAGTGCCCTGATAAATGGAATAGTTTTATTTATATTATCCTTACCTTGTGCTTTGGGATTTAATCTTTTATCCTTTTTTGAGCCTTTTGGAAAGGGCAGTAATGTACTGGATTTTGAGGACTTTTTAGTAAGTAATATACTTTTACCGGGAGGTTCCCTGGTATTTATTCTCTTTTGTGTCAGCAGATACGGATGGGGCTGGAAAAACTTTGTAAATGAGGCAAATGAAGGAAAAGGAATAAAGACAGCTGATTGGATGAGACCTTATATGACTTATATATTGCCTGTATTAGTTGGTATAATTTTAGTCCTTGGAATTGTAGAAAAAATGTAATGCAAATCTTAAAAAAGATAAAAATTTGCCTTTTTGATAAAAAAACTTAAAAATTTAGCATAAAGTACCCTAGGGGGGTTTTGTTAAATAAGGAGATTTGGTTTATTATTATATCCGTTGACAAAATTAACAAGGTATGTGGCTTAGATTTAAAAATGACATTATTTATGGTTTTACTGTAATTAATGCCATTTTTTAGACGATGCTTATTTAAGGGCGATTACCCTTTTTGGAGGATATAATTTGAAAGAAAAAAAGACATTAGTTTTAACAGAAGGAAATATCTTTAAAGGCATTTTGTTTTTTGTACTACCTATTATAGCCGGTAGTCTTATACAGCAGCTTTATACCACTGCAGATGCCGTTATAGTAGGACAGTTTGTGGGAAAAAACGGTCTTGCGGCAATCGACAGTGTTCATACACTTTTTAAGTTTCCTATTAATTTTATGAATGGTCTTGCAGCAGGAGCTACCATTTTAATATCAGGATATTTTGGGGCTAAAAATATTAAATCTCTGGATTGTTCAGTTCGTACTGCTTTATTGGTTGCAATTATTCTGGGAATTCTAGCTACTATTGCAGGTGTTGTATTTTCACCTCAATTATTGGATATTATGTCAGTTCCAAAGGATATTTATCCAATGACCTTATCTTATTGCCGTTTTTATTTTGCAGGTATCTGGGGAATGATACTTTATAATATGGCATCGGGAATTTTAAGAGCCTTTGGGGATTCCAAAAGACCTCTTTATGTATTGGTAGTATGTTCTATAATAAATATCTCAGGGGACTTCTTACTGGTTGGAGTATTTAATATGGGAGTTAGCGGTGCAGCCATAGCAACCATGGTAGCCCAGATTGTAAGTGCCTTTTTAACTCTGATATTCGTTCAAAATACTTTTAAAGACCGTGGAGAAGGTAAAAAAACTATCTGGGGCTGGCATTTTTGTCAGGTTCATATGAAAAAAATGCTGGTAACAGGTTTTCCTTTGGCACTTCAGTCTATGCTTTTTCCAATAGCAAACTCTATAGTACAGGCAAGTGTTAATACCATGGGAACAGACTCTATAGCAGCCTGGGGAATATGTGATAAGTTAGATATGTTAATATGGCTTGTGGCAGATGCCATGGCACCGGCCATGACAACCTACACAGCCCAAAATATTGGTGCAGGAAGAAAAGACCGTGTTGTAAAAGGTGCTGTTATCGGCGCAGCCATGTCAGCTGTATGCGTTTTACTGATTAGTGTTGTTTTATTCTTTGGAACGGGATATATGGGATATTGGTTTGTTTCAGCAAAAGATGCCGTAACCATTGTGCCTATGGCTGCTTACTACATGAAAATGTTAGGACCGTTTTTTGTATTTTATTCCTTTGGAGAATCCTTCTCAGGAGCCTGCTGTGGAATGGGAGATACAGTAAAACCAATGATTGCAACTCTTTTATGTACCTGTCTTTTAAGAGTAGTATGTATATGGTTTGTACTTCCTATGTATAATTCAATGGAGTGTATCGCAGTGATTTACATTGCATCCTGGATAGTTACAGGACTTGCATTCATAGGAATGTTTTTATCAAAAAAGAAAAAATTACTGGCAGAATGCTAGGTTAAATACCAAAAAAGTAATGCCACCAGCCCGGAAGGCAACCCAAAAGCCTCGGAAAATCCGACTTTTAATGATTGACTTCAAAGCTGGTGGCATTTGAATTAAAATAAAAGGAAAAAGTAATTAACTAAAGTGCTTAGCATTTCTACTAAACACTTTAGTTAAAATGCTTTCTAAGTAATAAAAACTTCTTCCTCCCTATCTGCTGTAAATATAACTGACCCAATATCTGTCAATTATGTTAAAAGTGTCTCTTATGAAACAAAATATCTGTAAAAATACATTCTGTTACATATATCGACATTTCTCCAAAAAAAATAAGGTTATATTTGAATTAAACACATTGTAAGAAATCAACAAAGACAAAAGAACTGATAATCTTTTGTACTTTTGAATACAATAGCGGCTTTTTATACAGTAAAATATAAAAGATTATATAAATACCTAAAAAAATGACAGACCAAAAGTCTGCCATTTTAAAAAATCATAATTACAAATTTTCAAATTAGTAAAAGGATATACGAATCCTCTTATGGAGAACAATATTATTATACACTTTCATTAGTCTTATCAGACAATGAAAAAGCACTGACAATTCCTAAAACCAATAGTACAAGTGGAGTGATATCTACTAACATAAAACTATTATTAGAACCAAACAAATCAAAAAAGAAAGTAGTGATATTTTCGAAAAGTTTTATATTAGAATTTACAAAAATGTATCCTGAAAACATAATCAAAAATAAAAGATAAATTACAATACTAGCTATAATCAGTGCCCTAAAAATCTTTTTTTCACTCTTAACATGTATAAATTGTTTAAAAATTGCTCCAAAAGCAATACCGCTAATAAAAAATAGCAAAGGTTTTAATAGGATTTTGTATAGGGTAAGTTTGCTTGTGTCAAATTGTGTAAGACGAATCTGATTAGCTAAATTACTGGAAATAATTCCTACTACAACACATAAAACAACTGTAACAATTGAAATGGAACACTTTACAATTTTTCTTTGCATTCAAATACCTCCATTTAAAATAATTGACAAATACGTTCAAAGTTCCAAGTATGTTTGCCATTGTGAGTAAGTTTTAAAGTATAACAAGCTCCTAAAGCGCCGCCAAAACTTTTTTGAACATATTTCGTGTAACCAGTACTAAATGATTGGCTAGTATTTTTTACATATTTTGTAGTTGTTTGAGAAACAGGAGCACCTTTTCCAGAGACTCCACTACAACCGAATACTAGTTTTTGACTTTTTATTGATACGGAACAATCTAATATTTTGTTTGATACGGATACTCTGCTCAGAAGATATAATTTAAAACCATCATTAGTTACAATAAATAACTACTTTTGCATAAACTGATTTAGAACTGTCTTTACCGTCGTCAATCATGCTTCCTGAACCTAAAGTAGAATAAACTGGTTCCTTGGAATAATCTGCTGGATTAACTGAAATTTTGCTTACTGATACTTGAGCTACCAATGATTCATTATCACTACTATATGGTATCGGAAAAATTATATGTACTAATTAGTGATGGATTGGAATCTGGCAATTTTTGAGTCACCAATTTATTTTGGGATAGTGCTGAATTATTACAATCTAAAAATGTGTACAATTGTTCGGCGTCTAAAGATGAATTTTCATAATTGTTAATTAGTTTTTCATAATCAACATTGTCATTGTTTGAATTGGTAGACATTGTTGCTGCACTAGATATTAGACAATTTGCTAATGCAAAAGTTAATAATAAAATAGTTGCTAAAAATTTTTTTTTCATTTGTATTTCCTCCTTCAAAATGAATAATTATAATATAATGGTACCATAAAGTTAAAAAAAAACAATAATTTTTCATAAAATTATAAAATGTTATAAAATTTCATAATAAAATTCAAACATACTGGCAAAATATCTAGTAGTAGTTTCAAGTAATAATACATTTGTACTATTAAAAAATAAAAGTGTGTGATACAATCAATATATTGGGAATTAGATATAATATATTAATTAAACTAGTTTAGGATGGATATTAATATTGCAAAAATATTGAAGCAGTTTCCTGTGACAGAATATGACAGGCCTGGAAAGTGCCACTGCGTTCATGAGGAAGTAGCGAAGCGGATTCCGAATGTCCGCTTTACTTTTACCAAAATAGAAGGCTTAGGATAGCATAATTAAAGAAGGGTAACTTTTTTATGAAACAGTAAAGACAGATTTACAAGGTCTCCTTTAGTGTTTAAGAATATAAAGTATCCCTTTCATTGTGGCTCTGGTCCACTATCTGACTAAAATCCGGTTATCATATTTGTACATTTCCTCCTGAAAAAAGTTATAAAGCGTTTTAAGACATAGTATAAATATTCAAAAATGAAAGGATGATTAAGTTGAAGAAAAAGTTAGTTAAACTTGTATCTTTAGTTTTATCTATAGTCATGGTTACTACTATGATGCCCACAAGGGTGCTGGCATCAAAAGACAGTAGCTTAAGTGAAAGCATTCTTAAAAGCAAGGCTTCATCACAGGTCACACCTGATGAAGAAGAGTTTGTTTATAGTGTAGAAAAAGACAAAGATAAAGAAGAAAAAAAAGTTAAGGATACCAAAGAAGAAGCATTAAAAGCACAAACAGCCACAGAAAATTCAAAAGAAGAAAAAGCCAAAGTAAAAAAGGCAAATCAGACGCAGGCTTCTTCAAAAAATCAGACAAAGACTCTTATTGCCAAATTAAAAGGAGAACCTTTAAATGTATCACTTTCAGACAAGGCAAAAATAGAAAGTGCCCTTAAATCCTACCAGTCATTATCAGATACAGATAAAAAAGAACTGGATGAAGAAGTATGTCATGAAGCATTGGCTGATGGCATAAATACAGGTCAATCCTATGGAAGAATCTTAGAATCAAATGAATGGGCACTTTATTCATTAGAAACTCCTGATACTTCCACAACCCTAAAAAAAGGAACCTATACAGCAAATACGAAACCTGCCCTGTCATCTACTTCCGATAAAGGAAAAAGTACTTCTGCCAGAGTTAGGACATGGACTATAGAAAGTGTTACAGTGGATAAAAACCATAATGCCACTGCTAAAATAATGGTAAATTCCACAACTTACGATTATATTCAATGTGCCGGAAAAATCTTTAAGCCTATAGTTGACACAGCCACAGGAACCTGCTCCTTTAATATCCCTATAGATTTAAACAGCAGTTTCTATATCTTAGGTCATTCATCTACCATGCCTACAGCCATAGCTTATAAGATTACTTCAAAAATATCCGAACCGGTGGTTAAAGATACCGTAGATGTGACCTTTACAGCAAAGAATTCTAAAAAAGAAGTTATAAAAAACCTTACAGTTTTAGTTAATGGCGGAAAAATTAAGGCTACAAAGGGTGTTTATACCCTTATGAAAAATACCTCTTATAAGGTGGAGTTTTCGGCAAAAGGCTATAAAAGTGTAAGTATTACTTATAAAGCTTTAAAATCAGAAGAAAAATGCGTAACTCTTACAAAAGCCTATGAGCTTAGGGTAAAAGTTGAAGACATGGACACAGGTGCAAATATTGGAAAAGCCACCATTACCCTTGTAAAAAATGATTCAAAAGAAAAGGTTTCACCTTTTGCAAAAGGTGTTTATTACCTTTATGACGCAGTAAAATATACCCTTACTGTTAAGGCAGAGGGTTACACTTCAAAAAGTAAAAATATATATTTAAAAAGTGATAAAACCCTTACTATTCAGCTTTCCAAAAAGAAAGCAAACAGGCAGGAAACTTCAAAAGCAGTAAAAAATGTAATAAAAATGATTGAAAACCTTCCTTCAAATCCTACGGAAGCCGACAGAGAAAGCATTATAGCTGCTCAAAAAGCTTTTATAGCTCTTGAAAGTGACGAAGAAGCTAAAGTAACCAATAAAGAAAGGCTTGATGCGATTTATAAGAAACTCGGAGCCAAACTTGTAAAAGACGGAGCCGGTGATTATACCTTTAAAGACCAGTATGTGGAAGGAGGAAGAGGAGCATTCCAGGTTGAATCCATTTCAACAACCTCCAACGGACAATCTATGTTTAGAATTGTAAATGCTGTATTACATGTATCTGATTCTGGAAATATGACAGCAGATATTACTTTGTCAAGTACTGGATACCGTTATGTATATATGGGAAATGCCTCTGATGCCTTTAAAGCAGAAGAAGCAGCCGGTGGATTTTTACATATTGCCAGTGCAAAGGGAGTAATAAAGGGAAGTCCTGTTTCCTATAAAGATTCTGAGGGAAGTCATGCTGCATATCGCTTTACAATCCCGGTAGAATCTTTAGATCATCCAATACTTATTGCAGGAAATTCCTATGCTCATGACAGCACCTTGGCGAATTTAACTTCAGCTGAAAGATTAAGAATGCAGGGAGATGGAACTTTATCTTTTTCAAGTATATGGTTTCAAAGAGCAATTATTTTTTCTTCTGCAAATCTTGTGAAGGTTACTTCTGAAAACAATCAAAGTACTGTAGAAGAAAGAACTGATGGTGAGGATCTTGATAAAGGGGAAAATACCAAAACCTCAGGTGGCTCTCAAACAGTTGGAAAATACGCATTTAAATGGAGTGGCGGAACAATGGGACATGTTGTTATTTCCTGTTCCAATGTAGAGGTAAAAGATGGTAAAGCCTATGCAACCATTACTTTTGCCAGAAAAGCATCCATAGGAGGTAGTGCCAAGTTCAGCATGGTTCGCAGTCTTGGAGTTACAGTTAATGGAAATAATACCTTTACCATTCCGGTAAATCTTAATTCCAATACTCCTATTGAAGCTTATACTACTGCCATGTCCCAGGGACACTGGGTTTCCTATACCTTATATGTTGGAGTAAATGACGAAAAAATTCTGGCTGAAGTGGGACAGGATGCCGATGGAAAATCCATTGAGTCAACAGTGGGCTTAAATAAAGATACCCTGGATGAAGAAGCTCCACAGATTGTAGGCTTTGAAAGTAAAGGAGAAATAGAAGTTACCTATAGCAATAAAATTAAAATTTTTGAATATAATGATGGCTATTATCTTATTGAAATAGACAGCAGTAAAGATACCCAAAGAGAAGATAAAACAGCTGATGATATGGATGCTCTTTTAAAAGAAAAAGAGAAATCTGATGAAGAAATAGCTGAAGACTATGAAGAGGATAATGAAGCTAAGGAAAATAATGAAGCAGTTAAAGATAAATATTCAAATGATTCTTTAAATGCGGCTTATAAAAATGGTGTAGTTAAATATTTCGTAGTTCCTGAAGGAAAGGAAGTCCCGGTGGGACTTGAGGAAGACCTTGTAATAATTAGTCAACCTGTAGAAAATGTTTATGTTTCCTCACAGACAGCCTTGGAATTAATTGATGCTTTAAATTTAAATGATAAAGTTTCATCTTTGGGAATTAAAAAAGAGGATGTGGAAATAGAATCCTTTGCAAAAAGAATGGCAAAAGATTACAAAAAAGATGATGCCATAAGCTATTTTGGAAGCTATGACAAATGGAATCTTAAGTCTATGATAAAGGAAAAAACAGGACTAATTATTGAATCCGGTGAAATCCTTGTTAAAGACGAAGAAAACATTAGTAAAGACTGGGAATTATTTAATAAGCTTACAGACAGAGCAGCTCAAATGGGAACAGCCTTTCTTATTGACAGAAGTAGTGATGAAGAAAACGATTTGGCTAAAGCTGAATGGCTTAAGCTTTATGGAATTATTTTCGGCCAGGAAGAAAACTGGAAAAAGGCCTATGATAATGTAGTGGGAAAAGCTACAAATGAGGAAAAGGAAGAAGCCATAAAGGCTTTAAAAGAAGATAATAATAAAGAAATTTAAGAAAGAGAATGAAGTAAAAATGAGAATTAAAAGATTATTTGCCCTTACCCTGGCTACAGCCATGATATTTACAGGCTGTGCCTCGGATAAAAACAATACATCTGCCAAAAAAGAGGCAAAAACTGCTACTAACACCACTTCAAGTGATATTTCAGAAGTGTCAGATAATTCGGGAAATAAAAACAATAAGGCACCTGAAATAGAAGGACTGACTTATCAGTCAGCTATGGATTTAAAATATGCCGAAGGCTTTAATGTTTATTATTATGAAGGTGGCTACAAATATATTGATATACCTCTCTCGGGAACCTATCTTATAGTTCCTGAAGGAAAAGAGGCTCCTGATAATCTTCCTGAAAGTGATACTCAGGTTATAAAGCAAAACTTAAGTCAGATATATCTGGCAGCTTCCTCAGCCATGTCATTTTTTGATGCTTTGGATGCTATTGATACCGTAACAATGACAGGAACAAATACAAAGGGCTGGTATATTGATGCACCAAAGGAGGCTTTGGCCAATGGTACCATGAAATATACAGGAAAATACAGCGAGCCGGATTATGAGATGTTAGTGGATAATGATTGTGATATTGCTATTGAATCCACAATGATTTTACACGCTCCTGAAGTTCAGGAAATGCTTATGGATTTGGGGATTCCTGTTTTTATTGACCGCTCAAGCTATGAATTAAGTGCCTTTGGACGAATTGAATGGATAAAGATTTATGGTGCTTTATTAAATAAGGAAGAGGAGGCAGATGCCTTCTTTAAGGAGCAGGAAAAAATTCTTGATAATATGGAAGAATACGAAGATACCGGTTTAACGGTAGCTTTCTTCTCAATAAATTCTGATGGTTCCATTGTAGTAAGAAAAACCAAAGATTTTATTCCAAATATGATAGCTTTAGCCGGAGGACATTATATTTTTGATAATCTTGAAAATCCTGGAAGTAATTCCGCCTCTGTAAATATTAGTATGGAGGACTTCTACGACCAGGTAGTGGATGCTGATTTTATCGTCTATAATGCTACTATTGAAGATCCTATTTCATCTGTGGAATCACTTATAGATAAAGATGAATTATTCAAGGAATTTAAAGCTGTTAAAAATAATAATGTGTGGCAGGTGGATAAAACCTGGTATCAGTCAACAGCTACAGTTGCAAATCTTATAACAGATTTTAATATTATGCTTACCGGCAAGGATACTTCAAAGCTTACTTTTTTATCAAAAGTCGGAGAGTAATTTTAGGAAATAAGATAATTATTGAGGAAGAAAAATGAAAGAAAAAGCAGAAACAACAGCTTATAGTGATTATCACAAAGAGAATATGAAAAGAAGATTTCATATTACGGTAGTCTTCATAATATTAATAGCGCTGTTTTGTACAATTATTGTTTATAATATAAATACAGGAAATGTAAATATCTCTGTTGCGGATATCTTAAGGATTATTTTCTTAAAAGAAGGAGATCCCCATGATATAAATATTATATGGAGAATCAGACTTCCAAGAATTCTCATGGCAGCAATTCTTGGAGGAGCCCTGGCTCTTTCAGGATTTTTACTTCAGACATTTTTTGAAAATCCCATAGCAGGCCCTTTTATATTGGGTATTTCATCAGGAGCAAAGCTTTGTGTTGCTATAATGATGATTTATTATGTGGAGCATTTTGGAAAAATGTCATCCTGGTCTTTGGTTTTTGCGGCATTTGTAGGTTCCATGATAACCACCGGCTTTGTTTTATTGGTTTCTAAGCGTATACATAATATGGCAGCTTTATTGGTAGCCGGTGTAATGATTGGATATATATGCAATGCTGCCACAGATTTTATCTTGAATTTTTCTGATGATTCAGACATTGTAAATTTAAGAGGCTGGACTCAGGGAAGTTTTGCCAGCATGAGTTGGGAAAATGTATATTTTTCCGTAGTTTTAATTGGAATTACATTTGTGGCAGTATTTTTATTATCAAAGCCTATAGGGGCATTTCAGTTAGGGGAAGGTTATGCCCAGAGTATGGGAGTAAATGTTAAACGCTTCAGGGTACTTTTAATAATGCTTTCAAGTATCCTTTCAGCTACCGTTACTGCCTTTGCAGGGCCTATTTCTTTTGTGGGAATAGCAGTACCTTTTCTTATAAAATCAGCCCTGAAAACGGCAAAACCCCTAGTTGTTATTCCGGCTACCTTTTTAGGAGGAGCAGTTTTTTGCATGATATGCGATTTAATAGCAAGAATGGCTTTTGCACCTACTGAGCTTACCCTTAGTACTGTAACTTCCATTTTTGGTGCTCCGGTAGTTATTTTTATGCTGATTAGAAGAAATCAAAACAGGAGGTAGCAAAGGTGGAAGATTATTATTTCAGGTTAAAGGGACTTTGCGTTGGATACAATGGAAAATCCATAATAAATGATATAAATATTGATATAAAAAAAGGTGAAATTTTAACCCTTATAGGCCCAAACGGGGCGGGAAAATCCACCATTTTAAAAAGTATTACAAGACAGCTTCAAAGAATAAGCGGTACTGTATTAATGGATAACAGGGACATTTTGGATATGTCTTTTAAGGAATTGTCTTCAAATATGGCAGTGGTTTTGACAGAAAAGATGAAACCGGAGCTTATGACCTGCCATGATGTTGTGGCTACAGGAAGGTATCCCTACACCGGAAGGCTTGGACGACTTACAAAAGAAGATGAAAAAAAGGTAGATGAGGCTATAGAACTGGTGCATGCCGGGGGATTAGGGGCAAGAGATTTTAATGCCATTAGCGACGGACAAAGACAAAGGATTCTTTTAGCCAGGGCAATATGCCAGGAGCCGGAGATAATCGTCCTTGATGAACCTACTTCATTTTTGGATGTGAGATATAAATTAGAGTTGTTATCAATTCTTAAAAACATGGCAAATAAAAAGAAGATAACAGTAATAATGTCCTTACATGAGATAGACCTTGCCATGAAAATTTCTGACAAGATTTGTTGTGTTAAGGGAGATAAAATTGCAAAATACGGAAATCCGGAAGACATATTTGATGCAGCTACAATTAAAGAACTTTACGAGATAGATAATGGATATTTTGATCCGGTATTTGGCAGTATAGAACTTCCCAAAGTACAAGGGGAAGCAGAAGTATTTGTTATTTCCTCCGGAGGAAGTGGAATAGGAGTTTATAGAAAACTTCAAAAGCAAAACATAGCATTTTCAGCAGGGATTTTATATGAAAATGATGTAGATTATCAACTGGCAAAGCTTTTGGCAGTTAATGTAATAACAGAAAAACCATTTGAAAAAATATCTGATGAAGCTTTTGAAAAGGCAAAAAAAGAAATTGCAAAGTGCAAAACTGTAATAAATGCAGGAGTCACCATAGGAAGTCAAAATGAAAGAATAAGGAAGCTTTTAGAAAAAGCACAATCAATGGGAAAGTTAAAATTCTCTAATTTATAAAGATATTTTAGGGGATAAAAATAAAATACAGACAATTTTTATTGTCGGAAAAGGAGAGAAAGATGAAAATAAGACCAAAAAAAATCACAGCCTTAGCATTATCGGCTTTGATGCTTGCAGCACCGGTATTAGATGTAATACCGGCATTTGCAAAAACAAAGGATTTGGTAATTGATTCGGCAAAAGAAGCAGCAACACAAGAAACAGCCCTGACAATAACAAACAATACAAATATGTTTAAGGCAGTTTCAGCAAAACTTGTAAAGGAAGAGGACACTACATATTTGGTAATGGCTTTATCAGGCTCCGGGTACAGAGAGTTATATCTTGGAACTTATGAAAAAGCTGTAGCAAATGGAGATGGAACTAAAGATAAGGGAAATGACAGCTGGATTCATGGATATTTAAATAATGATAGTAAATATGAATTCAAAATACCACTTACAGATGATATGTTAAGTGGAAAAAGCGTAGCAGTAACTGCAATATCAAACAGCTATTATGAGAAATATTTAAATGGCACAAATGACCTTGCAAGAATATTCTATCCAAGACAATTTCAGATAGATGTTGAAAAAG
>NZ_FOJY01000021.1 GCF_900112085.1 Acetitomaculum ruminis DSM 5522
CATTGATTATACAGCAGTCGTGTTTGTACTTTGAAATGTCTATTCCAACAAAGTACGTGGACATAATGGTACCTCCTTAGATATAAGATTTGGCGCTGTTGTCTTCCACAGAGAATCCGGCTGTGTAATCACGTAAATAGAAACGTCAGAGCGTTAACAAACTGATTAACAGTAATAGACGAAAAGCTGTGGTCTGAGTCACCTCGTACCAGTCAGAGCTGTAATAAAATAGACACAGATCCACAGCGCCTTAATAAATATATCAGATAGAGATTAGATTACCCAGTAGAACCTGGGAGAAAGGAAAAAATCCAATCATCAAAACTGATAATTGGATTATACGTGAGAAAATGGTTATAAATATAAAAGATTATACAAAAGTTATTAAAAATGAAACAATTTTAGACAATATTAATTTAAATTTTGAAAGTGGAAAAATATATGGCATTAAAGGAAAAAACGGTTCCGGTAAAACTATGCTTTTAAGGGCTGTTTGTGGATTGATTAATCCATCTAAGGGATGTGTTTTAATAGATAAAGAAGTTTTAGGAAAGGATATTTCTTTTCCTAAAAGTGTAGGTGCTTTAATTGAAAATCCGGGATTTATTCCGAATTATACCGGGAAAAAGAATCTTTGTATATTAGGGAAAATAAAGGGAAAAGTTACAGAAGTGGATATCGATGATATTCTTTTAAAGGTAGGGCTAAAGGATGCTGCCAACAAAAAATTTAAAGAATATTCATTGGGAATGAAGCAAAAATTAGGTATTGCAGCAGCACTTTTTGAAGATCCGGATTTAATTATATTAGATGAGCCTACAAATGCATTAGATGAAGCAAGCATAAAAGGACTTAGAAATATTTTAGAAGAATATAAAAAGAGGGATAAACTTATTATTCTAACCTGTCATGATTCTGATGAATTAAATTTTTTATCAGATGAGATTATAAAAATAGAAAATGGGAGAGTGAAATTATGAAAAAGAAAAAGATTTTAATAATTTTGGTTTTAATTTGCATATCAATATTGTATTTTATGCAATGTTTCAAAGTTAATAAAGCTTATCCGGCTCCTGAAATTGTAAATGTAAAAAAAGGCGACAGTGTAGATATTAATGGTTTAAGTTATAAAGTATTAGGACATGATTTAAAGGATATGGAGGATTTTAAAAAACATATTCCAACTTATGCTAAATATGATGATGTTTTTTCTTTAAAATGTGACTATAATATTTTGATAGTTGATCTGGAAGTAAAAAATAATACTAAAAATAATTATAGTTTTCAGATTTATGATATTTGCATTGAAAGCTGTGGATTTACCAATGGAGTCAGCGATGATTATGAATTTGAAAAAGAAGAAGATAATCAAAAAAGTTTTGATATAAAACCCGGTGAATCAGTCAAAGTAAAATTAACATATTCTCTTGCTGAGAAAATGTTTAATAAAAGCATATGGGAGAATATTGAAAATACAAAATTTGTTTTAGTGCCGTCACTTTATCCCAAAAATGTGAGAATGGAAATATAGTAATTTTACATAAAATAAAAAGCTTCTTTAAGCAGAGATTATTGGTGAAAATCTTTCTGCTTATAGAAGCTTTTTTGAACGACAGGTGGCACAAAGTGCCACTGCGTTCATGAGGAAGTAGCGAAGCGGATTTAAGAATGTCCGCTTTACTTGTGGAGACAATATCAACTTTGCAAAAAAAATCATTATATGTATAATAATATAAGATTTTACATTTATAAAAGAATAAGAAAATAAATGAAAAATACCGATTTTGAGAAATAAATACCCATTTTTATGAAGCAGAGCTTATAAAAGATTGATGAATATTTATAAATTTACCGATTGAAAAAATTAAAACTTCAAAGGATTTGGGACTATAATTTTGCTTTTTTAGTAAAAGGTTAAAGCTAACTTTAAGATAAAAGGAGATAAGAAAAAATGACTAGAGACTTAACCAAAGGAAGTATTTTTAATAATCTGATTATTTTTGCGATTCCTTATTTAATTGCCTGTTTTTTGCAGACTTTTTACGGAATGGCAGATCTTTTTATTGCAGGGAGGCTTTATGATGCATCCGTAATATCTGCCGTTTCTATAGGCAGTCAGGTTATGCATATGATAACAGTGGTTATAGCAGGTCTTGCCATGGGAAGTACTGTTAAGGTAAGTATGGCAATGGGGGCAAGGGAAGATAAGGATATAAAAAAGGCCATTGGAAATACGGCAGGTATATTTATTATTTTTGCCTTTATACTTACCATAATATCTCTCTTGGGAATGGATTTTATATTATCGATGTTACAAACTCCTGAAAAATCCCTTTTGGAAGCAAAAAAATATCTTTTTGTCTGCTGTCTTGGTATACCTTTTATTGTGGCTTACAATGTGGTTAGCAGTATTTTTAGGGGATTGGGAGACACAAAAACTCCTATGATATTTGTATTTATTGCAGGAATTATAAATATAGGACTTGATTTTATATTAATGGGTATTTTTAATATGGGAGCTATGGGAGCAGCTTTTGCCACAGTTTTAGCTCAGACCATAAGTGTAATATTATCCATATTGTCCCTAAAAAAAATCAGGCTTTTATCTAATATGAAAAAGGAAGATTTCAGATTTGATAAAGGAATAGTAAATAGCATTATTCATGTGGGGGTTCCAGTTTCACTTCAAGATGGGATTATTCAGGTTGCATTTTTAATAATTACAGCCATTGCAAACAGCAGGGGGCTTGTGGCATCTGCCAGTGTGGGAATTGTGGAAAAAATAATAAGTTTTCTATTTTTAGTGCCTTCTGCCATGCTTTCTTCCATATCAGCCATAGCAGCCCAAAATCGCGGTGCAGGATTTCATGACAGGGGAAGGAAAACTTTGTATTATGGTATGATAGTAGGAATGGTTTATGGACTTATAGTTTCGTTAGCCTGCATTGTGTTCGCTACACCGATTTTAAGAGCCTTTTCCAGCCAGGATGAAGCAGTAGTGGTTGAAGGAGTAAGCTATTTAAAATCCTATGTATTTGATGTTGTTTTTGCTTCCTTTCATTTTTGCTTTTCAGGATATTTTTGTGCCTATTCAAAATCGGGAATATCATTTTTACACAATATATTATCAGCAGTTCTGGTGAGAATTCCAGGGGCATACTTAGCATCAGTTTATTTTACGGATTCTCTTTTTTATATGGGGCTTGCCGCACCACTGGGTTCAATTTTTTCAACCTTAATTTGTATAACAGCTTATGCGATTTGTCTAAAAAAATGGAAAAATGACAGTAAAATTTTTTAGTTTTTAGTCGATATTTTCTTTGTGAACGCGGTGTAAGCAATCCCCCGCTTCAAAAGCGTAAGCTTTAAGCGGGGGTATAAGCTTACTAGTGTCAGAAGGGGGTAAAGCCCCTTCTGACAGGTGGCACAAAGTGCCACTGCGTTCATGAGGAAGTAGCGAAGCGGATTCCGAATGTCCGCTTTACAAGGGAAATTCGGGGCGCTTAATATTGGCGGAGATAAAGGATGAAAACAGATATAAAAGATTACATTTTTGCTATAGTTACATTTGTGATATGTGTAGTTATTTCCATAGTTGGTTTTATTCTTTCATATCAAAACTTTGAAAGGGAAACCAAAAATTACATAAAGAAAGTCGAAGAAAGTAAATTAGAAGGTATTAACAGGGTAGTTTCAGGCTATTATAATCTGGCTGAAGCTCTTAGTGTTGTTGCCTTATTAGATGAAGATCTTGATAATTTTGAATTAATAGCAAAACACATAGTAGAATACAAATCGGAAAATGATGCTGATGTGGCTAGTTATCTAAGTGCTGCAAGCATGGTATTTCTTGCACCACAAGGAATTGTTAGCAAAACCTATTCTTCCGGAAATGTAAAATTTTCCCTTAAAAATATTAATCTTTATACCTATCAGTATTTGCATGATTATGTGAATTATTCGGTAAAAAACAAGTTGCCGGCTGCTACAGGTAAGGTTTTAATTAATTCCCAAAATGATAATAAAGATGGGGCATTTGAAGCATTTTTGATAATTATGCCGGTGGTTAATAAAGAAAATGAAATATGGGGATTTGCAGGCGTTGTGGTAGATTTCAATGCCTTTGTTGAGTTGTGTGATTTTTCAACCATTACAACAGAAACAAAAACGGACTTATATGAAAGAAATGAATATGACTATGCTCTTTACATAGAAAATGATGAAAAAGATAAAAATGTAGGTGTAGTGTCTTATTCAGATGAAAAATTGCTTAACTATAGTTATGATGATGAAAGATATATTACTTCCCAGATTAGTTTTTCTGATAAAAAATGGATTCTTGCAGTTACTCCTAAAGATGGAATCTGGGCTTCTACTACATTTCTTAGAGTTGAAGCAATTGTATTTTTATTTATCAGTATTCTTATCACTATTATTACTAATCTTTTAATATCTTATAAAAAGCAAAATAGTGAAAATTTAAAACTGTCTTACAGGGATGCTTTAACAGGACTCTTAAATCAAAGGGCATTTATGAGAGATTTAAAGGAACTTGAAAAAAAGGGTTCTTATTTTGGCGTTATGTTTGTTGATCTGGATGAATTTAAGAAAATTAATGATGATTATGGTCATGCAGCAGGTGATGAGGTATTAATAACTACTAGTAACCGTGTAAAAGAGGTTTTAGGGGAAGAGGGAAGAGTCTATAGAATAGGTGGAGATGAGTTTACGGTTATTATAGAAGTAGACCGGGACAGGGAATATTATATTGAATTGATTGAAAAAATCAGAAATCTTGTTACAAAAAGTATAGTTATAAACGGGGAAGAGATAGAAACAGATTTAAGTACCGGATATGCAAGATGTCCCTATGATGGAAAAAATTACGAAGAAATATTAAAAGTGGCGGATGATGCCATGTATAATTCTAAGGGCAGCAAGAAGATGATTAAGAAAAATACCGGAAAAGATGTGGTAACAGGACTTATTATGATGGATACCTTCAGATATGTTGCGCCTCAGATTATAAGCAATATGTTTAAGAAAGGCAAACAGGAGGATGTAGTATTAGAACATATAAATATTCGTGGATTTGAAACCTATAATGAACTAAACGGTTATCCAAAAGGCTATAAATTTTTAAAATACATTGCAGATGAGATTATTGGGCTTTTCCCGGACAGATTGTGTACCAGAAGATCTGAAAATAATTTTATCGTCATTTTATATAAAAATGAGGCAGAGTTATTAATCAGGCATCTGAATGAATCCATTAGAAATCATGAGTTGTTGGACAGTGTGAGAGTTCAGGCTGGTATATATGTAATAGACAGCCTTGAAAACTTTGATATAAATAAAGTATGCAACAAGGCACGAATAGCCTGTGATTATATCAGGGATAAAATCAATACTGATTATGAGTATTATACCTACGAAATGGGTGAAGAAGTACACGATGTAAATATGATTTTAAGTAATTTTGAAAAAGCACTTAAAAAGAAGGATATTAAGCTTTATTTCCAGCCTATTATGAGAACAATTTCCGGAAAGGTGAATTCTTTGGAGGTTTTATCAAGATGGTATTTTTCCGAGGATAAAATACTTCAGCCAAAAGAATTTATAGGTGTTCTTGAGCAGTTTAAGCTTATACATCACCTTGATTTATATATTCTTGAGGAAAGCTGTAAAGTATATTCCACAGCAAAAGCCAAGGGTGATGACATGCCTTCTTTTTCAATTAATTTTTCAAAAGTTGATTTTGAAATATGCGACATATGCAAATATATTGAAGAGATTACTGACATGTATAATGTTCCAAGAGATGTTGTAATTATTGAAATTGCGGAAAATTCCCTTGGAGATGAAAAAGGTCTTGTGGGCCTTGGCATCAAGAGATTAAGAAGCGGTGGCTTTAAGATACATCTTGATGATTTTGGAAGCGGTTTTTCTGTATTGAATGTATTAAATGAATATGATCTTGATGTTATTAAGCTGGATATGAAATATATGAATGATGTAATTAATGACGGAAAGGCAAAAAAAATATTATTATCAATGGTGGATATGGCAAAACATCTACAGGTACAGACTCTTTGCGAAGGTGTTGAAACAAGTGAACAGTTTGAGTTTGCCAAGAGTATTGGATGCGATTTTGTTCAGGGATTTTTATCAGGAAAATCAGAGCTTTATGAAGATATGAATTATGACATTATAAAGGGGATATATGACTTAGAAGATTTGGAAACAAAATCCTACTATGATGATATAGGAAGAGTTAATTTCCAAAGTTTTAATCCGGCAGTTGCATTTTTTGCCGGGGAAGAAAAGGATATCAATATTATGTCAATGGCCATTATTGAAGTTTTAGAAGATAATGTAAGATACCTTTATACCTCGCCTCAATATCTTAAGCTTATTTCTGATATGGGTTATAACAGCATGGACATGGAAGAAATGCAGGAAGTACTTAAGAAGAAAATTGGAGAAAGAAAAGAGATTTTAGAAAGATGTAAAAATGCTGATAAATATGAAGAACTGGACTTTTTGGATTATATCGGTACAGATCTTACCTTAAAGATAATTGCTGTAAAAATTGCAGAAAACAGTATAAAAAATGCTCATGCATTTGTAGTATTTGTGGGAAACAATTAAAAATGTCATAAACCTTGATTTTCTAACAGAATAAATATATTCTATATAGTATATTGAGAAAAAACAGATTGGAGAGAAAATAATAATGATTAAAGATGAATATATGGAATTGTACAGACATTCCCTGGCTCATGTACTTGCAAAAGCAGTTATTGAAATATTTGGAAAAGAGAATGTACAATATGCCATAGGACCACAAATTGCGGATGGTTTTTATTATGATTTCGTTCTTCCAAGAACAATTAATCAGGATGATTTTGCTCAAATTGAAAATAAGATGCGTGAAATCTTAAAGAGAAAAGAAGTATGGACAAGAAAAGAAGTTTCAAGAGATGAAGCTTTAGAATTGTTTAAAAATCAGAAATTTAAAACAGAAACTATAAAAGATCTACCAGAAGACGAGAGATTGACTATATATTACACAGGAGATGACTATGTGGATCTTTGCAGAGGACCACATGTTGAAAATTCACAGGATCTCTTATCAGCTGCATTTAAGATCAAATCTGCATCCGGTGCCTATTGGAGAGGCGATGAAAAAAGAGATGCCCTTCAAAGGATTTATGTTTATGCATTCCCTACAAAAGAAGAATTAAAAGCTCATTTGACTCTTATTAAAGAGGCTATGGAAAGAGACCACAAGAAATTAGGACCTCAATTAGACCTGTTTATGTTTAATGAGACAGCTCCTGGTATGCCTTATTGGCTTCCAAGGGGATGGAAAATGTATAAAGCTCTTATTCAATACTGGAGAGATCTTCATATAAAACATGGTTATGATGAGATTTCAGCACCGGTTATTAACAATAAAAAATTATGGCTTATAAGTGGTCATTGGGCACATTATCAAAATAATATGTTTATTATTCCGGGAGCAGATATGACTATAGATGCAGATGATGTATTTGCTGCAAAACCTATGAACTGCCCTAATGCAATGCTTACCTTTAAAAGAACTACAAGATCTTATAAAGAACTTCCAATCAGATACAGTGAACTTGACATGGTTCACAGAAAGGAAAAATCCGGCCAGTTAAATGGACTTTTCAGAGTTCAGGCATTTAGACAGGATGATGATCATACATTTGTTATGGAATCCCAGATTGAGGAAGAAATAGATGATATCCTTTCAATTGCAGATGAGATCTATAATACTTTTGGTATAACTTGCAGAGCCGAATTTTCTACAAGGCCTGATGATTATATGGGTGACCTTGAAGTGTGGAACCAGGCAGAGGCATCATTAAAGAATATTCTTGATAAGAGATACGGAGAAGGAAATTACGAAATCAATGAAGGTGATGGTGCTTTTTATGGCCCTAAGATAGACCTTCAGATAAAAGATGCTTTAGGAAGAGAATGGCAGTGTGGTACTGTTCAACTTGATTTCCAGCTTCCTCATAATTTTGGACTTACCTATATAGCAAATGATGGCTCCCAAAAACAGCCTGTAGTTATTCACAGGGCTATTTTTGGTTCCTTAGAGAGATTTATCGGTATTCTCATCGAAAACTTCAAAGGCGCCTTCCCATTCTGGTTATCACCATACCAGGTAGGTGTTGTTCCTATCAGAGAAGAACATAACGAATACGCAAAGAAGGTAGCTGATGCCTTATCTGATATTGGTATAAGAGTTGAAGCCGATTATGCCGATAAAAATATGAATGAAAAGATTAAGGAATTTAGAAATTACAAGGATCCATACATTGTTGTAATAGGAGATAAAGAGGTTGAAGAAAATACTGTTTCCATAAATATCAGAGGATGCAAAAAGCAGCTTAAAAATGTTCCTTTAGACAAGTTTATTGAATTGTGCGATAAGATGAATAAAGAGCATACATTGGAACTTATTACACAGTTAGACTGATTTATCGTACTTTTTACATTGTGAAAGGGGTGCTTTTATGGGGGAAATAAAAAAAGAAGCTTTTTTTTCAAGTGACTACAAGTATTGTGAATATTGCGGACGACTTCTGGCCAAATCCTATAAAGGCGATTTTTGCCCCGATTGTCTTGAAAAAAATCTCTTCGGCAATGTGAAAGAATTTATTCGCAGTAATGATGTGAACGAATATCAGGTTGCAGAATATTTTGATATACCTATAAGGCGAGTGAAAAAGTGGATTAGAGAAGGCAGGATAGAGTATAAGACTACTAAAGTAAAAAAAATCGAAGGCTTAAAGTGTCAGAAATGTGGTACACCGGTAAATTTTGGAAGTCTGTGTATGTCTTGTCTAAAAAAACAGAACCGAAAGGGCTATGGTATGAACATTCAGAACGGGGACAAGGATGCAAAGATGTACTATGTAGACGAAAAAGAGCAAAAGAATAGATAAATATTTTATTTTTAAAAGGTGAAGCAGATTTTGCTTCACCTTATTTTTTGAAATATTAGTTATGCCAGTGATAAATCGCTTTCTGAAAAAACAACAATGCATTCCGGCTTCCTGGCAGGAGTATGCCAGATACTTTTTATATGTCCGATTGTAAGCATATCAATGGAACAGGAGGATTTTTTTATGGGCTTGTATTTAAGACTTAAGGTAAGAGGATTACCCTCCGGACATGCCCACAGTTCAATTTTATTTGATTTTGCCTTGTTTAGCTGTGAATAAATATATTGTATTATCATTTTTGCAGATTCATCATTATATTCCCAATCAAGATAGACACAATTGGAAAAACCGGAAATAGTTCTGCCGGTTTTGTCTTTTTTATTTGAATATATGGAAATATCTTCGTGTTTAAACTCATCTAATTCAGATCTGCTGGCAAAAAATTTTATTGTACTCATAAATTCATTCCTTTTTAAAAATAATCTTTATTACAATTATTATAATAGCTTTTATGGATTAAGAAAAGAAAAAAGGTTTATTCAGATAAAAAAACGTCAAGATTTAAATGAAAGAGGTAATGTAAAACTTGCAGTAAATATGTTATTAAAATATAATTGTATAAATAGTAATTATTTTTCAGGGGAAAATAAAAAATAATAGAAAAATATTTTGATACTATTAAAAAAACAGGAGGGAATTATGGGAAATTTCAAAGAATTTCTAAAAAGAAAGGATGTAGAAATATCTTTAAAACGCTATGGAATAGACGCATTAGGTGCCATGGCCCAGGGACTTTTTTGCTCACTTTTAATCGGAACGATAATAAATACCATAGGAAGTCAATTTCATATAGCTTTTCTTACAATGACAGTGGCCAATGTTTCAGGCATTGAATATACGGTAGGAGGCCTGGCATCAGCCATGAGCGGACCTGCCATGGCATGTGCCATAGGTTATGCCTTAAATTCCCCTCCACTGGTATTATTTTCTTTAATTACAGTGGGATTTGCTGCCAATGCCTTAGGAGGAGCAGGTGGACCTCTGGCGGTTTTATTTATAGCAATTATAGCAGCAGAAGCGGGAAAAATGATTTCCAAGGAAACAAAAGTAGATATACTTATAACACCTTTGGTAACCATAGCAATAGGTATTGGACTTTCGGCTCTTTTAGCTCCGGCTCTTGGAAATGCGGCCATGACAGTTGGTAATGTAATAATGTGGGCTACAAATTTACAGCCGTTTTTAATGGGAATAGCAGTTTCTGTACTGGTGGGAGTTGCTCTTACCCTTCCTATTTCCTCAGCAGCCATATGCGCAGCATTAGGTCTTACAGGTCTGGCAGGAGGTGCAGCCTTGGCAGGCTGTTGTGCCCAGATGGTAGGATTTGCCTTTATGTCTTTTAAAGAAAATGGCTGGGGAGGAGTTATTTCTCAGGGAATCGGAACTTCCATGCTTCAAATGGGAAATATTGTAAAAAATCCTAAAATTTGGATAGCACCTATTGTTGTTTCAGCAATCACTGGTCCTATAGCAACCTGTATTTTCAAGTTGGAAATGAATGGCGCTGCAGTGGCATCAGGGATGGGTACTTGCGGTCTGGTAGGCCAGATTGGAGTCTATACAGGCTGGATGAATGACATAGAAGCCGGCACTAAAGCTGCCATTACAGGATTTGACTGGGCCGGACTTATTATAATTTCGTTTATACTACCGGCGATTCTTTGTCCTCTTATAAATGGTGGCTTAAAGAAAATAGGCTGGGTAAAAGAAGGAGATATGACCTTAGAAAGATAAACATAGTGGGAGGAAAAAAATGAGACTATCAGGAAAAACAAAACTTATGGGGCTTTTAGGAAGTCCTGTTTCCCATAGCATTTCACCGGCAATGCATAATAAGGCTTTTGAAATTTTAGACCTTGATTATGCCTATCTGGCTTTTGATATAGGAGTAGATGACCTGGAAAATGCTGTGGAAGCAATGAAACTTTTAAGAGTAAGGGGATTTAATTTAACAATGCCAAATAAAAATCTGGTTTGTAAATATGTTGATAAATTATCCCCCTTATCCAGAATAATAGGAGCCTGTAATACAGTTACCAATGACGATGGAATTCTTACGGGAACTACAACTGATGGTGCAGGCTATATGAAAGCGGCAAAAGATGCGGGATTTGACCTTACGGGAAAGAAAATGACTCTTTTGGGAGCAGGAGGTGCTGCTTTGGCGATTTTAGCTCAGGCAGCTTTTGACGGTCTTAGTGAAATTTCTGTTTTTAATATCAGGGATGCTTTTTTTGAAAAGGCTGAAAAAATTGTTGCAGATTTAAATAACGAGACAAAATGTAAGGTAAATTTATACGATTTAGAAGATGAAAATGTATTAAACAGGGAAATTACCGATAGTTATATACTTACCAATGCAACCTCGGTTGGTATGGCACCTAATACAGATAATTGTATAATAAAAGATGATTCTATATTTAACAGTGAACTTATAGTGTCAGATGTTATTTATAATCCAAAAGAAACAAAGCTTTTAAAAATGGCAAAAAACAAAGGCTGTAGAACTTTTAATGGTATGTATATGCTTTTATATCAGGGGGCAGAGTCCTTTAAAATCTGGACAGGAGAAGAGATGCCCGTAAAAGAAATAAAAGAATTGTATTTTTCACAGGAGTAAAAATGAATAATTTAAATATTTTTTTAATTGGATTTATGGGGAGCGGAAAATCCACCATTGCAAAAAAGATCTATAAAAAATATGGATATAAGCTGGTGGAAATGGATGAGCTTATAGAAAAAAATGAAAATATGACCATAAATGAGATGTTTGAAAAATATGGCGAAGAACATTTTCGTAACATAGAAAGTAATACCCTTATTGAAATGTCCAAAGAAAACAATCTTGTGGTTTCCTGCGGTGGCGGAGTGGTATTACGAAAAGAAAATGCTGAATATATGAAAAAAAACGGAGTTGTAGTATGGTTAAATGCCTCTGCCAAAAGCATATATGACAGGATTAAAAATACTGATAACAGACCCCTTTTAAAGGGTAATATGAATGAAGAGTATATAAAGGAACTCATGGATAAAAGATATGAAAAATACAAAGCCTGTGCAGATATTGTAATTGATACTGACAGGAAAAAACTTATGGAAATTGCTGATGAAGTAATTGAGAAGGTTAAAGCAAGAAAAAAATAAGCTAAAGGAAAGCTGCCCTGAGGTGGCTTTCCTTAAATTTTTTTCTGTTGACAAAAATTTTTCATGACTATATACTGTCAAAGTGGCTTTTTTCTTAAGCCAAAGTCTTAATAATGCTCGGATTATTTATCTTTAAAAGGGTATTTCATTTTCAATATTCCCAATGAAAAAAATAAAAGGAGGAAGAATTATAGAAAGGAAACAATTAATAAATGATATTTATTTGTATAAAGGAGAAAATAAAGAAGTTTTTTTTATAGATGGAAATAAGGGTTTTTTAAATAAAAGCAGGGAATCAGAAGTTTATAAGGCCTTTAATAAAAAAACAAATGAAGAGTTTATTGCAAAAATAATAACAAGAATTTCACCGGATATTTTCACAAAAGACTTAAAAAATTATCTGAATGTAATCGCTTTTTTAAAAGAAAATTCCAGGTCAACAAAATCAAATCTTTTGCCCCTGGTGGATAGTGGCATCATAAATATAAAAAAATCCCGTTTTTTCATAGAAATATATCCTTATTGCAAAGAAGGTTCTTTAGCAAATTTCCAGGAAAAAATCCCGGTAGAAGTTTTAAAAGAAAAGTTTATACCGGATATTAACAAGGCTTTAAAAGAAATACACGATAATAATTTTTTACACAGGGACCTGAAACCGGAAAATATCTATTATTACAAAGATTCTTATGTTTTAGGAGATTTTGGAATAATGACCAAAACGGATGATAAGGATTATGTCTATGACTTTAGCAAAAACGGTAGCTTAGGTTATATGGCTCCGGAATTGATGTCTGGGGCGGCAGTAAAAAAGTCAGACTATTATAGCTTTGGACAAACTATTTACAGCCTGTATTTTGGTAAAAGAATGTACGAAGATGTAATTAGAAAAAATCTCCATAAAGAAATACTGATAGATAAATTAAACTATCTGATGATAAATGACATTTATCCCGGTCTTGAAAAAATAAGGGATAAAGACGCCAGTCTGAAAGAATTGTTAAAGGGACTTCTTAGTTATGATCCGGGAAACCGGTTTTCTTATCAGGAGGTAAAGCGCTGGGAAATGGGGGATACTATTTTATCGGATAAAAGCTCTAGGGAAAATCAGTTGGCAATAAATGAAATGATAAAATGTCTGTTAAAGAATGAATTATTGGAGGAATATTTTGAAGGCAGGGAAGAAAAGCTTATAGAAAACAGAATTGATAGTGAAAAAAAGAGAATATTAAATTCCTACAGATTTGTAAACAAAACTCAAAAAGATGTAAAGAAATATTTTACATCAAATAGGATTATTGATGGATTTTTTAAAACATTTCCGTACATTATGTTGATAACTGCCTGTATTACAATTATTTACATGAATTTATCCCTGATAAGCCCGGAAATTTTGAAAAAAATAATCATTGTTCAAATAAGTTATTGAAAATTAATAAAAGGAATGATACACTACTTGAGTGAGAATTATTTTCTATTAGTCTTAAAGACAAGTCTGTATGTAAAAATTGCCACCCTTCGGGGTGGCATTTCCTAAATAAAAACTTTTTTATAAAAAAATAAAGCGCCTTACTAAAGACGCATTTATTTTAAAAATCATTTATTCATTTGCTCAATACCGATAGTAAAGTTTTCCATTTGAGCTTCGGCAACTTCTAAAATGTCTTTGCTCATTTTCATAGTGAAGTCAATCATAGTGTTTGCCGCTTTCATTTCTGAAACTCCGGGAATAAGGTCTTCATCCAAAATCTGCGATGAAGCATTTGATGTATTTACATTAGCTGTTTTTGCTACGTTTGAGGCACTATGTAAAGCACCGTAATCAAAACCTCCTCCTATTGGAGAAATTCCAGTCATAATCTCGTCTCCTTTCACTATACCTTGAAATATTCAAAATGTTCATTTTTGGTTAGTTTTTCTTGTTTTTTAAGATTTAGTTTATGCAAGTTAAACCTTTTAGTGTTATACTGACATAGGTTACTAGTTACAGTATAAATGGATTTAATTACCAGTGCAATTAAAAAACCTGGTATTCGTCTTAAAAAAATATAAAAAATAATAAAGGAAAATATGAGATAACTAATAAGTAAAACGTATTGATTAGTTGGAGGTAAAGTTATGAAAATACCCGCGTGGATGATAATAGATGTATTTTGCTTATTGATTTTATGCTTTATCCTGCAAAAACAAAAGGCATTAAAAATAATGAAATTCAAGGAATTGCTGGAATACTATTTTATAGTCGTTGTTACCATGGCTGTTTTTTTGGCAGATTTATTAGCCCAAAGTTGCGTTTATTATTTTAATGATCCGGAAGTGGCTGTTACGGCAACCTATGTAAAATATATTATTATGCCCCTTACCATACCTTCATTTTTTGAATATATAATATCGCAAATGCAAAAGAAACCCCTGATAAATGTAAAATATATCAGGGTTATAGAAGCAATATTTATGTTTACTGCATTATTTATAGTTTTAGTATCCATTTTTAACGGATGGGCCATACGATTTAATGATAAAGGAGAAGTATATGAGGGTAGTAAATTTAAGGTATTACTCTTCCTTTTGTTGTTTTTAGGGGTATTTTTAGAATTGTTTGTTTTTCTTCATAGAAAACACTTTGATGCCCAGCATGTAAATACTTTGATTGTTTTTAGCATACCCCCGGCACTTGGAGCCATATTATATACAATTTCCACTCAATATCCTTTTTTTGCCATAGGAATAACCTATTCTTTAATGGTAACCTATGTAAATATTTTAAACAGAAACTCGGAAGTTGACTATCTTACAAGGGCATATAACAGGCAAAAATTTGAACTTGTTTTGGATGATATGATACGAGAGGCTTCAAATGAAGACTTTACATTTGCCGTAATGATGATTGACATAAACAAATTAAAGGAAATAAATGAATGCTTCGGAAACGAAGTTGGAGATGAAGTGCTTATTGAACTGGTAAGAGTACTAAATAGTAATATAAGAAAGACTGATTTTATCAGTAGAGTAGGTGGGGATGAATTCTGTGCTATAATTAAAAATAACGATTACCAGGAACTGGATGCTTTGGCAGAATCTATAAAAAATCAGATAAATAAATACCGGATTGATTCAAATCCCGGTTTTAAAATATCTGTGAGTATTGGTTATGATATATATGATACAGAAAAGAAATTATCCGCAAGGCAGTTTATAGGAATGGTTGATTGGAAAATGTATGCGGATAAGGAAAGAAGTATGGGGTAAATCTTATTAAACCATTATTTTTGGGAGGGAAATAAGTGTCTTTTATTGAATTTAAAAATGTAAAAAGAGAATATAAAACCGGAGAGGTTGTTATAAAGGCAGTTTCTGACTGCTCATTTGCCGTTGAAAAAGGAGAATTGGTGGTTATTCTGGGCCCATCCGGGGCTGGAAAAACCACCCTTTTAAATTTACTGGGAGGAATGGATAATGTTACGGACGGTGAAATATTCGTAGATGGAAAAGAAATCTCTAAAATGGGAAGAAAAGAGCTGACCTTTTACAGGAGAAATGATATAGGATTTGTTTTTCAGTTTTATAATCTGGTGGAAAATCTTACGGCTTTGGAAAATGTGGAGTTAGCCTGTCAGATTTGTAAGGACAGTTTAGATCCCAAAGAGGTAATTAAAGAAGTTGGATTAGAGGAAAGAAAGTCTAATTTTCCTTCCCAATTATCAGGAGGAGAACAGCAAAGAGTGGCCATAGCAAGAGCCATTGCCAAAAATCCCAAGCTTTTATTATGTGATGAGCCTACGGGAGCCTTAGATTCCAATACAGGTCAAATGATTATACAGCTTTTATGTGATACCTGCAAAAATAATAAAACTACGACAATTATTATTACTCACAATCAGGCTATAGCACAGATTGCAGACAAGGTTATAAAGGTTAAAAACGGGAAAGTAGACGAGATTATTATTAATGATAATCCAAAGAATGTAGCTGATATTATTCTGTAAATAAGAATAGGGGTTGGGGAAGATGGTTTATAAAAATACATTGAAAAAAATCAAAAAATCTTTTGGTCGTTATCTGTCACTGATGATTATAGTTTTACTTGGTGTTGGATTTTATGAGGGTATAAGTCAGACAAGCTATGATATTACATCTTCTGTAAGTGAATATGCAAATTCGCAAAAATTAATGGATATTGAAGTTGTAAGTACCACCGGATTTGGAGAAGAGGATATTAATTCCTTAAGAAATCTTTTAGGGGTAAAAAATGCGGTGGAGGCTTACAGTGCAGACATTCTTGTAGATAATGGAGATTCCCTAAGAGTTCATTCTATTCTAAAAACCATGAACAAACCTGAAATCATAGAAGGAGAAAATCCCCAAAATAGTGGGGAATGTATGGCAGATTACCGTCATTACAAAGTGGGAGATACAATAAATGTAATTGAAGATAAAAACGATGCCTTAAAGCATAAAAAATACAAGGTTACCGCCACGGTAAAATCCCCTTTGTATATGGCAGTGGATTATGGAAGCACTACCGTTGGAGATGGTTCTTTAGATTCATATATTTATGTGGAGAAGGAAGAATTTGATTTAGAATCCTGTACTGAGATTTGTATCACAGTAAAAAATGCCGGAAAATACAATGGCTATAGTGAGAAATACAAGAAAAAAGTAGACGGGGTTTTAGATGATATAGAAGAGATTAAAGAAGACAGACAGCAGTTAAGAGATGATTATTTAATCGATGAATTTGAAAAAAAACTCTATTCTGAAGTTGACCCTGCCATTAGTACGGTATTTGATTATTCTGCCTTTGATGAGCCAATTGCTGAATTTGAAGAATCTGTTAATACAAAATGGCTAATTTCAGATAGAGATGATTGTATAGCAGGCTATGACGGCATTGGAAACGGAACAAATGTTATTACTCTTGTATCCAATGTTATTCCTGTGTTTTTTATAATAATTGTTATTTTAATGAGTTCAAATTCCATGGCAAGAATGATTGTGGAAGAAAGAGGGGAACTGGGCTGCCTGGCTTCCTTGGGATTTTCTGACTTTAAAATAATAACTTCGTATCTGATTTATGTATTGTCAGCTACCATATTTGGAAATGTCCTTGGCTTTTTCATAGGCAGTAGGACTATTCCGGATATAATATACGGAACCTTCAGTTTTTATTTATTGCCAAAGTTGATATTGACCTATAGTAAGACTCATTTTTATGCAATGTTTATAGTGTCAATAATTATCATGTCGTCAGTAACGGTTTTTTTTACAAACATGGAATTAAAAAATACACCGGCATCACTATTAAGACCCCTTCCTCCAAAAAAAGGTCAGAAAATATTTTTGGAAAGGCTTTCGTTTATCTGGAGTCGTCTATCTTTTTCCTGGAAAGTCACCATTAGAAATATTGTAAGATACAAACAAAGAGGAATTATGACTTTAATTGGTGTAGCAGGTTGTTGTGCTTTAATAGTTACGGGATTTGGACTTAGAGACAGTACTTTAAAGGTAGTGGACAGACAGTTTGGGGGAATTTTAAAATACGATGTAATGGCGGTTTTAACTAAGGAAAAAGATGAAATCAGTGATGATTTAAAGGAAGTGTTTGATAAGGAAGGACTTAAAAATCCCGTGCTTATTGAACAAAGTTCATACAAAGCCTCCAATAATATAAAAAGCATGGAAACCTATTTGATATCCACAAAGAATTTGAAACAATTTAATCATTTTTTTGAATTTGTGGATATTTCCTCGGGAAAAAAGCTGAAACTGGGAAAAGACAGTGTTTTTATAACCAAAAAAATGGCAAATGACCTTAATGTAAGAGTTGGAAAAAATATTACCTTGAAAAATTCTTATGGGGAAAAATACGAATTTAAGGTTGATCATATAGTTGAAAATTACATTGAAAATTATATTTATATTGGGAATCACATTTATGACGATAAATTTAGTGAAAAGATAAAAGGAAATATGGTTATTGCTGATTTTGACGGAGACTATAACGAACTTGCCAAGAAGCTTCTTGAAGAAGATGACATCGTCAATGTGAATTTTATGTCGGATCTTTTAAAGACAGCAAAGGATACGAATGTAAGTCTTGATAAAGTAATTATTCTCATTGTTGTTGTAGGTATATTACTGGTAATTGTTGTTATCTATAATCTGACTTCCATTAATATAAGCGAAAGAAAAAGAGAGATAGCAACCTTAAAGGTATTGGGATTTACGGATAATGAGTCAAACTCCTATATTTACAGGGAAACCTTTGTGACTGCCCTGGTAAGTATAATTATAGGATTGTTTACAGGAAGAATATTTTTTGGACTTGTAATGGATGTTATTGAAAGTGAAGCAATGACTTTTTTCAGGATAATAACTGTAAAAAGTTATGTAATAAGTGCTTTGATAATACTCTTTGTTAATTTTATTATGCAGGTCTTTACCTATATGAGAATGAAAAAAATAAATATGGTGGAATCGTTAAAATCAGTTGAATAAAGTCAGAAAAACGGAGAGAAGGGTATGAAAACACTTAAACGTATGTTAGTGCTTTTAACTATTGCATTTTTAATGATTATAAATAACAGCCTTGTTTTATATGCTGCCGTCCCGAAAAAAAACGAGGAGAAAGTCGGCTATTATGATTTTGCAAAAGAAAATCCCAATATTGTCATTTTAATATTTGGTATTTTTGCTTTTATTGCAATAATTAACATAATTGTTTTACATGGCTACAGGAAAAAGACTGTTGAAATATCAAAATTAAATCAGGATTATAAAAAAGCCTTAAATGATGCAGAACTTGCCAATGAAAGCAAGAGCAATTTTCTTGCAAGAATGAGCCACGATATAAGAACTCCTTTAAATGGAATCCTTGGAATGACTGATATAGCAAGGTCTGTCAACAAAAATGAAGAAGTTGAAGAATACCTTTCCAAAATAGACATTTCGGGAAAATATTTACTGGGACTGGTAAATGATATTTTAGATATGTCAAAGATAGAAAGCGGTAAAATTAGTTTAAATCCTTCGGATTACTCTGAAAAAGAGTTTGTGGAAACTATGTATGCTATAGTAAAACCCCTGTGTGATGAGAAAAAAATCAATTTTCACATAGAAAGCAATGATGAAGCTTTTTGCATTTTTGTGGACAAGGTAAGATTTAATCAGATATTTTTAAATCTATTGTATAATGCAGTAAAATTCACCCCTATAAGAGGCGATGTCACCTTAAATATCCATATGGAAAGAAAAAACCTCCATAAGGGAAGATTGACAGTTTTTGTAAGTGATACGGGAATAGGAATAAAAGAAGAGTTTAAAAAACATTTGTTTAAACCCTTTGAACAGGAAAACACTTTTACAAATGAAAACAGACAGGGCTCTGGACTTGGCCTTGCCATTACAAAAAAAATAGTTGAGCTTTTGGGAGGCAGCATAGAACTTGAATCAACAGAAGGATTAGGGGCTACCTTTACCGTAAAACTAGATGTGGATTTGGCACAGGAAGAAGAAAGTGTAATAGACGAGGAAAAATCAAAAGAAGTTGATTTAACAGGGCTTAATGTAATGGTTGTAGAGGATAATGAAATAAACATGGAAATAGCTGTTATGCTTCTTGAAAACCAAGGTGCAAAGCCTGACAGGTGCTACAATGGTATAGAGGCGGTAAATACCTTTGCAGATTCCTCGCAAGACTATTATGACCTTATATTAATGGATATAAGAATGCCTGAGATGGATGGTTTAGAGGCTACTGAAAAAATCAGAAAATTAAACAGAGCCGATGCCGAAACCGTTCCGATATTTGCCATGACTGCCAATACCTTTGAAGAAGATATACAGGCCTGTTTCAAGGCAGGAATGAATGGACATATTGCAAAACCTGTGGACGAAACGGTTGTTTTTTCAAAAATAGCAGCAGTTGTTGAAAAAAGACGAAAAATAAAAAAATTAGATTAAGATAAAAAGAAAGAACAGGTCAAAGACCTGTTCTTTCTTAAGAGTGTGTGAAAAAATGTAACTATTAAAAGTTTCAATGCAAAAACGCATTTTGTGAAAAAGTAATAAAAACTAACATCTGTTTAATTTATCGTATCGTTTTCAAAAAATTTAACCCCTAAATCGAAAAAAATATAAAAATATTGAAAAAATGCAGGAAAAATATTATAATTGTATTAGTCGGATGCCCTGGGAAAGCTTCCGGCTTTTGGGTATTTTTTTATTAAGGGAAAACTGAATAAGGAGGTATATACATGGGTAAATTCATGGAAACTGCAGCACACCGTGACTATTCAAAATGGTGGCAGAAAGAAGGAACCTGGCCGGCTATGTTTCAGATGGCTAAACCGCCTATTACAGGAAGACCTTATAGTGTAAAAGAAAATTATATTCGTTGCGTAAAGGGGGAAGAGCCTTATTGGATGCCTGCATATTTTACTGAGTCAAATATTATTTGGCCAGACGCTATGGAGGAGCATCCGGTACCGGAAGAAGATGGATACGATTGGTGGGGTGTAAACTGGCAAATGGTAGATTCCGTTGGAGGAATGATTACAAAACCCGGCACCAGAACCATTTCAGATTTTGCTAACTGGAAAGAAGAACTTGAATGGCCGGATCTTTCACTGGTTGATTTTAAAGCAGATGGAGCTAAAATTCAGCAGAATTTAGACCCGGATCGAGTACATATTTATGAATGTGTAGAGGGATTATTTGAACGTCTTCATGAGATGATTCCATTTGATGAATCATTGGTGGCATTTTACGAAGAACCGGAGTTACTGGCTGAGTTCTTTGAAAAAATGGCTGATTACAAGATTGAATCCTGCTCAAAGATATTTGAGTACTACGGAAGAGTAGATGGTGTTTTATATCATGATGACTGGGGAACACAAAGAAGCGGATTTTTCTCAAATGAAATGTTTGATGAACAAATCATGCCGGAGACAAGCAGATTCCTTAAATTCGTTAAAGACCAGGGTAAATTCATAGAATTGCATTCCTGTGGAAAGAACATACAATATGTTCCGGAAATGATAGAAATGGGAATTGATATGTGGAATCCTCAATTATTTATTAATGAGCCTGATTTATTACATTCAAAATACGGAAAACAGATGACATTCGCCTTTCCACTTACTATTGAGCATGGTTGGGGAGAAGAGGAAATAAGAAAAGCTACCAGAGATTTTGTTGATCACTTTGGTGAAAACGGACGCGTTATGGCATTTATTATGACAGATATGTCAGATCCAAAACAAGGCGAGATTGCCCATGATGAGCTTTATAACTATTCACTGGAATATTATAATAAGCTTTATGGCAGAAAGTGATTTTCAAAAGAGAAAGGGGATTTTTAAAAGAAATATCCCGATATAAATAAAAATAAAGGTCTTATACTTATGGATTGGTATAAGACCTTTTTGTTTTGAAATTTATTTTATTAGTTTTCCTTGTTTACTGATTCAGGAATAATAAGTGAAAGTAAAAGGGAAACTACAAAAACACCTGCTACTGAGTTTCCTGCAAAGATATCTCCAACTGCAGCAGGAAGATGACTAAAGAATCCGTCAACCTGTGTAACA
This sequence comes from Acetitomaculum ruminis DSM 5522, assembly GCF_900112085.1. GTDB lineage: Bacteria > Bacillota > Clostridia > Lachnospirales > Lachnospiraceae > Acetitomaculum > Acetitomaculum ruminis. Next base: position 21,776 of record NZ_FOJY01000021.1, read on the forward strand.
CCGATACCAATTGAAAGAGAAGTAGCTGTAATAATTGTATTTTTCTGATTAAATCCTGCATCATGAAGCATGTTCATACCTGCTATAGCGATTGAACCAAAGAGCATGGTAGTACATCCGCCTAAAACACAGTTTGGAACAGAAGTAAGTATTGCACCAATGGCAGGGAAAAGTCCGGCAGCAATCATAATAACTGCACCACACATTACCGTGAAACGGTTTACAACACCTGTCATGTTACAAATACCAACATTTTGTGAAAAACTTGTAATAGGAGAGCATCCAAAAACTCCACCGGATATAGCTGAAATGAAACCATCACATGCAACAGAACCGGAAATTTCATTGTTTTTTATATCTCTTTTTAATCCGCCTTTACAAATGGCAGATGAATCTCCAATTGTCTCAACTGCTGAAACTAAAAATACAAGAGTGATTGAAATAATAGGTCCAAGTTTGAAAACAGGTTTGTAGGCAAACATCTGTGGAAGTGCAATCCAGCCTAATTCGTTGATTGTATTTCCGATTGAAGCAAAATCAACCATTCCAAAGGCAATGGATACAATATAGCCTACCAAAAGACCTACAAGAAGGTTTAACTGTTTTATAAATCCTTTTCCAAGAGTCTGGGTAAGGATACAAATGACAATAGTAATCAAACCTACAAGGAGATTTTGCCAGCTTCCGATTTCATAGGAAGAAGACTGTGCAAAAGAACTCATACCTACATTAAGAAGGCTTACTCCGATAGAAGTAACGACACATCCGGCAACAACCGGTGTAATAAATTTTGCCCAGAATTTAGCGGTAAGACCTAAAAGTCCTTCTATAACACCGCCCACGATAATCGCACCTACTGCAATGCCGTAATCCTCCTGTGCAATAACCATCAATGCACTTAAAAAAGTAAAACTGATACCCATAACAATTGGAAGACCCGAACCGATTTTCCAGAGTGGGTAAAGCTGAATCAAAGTTCCTATTCCTGCAATAATCATACAGTTTTGTACAAGGTGAGCAGCTGTGATATTGTCAAAAGCCACACCGTTGTACATAGCAACTCCTGCCAAAAGAATAATAGGAGTAACATTGGATACAAACATTGCAAGAATGTGCTGAAGTCCGAAAGGAATAGCCTTTCCTATAGGGACTTTGCCATCAAGACGGTAGATGTTAGAAGCATCTACATTTGAATCATTTGAATTCATTAAATAAAGCTCCCTTCATATTATAATAAAAAGATATGGGGTGAGAAAAGAATCTGCATATTAAATAATACTTTTTCAAACCCCGGATATAAATTACAACAAAAGAAATTATAATATGAAATAGGTGTGAATACAATATTAATAATCAGTAAAATTCATAAAAATTTACAGGCATGATAAAAAACCGTATGCAATACCGCATAATCCGGCTATTATTATTAATGCAATGGGATGAAGTTTAAATTTTTTGTAAATAATAAATAAAAAAATCAAAAGGATGATTGCGGGAATATTGAAAAAGGAAAAAATATTTTGGGCATTAAAGGCCTCGTTTAAATTAACAAGGGTGATTTTTGCCAGACTGATACCTGCCACGGAGATCATGGCTATTGAAGCCGGTCTTAATCCGTAAAAGGAGCTTTTCACATATTCATTATCCTTAAATTTTGTGAGTAATTTTGCAATTATGATAATTATAATAACAGATGGACTTATAAGCCCTAAAGTTCCTACTATACCCCCTAATGCTTTACTTGAAAGAAAACCGGAATAGGTGGACATATTAATCCCTAAAGCTCCGGGAGTTGACTCGGATATGGCAATCATGTTGGCGATGTCTTCTTCAGAAAACCAGCCGGTATTTGCTGATAATTCATATAGGAAAGGAATAGTGGCAAGACCTCCCCCTATAGAAAACAATCCAACCTTAAAAAATTCAAAATATATTCTTAAAAGTGTAATCATTTTTTATCTTTTTCCTCCGGTAATTTGTTTGTTCTGGTAATTCCAAAAATACCTGCTGCTATAACCAGTATTACAGGCGAGATATGAACAGGTAAAAACCCTGAAAAAGCTGATATGGAAAAAATAAAAATGTAGACAAAGAGAGTAATTTTATCAACTATGGATTTTTTCCAGAGAGTCATAACAGAATTTACAATAAGAAGGCATACACAGATTCTTATTCCACTTAAGGCATCCTGCACAAGCTTGTATTGGGCAAAATTTGAAAGCAGGGAGGCGATTATGATAATAAGAATAACAGGAACAGTCACAAAGCCTACGGAGGCTAAAATGGCTCCCGGAATTTTTTTTCTCTTGTAACCGATAAATGAGGCGACATTTATGGCAATGGTGCCAGGAGTGCACTGACCTATAGCAAAATAGTCCATTAATTCTTGGGTAGTTGCCCAGTGCCTTTTTTCGTCAATTTCCTTAACCAAAATTGGAAGCATGGCATATCCGCCACCGAAATTTGTGGCACCAAGCTTTAGAAAACATAAAAATAAATCAAAATATTCTTTCATGGCTAAACCTTTCTAACAATTTTGTAAGTAAGTAAAAAACCCATATCATTTTATAGTAAAATGTGTAGCGGTACAAGTTTACTTTATTGAAGAAAGGATAAAAATTAAAAAAATAAAAATAAAGTTGTAGAAAATATACGTAAAAAACAAAAAAATCGACGATTTTTGTCATAAAATATAGTATAACGTCAAAAACTATAGTATAATAAAACATCGTATTAACAAAAAAATAATCTTGATTTAATGTTTTCTTTATATATATAATAAAAGATATATATTCGTAAATAAAAAGAGGGATGATGAACAGGTGAACAAGGTGATTATCGACCTTGAGTTTTGTGGGACTTCCTTTAAGGATGACCTGAAAAAGAAGCATTCAGTCTTTGAAATCATCGAAATTGGTGCAGTTAGGCTTGATGAAAATCTTGACATATGTGACAGCTTCGAAAGACTTGTAAAACCGGAATATGGACAGATAACATCTTTTATAGAAGAATTTACAGGTATTTCAAACGAAAAGGTTAAAGAGGCAGCTTCTTTTTCAACGGTAATGGATGAATTTCTTGAGTGGATAGCTGAAGATACTACGGTTCTCTCCTGGAGTGATACAGATTTCAGACAGATTAAGCATGAGAGTGAACTGAAAAAATATTCTAATCCAAAACTTGGGGAGATTTTAGATAAATGGGTGGATTTTCAAAAGATTTTTTGTGAAAAAATCGGAATAGAGCACATGCTTTCATTGTCTAATGCAATGAGCGGCATGAATATTGAATTTGCCGGAAGAGAACATTCTGCATTGGCAGATGCCGGTAATACAGCAGCTTTATATAAATTATTTAATGATGAAAAAGAATTTGAAAAACGGGCTGGAAGCATCATTGATATGTTTAAAAACAAGGAAGGCCTTTCTTTTTCGCTGGGGAGTCTTTTGGGAGATGATATCTTAAACAAACTGCCAAAGGGACAATGATGTATGAATATGCGAGTATAATGTTTTAAGGTATATTTATACAAAAAGTATATTTGAGATTTATTTATGATTTTGTTTGTTTTGTCTTTATTTTTGCTTAAATTGTTAAGAAGCGTCATTTTAACTAAACATTATTTCTGGGAAATATTTTGATTGTGCAGCTTTATAATCAGAATATAAATCCTTAATTAGTATTTTTGTACAATTATTTTTAAAAAATAGTGTGGAAAAACAGAAGAAATTTATAATAATTTTTTCCCTGTTTGTATTTATTTGGAGAGCGAAAAAATGAGGAGTTTAGAAAATAAGATACCAAAACGTATACAGAAAAAAAATATTCGAAATATGAGAATTGTATCTTGTATTACTATGGTGATTTTGCCTTTGTTTAGTATATTTGTTTTCTGGGGACAGCGTCCTTTTGATTACATTTTAAAATATATGGCAGTAATAGCTATCTTTGAAATGTTTTTGTTTTTGTCCTATAAGTACTCACAAAGGGTATTAAAGGCTATAAATATAAGCAAAAAGGCAAAAAAATATGTATATGTTTTCTGGACATTATATATCACATTTATAATGGCATTTACCATGATAACACCAGATTCTGTCATAAATTTTCCTATGTTGACAGCCACATTTATCATTGTAAGCATGTCACCGTATTTCAATTCATTTGAGTACTTTTCATATGTTTTGTATATGGTTTTCTGGCTTTTATGTCTTTGTATTATGGGTACCCAGACAAAGGCCTACCTTACCCAGGCAATATTGGTATTTGGAGTATGCGGTATTTTTTCAAGGGTATATTACACTAAAAAAATCAAATATCTTTTTGTTAAAAGAAGATATGATGATTCAGCAAGAGATGCCTACACAGATCCGCTTACTATGCTTAATAACAGAAGAGGTTTTGCTAAAAGTATAAAAACAATATGGCCTTTCTGTGTTAGAAACAAGTGTAAGGTAGCACTTATGATTATGGATATTGATAATTTTAAGATATACAATGACACTTTTGGACATCCGGCAGGAGATGAATGTCTAAAAAAAGTATCCAGTGTGATAAAAGATAATGCCAAAAGAGCAACAGACATTACTGCGAGACTTGGTGGAGAAGAGTTTATTATATTTTTTCAGGGTGCCAAAGATGCAGATATAGTGGCTTATGCGGAAAAAATGAGAAAGAACATCGAAAATCTGAAGATTAAACACGGCAGCAATAGTGACAAGCGTTATGTCACTGTAAGTATTGGTGTTGTAATTATGGAGCCGACAAACACCCTGAATTTTGATTTAATCTACGAAATGGCCGATAAGCTCCTTTACAGAGCTAAAAACAACGGAAGAAACCGCGTGGAATATTGTATTTATTCCCATGCCAATGGACAAAGAATGGCCTAAGTCTAAAAAAATTATCTTTATATTTATCTTTGCTTTTTGTTATAAATTACCAATTGTTTGATAAGGTATTTTGGCAATAAGCAAAGTTTGGCATTTTTTATTAACATAATTAAATTACTAATAATTTCATTATAAAAAAATAAAAATATTGTTAATTTTTAAAATTGCTAAATTTTATTAAATATTCTATTCTTAGAGTTAGTAATCACGGCATTATTTTAGAATGATATCTGGTAATTTCCAGATTCATATAAATAAAAAAGAAAGAAGGGAAACCACAATGAGTTTAGGCACGTTTTTAGGTGGTATTCATCCGTACGAAGGGAAGGAACTTGCTGAGGACAAGCCTATCAAGAAAATTGATCCTAAGGATATTCTAGTTTATCCTATGGCACAACATCTTGGGGCACCGGCAAATCCTGTCGTTAAAAAAGGCGACAAAGTAAAGGTTGGACAAAGAATTGGAGAGGCGAGCGGCTTCATTTCTGCCAATATTTGCAGTTCCGTTTCCGGAGAGGTTTTGGATGTAAAACCACACCTTACTGTTAACGGTGCGATCGTTCCGTCTGTATTTGTAAAGAACGATTATGAATATGAAACAGTAGAAGGCTACGGCGAAAAGAGAGATTATACACAAATGGATGCTGATACGATTAGAAATATCGTAAAAGATGCCGGTGTAGTTGGAATGGGTGGCGCAGGCTTCCCTGCTAACGTAAAAATCACTCCTAAAGACAGCAATGCCATTGATTATGTATTGGTTAATGGTGCTGAGTGTGAGCCTTACCTTACTTCCGATTACAGACTTATGTTGGAAGAAGGAGAAAAATTAGTAACTGGAGTTAAGATTTTATTGCAGCTTTTCCCAAATGCAAAAGGACTTATCTGCGTTGAGGAAAACAAGCCACAGGCTATTGCAAAATTAAAACAAATCTGCGCAAATGAAAGCAAAGTGGATGTTTGTGAATTAAAAACAAAGTATCCACAAGGTGGAGAGCGTATGATTATATATGCTGCAACAGGAAGAAAGATTTATTCAAAAATGCTTCCGGCTGATGCAGGTTGTATTGTATCAAATGTTGATACGGTTATTTCAATTTACCGTGCAGTTTGCGAATCAGTTCCATCAATCTTTAGAACTCTTACAATTACAGGTGATGCAGTTGCCAACACAGGTAACTACCAGGTTAGAACCGGAATGAGTTACAAAGAGATTTTAGAGGATGCAGGGGGATTCAAAACCCAGCCTGAAAAGATTATTTCCGGTGGTCCTATGATGGGGTTTGCTTTATATGATATTGATGTACCAGTTACAAAATCATCTTCAGCACTTTTAGCATTAACAGTGGATGAAGTGGCTAAATATGAGCCTTCAAATTGTATTAGATGTGGAAGATGTGTAGATGCCTGTCCTAGTAATCTGATTCCTCAGAAGATGGCAGAGGCAACTGACAAATTCGATTATGATAGATTTGTTGAATTAAATGGTATGGAATGCTTTGAATGCGGAAGCTGTACTTATGTATGTCCGGCCAAGAGAAGACTTACACAGGGATTCAAACAGGCCAGAGGTGCAGTGGCAGCAGCAAGAAGAGCAGCAGCAGCAAAAGCTTCTGCAAAATAATTTTTTAAGAAAGAGGTGTAAACCGTGGATAAAATGTTAAATGTATCATCAGCACCTCATGTAAGAAGCAAAGATTCAACTACTTCTATCATGAGGGATGTCCTTATAGCATTAGCACCTGCAACACTTTTTGGTCTTTATAATAATTACAGATATGGATTACTTGTAAATGCAATTATTTTACTTATTGTTTGTATAGGTGTTTGTGTTCTTTCAGAATATGTATGGCAAAAAGCCATGAAAAAACCAATAACAATTGCTGATTTATCAGCAGCTGTAACAGGTTTGATAATATTTGTCAATCTGCCTGCAGGATTACCTTGGTGGATTGCAGCTATTGGCAGTGTATTTTCTATTATTGTTGTAAAACAGCTTTATGGCGGTCTTGGACAAAACTTCATGAACCCTGCCCTTGGTGCAAGATGTTTCATGATGCTTTCATTTACTGCCTATATGACAAGCTTTCCGGCTGAAATCGATGCAGTTAGTACAGCTACACCACTTACAGCCATGAGAGCAGGAGATTCAGTAGATCTTTTAAGAATGTTCATTGGTACCACATCAGGAACAATTGGAGAAACATCTGTAATCGCTGTACTTCTCGGAGGAGCTTATCTTCTTGCAAGAAAGGTAATTAGCATAAGAATACCGGGAACCTACATCCTTACTTTTGCAATCTTTATTTTCCTCTTTGGTGGATTCGATGTAAATTATACTCTTGAAATGCTTTGCGGTGGTGGTCTTGTAATCGGTGCCTTCTTCATGGCTACAGATTATGTAACAAGCCCTATTACCAAATCAGGACAGCTTATTTATGGTGTATGTCTTGGTGTACTCACAGGAATCTTCAGACTTTGGGGTGGTTCAGCAGAAGGTGTTTCCTATGCAATCATCATCTGTAACCTTTTCATCCCGATTATTGAAAGATTTACAATTCCAAATGCATTTGGTGTAGAGAAGGAGGCTAAATAATGAAAGAGAAAAATACAATAGTTAAAGATGCCATTATTCTCCTCATCATCACTGTGGTAGCAGGATCCTTACTTGGAGCAGTTTACCAGATTACAAAAGAGCCTATCAAACAGGCTAATATCGCTGCAACAAACAAAGCTTATGCATTAGTTTATGCAGATGCAGACACATTTGAAGATGTGGATGTGGATTATGATGATGTAAACGCCAAAATCTTATCAGGTGGAATTGATAATGGTGAAGTTACAGAAGTTAAACAGGCAGTAGACGGTTCAGGAACTGCTTTAGGATATGTATTATCTGTAAACGGACTTAAAGGTTATGGTGGAAGCGTTGGATTTACAATTGGTGTTACATTAGAAGGTGAAGTTACAGGAATTGAAATCCTTTCTTGTGAAGAAACTCCTGGTCTTGGACAGCGTTGTAAAGAAGAAGCTTTTAGAAACCAGTATGTAGGAAAAGCAGTTGACGGATTCAAAGTTACAAAAGCAGGAGCATCAGCAGATGATGAAATAGATGCTATTTCAGGTGCTACTATAACTTCTACCTGCGTAACCGGTGGTGTAAATGCTGCTCTCTACTATGTTAAAAATCTTGTACAGTAAGGAGGAATACAAATGAAACCAAATACACCAGGCGAGCGTTTGATAAATGGTCTCGTTAAAGAAAATCCTATATTTATTCTTATGCTGGGAATGTGTCCTACCCTTGCTGTAACAACAGCAGCTATGAATGGTATTGGTATGGGATTATCCACAACAGTGGTTCTTACCTTATCAAACCTTGTTATATCATTATTAAGAAAAGTTATACCTAATGGAGTCAGAATGCCTGCATTCATCGTAGTAGTTGCATCATTCGTTACATTAGTTCAGTTCTTACTTCAGGCATATGTACCTAGTATTTATGAAGCTCTTGGAATTTATATTCCATTGATCGTTGTTAACTGTATCATTCTTGGACGTGCAGAGTCATATGCATCAAAGAATGGCATCATCCCTTCAATATTTGACGGTATCGGTATGGGACTTGGATTTACAGTAGGTCTTGTAGCAATAGCTATCGTAAGAGAAATTCTTGGAAGCGGTTGCGTATTCGGAATCCAGATTCTTCCAGATTCATATGTACCACTTGCAATCTTCATTCTTGCTCCTGGAGCATTCTTTGTTGTTGCACTTTTAGCAGCTGTTCAAAATAAATTACAGCTTCCATGTGCTACAAATGTAGAAGGTGGCGGACCAAACATTGCATGCGGTGGCAATTGCGAAAGATGTTTTGATTCAGATTGTGCTGACAATCATGCAAAAGTATTAGAGTACAGAAAAATGATTGAAAAACAGGCAGAAGAAGAAAAGAAAGCAAAAGCAGCAGTAAAAGCTGCAGCTAAGGCAAAAGAAGATGATGCCGGAAAGAAGGTGGACTAAATGGCAGGATTATTTATTATTCTTATTTCTACAGCTTTAGTAAGCAATGTTGTACTTAGTCAGTTCCTTGGTATCTGTGCATTCATTGGTGTATCCAAAAAGATTGATACAGCTCTTGGAATGGGTATGGCGGTACTTTTCGTTATAACAGTTGCTTCAACTGTAGCAAGTCTTATCTATCAGTTCATTCTTGTACCTTTAGATATGACTTATATGCAAACCATCGTATTTATCCTTGTTATTGCAGCATTGGTTCAGATGGTTGAAATGATACTTAAAAAAGTAATGCCTTCATTATATGAAGCATTGGGAGTATTCCTTCCACTTATCACAACAAACTGTGCCGTACTTGGTGTAGCACTTACAAATGTACAAAATAGCTACAATTTCATTCAAAGTGTTGTTGCCGGATTTGGTACAGGTATCGGATACATCATTGCTATTGTTCTTATGGCAGGTATTCGTGAGAAGTTAGAAAACAATGATATTACAAAATCATTCCAGGGAACTCCAATAGTTCTCGTAACTGCCGGATTAATGGCGATAGCATTCATGGGATTTTCAGGAATGCTTCGTTAAAAGAAAGGAGAAATTATAATGGATGTAATGGGTGTTGTAACAGTAGGCCTTGTGGTTGGTATTACAGGACTTATAATCGGACTTCTCCTTGGCTTTATCGGAATGAAATTTAAGGTAGAAGTTGATCAAAAAGAAATAGATGTTAGAGAATGCCTTCCTGGTAATAATTGTGGTGCTTGTGGTTATGCAGGTTGTGATGCCATGGCGAAGGCAATTGCAAACGGAGCTGCTCCTGTAAATGGATGCCCTGTAGGTGGAGCTGACGTAGCAGCAAAAATTGCTGCCATCATGGGAGTAGAAGCAGGAAGTGCAGATAAAAAAGCAGCTTATGTTAAGTGTTCAGGAACCTGTGATAAAGTAGTTAGAAATTTTGATTACTATGGACTTCAGGATTGTAGAACAGCTGCAGTTACACCTGGTAAAGGTGGAAAGAAATGTTCATTTGGTTGTATTGGACTTGGAAGTTGTATTAAAGAATGTGACTTTGATGCTATCAGTATCGTAGGCGGTGTTGCCAATATCGACCGTGACAAATGTGCAGGATGTGGAAAATGTGCAAAGGTTTGTCCTAATGCACTTATTGAGTTATTCACAGTTAAAGCATCCTATGCAGTTCAGTGTAGTTCAAAAGATAAAGGTAAAGCAGTCAAAGAAGGCTGTGATGTTGGATGTATTGCTTGTAAGGCCTGCGTAAAAGTATGTGAAAGTGATGCTATTTCAGTTGAAAACAATATAGCTCACATCGATCAGGAAAAATGTATCGGATGTGGAAAATGTGCTGAGAAGTGTCCTCAAAAGATTATTCACGTACCAAATGATGGACTTAAAGTAGCAGAATAAAAATGGCATTTAGCATACCACTTTAATATTAATATTTTTTAAAAGGAATGGTTGGCTTAGCTGACCATTTCTTTTTTTGCAATGTTGATAAGAACATATAAAAATAACTCTTAAAAAAGTGAGAAAAATAAGGAAATTGAACAGAAAAGTTTAATAAATTTCTATGAAATCGATAATTATTTTAATCATAGATATATTTATCTAATAATTCCATGACAGAAAGAAGGTAAAAATACTCAAAAACATAGATAAAGAGTAGATATTTATTTTAGCATATGTTATAATAATTGACAGGGAAAAGAATCGTAATCAGGGATAAGATTAATATTAATAGCACAATTAAAGAAAAGGTGATTTGGTGGTTTCTTTTAATTTGTGTTCATAGCTTAGGAGGAAAAATGTTATTTGATGAAAAGACCTGGGATAGCATCCAGAAGGGCCAGAATACCTTTAAAACTATTCCAAAGAGCTTAGGGAGAGTTCATGAATTAGAAATTCCGGATCGTTTCTATTATATTGCAGATGGTGCATGCAAGGGGAATTACAAATTAGAATATGTAAAACTTCCCGAAAGCTTAAAAGTTATCGGAAAAAGTGCATTTGAAAACTGCAAAATTAGAAGAGGTATTGATTTACCTTCCACAGTAAATGTAATTAAAGAATCAGCATTTGCGGGAAATCAAAGATTTGTTTCAATAAAGATACCATATTCCGTAAAAAACATCGAAAAAAAAGCCTTTTATAATTGCAGGCATTTAAGGGAAATTGAATATGCATTGGACAGTGGTTTAAAAAGCATTGAAGAAGAGACCTTTGAAAGCTGTTTAAGCTTAAAAAAGGTGATTTTGCCTGAAGGGATAAAGCTTATTAAAGACAGGGCCTTTTATAAATGTAAGGAGCTGGAGGATTTTATATTGCCTGATTCCGTAGTGGGAATTGGAAAAGAGGCTTTTTATAACAGCAAAATAAAATTTGAAACCTTGCCTGAAGGTCTGGAAGTCATAGGAGAATCAGCTTTTTTTAAATGCATGGAGTTAAAAAAAGTTACTCTTCCCAAAAGTGTAAAAAAAGTCGAAAAATGGGCTTTTCACGGTTGTGGAAGATTAAAGGAATTAATATTTACCCATGACCCTTTGTATATGGGAGAATGGATAGCAAATAAGGATTGTACCATTGTTTGTAAAGAAGGTTCAAAGGTAGATAAATATTGTCAAAAACATCAGCTAAAAAGCAGATACATTTAATTGTTAAAAATAGGGATTATATATAATAAAAAACATTTGTATTAGAGATAATTGACCATGGTCTGTATCAATATACAAATGTTTTTTTCTCATGTGCTATTATATTGACTTGAAAAATAGATATTGATATCATATTTTTGTGTGAATTATTAAAAATAATATTTGGGAGAGGAATTTATTGAAAAAAAATATCAAAAAGTCAGATATTTATCTGATACTTATAATCGCAATACTGGCTATAGGAGCCTTTGCATTTCAAAAAATCTACGAAAATAAAACTTCCGTAGGCAAGGCCTATGCTGTTATCAGGATAAACGGGGATATTTATAAAAAGCTTCCTCTTGATGAGGATACTGAAGTAAAAATAGAGCTTAAAGACGGAAATTATAATATTGTTAAAATAAAGGATAAAAAGGCATATATTTCGGAAGCATCCTGTCCTGATAAGATTTGTGTTCACGAAGGGAAAATCAGTAAAAATCACCAGGTAATAACTTGCCTTCCTAATAAAGTGACCGTTACTATAGAAAATACAGATGAAAAAGATGCAGCAGATGTGGTTGCATCATAAAACACAGAAAGGAAATCCATTAAATAAAGAAGCATTATGAATGATTACAAAACAAAGAAAAACGCTCTGATAGGAATGCTCATAGCTTTGGCATTTATATTTTCATATATAGAAAGTCTGATTCCTTTTAATTTTGGGGTACCCGGGATAAAGTTGGGACTTGCCAATATAGTTGTTTTAACAGCCCTGTATGTTTTGGGAGTTAAAGAGGCTTTTATTTTAAGTATAATAAGAATAATTCTCACCGGACTTACCTTTACAAGCCTTGCGGCAATGCTTTACAGCCTTGCAGGAGGTTTATTAAGCTTTCTTTTGATGATGATTGCTAAAAAGACGGATAAGTTTTCAATAATGGGAGTAAGTGTACTTGGAGGAATCGGACATAACACAGGTCAGATAATTATGGCAATTTTGGTTTTAAATACCGCAGGACTTATTTATTATCTTCCCCTTCTTATAATATCCGGTCTTGTTACAGGTACAATTATAGGAATAATCGGGGGAATGGTAGTAGAAAGAGTTAAAAACTACGGATTAAACAAGGAATGATTACCTGTTAAAAGATTTAAAGGAGGTAGAATAAATGACAGCAGAAATTGAGAAACTTCAAAAAATGATTGACGAATCAGATAATATAGTATTTTTTGGAGGCGCGGGAGTATCTACAGAAAGTGGCATACCTGATTTTAGAAGCGTTGACGGCTTATATAATCAAAAATATGATTATCCACCGGAAACCATAATAAGTCACTCATTTTATATGGCAAAACCGGAAGAATTTTTCCGCTTTTATAAAGATAAGATGCTATGCCTTGATGCAATGCCAAATACTGCCCATAATTTTCTTGCAAAGTTGGAAGAAAAGGGGAAATTAAAGGCAGTCGTTACCCAGAATATAGATGGTCTTCATCAAAAAGCCGGAAACAAGACAGTTTATGAACTTCATGGCAGCGTTCTTAGAAATTATTGTCAAAAATGCCACAAATTTTATGATGCATGGTACATAAAAAATTCTGAGGGAATCCCATATTGTGAATGTGGCGGAAAGATTAAGCCTGATGTTGTATTGTATGAAGAAGGCCTTGACAATGACATTGTAAGCGGTGCAATCAGGGCGATTTCAGATTGCGATATGTTAATAATCGGAGGCACCTCCCTTGTGGTATATCCGGCGGCAGGTCTTATAGATTATTACAGAGGAAATAAGCTGGTTCTTGTAAATAAGTCTGTTACACCGATGGATTCCAGGGCTAATCTTTTCGTACAGGGGATGATAGGAGAAATATTTGGACAGCTTAAGGTATGATGGGAGATAGAAATGGACATACAGGTTGGCGATACAATAAGAATGAAAAAGAAACATCCCTGTGGCAGTTTTGAATGGGAAGTATTGCGTATAGGAGCGGATTTTAAGCTTAAATGTACAGGCTGCGGACACCAGTTAATGATAGCCCGTACAAAAGCCGAAAAAGGAATCCGGGAGATAAACGGTCAAAAGGTGAATGTTTTTGTAAGAAAATAAAAATAAAAATTTTTCTTGAAACAAAATCCTCTTTATGGTAAAATATAACCTCGTGATATATTAATTCCTTGTCTCTTTAATACAAGGAGACCAAAGGCCAAAAGGAGGAAAACAGATGAACAAATATGAATTAGCTCTTGTTATTAATGCAAAGGCTGAAGATGACGTAAGAAATGCTACGTTAGAAAAAGTTAAAGAGTACATCGCACGTTTTGGTGGCGAAATTACAAACATTGATGAGTGGGGAAAGAAAAAACTCGCTTATGAAATTCAGAAAATGAATGAAGGCTTTTATTACTTTATACAATTTGATGGTGATTCAAATTGCCCGAACGAATTAGAAGCAGTAGTTCGTATCATGGATAACGTTATCAGACACCTTATCGTAAAACAGGAAGCTTAATCTTTAATTTAAGAAGAAAGCGAGATAACAAAATATGAACAAAATAATACTTATGGGAAGACTTACAAGGGATCCTGAAATTAGATATTCTCAAGGAAATAACCCTTTAACAATAGCCAGATTTAGTATTGCGGTAGATAGAAGATTTAAAAGAGAAGGAGAAGCTGATGCAGATTTCTTTAACTGTACAAGCTTTGGTAAACAGGCAGAATTTGTTGAAAGATATTTGAAACAAGGAACAAAGATTCTTTTATCTGGCCGGGTTCAGAATGATAATTATACAAATAGAGATGGACAAAAGGTATATAGTGTCCAGATTATCGCAGAAGAGATTGAATTTGCAGAAAGTAAGAATGCAGCAGCCCGCAATTCAAATGCAGCTGTACCATCAGGCGATATGCCAGATATGCCACAGCCATCAGGGGCAGCCGGAAGCGACTTTATGAAAATAGACAGTGGAATTATGGACGAGCTTCCATTCAGTTAATCTTCTTTATAGTTAAGGAGGAAAAAATAATGCCATATAATAAAAATGACTCTTCAATGAAAAGAAGAGGTGGACGTAGAAGAAAGAAAGTTTGTGTTTTTTGTGGAAAAGATAATGTGATTGATTACAAGGATACAAACAAACTTAAAAGATACATTTCTGAAAGAGGAAAAATTCTTCCTAGAAGAATTACAGGAAACTGTGCTAAACATCAGAGAGCACTTACAGTAGCTATCAAGAGAGCGCGTCATGTTGCTCTTATGCCATATGTAGCTGAGTAATCAGTAATAAAATTAAAAGAATTGCCTTGTGGTGGTATCAAATACCGCTACAGGGCTTTTTTTGTGACCATAAAATGTGTTTAGGGGAAAAAACAAAAACACCAAAACAAAGGACAAAGATTGTAAAAATCAATTACAGTAGTGAACAAGAGATGAAAAAGTCAGTATACTATGAGGAATGCATTGATGGTTTTTGGTTTAGAGGGGATCTTTATTTTGATTCTGTCGAAGATTTGGATTACGGAGTTAAAAGTGCCAGGTATACAGGAATCTTATATGAGGGAGAATAGAAAAGGAGTGAATGTATGAAAAAGAGAAAATTATTTTTATTGACTGTGGTTATTATTGGAATTTTGTTTCAAAGTTCTAAAGTTTGCATGGCTGCAGAAACAGCCCCATTTTTTGAGAATGGTATAGTCGAAATTGGTAATATAGATTTGGGAGAAAGTGACCTCCAACTACCATTGGTTAAAAAGAAATCCAAAACTGTTAAAAGAACATATCCAAATAAACAGTCAATTCCAGGAGGCATTTATTACGAAGAATACATAGATGGGCATATGTGGGGTGGAATACTTGATTGGACTGGAGAAATAAAAAATGTTGGATATGGTGTGGTTGAGGCTACATTTTCTGGAAAACTAAAGATGATAGATTAGGAGGTTGTGTTTTAGTTATGAAAAATAAAGTATTATTTATAGTAATGGGTGCATGTATATTATTGGGATTAAACAAATCAATAGTTTTGGCATATGAGGGATTACCAAATAATTCGTCGATGGATATAGTTGTGGACATAAATAAAACGCAACAAGTAGAAGAATATACGCCAAACATTTTTAAAGTTGAAAGAGAAGCAACTATAAAAAGAAAGTATAGTTCAAGAATTGATATACCAGATTCCTATCCATATACTATTTATGACGAAAAATTGCAAATTTGGCTTAGTGGGGATTTGAACGCAGTGTAAGCAATCCCCCGCTTCAAAAGCGTAAGCTTTAAGCGGGGGTATAAGCTTACTAGTGTCAGAAGGGGGTAAAGCCCCTT
>NZ_FOJY01000015.1 GCF_900112085.1 Acetitomaculum ruminis DSM 5522
TATTTACAGGAGCTAAAAACAGTGCCCTTACAAAGCTTACAATTCCATCAAGCTTAAAATATAAGGGTAAAAGCTATAAAGTAACACAGATTGCTGAAGGTGCCTTGAAAAACTACACAAAACTTAAATCAGTAGTTATAGGAAAAAATATAACTACAATAGGTAAAGAGGCATTTGCATCCTGCAAAAACCTTACATTAATAAATATACAAAGCACCCTTTTAAAGAAAGTGGGAGCTAAAGCCCTTAGCGGTATTAATAAAAAAGCTGTTATAAAAGTTCCTGCTAAGAAGTTAAAGACCTACAAAATACTTTTAAGCAATAAGGGACAAAGCAAGACAGTAAAAGTAAAATAGATAAAACAAGAATCTGAAGGAAACAAAGCCATTTAAGATAGTTGTTTTACTATATAAAATATTAGCGTAGCGGTTTTGGGTTATTTTTGTTAGAGAAATAATCTAAGTAACTGCTACGCTTTTTAAAATAATTTATGATAAAATATTTAAAAATATAAATTATTTGTAAAAATCTTTTGGAAGTGTGTTATAAGAGTTAGAATTAAAATATAGAAATATTTTTTAAAAGCAAACATTAAAAAAGCTTAGGAAGGAAAAAGTGTGGGAATAAATAATATTGTAGAAAAAACAGGTAAGTTAATAGCAGTTTTTTTAGGAATAATTGTTATTTCTTTTTTTGGTAATGATTTAAAGGTTAATGCAGCCGGAGAGGAATATGCATATTTTACTATTGAAAAATTTGTTTTAGGACAGGGATATGTGTTAGAACCTACGAAAATCAAGATAGGACAAAATGAATATGTTTCAGATGTTTTAAGTAGACTGGCGGATGAAAAAGGTTTAACTTTAGAAAGTCGTTCTTCTAGTTACGGTTATTATTTATCGGGGATTAAGGACTGCGACAGTAAAATTTACAATATACCTTCCATATTATTACTAAACTGTAGCGCTGATTTGGAAGAATACACCTATGAAGGAGAATTTACTAATGTCGATGACTCTACTGATTTGGAAGAGTTTAAGTTTACTCCTTTTTCAGGATGGGTTTATTTTGTAAATGATGAATGGCAGTTTGTAGGTATGGGGAACAGAGTTTTACACTCTAATGAGGTTGTAAGATTAAAATTTACCATTGCCCTAGGAGATTCCGGATGGGGTATGGATGCTTCAAAACAAATGACTTTCCCGGATGAGAGTGATTTGATTCGAATACTGGCGGATTTAAAAATTTATCTTAAAGAAAATCCGGATGATGATTTAGAAGAAATCTATCAAAAATCTTTGTTAATTATGTCAGATTTAGATGCCACAGTAAAAAATGTTGATAAATTAACTGAATATATGAAAGATTTTAATGAGGCATTAACTGATAATGACAAAGACAGGATACTTGAAATTAAGGAAGATATTGAAGAATTAGAAAAAGTAGTAAAAGCAAATGATGTATCAAGAATAATTAATCTAATACCTGAAACACTTACCCTTGATACAATGTATACCGTTAAAAAAGCTTTAGAAGCATACGATGCATTAGATGAGGACTCTCGTTATTATATTACTGAAAATACCTACAATGCTCTTTTGGAAGGAAAAAAACAGCTTGAAAGTTTAAATGAGCAGATTGAAAGAGAGAAAAAGCTTAAAGAAGCGGCACAAAAGGTTATTGATAAAATCAATTCCATAGGAAGTGTTACTTTAAATAAGAAAAACAAAATAAATGAAGCCAGAAAGGCCTATGACGCCCTTGAAAAGGATGCAAAGAAATTAATTGATTCTACAATTTTGAAAAAACTGTCTAATGCAGAAAGTAAACTTGCCAAATTGATAAAAGAGTCAGAACAGATATCCTTAAAAAAAGGCAGCGGATTCTATGTTAATGGCTATAAATATATCGTAACCGGTGTTTTAAAGAAAAATCCTACAGTAACCGTTACCGCTTATAAAAATAAAAATTTAAAAACTATAAAGGTAGCAGATACTGTAAAATATAAAAAAATTACCTTTAAGGTAACAGCTATAGCTAAAAATGCCTTTAAAAACCAGAAAAAAGCCCTTTCGGCTGTTATAGGGAAAAATGTGATAAGTATAGGCAAAGAAGCATTTATGGGGGATGCAAAGTTAAAGAAAATCACCATAAAATCTTTAAATTTAAAAAAAGTAGATTCAAAGGCTCTTAAATCAATATATAAAAATGCAATTATAAAAGTTCCCGTAAAAAAGTACACTGCTTACAAAAAACTTTTTAAAGGCAAAGGTCAATTAAAAACAGTTAAATTTGTAAAATAATATTTAAAAAAATAAATTAATGGAGGATATATGCAAGGAAATAAAAGAATAGGAAGAAGTCTTGTAAGGCGAGGTAATAAAGTTAATTTTTATTGCGATAAGATGCAGATTCCTGACGGAAGAATTGAATATTATGATTTTATCAGCCACAAGGGGGCAGCAGCAGTTGTTCCCATTTTGGAAAACGGAAAAATTCTTATGGTAAAACAATACAGAAATTCCATTGACAGATTTACATTAGAGATACCTGCCGGTGCTCTTGATTATGAAGATGAACCATTTATAGAATGTGCAAGAAGGGAATTGAGGGAAGAAACCGGATATTCCTGTGATAATATTGAATTTTTGGTTTCTAATTATTCAACAGTGGCAATATGCAACGAAAGAATCGATATTTTTATAGCAAGAAATTTAAGCCTGGGACAACAGGATTTAGACGATGATGAATTCATAGATGTTTATGAATATGATTTAGAAGAATTAAAATCCATGATTTTTGAAGGAAAAATACAGGATGCAAAAACCATCTGTGGAATCCTTGCCTACGAAAGTAAATTTTTGAGATAAAATAAACTTGACAATAAAAAATCTATAACCTATACTATTATGGTATGTTTCGTTGGCTAGTCCGTGTCAGTGCCGACGAATGAAAAAAACTATAACAATTAATTTTAAATAATTAGTTACTTGATATAAGTGATGAGGATTTTTTAATCCGTTTTTATTTATAAGAATTTTGGAGGTATTACACGTGGCAAATATTAAATCAGCTAAAAAAAGAGTTATTACAACAGCAAAGAGAACAGCTAGAAACAAAGCTATCAGATCTTCAGTTAAGACAGCTATCAAGAAAGTAGATGCTGTACTTGCTCAGGGAAATAAAGAAGCAGCAGTTGCTGAATTTAGAAAAGCAGAAAAGATTATCGCAAAGGCTTGTGCTAAGGGAATTTACCACAAGAACAATGCAGCTAGAAAGATTTCTGCATTAGAGAAAAAAGTTAACAAACTTGCTTAGTAAATATATTTGTAAATATCAATAGTTCATTTTGAAATTAATTGTGAAATTATAAATCCATTCGATCCCGTCAGTCGAATGGATTTTTTGCTGTGGTAAAAATTTAAAATAAGAAATCTTTAAGTTGCCAGCCTTACAATAAGAACCTCGATACTTAATTTGTCCTCCATCAGTCCGGTTTTAATTGCATTATCAGTATCGCTGCAATATTTAAGAATGTCTATAAGTTCATTTATTGTATAGTGCTTTGACATGGTAATATATTTATCTATAAAGTAGGTCATAACACCGGCTTCTTTTGCCATTTCAGTTTTAGAAAACTTTCCATTAGAAAGAGATCTTACTTTTAAAAGAATATTAAACTGCCGGATAATTAAAGCCAGGATTTTCATAGGCGCTTCTTTTAATTTAAGTAAATCGTAATAGAGATTTAGAGCATCTTTAGAACGTTTATTACATATAAGATCAATCATTTCAAAGATATGATTTTCTATTGTTTTACAACATATATTTTCCACATCGAAAATTTGTATTCCCTCTAAACCATTGCAATAGGAAATGAGTTTTTCAAGTTCTGTTTGGATATTTTCCATGTCATTTCCGCATAACGCTAAAAATCTGTCTAAAGCATCTCTGGTTATTAAAAGCTTTTCTTTTTTTAGAGAGGACATAATCCATTTTTTTAAAGTGTCCTCATCCTGTCTTGAACAGTCAAGAACCAGTCCGTATTTTTTTAATGATTTATATAATTTTCCCCTGCCATCTGTCTCCTTTTCTATAAATAATAAGCAGGTGGTTTCAGGGATATCTTTAAAATATTCCTCTAATTTAGTTACCCCCCCTTTTTTGAAAAATCCTGAATCCTCTACTAATACAAGTCTTTTATCTGAAAGAAAGGGCAGGGTTTCACAGGCTTCTATGATTTTTTCTTCCTCAGTTTCCCCACCATAAAAAGACTGGTAATTCATGGAATTATCAGTGGCGGATAAAAGATTTTTGATTCGGTTTTTGTATAGGATTTTAAGATATTCTTCTTCGCCATGTAAAAGATAAAGGGTTTTTAGCTTATTATTTGCTATATCATCATTTATTTCGGAAAAAGTATCCTTGTTTTGTTTTTTTGCCATAGTATTGTTCCTATTTTAAGATTTATAACTGTAATTAAAAATGAATATAATAGAATTTAGATTTTTAATAAAGCTTATTAATTAGAAAAATTTCACATTTTCCACTCAATTATAGCATAAAAACACCTGTATAAGAAGTTTGGGTTTGCAAGTTATAAAAATCCTTGTTAAAATTAGAATGCTAAGCTTTTTTTTAAAGCATGAATTCGGAGGAAATAAAATGTCTAATATAGATCAAAGTAAAATCAGAAATTTTTGCATAATTGCTCATATTGATCATGGTAAGTCTACTTTGGCTGACCGGATTATTGAAAAAACAGGCACCCTTACCAGCAGGGAGATGCAGGCTCAGGTGCTTGATAATATGGATATTGAAAGGGAAAGAGGAATTACCATAAAATCCCAGGCTGTGCGTATTGTCTATAAGGCAAATGATGGAAATGAATATATTTTTAATTTAATAGATACACCGGGACATGTAGACTTTAATTACGAAGTATCAAGAAGTCTGGCTGCCTGTGACGGGGCTGTTTTAGTGGTTGATGCAGCTCAGGGAGTTGAGGCGCAAACCCTTGCAAATGTATATATGGCTATAGACCACGATCTGGAAGTAATACCAGTTATAAATAAAATAGATTTACCAAGTGCCGATCCTGACAAAGTAAAAGAAGAAATCGAGGATGTTATAGGAATAGATGCTTCAGAGGCACCCCTTATTTCTGCAAAGCAGGGCTTAAATATAGAAGATGTATTAGAACAAATAGTTACAAGGCTTCCTGCTCCTACAGGAGATCCGGATTCTCCTTTACAGGCTTTGATTTTTGATTCATTGTATGATTCCTATAAAGGAGTAATTATTTTTATTAGGGTAGTGGAAGGAACTATAAAAGCTGGTACCAAAATAAAACTTATGGCTACCGGAGCGGAATATCTCACCGTTGAAGTGGGATATTTTGGTGCAGGCCAGTTTATTGCCTGTGACGAACTTCAAGCCGGCATGGTTGGCTATGTTACCGCTAGCATTAAGTCTTTACAGGATACCAGAGTAGGTGATACTGTTACTGATTCCCAAAATCCTTGTGATAAGGCACTTCCGGGATATAAAAAAGTTAATCCTATGGTTTATTGTGGACTGTATCCGGCAGATAGTGCCAAGTATCCTGATTTAAGAGAGGCTTTAGAAAAATTACAATTAAATGATGCCTCCATAACCTATGAGCCTGAAACTTCAGCCGCACTGGGCTTTGGTTTTAGATGTGGTTTTTTGGGGCTTTTACATCTGGAAATTATACAGGAAAGACTTGAGAGAGAATATAATCTTGACCTTGTTACAACAGCTCCCGGAGTTATTTATAAAGTCCATAAAACCAATGGTGAAGTAATTGAACTTACAAATCCTTCAAATCTTCCGGACGCCGCTTCTATTGATTTTATGGAAGAACCAATGGTAAATGCTGAGATAATGGTAACTTCAGAGTATATTGGGGCTATCATGGATTTATGCCAGGAAAGGCGTGGTATTTATATCAGCATGGAATATATTGAAACCACAAGAGCCCTTATAAAATACGAACTTCCTTTAAATGAGATTATTTATGACTTCTTTGATGCACTAAAGTCCCGCTCAAGAGGATATGCATCTTTTGACTATGAATTTAAAGGTTATAGACAGTCAAAACTTGTTAAACTTGATATTCTCATTAATAAAGAAGAAGTGGATGCCCTTTCCTTTATCGTATTTGAAGGTACTGCCTACGAAAGAGGAAAGAAAATGTGCGAAAAGCTTAAAAACGAAATTCCAAGGCACCTTTTTGAAATACCTATTCAGGCAGCAGTTGGAAGCAAGGTAATTGCAAGAGAAACTGTTAAGGCCATGAGAAAAGACGTTTTGGCAAAATGCTATGGTGGTGATATTACCCGTAAGAGAAAGCTTCTTGAAAAACAAAAAGAAGGAAAGAAGCGAATGAGACAGGTAGGAAATGTTGAAATACCGCAAAAAGCATTTATGAGCGTTCTTAAACTGGATGAAGAATAAACATTTTAATTAGACTATAAATTAAACTAACAAAGCGGAATTTGTCTTTCTATATTAAAGTAAGCAAATATCCGCTTTAATAATTTCAGGTGAACACAATGAAAAGAAATCAATCAAAAAACAATAAATCAGGAATATACATTCATATCCCTTTTTGTGTAAAAAAATGCAATTATTGCGATTTTTTGTCCTGCCCTTCAGATACACAAACAATAAAAGACTATATTAATGCTTTGTCAAAAGAAATAAGAATAAAGGCAGAATGCTTTAAAGATAAAGAAATAGATACGATTTTTATAGGTGGGGGAACTCCTAGCATACTGGATACATCTTTAATCAAACAAGTTTTATTTGCTTTAAGACAAAACTACAATATAAGTAGTGACTGCGAATTTACAATAGAATCTAACCCCAAAACTTTGGATAGAGAAAAATTGGATTTATATTTACATTATGGAATAAACAGATTATCCATAGGTTTACAGTCAGCAAATGATGAAGAGTTAAAGCTTTTGGGAAGAATTCATATGTATAATGATTTTCTGGAGTCCTATCATCTGGCAAGAAAGGCAGGCATTTCTAATATTAATGTGGATATTATGTCGGCATTGCCAAAACAAAGCCTTGAATCCTATTCAAATACCTTAAAAAAAGTCATTGATTTAAAGCCGGAGCATATTTCGGCCTACAGCCTTATCATAGAAGAAAACACCCCTTTTTATGAAAAGTACAGTAAAGATGTAAAAATGCTTGAAAATGGGGAAAAACCTGAATTTCTTCCTGATGAAGACACTGAGAGAAAAATGTATGACCATACCTTACAATTCCTTGAAAGTAACGGCTATCACCGTTACGAAATTTCAAATTATTCAAAAAAAGACAAAGAGTGTCGCCATAATTTAAAATACTGGAGCAGGGAAAACTACCTTGGATTGGGACTTGGGGCTGCTTCCTTATTAGATGATATAAGATATAAAAATCTTAGTGATTTAAAAACTTATATAAAAAAATACTCAGATGATGCCATTATAAAGGATGTATTTAATGATGAAAGCTTTTATGATGAACTTACAATATTAGATGAAAAATCCTGCATGGAAGAGTTTATGTTTTTAGGCTTTAGAAAAATGAAAGGAATATCCGGATTACAATTTCAGGAATATTTTGAAAAAAGACTGGAAGATGTATATGGAAAAGTATTGGAGGAGTTTATAAATAAAGGCCTTATTATATATGAAAACGATTATTATTTCTTAAGTAATGAAGGGATAAATGTGTCAAATTATGTGCTTTCAAAGTTTCTTTTTTAAAAAAGGTATTGACAAAGAAAATTGTAAGTGCTATTTTAGGTACATAGATATTAGCACTCTAATCTAATGAGTGCTAACAAAGAAAATGAGATTGTATATATTATATGAGAAATTAAGAAAAGTCTGATAAAGGGTGATTAAGATGCAACAGTTAGATGAAAGAAAAATGACCATACTTACAGCCATTATAAAAACTTATTTGGAAAGTGGTGAGCCTGTAGGTTCCAGGACAATTTCAAAGTCATCAGGACTGAACTTAAGCTCAGCTACCATTAGAAATGAAATGTCAGACCTTGAAGAAATGGGATATATATTACAACCTCACACTTCTGCCGGAAGGATTCCTTCAGATAAGGGATACAGACTTTACGTTGATAATCTTATGAGAGAAAGAGAAGAAGAAGTATTACAGATGAAGGAAATGGTGTTAGAAAAAGCTAGCGAAGTAGAAGAAACCTTAAAAAGGGCTGCCAAATTACTTGCAGAAAATACTAATTATGCCGCTATGGTTTCAGCACCTGATATGCATGGAAACAAGATTAAATTTTTACAGTTATCAAATGTAGATAGCAATCATGTTCTGGTAGTAGTTGTTGTTGAGGGAAATCTTGTTAAAAATAAAGTTATAGATGTTGAAGAGGCCCTCGATACGGAAACCATGTTAAAGCTAAACCTTTTATTAAATACAAGCCTTTGTGGTCTTTCAATTTCAGAGATAAATCTGGAAACCATAAGAAATATTAAAGAACAGGCAGGTATTCATGCAGGTATAGTAAATGAAATTATTGATGCGGTTTCTGATGCCATTGCCGTAAACAAGGATACGGCTATTTATACCTCCGGTGCCACAAATATTTTTAAATATCCCGAACTTAGCGATTCTACAAAGGCTTCAGAACTGATAAACGCCTTTGAAGATAAGAGTGAGCTGGCTGCACTTATTCCTGTGGAAAACGGGAAAACGGGAATTAAGATATATATTGGAGAAGAATCTCCTGTTGAAAATATGAAAGATTGTAGCGTAGTTACTGCAACTTATGATATAGGCGGAGGAATGCAGGGAACTATTGGAATCATAGGACCAAAGAGAATGGACTATGAAAATGTAGTTGGAAATATAAAAACATTAATGAATCAGATGCAAAATCTCTTTAAGGATAAATAGATAAGAAAGGTGGAACTATTGTGGAAAAAGATGTAAATCTTGAGGAAGAAATAAAAGAAGAAACTGAGAAAGAAACTACACAAGAAACTGTAGATGAAAATACACAAACAGATGTTGAAGAGGTAGAAGAAACCTCTAAAGAAGGTGAAGAAGAAACAAAGAAGAAAAAAGATAAAAAGGATGAGCTTATCGAAGAATTAAATGACAAGGTTAAGCGTCAGTTAGCAGAGTTTGAAAACTTCAGAAAGCGTACCGAAAAGGAAAAATCCGCTATGTATGAAATAGGAGTAAAAAGTGTTATTGAAAAGATACTTCCTGTAGTGGACAATTTTGAAAGAGGTCTTGTAGCTGTTCCGGAAGAGTTAAAAAATGACTCTTTTGTAGATGGGATGGATAAGGTTTACAAACAGTTACTTAAATCCTTAGAAGAAATAGGTGTTAAAGCCATTGAAGCTGAAGGAAAAGAATTTGATCCAGAATTTCATAATGCGGTAATGCATATTGAGGATGATACATTAGGAGAAAATGTTGTGGCTGAAGAATTACAAAAGGGATATTTATATAATGATACCGTAGTTCGTCATAGCATGGTAAAAGTTGCCAATTAACAATTAAAGCTTTATATTTCAGGAGTAAATCTCCTGTTTATAATATATTTATGTAGTAATAAAATTACCCCTTATAAGAAAATGATTTACTTATGAGGTCTTGTATTAGTAATAAAATGTCTTTAGACATGCTTAATAATATTTGGAGGTAGTGATTATGAGTAAAATAATAGGAATCGACTTAGGAACAACAAATTCATGTGTAGCAGTTATGGAAGGTGGAAAACCAGTTGTTATCGCTAATACAGAAGGTGCAAGAACAACTCCATCAGTAGTTGCTTTCACAAAAACCGGAGAAAGATTAGTAGGAGAGCCTGCAAAGCGTCAGGCAGTTACAAATGCAGAAAAAACCATAGCTTCCATTAAGAGAGATATGGGTACAGATAATAAAAGAGATATAGATGGAAAGAAATATTCACCACAGGAAATTTCAGCTATGATTCTTCAGAAATTAAAAGCAGATGCAGAAAGTTATCTTGGTGAAACAGTTAATGAAGCTGTTATTACAGTTCCTGCTTACTTCAATGATGCTCAGCGTCAGGCTACAAAAGATGCAGGTAAGATTGCAGGACTTGAAGTAAAGCGTATAATAAACGAGCCTACAGCAGCAGCATTAGCTTATGGTCTTGACAATGAAAATGAGCAGAAAATAATGGTTTATGACCTTGGTGGTGGTACATTCGATGTTTCTATCATTGAAATCGGAGATGGAGTTATCGAAGTACTTTCAACAAATGGAGATACCCGTCTTGGTGGTGATGACTTCGATGAAGCTATTACAAGATGGATGGTAAATGAATTTAAGGCTAAAGAAGGTGTCGATCTTTCCGGAGACAAGATGGCAATGCAAAGACTTAAAGAAGCAGCAGAAAAGGCTAAAAAAGAGCTTTCAAGTGCTACTACAACAAACATTAACCTTCCATTCATCACAGCTACTGCAGAAGGCCCAAAACACTTTGATGAAAATCTTTCAAGATCAAAATTTGAAGAACTTGTACATGATTTAGTAGAAAGAACAGCAGTTCCTGTACAAAATGCCATGAGAGATGCAGGACTTACAAATGCAGATATTACAAAGGTATTATTAGTAGGTGGATCAACCCGTGTTCCTTGTGTTCAGGAAAAAGTTAAACAGCTTACAGGAAAAGAGCCTAACAAGTCCTTAAATCCTGACGAGTGTGTAGCGCTTGGTGCTTGTATCCAGGGTGGTAAACTTGCTGGAGATGCAGGTGCAGGTGATATCCTTCTTCTTGATGTAACACCACTTTCACTTTCAATTGAAACAATGGGTGGAGTTGCAACAAAACTTATTGAAAGAAATACAACAATACCTACAAAGAAGAGCCAGATTTTCTCAACAGCAGCAGATAATCAGACAGCTGTAGATATTAATGTATTACAGGGTGAGCGTCAGTTTGCAAGAGATAATAAATCCCTTGGACAATTCAGACTTGATGGAATTCCACCGGCAATGAGAGGTGTTCCACAGATTGAAGTTACATTCGATATAGATGCAAATGGTATCGTTAATGTATCAGCTAAAGACCTTGGAACAGGAAAAGAACAGCATATTACAATTACAGCTGGTTCAAATATGTCAAATGAAGATATTGACAGAGCTATTAAAGAGGCTGCTGAGTTTGAAGCTCAGGATAAGAAGCGTAAAGAGGCAATTGATGCAAGAAATGAAGCTGATTCCTTCGTATTCCAGACTGAGAAAGCTCTTAAAGAAGTAGGAGATAAAGTTAGCCCTGAAGATAAGGCTACAGTAGAAGCAGATCTTAAAGCATTAAAGGATCTTGTAGATGCTGCAAATCCGGAAGAAATGACAGAAGCTCAGGTAGCAGATATTAATGCTGCTAAAGAAAAACTTATGCAGTCAGCTCAGGGTGTATTTGCTAAAATGTATGAGCAGACACAGGCACAGGGACAGGCAGGTCCGGCTCCGGATATGGGAAATACAACAAATGCAGGTCCGGCAGATGATGATGTAGTAGATGCTGACTACAAAGAAGTATAATTAAGGTATTAGTAGTTAAAATAAAATTCTAACTCATATAAACCCCCAGTTAAACAAGTGCACTTTTCTGTGCTATATCCCACAAAGGTATAGCAAAGTTTAGTGCATCTTGTTGTATCGAATTATGTTTTTGAGTTATGGCTTAAAAATTGCATATTGACATAAATTTTAAATGTTATTAAAATTTAGCGTTGGTATACACTTTTCAAATTTTAAATAACAGGAAGGAAAGGCTATGGCTGATAAAAGAGATTATTACGAGGTATTAGGCGTCAGTAAGGATGCCAGTGATGCCGAGATAAAAAAAGCATATAGAAAATTAGCTAAAAAATATCACCCTGATGCAAATCCGGGAGACAAAGAAGCAGAGGCCAAATTTAAAGAATCCAGCGAGGCTTATGCCATTTTAAGTGATCCTGACAAGAGAAGACAGTATGATCAGTTCGGACATGCAGCATTTGATGGTGGAGCAGGTGCCGGAGCAGGTGGCTTTGACTTTGGTGGAATGGACATGGGAGATATTTTTGGTGATATCTTTGGTGATCTGTTTGGTGGTGGTTCCAGAAGAAGAAATGATAATTCACCTAGAAAAGGTGCCAATTTAAGGGCAAGGGTACATATTACTTTTGAAGAGGCTGTATTTGGTTGTGAAAAAGAGTTAGAACTTACTTTAAAGGATGTATGTACCAATTGTAACGGTTCCGGGGCAAAACCTGGTACTTCCGCAAGCACCTGTACCACCTGTAATGGTTCCGGTAGGGTGACTCACACCGAATCTTCACTTTTTGGAATGGTTCAAAGAGTTATTCCTTGTCCTGATTGTCAGGGTAGCGGAAAAATTATTAAAGATAAGTGTCCACAATGTGGAGGTAGCGGATATACTTCTAGCAGAAAGAAGATTTCAGTTTCCATACCGGCAGGTATTGATGAAGGACAAAGTGTTCGTATAAGAGATAAAGGTGAACCTGGAACCAATGGAGGTCCAAGAGGAGATTTACTTGTAGAAGTTATTATCCAAAGACATCCTATATTCCAAAGACAGGGAACAAATATCTTTTCAACAGCCCCTATTACCTATGCACAGGCTGCTTTAGGCGGGGACATTAGAATAAATACTGTGGATGGTGAAGTGATTTATACTGTTAAAGCAGGTACTCAGACTGACACCAGAATCCGTCTCAAGGGAAAAGGAGTTCCATCCCTTAGAAATAGTCAGCAAAGAGGAGATCATTATGTAACCTTAGTTGTTCAGGTACCTACACAGTTAAACGAGGCTGCAAAAGAAGCCTTGAGAACCTTTGACAGGGAAACCGGAAATTCTTTGGAAGGAAATTTTGATAATCTTAACGAAGAAAAAGGAAAAAAAGAAAAGAAAAAAGGTATGTGGGATAAAGTAAAAGAAGTATTTGAAGATTGATTTCTTTTATTCTTTTCATAAGCAAAGCTGCGTTTAAGGCAGGCAAAGAAATTTGCCATAGACTTAAAACGCAGCTTTTTTGTTAGTATATAAGCCGTTTTGCCCAATAAAGGATTGTATAAAAATTTTTACTTTTAAAGAAAAAAATTCTTGTAGTCAGGGGCTTCTTGCACATATGGAACGAATTGCGACATATTTGGTAAGGTATTTTTATTGTTTAGTAAATGTCAATATTATATAATTATATAGTAATTATAAAGAAAATATAAAAAATTCATAAATAAAATAGTAAGCCGTTACTTTTATGTGACGAAAATATCTTATGATAATGTCACATAAGAAATGTCGATTAGCTTGTATTTTTGTGTTATGAGATGGATTAGTAATTGATAGAAGACGATATAAATATTAGAAATTTATCGAAAAATTCCTATATAGATATTGTTGTATTGTATTTAATAAGGAACGGAGATGATAAAATGGGAAGCCTTAATTATGCAAGAAAGTTCAATACTCCTGAGGTGACAGTTAGTGTTGTGACGGATCTTGACCACTATAATAAAGAGACGAAAGTAGTAGAGATTGATGATGCTAAAGAAACTTTGAAAAAAGAGAGAGCTTTGTTTAAAATAGAAAAAGAAAAATATGAGTATGAAAAAAAGCTTTATGAAGCTAAGGTGAAAAGAGACGAGGATTTATTCAAGAAAAAGCTTGAGATATTACAATTGGAATTGAGAAAATTAGCTGCTGAAAAGGAAAGGATGAAAAGAGAAAGAAATTTCTATAAGGCAGTAAATGATTTTGATAGAGGATGTGATATAGATACAAAAATGTTTTTTATCGGGGTGGTAGATAAGGCATCCTTAAAGAAGCGTTATAAAGACTTATTGAAAATATATCATCCGGACAATCTTTGTGGTGACACAGAAGTTTTGCAGATGATTAATAATGAATATGCTTTATTAGCAGACAAATACGAATAATCAGTAAACATGGCAGGTTAAGATACCTGCCTTTTTTATTTTTCTCCCATATGCTTAAAAGGAAGCGGGGGTTAATTCTTGACTAAAGATTATTATAAGGTTATAATTAGATGTTACTATGCTTATTATTATTGATGCAGGTTTTCCTGCATCTTATTAATATCTGTAAAAGATAAATTTTACAACTTGTGTTTATTAAATAAATTGTTGGCATTAATATTATTAAAATGCCCGAATAGGGTTTTAATCAGGAAGGTGAAATAATGAAATGGAATAAATATCGTATAAAAACCAAGGCAATGGCTGAGGATATTTTATGTGGAATGCTTATGGAATTGGGAATTGACAGTTTTGAAGTGGAAGATAATATTCCAATTTCATCAGAAGATGTAAAGGCTTTATATATTGATATTCCGGCGAAGCTTGATTCTACAGATGATACTGCATATATCAGTTTTTACACACAACCGGATGATGCTAATGAAAAACAACTTATAGAAAATGTTTTATCTGAAATAGAAAGGTTGAGGGAATTTGCTGACCTAGGTGAAGGAAGCATAGAAAAATTTATTACAGATGAAGAAGATTATATTAATGAATGGAAGCAGTATTTCAAACCTTTTTACATAGAAGACATTCTTATTAAACCAAGCTGGGAAAAAGTAAACGAAATTAAAGAAAATTCAAAAATAATAGAAATAGATCCCGGTACAGCATTTGGCACAGGTAAGCATGAAACTACAAGGCTTTGCATAGAGGGAATAAAAAAATATGTTAAAAATGATTCAAATGTTCTTGATATAGGCTGCGGAAGTGGAATCTTATCAATAGCAGCCATAAAATGTGGTGCAAAAAAGGTATTGGGTACAGACATTGATGAGATAGCTGTTAAAGCTTCTTACGAAAATATAAAGGTGAATAATATTTCCACTGACGAGTGTAGCTTTGAAACAGGAAATGTTTTAGAGGATAATCAGACTTTTGATGAGGAAAATTCCGGTAAATATGACATTGTTGTTGCCAATATTTTTGCCAATATTATTATTCCCATGTCAAAAAAAGTATCAAAATACATGACTGATGATGGTGTATTTATTTCTTCAGGGATTATTCTTTCCCAAGAAGACAGAGTAAAAAATGCATTTAAAGAAAATGGTCTTAGAGTAATTGAGGTAAATCGTATTAATGACTGGGTATGCATTGTGGCAAAGAAAGCAGGTGTCTGATGTTTCAGTTTTTTGTAGATAAAGAAAATATTTTGGATGATTCAATAATTATCACCGGTGATGATGTGAATCATATAAAAAATGTTTTGAGAATGAAACCCGGAACCAAAATACGAATCAGTAATAAAGAAGACATTGACTATATCTGTAAGATTTCTGATATTTCAGATGAAAAAATAATGGTAGATATAATAGAAAAAGATGAAAAGGGTACAGAGCTTCCTGCAAGAGTTCATCTTTTTCAGGGCTTGCCAAAGGGTGATAAAATGGAAACGGTTATTCAAAAATGTATTGAATTAGGTGTATATGAAATAATTCCTGTTTCCATGAACAGAAGTATTGTTAAATTAGACGAAAAGAAAAAAGCAAATAAGGTAAAAAGATACAATGCTATTTCCCAGGCAGCTGCAAAGCAGTCCAAAAGAAGAATTATTCCTGAAGTTAAAAATGTTATGAATTTTAAAGAAGCTTTGGAATATTCAAAAAATTACAGTCATCATATTCTTCCCTACGAAAATGAAGAAGGAATGACAAGAACCAAAGAAATTTTTTCATCTATAAAGGAAGATGAAGATATTGCTGTTTTTATAGGACCAGAAGGGGGTTTTGATGAGTCAGAGGTAGAACTTGCCAAAGAATATGGTTGTATTTGTGTTACTTTGGGAAAGAGGATACTAAGAACAGAAACAGCAGGAATGGCTGTTATGGCCATGTTAATGTATGAAATGGAAACAGATTAGACTTAAAGATGTATTTAGAAAGGCAGGAGTTTCTATTGGAATGTTATCTTGATAACAGCGCCACTACCAGAGTAAAAAAAGAAGTGGCTGACCTTACATATAAATTAATGACACAAGATTATGGAAATCCATCTTCAATGCATTTGATAGGCATGAAAGCGGAAAATTATGTCAAAGAGGCTAGAAATCAAATTGCAGCTACCCTAAAAGCCAAACCTTTGGAAATTATTTTTACTTCAGGAGGAACTGAGTCAAATAATCTGGCCATAATACAGGCTGCTTTTGCAAAAAAAAGAAGTGGAAATCACATTATTACTTCAAAAATTGAGCATCCTTCAGTTTCAAATACCATGAAGTATCTTGAAGAAAACGGTTTTGAGGTAACCTATCTTGATGTAGACAGTCAGGGCAAGGTATTGGCATCAGAACTTGAAAAGGCATTAAGGCCGGATACTATACTGGTTTCCATAATGCATGTTAATAATGAAATTGGCTCATTAATGCCAATAGATGAATTTGGAAAGATAATTAAAAATTATAATAAAAATATATTATTTCATGTTGATGCAATTCAAAGCTACGGTAAATATAATATAAGACCGGACAGAATGGGAATTGACCTTTTAAGTGTAAGTGGACATAAGATTCATGCCCCTAAGGGAAGTGGATTTTTATATAAAAATGAAAAAGTAAATTTTAAACCACTGATACATGGAGGAGGTCAGCAGGAAGGCTACCGCTCTGGAACGGAAAATGTACCGGCTATTGCAGGTTTAGGACTTGCTGCAAAGCTAATGTATGATAATTTGGATGAAAAAACAAGGAATATGAGAGAATTAAGAGCTTTTTTCATTGAGAATATGTCAGCTACAGAAGGCATAAGCATAAACGGACCCCTAAATAATGATGAAGCTGCACCTCATATTATCAGTGTAAGTTTTAAAGGAATGAGAAGTGAGGTTATGCTTCATGCTTTAGAAGAAAGGGGAATTTATGTATCCGCAGGTTCTGCCTGCTCTTCTAACAAGCCTGCAATCAGCAAAACTTTACTTGCCATAAATCTGGATAAAGACTTGCTGGATTCCACAGTCAGATACAGTCTAAATGGTGATAATAACAAAGAAGAAATAATTTATGCCATAGAAAATACCAAAGAAATATACGCAAAATACAAAAAATATATGAGACACTAAAAGCTATTTCAGTCAGGAGGAAAAATGAATTATAAAGCATTCTTGATAAAGTACGGTGAAATCGGAGTTAAGGGAAAAAACAGATATTTATTTGAAAATGCTCTTTTAAATCAGATTCGTTATGCTCTAGCTAAAGTAGATGGGGAATTTGAGGTAACAAAAGAACAAGGAAGAGTATATGTTGAAGTAATTGGAGAATATGATTATTTAGATACGGTTGATGCTCTAAAAAGGGTATTTGGAATCGCTGCAATCTGTCCCGTTGTACATGTTGAAGACAGTGGAAAAGAGGCTCTGTTTGAAGATGTAAAAAAATACATTAAAGAGACCTATGGCCAAAAAGAGCATACCTTTAAGGTAAATGTCAGACGAGCAAGAAAAGATTATCCCATAAAATCAATGGAATTAAATGCCATGATTGGTGAACAGATTTTAGAAGCTTTTGAAAATATGAAAGTAGATGTTCACAATCCTGAAATCATGTTAAACATAGAAATCAGAAAGAAAATATATATATATTCCGAAGAAATAAAGGGACCGGGTGGAATGCCTGTTGGAACAGCCGGAAAAGCAATGCTTTTATTATCCGGAGGTATTGACAGTCCTGTTGCAGGATATATGGTATCAAAAAGAGGTGTTGAAATTGATGCGGTTTATTTTCATGCTCCGCCTTATACCTCAGAAAGGGCAAAACAAAAGGTAGTAGACCTTGCCAGAGAAATCTCGGTTTATACAGGCCCTATTAAGCTTCATGTGGTTAATTTTACCGATATTCAATTATATATCTATGATCAGTGTCCACATGATGAGCTTACAATCATAATGAGACGCTATATGATGAAAATAGCTGAGCATTTTGCAAATGAAAACAAATGCCTGGGGCTGGTTACAGGAGAAAGCATAGGACAGGTTGCCAGTCAGACCATGTATTCTTTGGCATGTACTAATGAAGTATGTGAAATGCCGGTATATAGACCACTTATAGCTTTTGATAAGCAGGATATTGTTGATATTTCAGAAAAAATCGGTACTTATGAAACTTCAATTCTTCCTTTTGAGGACTGTTGTACGATTTTTGTGGCAAAACATCCTGTTACAAAACCAAGTTTAAAGGTAATAAAACGCTCTGAAGTTAAACTTGCAGAAAAGATAGATGAACTTATGAAAACAGCTATAGAAACAACAGAGGTTATAGAAGTAAAATAAAAAAGGCAGCCTCAAAAAAGGCTGCCATATTCTAAAAAGCTTTTAAATTCTATTGCACAATAAAATCATTAAGTTTTTCGATAATACTTGAACAATCACCATCCTGGTGGATATGCAGTTCAATAGGTTTTGAAAGATCAAGACTGAAAATTCCCATGATTGATTTAGCATCAATCACATAACGACCTGAAATAAGATCAAAGTCACAATCGAAAAAGGTTAATGTATTTACGAATTTTTTTACATCATCTATTGATTTAAGACTAACATTTACTGTTTGCATAATTTTCTCCTTTACTAAAAACAAAGTCACATTTGTTACCTGTACATAATACTTCTTTTAATTAAAAAATGTCAACATCAGTTATCATATTGATAGAAACAAACATAAGCTTATTATGTTTTTCGGATTATTTTCAGATGAAATAATAGTCACAATGAAACTTAAAGGAAAAATATAGTAGAAGATAGAATTTATGCATACACAATTTCTAAAGAAACTTTAAAACTTAAATCCCGAAATTATAATTATCACTTAAGAGGCTTTATTATATTACGATAGGAGAAAAACAATGAAAAAAGCTGCATTTCATAATCTTGGCTGCAAGGTAAATGCCTATGAAACAGATGCAATGTTAGAAAGCCTGAAAAATGACGGCTATGAGATAGTAGATTTTAATGAAGAAGCAGATATTTATATAATTAACACCTGTTCTGTTACAAATGTTGCTGATAAAAAGTCCAGACAAATGATTCACAGGGCAAAAAAGAAAA
Source organism: Acetitomaculum ruminis DSM 5522 (assembly GCF_900112085.1). Taxonomy (GTDB): domain Bacteria; phylum Bacillota; class Clostridia; order Lachnospirales; family Lachnospiraceae; genus Acetitomaculum; species Acetitomaculum ruminis. Next base: position 19,123 of record NZ_FOJY01000015.1, read on the forward strand.
ATCCCAATGCTCTTATTATTGCATGCGGCTGTTATGTTCAGACTTCAAAAGATGAAGTAATAAAAGACGGCACTGCCCATATAGTTATTGGTACAAATCACAAGAATAAAATTCTTGATTATATAAAAGATTATTACGATGGAGCAGAAAAGATAGTTAATATTGATGATATAAGTCATGAGCATCAATATGAAAAAATAACAGCTAATCAGGCAGGTGAAAACACCAGGGCATACATGAAAATTCAGGATGGCTGTAATCAGTTTTGCAGTTACTGCATTATTCCCTATGCAAGGGGAAGAGCCAGAAGCAGAAGCTTTGAAGATATATATGAAGAGGCAAAGGTATTGGCTTCAAAAAAATACAAAGAAATTGTTTTAACAGGAATACATCTTTCTTCCTACGGGAAGGATACGGGAGATACACTGTTACATGTTATTAAAGAACTGTCCTGTATTGAAGGTATAGAACGAATCAGATTAGGCTCTATAGAACCTGGGATTATCAGTGATGAATTTTTAGAAGAAGTATCAAAAATCAAAGAATTTTGTCCACATTTTCATATATCCATGCAAAGTGGATGTGACAGTGTCTTAAAGAGAATGAACAGACATTATACAGCTGATGAATATTATGAAAAATGCTGCAAAATCAGAAAATATTTTGAACATCCTGCCATAACAACAGATGTAATTGTGGGATTTCCTATGGAAAGTGAAGAAGAGTTTAATGAAACCTATGACTTTATAAAAAAGGTAGAGTTTTACGAAACTCATGTATTTAAGTATTCCAGAAGAAAAGGAACTAAAGCTGATAAAATGGAGGGACAGGTAAAAGAAGAAATAAAAAATGAAAGGAGTGATATACTTTTAAAGGAAAATGAGCTTAAAAGAAAGAAATTTATCGAATATTATCTTGATAAAGAAATAGAAGTTCTTTTTGAAGATACTATAGAAGTTGATGATAAAATTTATCAGCTTGGACATACAAAAGAGTATGTTAAGGCTGCGTTACTTTCTAAAGAAAATCTTTCAAATACAAGCAAGATAGGAAAAGCAAAGGGATTTTTACAAAATAATATATTGCTATTAGAGTAAATATGACGATACCTAATAAGAATCCCATTGAATTATTAACTCTATTATATTATATTAGAATAGAATAATAAGTGTGCGGATGCACTTAAAGAGGACGTATGAAAATGAAAGATAAAAACAATACACAATTTTTTGATGTATCAGTAGAGCAAACACGCTCTGTTAAATCTATTATAGAGGATGTTTATAAAGCACTTTCTGAGAAGGGATATAATCCGGTTAATCAGATAGTGGGATATATTATGTCCGGAGACCCTACCTATATTACTTCTTACAAAAATGCAAGAAGTCTTATTGTGAAGGTTGAAAGAGATGAACTTGTGGAAGAACTTTTAGCTGAATATATCAAAAATAATTCCTGGAAAGAAGAAAACTAGATGAGGATAATGGGACTTGATTATGGTTCAAAAACCGTTGGTGTGGCACTAAGTGATGAACTTCTTATCACAGCTTCGGCATTTGAAACCATTTCTAGAAAGTCAGAAAAGAAACTAAGACAGACTCTTGCCAGAATTGATGAAATTGTGGCTGAAAAAGAGGTTGGAAAAATTGTACTTGGATTCCCTAAGAATATGAACAATACAGAGGGAGAGCGTTGTGAAAAAACTCTGGAATTCAAAAATATGCTGGAAAAACGTACAGGACTTGAAGTAATATTATGCGATGAAAGACTGACTACTCTTCAGGCACAAAAGGTTTTGATGGATGAGTCGGTGCGACGGGAAAATCGTAAGCAATATGTTGATCAAATTGCAGCAGCCCTGATTTTACAGAATTACTTGGAAAATATTTCAAAATAATCGGAGGAAAGATGGAGAAAATAAAGTTTAAAATAGAAGGAAGCGAAGAATTTGATGAATTCTTTGTTTTGGCATCAACAGTCGTTGCAGGATGCACATATCTTCTGGTTACGGAAGATGAGGAAGGAGACAGCGATTGTTATATTTTATTGGAAAAAACTTCAGAAAACATGGATGAAATCGCCTATGAAATTGTTGAAGACGAGGTGACATTGGGATCTTTATCTAAGATTTTCGAAGAATTAATAGATGACATTAGTATAGAACAGTAGAAGTTAAATGTCTTAAAGGTACTTTGAAAGGAGTGAAATTTTATGTACCTAAATGGCATATTTGGCTTTGTTATGTTTTAAAAACTGGTATTTATTGGACGTGGTTTCACAAATATTCCCATACTTTGATATTGTTTAAATTACCTTTGCAGTAGTTTCATTAAGACTGTAACGGTTGAATTTAAAAATATCACAAGTATCCTGCAAATAAAAAAGTACGTAGAATTTGAAGTCATTTCTGTATAATTGCAGGCATTCAAATCAAGAAAAAAATTACAAAGTTATTTTGCCATTAGGTGTCAGATTGTGCCTTGAGACCATTATATTTTTTGGAGGTGCAGTTTTGAAGAATGTTAATAATTCAAAATTAAAGATAATTCCTTTAGGAGGAATGGAACTTATTGGAATGAATATTACTGCTTTTGAATTCGAAGACAGTATTATTGTTGTTGACTGCGGATTGGCATTTCCGGCAGAGGACATGTTTGGAATAGACCTGGTAATACCGGATGTGACTTATCTTAGAGATAATGCTGATAAGGTAAAAGGATTCGTTATAACCCACGGTCATGAGGATCATATCGGTGCTTTACCTTATGTTTTAAAAGATGTAGAGGCTGCTATATACGCTACCAAGCTTACAATGGGTATAATAGACAGTAAGTTAAAGGAACATAATCTTCAAAAGAAGATTCGCCGCAAAGTGGTAAAACACGGGCAGTCCATTAATCTTGGAAGTTTTAGAATAGAATTTATTAAAACAAACCATAGTATAGTTGATGCATCAGCTCTTGCCATATATTCTCCGGCAGGGATAATAGTCCACACAGGAGACTTTAAAGTGGATTATACACCGGTATTTGGAGATGCCATAGATTTACAAAGGTTTGGAGAAATTGGTAAAAAAGGAGTTTTGGCTTTAATGTGCGAAAGTACAAATGCCGAAAGACCGGGCTTTACCTTGTCAGAAAAAAGTGTTGGAAAAACATTAGATACAATCTTTGCAGAACATACAGAAAACAGAATAATTGTTGCAACTTTTGCCTCAAATGTTGACAGGGTTCAGCAGATTATAAATACATCCTACAGATTTGGGAGAAAAGTTGCCATTGAAGGAAGAAGTATGGTAAATGTAATATCCATAGCTTCAGATTTAGGATATCTTGATATTCCTGAAAATACCCTCATTGAAACAGAGCAGCTTGATAATTACCCATGCGAAAGAACGGTATTTATTACTACCGGAAGTCAGGGAGAATCCATGGCAGCTTTATCCAGAATGGCAGAGGGGACACATAAAAAAGTAAAAATAAGACCTAATGACACTGTTATATTAAGCTCAAATCCAATACCGGGAAATGAAAAATCAGTTTCAAAAATAATAAATGAATTGTTAGCTATGAAAGCTGAGGTTATTTATCATGATGCCCATGTTTCAGGTCATGCTTGCCAGGAAGAAATAAAACTGATTTATGCATTGGTGAAACCTAAATATGCAATTCCGATACATGGTGAATTTAAACACAGAACCGCCCAGGCTGAGCTTATTAAGGGACTTGGTTATGATAATGACCATATTTTTATGTTACAAACCGGAGATGTCCTAGAACTTAGTGAAGACAGCGAGGCAAAGATAGTTGGAAAAGTTCCTGCCGGAAGAGTGCTGGTAGACGGACTTGGTGTGGGAGATGTTGGAAATATTGTACTAAGGGACAGACAGCATCTTGCAGAAGACGGAATCATAATAGTGGTAATGACCTTAGAAAGAGGCAGTGCAAATGTTTTGTCAGGACCTGATATTGTTTCCAGGGGATTTGTGTATGTAAGAGAATCCGAAAGTCTTATGGATGGTGCCAGACTGGTAATATCCGAGGCTATTGAAAGGTGTCAGGAAAAAGGTACTTCTGATTGGAGTAGAATTAAAAGTGCTATAAAAGATGATTTAGGAGAATTTGTCTGGAAAGAAACAAAGAGAAACCCTATGATACTTCCGATTATTATGGAAGTTTAAATAGAGTTTATTAATTAAAACAGGCACTGGAAAGATATTTTGAAGGAAAGAAAAATGCTGGTAAACGAAAGGCTTATAGAGTACATAAACACGCTGGATAGTGAGAATTCAGAAATTTTAAATACAATTGAAAAAGAGGCATTAAGGGATAATGTCCCTATTGTCAGAAAAGATATGCAGGCCTTTTTAAAATTTGTTTTAGCCTTAAAGAAACCGGAAAAAATATTAGAAGCCGGTACTGCAATCGGATTTTCCTCAATTTTAATGGGAGAAAATTCAAAAAAAGACTGTCATATTACGACCATAGAAAATTATCAAAAAAGAATAAATATTGCAAAAGAAAACATCAAAAGAGCTGGAATGACAGAAAAAATCACCCTTTTAGAAGGGGATGCCTTAGAAGTAATGGAAAAACTTGATGATAAATATGATATGATATTTTTAGATGCATCAAAGGGGCAGTACATAAACCTGCTGCCCCAGGTGATGAGATTGTTAAAAAATGACGGAATTGTAATATCTGATAATATGTTTCAGGACGGAGATCTTATTGAATCAAGATTTGCCGTTAGAAGAAGAGATAGAACTATCCATAAAAGGATAAGAGATTATATTTATGAAATTACTCACAATGAATCGCTAAAAACCGTACTCTTACCTGTAGGAGACGGGGTTGCTTTTACAACAAGAGTGAGTAACTAGTCTAGGAGGATTATATTTTATGAAAATGCCGGAATTACTTGTACCTGCCAGCAGTTTAGAAGTATTAAAAACAGCAGTTGTATTTGGAGCAGACGCGGTATATATAGGTGGAGAAGCTTTTGGATTAAGAGCCATGGCTAAAAACTTTTCAAAAGAAGAAATGGCAGAAGGTATTGCCTTTGCTCATGAGAGAAATGTAAAAGTTTATGTAACAGCAAATATACTGGCACATAATTATGATCTGGAAGGTGTTGAAAAATATTTTAATGAATTAAAAGAAATAAAACCTGATGCTCTGATAATTTCAGATCCGGGTGTATTTTCCATAGCTAAAAGAGTTTGCCCTGAAATAGATGTTCACATTTCAACCCAGGCAAATAATACAAACTATGGAACCTTTAATTTCTGGCACAGCCTTGGTGCCAGAAGGGTAGTAAGTGCAAGGGAGCTTTCTTTGGAGGAATTAAAGGAAATAAGAGCAAATATTCCTGATGACCTTGAAATAGAAACCTTTATTCATGGTGCAATGTGTATATCCTATTCAGGAAGATGTCTTTTAAGTAATTTTCTTACGGGAAGAGATGCTAACAGAGGTGCCTGTACCCACCCTTGCAGATGGAAATATTCCATAATGGAAGAAACCAGACCGGGAGAGTATTTTCCTGTTTATGAAAATGAAAGAGGAACCTATATTTTTAATTCAAAGGATCTTTGTATGATTGAGCATATTCCGGAGCTTGTAGATGCGGGAATAGATAGTTTAAAGATAGAAGGAAGAATGAAAACAGCTCTTTATGTGGCTACTGTTGCAAGAACCTACAGAAAAGCTTTAGATGATTACAAAGAATCAAAAGAAAAATATCTTTCCAACATGGATTGGTATAAAGAGCAGATTGCAAGTTGCACCTACAGGCAGTTTACAACAGGATTTTTCTTTGGAAAACCTGACGAAACAGCCCAGATTTATGATAATAATACCTACATAAAAGGTTATACCTATTTAGGAATAGTAGAGCCGGCTCTTGACGGACTTATTTCCATTACCCAGAAGAATAAATTTTCAGTAGGGGAAGAGATAGAGATAATGAAACCTGATGGAGAAAACCTTCTTGCTAAGGTAATAGGCATCTATAATGATGAGGATGAGATGATGGAATCAGCTCCTCATCCACAGCAGCATTTAAGGGTAAGATTGTCAGAAATTGCAAATAAGTATGACATCTTACGGCGTAGGGAGTTAGAGGATGGACATTGAAGAAATAATCAAAAGTGCTGAAGAAAATAAGGCTTCAGATATTCATTTATCAGTTGGAACTGTACCTAGATTCAGAATTCACGGACAGTTAAAAGTGGTTTCAGATCACATAATTACACCACAGGATACAAAAAACATGGTATTAAAGCTCTTACCACCAGTTTCAAGAAAAGCTCTTGAAAGACGAGGTGATGTGGACTTTGCTACCACAATTCCCCAAGTAGGTCGTATCAGGGTAAATGTATTTATGCAAAGAGGATGTTACTCTCTTGCCATAAGACTTTTCCCCACAAAACTGCCAACCCCAAAAGCGTTGGGAATACCGGATTCAGTAGAAGAAGCCCTCCATAAAAAAAGGGGAATGTTTTTAATAACTGGCCCTACAGGTTCAGGAAAATCAACCACTTTAGCAGCTCTTATAAATGTAATCAATCAGACAGAAAGTCTTCATGTGATAACTATAGAAGACCCCATAGAGTTTTTGTATCATCATAATAAGGCTTTAATCAACCAAAGGGAGATAGGAATAGACACCCCATCCTTTGCCATGGGAATAAAGGCCGCTATGAGGGAAAATCCGGATGTTATTGTAATAAGTAACCTATATGACATAGAAAGCATAAATATGGCAATAGCGGCAGCAGATGCAGGTCATATGGTATTGTCCAGCCTTCCTACGGCAGGGGTAATAAATACCATAGAACATCTGGTGGATATTTTCCCTACCTATCAGCAGCAACAAATAAGGGTGCAGTTATCTAATGCCTTAAAAGCCGTGATTTCCCAGGAATTATTAAGGGAAGAGGATGAAAGTCTTAATCAGATAGCAGCTTTTGAAATATTATTCAATAATGCCGAAGTTGCAGAGGCTATCAGAGAGGATAAGCTGGCAGCTCTTGAGGACATAATGGAAAGAAACAAGAAAAACGGCATGCAAACCATGGATAACGCAATATATGACATGTATCTTAAAAGATATATAACGAAAGAAACACTGGTTAAATATTCAAAAAAACCAATTCCAATCTGAAAACAGAGAACACAAAGTGTTCCTTATTTTCATGGAAAAACCCAAATTATTTGTGAAATTTAGCAAATAAACACAATAAATTATTGACTAATCTTAACAAAGGCATTTATAATAAGCCTTATTGGATAAATCCATCTTTAAATTTCCCTAAAATCCGGGAAATTCTTTAGTAAAGCGGACATTCGGAATCCGCTTCGCTACTTCCTCATGAACGCAGTGGCACTTTGTGCCACTGCGTTCAAAAAAGCAATTCGCTTGAAGATCCATTTTTAACTATTAATTATTTACAAAACATGAAAGGAGTGTTTGACTATTTTTACAATAGTAAAATCAGCAGTAATTGAAGGAATTGACAGTAAACTTGTTTCAGTGGAAACAGATGTAAGTAACGGTATTCCCTATTTTGAAATGGTAGGAGACCTGGCTCATAATGTAAAAGAGGCCAAGGAAAGGGTAAAAACAGCAATAAAAAATTCCGGGTTTCAGTTTCCACCAAAACATATAATAATAAATATTGCTCCGGCGGATATAAAAAAGAAGGGAACAGTATTTGAGCTTCCTATAGCTTTAGGAATACTGGCAGGACTTGGTTATGTAGATAATTCTGCTTTAAATGACAGACTTTTTGTGGGAGAAATGAGTTTAGATGGGAAAATTAACCCGGTAAACGGAGTTTTAGCAATGGTATATGATGCCAGAAAGCAGGGAATCAAGGAAGTTATTCTTCCCAGAAAAAACGCCTTTGAAGGGGCTGTTATTGAAGGAATAAAGATAATAGGAGTAGATGATTTAAGGCAGACTATAGATTATTTAAATGGAAAAATTCATATAAAAGAAGAAAACCTTGATATAGATAGTTATATAAAAAATAATGAGAAAATTGTGGAAGATTTTTCCCAAATCAATGGCCAGGAAAGCTTAAAAAGAGCCATAGAAGTGGCAGTGGCAGGCTTTCATAATATTTTAATGATAGGACCGCCGGGAGCAGGAAAAACCATGGCTGCAAAAAGAATACCTACCATTATGCCTCCCCTTTCCAAGGAGGAAATTCTTGAAATTTCTAAAATCTACAGCATCGCAGGAAGTCTACCTGATAATTCCCCATTAATAACTAAAAGACCCTTCAGACAACCTCACCATACCGTAACAAAAAATGCTTTAACAGGAGGAGGCAGAAGACCCATTCCGGGAGAAATCAGCCTTGCTCATAAGGGAGTATTGTTTTTAGATGAAATTCCTGAGTTTAACAGGGATACATTAGATATTTTAAGACAGCCATTAGAAGAAAAGAGAATAGTAATCAACAGGGTATACAGTAGTTGTATTTATCCGGCGGATTTTATGATGGTGGCAGCCGCAAATCCTTGTAAGTGTGGTAATTTTCCAGATATGGATAAATGTACCTGTACAAGAAAAGAAATTTTAAATTACTTAAAAAGTATCAGTGGGCCCCTTTTAGACAGGATAGATATATGTGTAGAAGCATCAAAAGTAAGCTATGATGAAATTTTTAATCTAAAGGAAAATGAAAGTTCCAAAATTATTTGCGAAAGAGTAATGAAGGCCTTGGATATCCAAAAAGAAAGGTTAAAAGCCTGTGGTAAAAAATACAATTCTTCTTTAAATGCCGGTGAAATAAAGGAATTTTGCCGACTGGGAGAAGAGGAAATGAACTACATGAAAAAAGTATTTGAAACTTTGGAATTAAGCGTTCGTTCCTATCATAAAATATTAAAAACAGCAAGAACCATAGCTGACCTTGATGAAAGTAAAGACATAAAAAAGATACACTTAAGCGAGGCTGTCTGTTACAGAAGTATTGATAAAAAATACTGGAAAAGTCAGTGGGGAATGTAAATGGAAAAAGAAAATAAATACAGATACTGGCTGGCTACAATTGAAGGCCTTGGGACAAAAAGATATGACACCCTGATAAAAAAATTCGGAAGCGAAGAAGAAATATATAAGGCTAAAAAAGAAGAATTAATGGAAGTAAAGGGAATTGGAGAAAAATTATCAACAATAATAATAAAAGACAAAGAAGAAAGAAATCTTGAAAAAGAAATCTCTTATATAGAAGAAAAAAACATAAAGGTGTATTTTAAAGATAAAGAAGGATACCCCCAAAGGCTTTCAGGTTTGGAAAACATGCCGAAAATTTTGTTTGTAAGGGGAGAACTTCCAAAAGAAAAAATCCCTTCTGTGGCAATAGTAGGTGCAAGAATGTGCTCTCCTTATGGAAAAACCATGGCAAATCAATGTGGAAGGATATTTGCCCATTATGGTATAAATGTCATAAGCGGCATGGCGATGGGAATTGATGGCAGTGCTCATCTAGGGGCTTTAAATAAAGGAGGAAAATCCTTTGGGATATTAGGCTGTGGAGTTGATGTTTGTTATCCTAGAGAAAACTTTAATCTTTATAGAAAAATGTGTACGGGACAGGGAGGAATAATAAGCAGCTTCCTCCCTAAAAGCCAGCCTAAAGCCTGTAATTTTCCCATTAGAAATGCTTATATAAGCGGCCTTTGTGACCTTCTTATAGTAGTTGAAGCAAAGAAAAAAAGCGGTTCACTTATAACAGCAGAATTTGCAATCGCCCAAGGTAAAGATATATATGCATTTCCCGGCAGGATAACCGATAACTTAAGTGGTGGATGTAATAAACTTATAGAAGATGGTGCAGGCATTATTACAGGAGAAGAAGATATTGAAGAACTGGCAAAACATTTGCTGGAACTAAAAAAAATAAAACTTGGAGGAGATATCAGTTCACTTATCAAATTGACAGATAAAAAAGCATTAAATGAAGTAAAGCTTGAAAAAAAAGAATTGTTGGTGTATAGTTGTTTAAGTTTACAGCCTAAATATTTAGAAGAAATATTTAGAGAGGTCGATTTGAGAAATAGTGAGATAATAAGTATATTAATGGATTTAATTATAGAAGGACTGGTCTGGGAACCGGTAAAAAACTATTATGCCTGTTATTAGATAATTGATTTCAGGCAAAAATTGGAGGAATAATAATGGCTAAATATTTAGTTATTGTGGAATCCCCGGCTAAAGTAAAAACTATTAAGAAGTTTTTGGGGAAAAATTATGAAGTTGAGGCTTCAAACGGACATGTGAGAGATTTGCCTAAAAGTCGTATGGGGATAGACATAGAAAATGATTATGAGCCTAAATATATAACTATCAGAGGAAAGGGAGATATACTTGCAAAGCTTAGACGCCAGGCCAAAAAGGCAGATAAAGTCTACCTTGCAACTGACCCCGACCGTGAAGGAGAGGCGATTTCCTGGCATTTAAACGCAGCCTTGAATCTTGAAGAAAAAAAGGCTTCACGAATTACATTTAATGAAATTACAAAAAATGCAGTTAAAGAATCTCTTAAACACTCAAGAGATATAGATATGAATCTTGTAGATGCCCAACAGGCAAGAAGAATTTTAGACAGAATGGTGGGATATCGTATAAGTCCTCTTTTATGGAGTAAGGTAAAAAGAGGTCTTAGTGCAGGAAGAGTTCAATCAGTAGCATTAAGAATAATCTGTGACAGAGAGGAAGAAATAAATGCATTTATTCCAAAAGAATATTGGACTTTAGAGACAAATTTAAAAATACCTGGTGAAAAAAAGCCCTTAAATGCCAAATTTTACGGAACAAAAGAAAAAAAGCTGGAAATTGAATCAAAAGAAGAAATGGACAGGATTCTTTCAGACTTAGAGGGTAAAGAATACAAAATATCTGAAATAAAAAAGGGAGAAAGAAGTAAAAAACCTCCACTTCCTTTTACCACCTCAACTCTTCAGCAGGAAGCCTCTAAAGCTTTGAATTTTTCAACTTCAAAGACCATGCGTTTAGCTCAACAGTTATATGAAGGTGTTGAAATAAAAGGAAGCGGAACGGTAGCTCTTATAACATATCTTAGAACAGATTCCGTAAGAGTATCAGAGGATGCCGCAAAAGCTTCCGAAGAATATATAATGCATAATTATGGCGAACAATATGTTGCAAAAAACATAGATGTTTCAGCAAAAAAAGGCAGTAATGTTCAGGATGCCCATGAAGCAATAAGACCTACAGATGTTTCCAGAAATCCTGTTATCGTAAAGGATTCACTGCCTAGAGATTTATTTAGATTATATCAGCTGATATGGCAGCGTTTTATGGCAAGTCGTATGACAGCTGCAAAATATGAAACTACATCAGTAAAAATCACCGCAGGAGATTATTTATTTACTGTTGCAGCTTCAAAGATAACTTTTGATGGATTTATGTCCGTTTATACCGATTCCGATACCAAAAAACCGGAGTCAAATGTACTTTTAAGGAGTCTTTCAAAGGACACAAAACTGGAATTTGATGAACACTTAACAGAACAGCATTTTACCAAACCGCCAGCTCACTTTACAGAAGCCTCTCTGGTAAAAGCCCTTGAGGAACTGGGGATTGGAAGACCGAGTACATATGCACCGACCATTACCACTATTATAGCCCGTCGCTATGTAGCTAAGGAAAATAAAAACCTCTATAGCACAGAGCTTGGAGAAGTGGTTAATGATATAATGAAAAAAGAATTTGCCAGCATTGTAGATGAAAACTTTACAGCAAATGTAGAAATGCTTCTTGATATGGTGGCTGAGGGAAAAGTTAACTGGAAAACTGTTATAAGAAACTTCTATCCGGATTTGGATGAAGCGGTAAATAAGGCAGAAGCAGAGCTTGAGAAAATAGAAATAAAAGATGAAGTAAGTGATGTTATCTGTGAAAATTGTGGAAGAAACATGGTTATCAAGTATGGTCCTCACGGCAAATTTCTGGCTTGCCCGGGATTTCCTGACTGTAGAAATACAAAACCATACTATGAAAAGACGGGAGTTCCTTGTCCAAAATGCGCAGCAGAAATTGTAATAAAAAAGACCAAAAAAGGCCGTAAATTTTATGCTTGTGAAAAAGGACCGGACTGCGATTTCATGTCCTGGCAAAAACCATCCAAAGAAAAATGTCCGAATTGTGGCGGAGCCATGGTTGAAAAAGGTTCCAAGCTGGCATGCCTGGATGAAAAATGTGGATTTGTCAGAGAAAATACCGACAAACAAGAGTAATTGTATAAAAAGATATAATTTTGAAAAATAATATCAGAATATTATAAAATGTTTATACAATTTAGAAAAAATGCCTTGTTTCCATCATATTTTTGTGCTAGTATGATACTGTTTATAAGAAAATATATTGAAAGAAAGGGGCTAACCTGAAATGAACGCAAATATTCAGCTATTGGATAAAACCAGGAAGATTAATAATTTATTACACAACAGTAACACTTCAAAAGTTGTATTTAATGACATTTGTGCTGTATTAGCTGATATTCTTGAGTCAAATATTCTCGTTATCAGCAAAAAGGGTAAGGTATTAGGAGTTAGCGTCAGAGAAGACATTGAAGAAATTGAAGAACTAATTCAGTATCAGGTAGGCGGATTTATTGATCAGCTTTTAAATGAAAGATTGTTAGGAGTTCTTTCTACTAAAGAAAATGTTAATCTTGAAACATTGGGATTTGATGGCGATAGTATAATGAAAGCCAAAGCCACAGTTGTTCCTATTTATATTGCAGGTGAAAGACTGGGAACCTTATTTGTATACAAAAATGATTCACAATATGAAATTGAAGATATTATAGTATGTGAATACGGTACTACTGTTGTAGGTCTTGAAATGATGAGATCAGTAAATGAGGAATTTGCAGAAGAATCCAGAAAAGTTCAAATTGTTAAATCAGCTATCTCAACATTATCTTATTCAGAAATTGAAGCAATTATTCATATTTTTGATGAAATGGATGGAAGAGAGGGAATACTGGTAGCCAGCAAGATTGCAGACAGAGTCGGAATTACTCGCTCGGTTATTGTTAATGCACTTAGAAAATTTGAAAGTGCAGGCGTCATTGAATCAAGATCTTCAGGTATGAAGGGTACTTACATTAAAGTCTTAAATGATGTTGTTTTTGACGAATTGAATAAAATTAAAGAAGAGAATGAAAAGACTAAATAAATAGATTTAATTATTTGTTAAATACTTAATATATTTATAAATTTGCCGATTATCTATGTAGAAATACATCCTTATACAAAAGAACGTAGATGTGCATAGATTTTTGGATTATGGGTTTAAGTCAAAGGAACCGCGTTTACGTTGTGTTCCTTTGATTTTGTTTTGTATTGTTTTATTAAAATTGTGCGTATTTTGATGTATATTGTGAATTTGACTTGATAATGTTCATTAAATATTTAATAATTGTATATATTATCTTGTATTTAATTTATAGGAAATTAATTAAGGAGGGATATCTTGATAAGTTCTGATGCTTTTGATTATATAAATGTATTGAATAAAGCAGCTGATGCAAGTTGGCTTAGACAGGAATGTATAAGCAATAATATTGCCAATGATGATACGCCGGAGTATAAAAGACAGGATGTTGATTTTGAAGGTGTATTATCAAGGGAATTAAGACATATACAATATGATTCTCTAGATAAAAAGGTTTCAAATCTTAAGCTTTCAAGATTAGATGTTGGAACATATATAGATTCCGCAAACTATTCTTACAGAATTGATAAGAATAATGTGGATATTGATACTGAAAATGTAGAACTTGCTTCTAATACCATCAGGTATCAAGGTCTTACTGACAGTATTACCCAGGAGTTTTCCAGACTCAAATCCGTTATGAAATAAAAGGAGGATTAATCTATGGCAATGTTTCAGGCTTTTAATATAAGCGCAACAGGAATGACGGCTCAGCGATTTCGTACAGATATTATTGCTGAAAATGTAGCCAATGCCACCACAACAAGAACTGCAGAAGGTGGTCCTTATACCAGAAAGATTGTAACTTTTCAGGAAAAAGATTTGACAATTTTTTCAGGAGTTCTAGATTCAGAATTAAAAAAGAGGTCAGCAGTAGGAAACGGAGTTAAAGTTTCAAAAGTTACTGAAGACAGGGAGACGGAGTATATAATGGAATATGATCCGTCACATCCTGATGCGGATGAAAATGGATATGTTACATATCCTAATGTGAATATAGTCACTGAGATGACAAATCTTATCGATGCCAGTCGTTCTTACGAGGCAAATGTAACAGCTTTAAATGCTGCCAAATCTATCGCTCAAAGTGGAATTCAGATCGATCAGGCATAATAATATCCACTTTTCAAAAAAAATTGATATACATATTGAATATAAAATAGGGAGGCAATCATATGGATTCAATTGCAGCAATTAAAAGTATATCTTCTGATGTAATCAGACAGGCAATAGATAGTAATGAGAAATTAAATAATGTTCAAACAGGAAGTTTTGACAGTATTTATTCTTCAATGATTCAGAATATAAATGAAACCAGCGATCTTCAAAACAATTTAGAGACCGAGGAAATAAAATTTGCACTGGGTCTTGCAGATAATACCAATGACTTAACAGTTGCCCAGCAAAAGGCTAGTACGGCATTAAATTATACCGTAGCAGTAAGAGACAGGTTATTAGATGCCTACAAGGAAATAATGAACATTACTATTTAGTCTGAAGGATTTGTTTGAAAGAAGTAGAAAAGCGGATTTTGAATGTCTGCTTTACTTTATGAAATTCAAGGAGAAGTTATGCTTGAGAAAATTAAAAATATACCTAATAGAATCTTAGAATGGTGGAATGGCTTTACAAACAAGCAAAAAATAATAATTTCAGGAGTTGCAGCAGCTGTTTTAATATCGGTAATTGTCTTAGCTGTTGTACTTACAAGACCGACTATGGTGACCCTTATTACCTGTGAGAATACTGCTGAAGCTTCAAAAGTCAAAGGGCTTTTAGAAGGGGATAGTATGGGGTATGACATGTCGGAGGATGGATTGACCTTTAAGGTTAAAAAGCAGGACTTAGCAGATGCGGAATTGCTTCTTGGAGGAAATGATATTCCTACAAAGGGCTATGACTTAGAAAGTGTATTTGAAGGTGGATTTAGTGCTACAGAATCAGATAAGACCAAGAAATATACAGCTTATCTTGAAGATAAAATAGCTGATACACTTGCTTCCTCAGATATGGTAGAATCGGCTACGGTTCAGCTTGTTATGCCAAATGATGATGGAACAATACTTGCTTCAAGAGAAAATACCTATGCAAGTGTTATGCTTAAATTAAATAGTGAATTAGAAGATGATGTGGCCGAAAATTTTGCAAAATATGTTGCAACGGCGGTGGGAAATGATTCAACCCACGAGGTAACCATCATTGATTCAACCGGTAAACAGCTTTATGACGGTGGTGATGAAAGCAATGACGGAAGTGTTTCAGCCAGCACCCAAATGGAAGTTAGAAATAAAGCTGAGGCCATGGTAAAAAAAGAAGTTAAGGATGTTATGATTGGTACCAATATGTACGACAATGTGGAAGTTGGTATGAACCTTAATATCAGTTTTAAAACAACCAATGTTACAGACCATGAATATTATGTGGCAGATGGTAATAAACAAGGCTATAAAGACTCAGAAAGTGTTTATAATAAAGAATCCCAGGGAGGAACAAGCGGAACTCCGGGAACAGATTCAAATGATGATACAACTTATCAGATTCAGGATAATGCAAACAGTTCGGAAACAATCAGCGAAACAGATACTGACTATGCATTAAATGAGAAAGTAACTATTACCGATGAACCGGCAGGAACCATAGATACGGAAAATTCTTCAATATCAGTTGTGGCTACCACATACAAGATTTATAACGAAGATGATCTTAAGGCAGACGGATCATTAGACGGTACAAGTTTTGATGAATTTAAATCCAAAAACAGTGAAACAAAGAAAGGCACAGTAGATGAAGAACTTATTAAAAGTGTTGCAGATGCTACAGGTATTCCTACAGCTAATATTTCAATTGTTTCTTATACGATTCCGTATTTTGTGGAATCTGACGGATCAGGACTTACCGTTTCAAGAATAATTGAGTTTGTATTGGCAGCATTGATACTTCTTATGCTTGGATTTGTAGTATTTAGAAGCACAAGACCGGCAGAAGTTGTAGAGACAGAACCAGAGCTTTCAGTAGAATCACTTCTTGAGACTACCAGAGCCGCTGAGGAATCTTTAGAAGATATCGGGTTTCAGGAAAAATCAGAGACTCGTTTGCTTATTGAAAAATTTGTGGATGAGAACCCTGAGGCAGTGGCCGGTCTGCTTAGAAACTGGTTAAATGATGATTGGGAGTGATGAAAAAATGGCGAATTCAGAAATAACCGGCCTGCAAAAAGCCGCAATCCTACTCATTGCGTTAGGGCCAGAAAAGTCGGCTTCGATTTTTAAACATTTAAAAGAAGAAGAAATAGAAGAATTGACCTTGGAGATTGCAAATACCAGAAGCGTATCTCCTCAGATGAAAGAAGAAGTTTTAGAGGAATTTTATCAGGTATGTCTGGCTCAGCAATACATTGCAGAGGGTGGTATTGGATATGCAAAAGAACTTTTGGAAAAAGCTCTTGGAGGAGAGAAGGCTTCAAGCGTTATCTCAAAACTTACATCTTCCTTACAGGTACGACCTTTTGAATTTGTAAGAAAAGCAGATCCTTCGCAAGTCTTAAACTTTATACAAGATGAGCATCCTCAGACCATAGCTCTTATACTTTCGTATTTGAAGCCACAGCAGGCAGCTATGATTATTGGTGCCATACCGCCGGAAAAACAGGCAGATGTTGCAAAAAGAATTGCACTTATGGACAGAACATCTCCGGATGTTATTTCAGAGGTAGAAAATATATTGGAAAAGAAATTGTCTTCACTGGTAAATCAGGATTTTGCCATCATTGGTGGTGTAGATTCTGTTGTAGATATCTTAAATACAGTAGACAGATCTACAGAAAAGCATATTATGGAAACTTTGGAAATCGACGAGCCGGAACTTGCCGACGAAATCAGAAAGAAAATGTTCGTATTCGAGGATATTCTTCTTTTGGACGACAGATCTATCCAGCGTGTGCTTAGAGATGTTGATAATAACGATCTTGCAACTGCTCTTAAAGGTGCAAATGAAGAAGTTCAGACTGCAATCCTTAACAACATGTCAAAACGTCTTGCATCTATGATTAAAGAGGATATGGAATTCATGGGTCCTGTACGTATGAAAGATGTTGAAGAAGCACAGCAAAAGATTGTTGGTATTATCAGAAAACTTGAAGATTCAGGTGAAATTGTTATTTCCAGAGGTGGAGGTGACGAGATAATTGTCTAATCTTTTTAAGGCGGCGTTCGTTAGAAACAAGGATGGACAAACGCCCCATGTTATTGATTCAAACTCTTTATTGATGGAGAAAATGCAAAAAGCAAAGGAAGCCTATGAGAAAACGGATGAGCCTTATCAAGATGGTGACAAGGTGGTATTCCAGGAATTTTCTGATGAAGAAAATGACGGCTTTTTTCAGGGAGAGGGAGATAACGAGGTGGAGGAAGGAGAAAATACCGGCTTCACCTCAAATGTTATAAAGGCTCCTGAATTTGATCTTGGCAAATATGAGGAAATTGCAGCTGAGATTTTAGCAAAGGCACGAAGAGAGGCTGAGAGCATTAGAAATGATGCCCTGGTAGAAGCGGCAGAAGTTAGAAATGCAGAAGCTTTAAAAGGTCGTGAGGAAGGCTATGAAGAAGGCTACAATCAGGGTATTGAAGCAAGAGAAAAAGAAATGGAAGAGTTAAGAGCTTCCGTGGAAGAAGAAAAGGCGAGTTTACAGGCTGAATATAACAAACAGGTAGCAGAAATAGAACCTCATCTTGTAAATGTTATCGCTGATGTCTTTGAACAGGTTTTTCTTATTCAATTTGCCGATAAAAAAGAGATTGTATTGAATATTGTTAAAAATGCTGTGGAGAAAATAGAAGACAGCAAGGAATTTACCATAAAAGTACCTGTTGAAAATCTACAATTTTTAATTGAGCATAAGGCAGAATTGCAGGAAAAACTTGGCGAATATGTAAAAATTGAGATAATTTCCGATAATACCCTCAGAGACAATCAATGTATTATTGATACGGATTCCGGTGTTTTTGACTGCAGTCTTGATATACAGTTAGACAATCTGGTGAGAGATTTAAAATCCTTAAGTATTACGGAGTTTCAGAATAATAGGTAGTTATTATGGCGATTAATTATGAAAAATATAAGCAACTTGCAACATGTACATTTTATAAAAAGCTTGGCAGGGTGGAAAAAATTGTCGGTTTAACCATAGAGTCCTTAGGACCAGAGGCAAATTTAAACGATTTGTGTAAGATATATATAAACGGCAAGAAACCTCACACTGTCATTGCGGAAGTAGTTGGCTTTCGTGATAAAAGGATACTTTTGATGCCCTATGAAAATGTTGAGGGAGTAGGACTTGGATGTATTGTGGAAAATACCAATCGTCCATTAAGCGTTGCTGTGGGAGATGAGCTTCTTGGCAGGGCTGTTGATGGACTAGGCCATTTTGAAGGAATGGAAGATTGTAATTTAAATCACATTTATCCTGTTGATGCACCTCCCCCTGATCCTATGAAAAGAAAAATGATAAATGAGGTTATGCCCCTTGGAGTCAAGGCGGTGGACGGACTTATCACCTTGGGAAGAGGACAGCGTATAGGCATTTTCGCAGGTAGTGGTGTTGGTAAAAGTACCTTGCTTGGTATGTTTGCAAGAAATACGAAAGCGGACATCAATGTCATTGCTCTTATTGGAGAACGAGGCAGGGAGGTCCGTGAATTTATTGAAAGAGATTTAGGCGAGGAGGGTATGAAAAGGTCTATTGTAGTGGTTGCTACATCTGATAAACCCGCACTTATTAGAAAACAGGCTGCAAAAACGGCTACAGCCATTGCAGAATATTTCAGAGACCAGGGCAGGGATGTTCTTTTGATGATGGACTCACTGACCCGTTTTTCCATGGCTCAAAGAGAGATAGGACTTGCCTCAGGAGAACCTCCCGTAACAAGGGGATATCCTCCTAGTGTATATTCTGAGATGCCAAAGCTTCTTGAAAGAGCAGGAACCTCTCAGAAAGGCTCCATAACAGGTCTTTATACAGTTCTTGTAGATGGTGATGACATGAATGAGCCTATTGCCGATACAGCAAGAGGTATCTTAGATGGCCATATTATTCTTTCCAGAAAACTTGGTCATAAAAATCATTACCCGGCCATAGATATTTTACAGAGTATTTCCAGGGTTATGAGCTCAATTGTTGATGATAATCACAAGGCGGCTGCCGGAAAATTAAAAAATGTAATGGCAACCTATAATGAAGCAGAGGACCTTATTAATATAGGTGCCTATAAAAAGGGTTCAAATCCGGATATTGATTATTCAATTGAAAAAATTAAAGAAATAAATAGTTATCTTAAGCAGCAAACCTATGAAAAATTCAATTTTGAAGAAGAAATTGCAATGTTAGAGGCTATATTTGAATCTTAAAGGCAGGTGATTGTATGGGCAGATTTATTTTTAAAATGCAAAATATCCTGGAGATAAAGATAAAGCTGGAAACTCAGGCAAAAAATGCCTATGCAGAAGCAGCCAACCGACTTAGTCAAGAGGAAGAAAAAAGGGATGCTTTGATAAAAAGAAGGCTTGATTATGAAGATGAGGAAAGAGAACTTATGACAGGTAAGATGAATGTCATTGACATAAAATCCCAAAAAGAAGCCATAAGAGTCATGGATGAGCTGATAAAAAGACAAAGGGCAAAAGTAGTTCTTGCCAGAAAAAATCTGGATTTGGAAAGAATAAAACTTAATCAGGCAATGGTTGAAAGAAAAACCTACGAAAAACTTCGTGAAAGGGCTTTGGAAGAATATCGTGAGGAGGAACTTGCCAGAGAAAGTAAAGAAATAGATGAGCTTGTCAGCTACAAATACGGAACAAAACAATTATAAGGCGGTGAAATAATGGCAGATGAAAAAGATAATAGCGTGGAAAATGCAGTAGAAAAACCGGCAGAAAAGCCCGTGGATAAAGCTGCAGAAAAAAGAGCAAAAAAAGAAGCCAAAAGAGAGGCAAAAGAGGCAAAAAAGAGAGAAAAACTTGAAAAAGAAGCAGCTAAAAGGGGAATGACAGTCGAGGAATTATTGGAAGAAAGAAGCGGAGGAAAACTGTCTGTTGTCATTTTGACTTTTCTTATACTTTTAGTGTGGCTTGCTATTTTTGCAGCCCTCATAAAATTTGACGTGGGAGGTTTTGGAAGTACTGTTTTATATCCTATGTTAAAAGACGTTCCATATGTAAACAAAATTCTTCCTGATGTGGAAGATGATACCAACAATGCTACAGGAGAGGAATCAAAATATCAGACTCTTGACGAAGCCCTTGCAAGAATTGATGAATTAGAAAAAGAACTCTCAGCAGCTAAATCTTCCTCAAGTGGTGACAGTGATAAAATATCAGAACTTGAAGAAGAAGTTTCAAGACTTAAGGTATATGAAGAGAATCAAACAGCCTTTCAAACTGAAAAAGAAAATTTTTATAGAGAGGTTGTTTTTGGGGATAATGCACCCGATATAAATGAATATAAGACATATTATGAAAGCATTGATTCAGAAAACGCAGCCAAGCTTTATAAAGAGGTTTTAGCTTCGCAAGAAGCAAGCCAAGAGGTACAAGATTACGCCTCAACTTACGCTTCAATGAAGCCGAAACAGGCGGCAGCCATACTTGAAACAATGACTGATAATTTAAGTCTTGTGGCAAAAATTCTCGATAATATGGACACCGAGGACAGAGCCAATATATTAGGAAACATGGATAAAAATGTAGCTGCACAGCTTACAAAACTTATGAATCCTGATTAAAAATTAGAATTATGAAAACTAAATATTGAAAGGAGGAAGGCTATGGATAATGCAACAAAGATTGGTCTTTTGGTAGGGCTAAACAGCATACAAAACCAGACTTTTGAACAGTCTTTAAAAGCCGATAAAGCCGTGATGGATTTTTCAAATTATCTTGGAAATCCCTCAGATAAAGGGTCTTTGATTGAACAGTCTGATACGGGACAAAAGAAGGCTTTTAATCCGGCTAAGGATGTTGGCAAAGATATGCTTTATGAAAAAGATTGTTCTAAGGCAAAGGATTCAATTAAGAAAAAGGATGTCCTTAATAAGCCTGATATTTCAACTATAGCAGACAAAATAACTGCTGTAGAAGACAAGGTAGAAACTTTGGTTTCTGAGGCTTTGGGTATTTCAAAAGAGGAGCTAAAAGAAGTAATGGAAGAAGCCGGTTTATCCTGTATTTCATTATTACTTCCTCAAAATCTTACAAAGCTTTGCATGGAGGTTACAAATGCAGCTGATGTGGGAGAGCTTTTGATAAACAGTGACTTTTCAGCGCTGATGTCTTTAATTTCAGATATCTCTCAGGAGTTTGTGATTGAAACTGCTATTCCTAAGGAATTATTATCATCCTTAATCGAAGATATTGAGAATATGCCGGTAAAGGTTGAAAATCAGGTATTAGCACCAGAGGAAGATAAAAAGCTTGTGGATTTATCAGAGAATGCACAAATAGCAGTAAATGAGGAAAATGAAGCTTTGCAAACAGTATTTCCAAAAGCAGAGATTCTTACTGATGAAAGTCAAAAGCCTGCAGGAGAAGAAATTAAAGCGGAGATTCCAAATGAGCCAGTAGAAAATGCAAAAGAGGAGTTCTCCAGTGAAAATCTTAAGGAGCTTTCAGTTGAAAAACCTGAAGAAGCCGTAGAAAATGAGGCAATCTTTGTGGAAGTAGCTAAAGATGATTCAAAGTCAATTACTGTAGAAACTTTAAATCCTGTAAAGAAAGAAGAAGTAGTTTCAGATGAAAATACAGACCAAGCTGAAATTCAGGATGAATCTGTTAAGGAAGTTGATTTAAAAGTTGGCAACATTAAAGAAGAAGGAGAATCTAAAGGTGAATCTTTTGAAAATGAAGAATTTACAAAAGATCATGATTACGCTTCACCTGGTAAAACAGTGAAAAAAGAAGTTATTTCTCCAGAAGAAAATGTAACCCATCAAACCACCACAACCTTTGATTCGGCTAATCAAACTATTGTAGTTGAAACAGTTACAGACAGTGGAGTAGTTTATACTTCAGTTACGGTAACAGATATTTTAGAGCAGATTGCAAACCAGGTAAAAATCAATGTTAATGACATCAGTCAGGGGATTACGATGCAACTTAATCCGGAACATTTAGGAAAACTTGGTGTTAGCTTAACTGTTAAAGCCGGTGCTCTTACAGCATCATTTGTTGTAGAAAACGCTCAGGTTAAGAGTGCACTTGATTATTCAATTTATCAGTTAAGACAAAGTCTTGAAGCTTCTGGAATAAAAGTAGATGCCGTAGAGGTTACAATTGCCAGTCATGAGTTTGAAAGCAATTTAGAACAGGGGCAAAACCAGAATCAAAACCAGAATGGACAAGAGTCCTCAAAATATGCAAATGGCAGTCTGGATGAGGATGGAAGTGGAATGTATGAAGTTTCAGAAGAAACCGAGGAAAGAATAATGAGAGAAAATGGAACTACCATGAATCTCACAGCATAATTTGAAAGGGTGAATAATATGCCAAATATCGTTCCTGTAGTTGATGGAGTTATTCAGTCAGATAAAGGCAAGGAAAGTTCCAATACAACTAAAAAAAGTAATTCAAGTATGGATAAAAATGCATTTTTACAGCTTTTGGTAGCTGAGATGCAATATCAAGATCCCCTTGAACCTACAGCAAATACAGAATATATTTCACAATTTGCTACATTTTCACAATTAGAAGAATTACAAAATGTAAGCGCCGTTACAAAACAGACCTTAGGTTCAGACCTTATAGGAAAAATAGTTGTGGTTCAGTCAACAGACAAGCAAGGCGCAACCAATTATGTGGAAGGAATGGTTGACTATATCCTTCAACAAAACAACAATACATATCTTTCAGTAAACGGAGGTTTGTATAAAGTTGATGACTTATATCAGGTTGTAGATCAGGATTATTACGAAGCTATGGATGTTTTAGAAGCTTTATATGAAAAGTTATCTGCACTTCCGGCAACGGATAAATTAACCTTATCAGATCAAGCAGCCGTAACCACCGCAAGAAGATTGTACAATTCCTTAAATGAAAAAGGAAAAGGATATGTATCTTCAGAATTGTTAAATATTCTGACAGATGCAGAAGAAAAAATTGCTGAGCTTAAAAAAGCAGTAATCGGATAAATTATTAAAAGATTTTATATGATGAAAAAGTTAAATGGAGATGATGACCATGAATATTAATAATAATTTCAAATCCATTGGTCAGGTAGCAGATCAGTATTTAAACCAAAACAAGACTAACTCAAGGAAAATTGGGGATTCCAAAGATAGTCAGGTATCATTTATAGATGTATTAAAAAGAAATATACCTGATAGTGATACCAATAAGGCCGAAGAAGGTCTGAAATTTTCTAAACATGCAAGCTTAAGGCTTCAAAGCAGAAATATAGACTTAACACAAAGCCAATTAGAAAGATTAAATAATGGTGCAAAAAAAGCATCAGAAAAAGGTATTAATGAATCTTTGGTAGTGGTGGATGAATTATCTTTTATAGTTAATATTCCTAACAAAACAGTAGTAACTGCCATGGATCAGACAGAAAATGAAGATAATGTTTACACAAATATTGATGGAGCCGTGATTATTTAGCCGGACCTTAATGGAGGTTAATGCTTTTGAATGACAGAGAAAGCATATCGGTTCTATCACAATTAAGTTAAGATTGGAGGAACTTAATTATGATGAGAGCACTTTATTCTGGTGTATCTGGATTAAAGACACATCAGACAAAAATGGACGTTATAGGTAACAATATTGCCAATGTAAACACAGTTGGATTTAAGTCCACATCCGTTACATTCCAGGAGCTTATGTATCAGACAACTCAGTCTGCATCAGGTGCTCAGACAAACGGACGAGGCGGTGTAAATGCCAAGCAGATAGGTCTTGGTTCTACAACCGGTGCTACAAAAATAAACATCACTTCAGAGGGTGCTACCCAGACAACAGGTGATGGCTTCGATTTAAAAATTACAAATTCTGATTCTTTCTTCATCGTAAGTGATGGAACAAATAAATATTTCACAAAAGCCGGTTCATTTTATGTAGACGGAGCAGGAAATCTTTGTATGACTTCCTCCGGTTACAATGTAATGGGATGGCAGGTAGATCCGGAAACAGGAGAAATCCAGAAAGATGTAGTTTCAGCACTTCAGATTATGAATGCAAAAAATATGACATCACAGCCGGAAGCTACAACAAACGGTTATGCATCAGGTATTATGGATAAAAATGATGTTGAATATTCTTCCACATCAGGAAAGATAATGACACTTTCATTCTATGATGCTTTAGGATTTTCATATACCGCTAAATTCTCAGTAAAATCAACAGATACAGATGGTGAATACAGTGTAGAACTTACAGATATACTTGATTCTAACGGAAAGTCTATTAAGGATTCATTAAATGCAAGTTTATTAAGTGATGTAGTAAACTTTGGTTCAAACAATACTACAACAAAAACAGAATTGTATTCACTGGTAACAGGAGTAACCTATGATAATGTTAATAAGATTTATGGAAAAACAGTTACAGCAGTAGAAGATGTTTGTTCTAATGACAAAGGAAAAATGGTTAAGGGACTTTCCTATGGAAATGTAACCTGGATAAGTGAAACAGCGGCTCCGTATAAAGTAGAAGCTACAGGAACAGGTACTCTTACAAAAGAAGACCTTGAAGGAGAACCATATTATCTTACCTACATGACCACAAATCTTGATGGAAGTAATTATACAACTTCTCCTGGAGGATACTATGTACAGGTTGATAAGACAACAGGAAAAACCTATATCATAACAAATGAAGCAAGAACTGTAAATGACTATAAAGGTGCTAATTTTACCGGAAGAACCGAAGATTATGAAATTAAAACCTGGGATAGTATGCTTGGTACAACAGGTGCAGTAGTAACTGAGGCAGATACCGGAGTTAATATCACCGTTACCCAGGAATTTACTACTGATGATGATGTTAAATACGATGATGCAACACTTACCTTCACAAAAGAAGTAACTCAGGCTGAGGCTTATGGAATCACGGAAGATCCTACAACTACTTATTCATATGCAGTTTCTCCGGATGGACAGGCACAGGTTACAACAGTAACTTCCTTTGCAGGAGGAACGCTGGTATTTGATACAGATACAGGTAAGTTTAAAAACATTAACGGTTCTGATTCCATGACACTTGATTTTAATACAAATTATACAGATAAGGCAGGAACCACAAAATCCCTTAAGAATTTTTCAGATGTTTCTATCGACTTTTCAGCTATTAAATGGCTTGATAACAATGGAAAATCCACAGTGGGACTTGATCCTGGACTTTCAACAGATGATGTATCAACAGGAAAAGGAAAGATGCTTGGAAAGATGACCGGAGTTTCAGTTTCCCAGGATGGAAAGATTTATGGAGCATATGACAATGGTAATACTGAACTTTTAGGACAGATTGCAGTAGCAGCCTTTGCAAATCCATCAGGTCTTGAAAAAATAGGAGATAACCTTTATAGTACAACACTTAACTCAGGTGAATTTGATGGAATCGGTCAGGAAATCACAAGTGATGGTGGAAAGATAGTAACAGGAGCTCTTGAAATGTCAAATGTAGACCTGGCAACAGAGTTTACGGAAATGATTACAACCCAGAGAGGTTATCAGGCAAATTCAAGAATTATTACAACCTCAGATACATTACTAGAAGAACTTATAAATCTTAAACGATAATTTAATTTAATAAAAATAAGGGTTTAGGTGCACAGTATCTGTGCACTTAAGCCTGTAAAAATGAAAAAATGGAAAAAATGAAAAAAAGGAAAGTAACAGCATACGGGGAGGATTGTGAATATGATCGAAGTAACTCGATTTAACAATGATAAAATATTAATCAATTCGGATCTAATTGAAATGGTTGAAGAAACACCGGACACTGTCATCTCCTTTAACAATGGAAAAAAACTGCTGGTAAAAGATAGCAAAGAGCAGATTAAATACAAAATTATTGAGTATAAAAGAGAAATTTTTAACAATTTGCTAAATATTAATGAATAATTGCTAATGAGGTAATTATTATTTTATTTAATATTTAAATAGTATATAATAAAGGCGGTGAATGTTGTGGATATAGCATCTTTGGGCGGACTTATAGTCGGCATTGTAATGATGGTTTTTGGAATCGGTATAGCTTCTTTAGGAAACTTCGTAGATGTATCCTCCGTATTAATTACCATCATGGGATCACTATCAGGTGTATTCGTATCCAGGTCAATAGCAGATTCGATAAATGGTTTCAAATCTTTTGGTCTTATTTTTAAGACTATCGCTACGGATCCTACGGATACAATTAAAAACATAATAAGATTATCCAATGTAGCAAGAAAAGAAGGTCTTTTGGCCTTGGAAGAAGCTGCTGGAGAGATTGAAGATGTATTCTTAAAAAAGGGTATTATGCTCGTAGTAGACGGTACAGACCCGGAACTGGTACGAGGTATTCTTGATACAGATTTAATGTGTATGGAAGCAAGGCACAAAAAGAATTGTGCATTTTGGGAAAAATGGGGTGAATTAGGTCCTGCATGGGGAATGATCGGTACCCTTATCGGACTGGTTAACATGCTTAAAGACCTTAGTGATATGGCGACTATCGGACCAAATATGGCGGTAGCCCTCCTTACAACATTATATGGTTCTGTAATTGCGAACTGGCTTTGTTCACCGGTTGCAGAAAAATTAAAGGCGAACTCAGCTGCTGAGACAACTTTAAAAGAACTTACAATAGAAGGTTTGCTTTCTATTCAGGCAGGTGAGAATCCAAGAGTTATTGAAGAAAAACTTAAATCATTCTTACCACCTGCAACCAGAGAAGGAGTATCCGGTGATGAAGAAGGCGGAGGAGGTGAAGGCTAATGGCTAAACAAAAACAGGAAGATCCTCCGAAAGGGTCTCCGGCATGGATGGCGACATTCTCTGACCTTATGAACTTACTGCTTTGCTTTTTCGTATTGCTTTTTTCAATGTCAAGCGTAGACTCTGCAAAGTATGAACAGCTGGTAGCATCACTTCAAAGTGCATTTTCAGTACTTCCTTCAGGTGGCTCTACAATTGTGGAAGAGGGTACTTTTGTTTCCTCTGGTGTAAGTCAGTTAGAAGAGTTTGACTCAATATATAATTCCATTGAAAATGAAGGAATGGGTACGGACAATAATGTGACAGAAGAAGATCCTAAAAATGATAAAACTGTCACTGAAGAGAATATAAGTGAGGAAAAATTAAAGGAAGAATATCTTTATAAGGCGGAAGAAGAGTCCGAAAAGATGGAAAAAATCGTAGAAGACCAGGCTAAGCAAAGCGGAATCTTAGATGACATTTCTCTTAGTCATACTTCTGCATATACAATGTTATCCCTAAACGGAGCATTGCTTTTTGACTCAGGTAGTGCCGATATCAAAGCTGAGGCCATAACGGTAGTAGATAAAGTAGGTGATATAATAATAGCGGCATTTCCTGAAAACAAGATAGAAATAGAAGGACATACGGATAATGTGCCTATTTCATCTTCAGCCTACAGAGATAATAAAGTTCTTTCTACCTTCAGAGCACTTTCTGTAACTGAGTATTTAGTTAATACAAAAGGTTTGAATGTTTTAAATATAAAATATTCCGGAAGAGGGGAATATGACCCTATAGATACCAATGATACACCGGAAGGAAGAGCTAAAAACCGAAGAGTAGAGATTAAAATTTATAATTCCTACAGTGACTTTTAATAAAATAGGAGGAAATATTAATGAAAAAAAACTTGTTTAGCATAATTATATGTGTGTTGCTAATCATAAACATTGTTTTTTCAGCTTTGCTTACTTTCACAATGGTTCCTGCAATATCAAATTCCAATGAGCTTATTGCCAAAGTAGCCAGCGCAATAGACTTAGAAGTTGAAAGTTATGGTACTACAGGTGTAGATAGTGTACCGATTGAAAATATTGAAGTGTATAATATTGCAGACAGTATGACCATCAACCTAAAAAAAGGTGAAGACGGAGCAGATCATTTTGCAGTAGTTTCAGTTTCATTATCTGTAGATAAAGAAAGTGAAGGCTATGAAAAGTATTTTGCAACAATATCCGAGAAAGAAAGCCTTATAAAAGATAAGATTCGTTCAGTTGTATCTTCATATACCATCGATCAGATTAAAGATGATGAAAATGCAGTACTGGAAGAGATTCTTGAATCCTTACAGGCATTATTCAATTCAGATTTCATTATATCCGTATCATTTAGCAGTGCGGTATATCAATAAAAAACATTTGCCTTAAAGATGTAATGATGTGATATTTGTTTTAGTACAAAGTCGCTTAAAATAAACAGGAGGAAAAGCAATGAGTGATGTATTATCACAAAATGAAATAGATAATCTCCTTCAGGCTTTAAATAGTGGTGAATTAGATGTAAATGAGATGTCCGATGAGCCGGAAGTCCAAATTAAGGACTACGACTTTGCCAGACCTGCAAAATTCTCAAAAGAGCATTTAAGAACATTAGAGATAATATTTGAGCATTATGCGAGACTTTTATCAACCAATCTTACAGTATATTTCAGAAAGAATATTCAGGTTGATGTCATAAATGCAGAAGCAGTAACCTATTCAGAATTTGCTAATGCCCTTTCAAATCCGGTTTTACTTAGCGTTGTTGAATTTGCACCTTTGAAAGGAAATATTATCATAGAACTTGCCAGCAATTTAGGCTTTGCAATTGTTGACAGACTTTTGGGAGGGGAAGGCAATAGCTTAGAAAGAATTAGAGATTTTTCAGAGATTGAGCTTACGATTATTGAGCGAATAATGAAGGTTTGTGTGGACATTTTAAGAGAACCATGGGAAAATGTTGTGGAACTTGATCCTTATCTTGAAAGAATCGAGACCAACTCACAGTTTGCACAGATAATTTCACCAAGTGAAATGACTGCTATTGTCACTATAAATCTTAAGCTTGGAAATGTTGAAGGACTTATGAATATATGTCTTCCTTATATCTGTCTGGAAGAGGTTATGGACAAACTTAATACCAAGTTCTGGTATTCCTCAAGACAGGAGTCGGATGACAAATCCTACAGGGATTCTATTGAAGGTATGCTTACAAAAGTTGATGTGCCTGTCAAGGCGGTTCTTGGAAAAAGTGCTATTTCGGTCAGCGACTTTTCATACCTGCAACCAGGAGACATTATACGATTAGATACCAAGATTGATGAAGAACTTAGTGTATATGTTGGAAACATAGAAAAGTTTAAAGCGCTTCCGGGTGCTACCAAGGATAATTATGCAGTAAGGGTTACATCGATTATAAGAGAGGAGCAATGAAAAAATGGATGGAATGTTATCCCAGGAAGAAATAAATGCATTGTTAAACAGTGGCGGTGCCGACGGTGCAGGAGCTGAAGGCGAAGAAGGCTTAACTGATGTTGAAAAAGACGCCATTGGAGAAATTGCCAATATAAGCATGGGAACAGCTGCTACCACGCTTTTCTCCCTTGTAAATCAAAGAGTTGAGATTTCAACCCCTGTTGTATCATATATTGATTGGGATGAAATAGCTAATACTTTTGTTAAACCATGTGTATTTATTCAGATTTCCTATACGATAGGTTTGGACGGAAGTAATCTTTTAGTTTTAAAGGAAGCTGATGTTATGACCATCACCGATTTGATGATGGGTGGTGATGGTACCAATACAGAAGGCGAGTTGGGAGAATTACAATTAAGTGCCATTTGTGAAGCTATGAACCAGATGATGGGTTCCTCGGCTACTTCACTTTCTTCCATGCTTAACAAGAAAATAGACATCAGTCCTCCGAAAGCTGATGTTATAGATATAAATGAAAATCTCAACGGAGCAGATATTGATCCATTCCTTGCAAACAAGTTCGTAAAGATATCTTTCAAATTAGAGATTGGTGATCTTGTAGACAGTGAGATTATGCAGTTGTATCCATTGTCATTTGCAAAAGAGATGTATGAAAGCTACAAAAATAATATGGCAAGTGATTCAACAGTTGCCAAAGATTCAGCTCCGACTCCTGATATTGAAGCAGCAAAACAGCCGGAACCTGCAGCTACTCAGGGAGCACCTGCTCAACAGGCTCCGCCTATGCAGGGAATGCCAATGCAGGGACAGCCAATGGATCCGAATATGGCAGGAGGCTATGCAATGCCACCTTATGGTATGCCGCCATATGGATACGGACAACCGGTAAATGTTGCACCTGCTCAGTTCTCACCGTTTGAAAGCAATTATTCTCCAATGATGCAACATGAGAACATTGATCTCATTATGGATGTACCATTAGAGGTAACAGTAGAACTTGGAAGGACAAAGAAATCTATTCAGGAGATTTTGGATTTCTCACCGGGTACCATTATCGAACTTAACAAAATTGCCGGTGAGCCGATAGATGTATTAGTTAATGGAAAATACGTTGCAAAAGGAGAAGTAGTAGTAATTGAAGAAAGCTACGGAATCCGAGTAACTGAAATAATTAAATAAATAAAAAGAGAGGGATAGTTGATGGCTAAGAGAGTATTAATATCAGATGATGCGGCATTTATGAGAATGATGATTAAGGACATTCTCACCAAAAATGGATATGAGGTTGCCGGAGAGGCAGAAAATGGTAAGGTTGCAGTTGAAAAATATGAGGAGACAAAACCTGATTTAGTACTTATGGATATTACCATGCCTGAGATGGATGGAATTCAGGCACTTAAAACTATTAAAGCTGCTCATCCGGAAGCATGTATAGTAATGTGCTCAGCTATGGGACAGCAGGCGATGGTTATTGAAGCTATTCAGTCCGGAGCAAAGGATTTTATTGTAAAACCTTTCCAGGCTGACAGAGTATTAGAAGCTGTTAAGAAAGCAGTAGGCTAGAAAAGTCAATGATATTACTAGAGATAAATATGAGTTGGATAGACAGCATATTTCAGTTTATTCAGGTGCTTTTTATCTTTGTGGTAGTTTTGGCATTGACATATTTTACAACAAGGTGGCTTGCCAACTATCAGAAGAAAAATCTGGTAGATTCCGAAATAGAAGTTTTGGATATGGGCAGGCTTACCGCCAATAAATATATACAGGTTGTGAAAGTTGGAGATCGTTATCTTGTTCTGGGAATAAGCAAGGATGAGATAACGATGTTAACCGAGCTTACCAGTGAAGAAGCAAAAGTGTTTGAAAAAAATGGGGAAAGGGCTGCGCCACCTGGATTCGATGACGTATTGAAAAAAGTTAAGGCTACTGCGGCTAAATTTAAAAAATAGGCAGGCATTTATGAATGAATAGGGATTTAAGTAAAAAAGCCAGACATTTTGCCAGAGTCTGGATGGTTTTTTTTATGGTAGCGGTGTTTGTGGTAATATGTAATCCCACATCAAACGCGACATCTAATTCCACTACCACAAGGACAAGTGAAAATGGCAATAATACATCTACAGAAAATAGTAAAGATATAGGAAATGCAGGAGAAAATAATGGTTTGCATACAGATGTAGATGGACTTTCTATTACATACAATAATGAGAATGGTAATCTTTCGGCAACGGTAAGAATATTGATTTTTCTTACTGTTATTTCTATTGCACCATCACTTCTTGTTATGCTCACATCTTTTACAAGAATAATAGTTGTATTGCATTTTACAAGACAGGCGATTGGTACTCAGACTGCCCCTCCAAATCAGGTTTTAGTTGGGCTTGCGCTTTTTTTGACATTGTTTATAATGTATCCTACATTTACAACCATTTATGATGAAGCCATAAAGCCTTATGATGCAGGACAAATTACCCAGGAAGAGGCAATAAAAAAAGGTCAGAAACCCCTTAGGGAATTTATGTTTAAAGAAACACAAACCAAGGATATAGACCTGTTTTTAGATATATCAGGTGAAAGCGAAAATTTTAAAAGCTATGATGATGTTTCAATGACTGTACTTATTCCAAGTTTTATTTTAAGTGAATTAAGAACGGCCTTCATTATAGGTTTTTTAGTATATATTCCATTTATAGTCATAGATATGGTTGTGGCATCGGTGCTTATGTCAATGGGTATGATGATGCTGCCGCCGAGTATGATATCGGCACCATTTAAGATACTCTTGTTTGTACTGGTAGATGGATGGGATCTTATCATAGGAAATCTCGTTAAAACATTTTATTAAAAAAGGGGGATGAATTGCTATGATAAATACAGAAGTTGTAATGGATATAGCAAAGCAGACAATATACATACTTATTACTAATGCGGCACCATTACTTATCATTTCCCTGGTGGTTGGTCTGGTAATAAGTATATTTCAGACTGTTACCTCCATTCAGGAACAGACCCTTACCTTTGTTCCAAAGATATTGGCCATTTTTGTGGGATTAATGATTTTTGGATCATGGATGTTAAACCAGTTAATAGGTTTTACTACAGAGTTATGGAATAATTTTGATGTATACTTAGGATAAAAATATGGTAAATTTAAGTTTCACTTTAGGACAATTTGAAATGCTCCTTACCATATTTGTAAGGATAACAGCTTTTATTTTTGCTGCTCCCTTTTTTAATTTAAGAGGTATTCCAAGAAAGGTAAAAATAGCCCTTGGGGCTGCTGTTGCCTGTATGTTATATACGGTTCTTCCACAAACCACTTTGGAATATAATACGGTTTTGGGCTATGGAATTATAATTATAAAAGAAGCAATAGTAGGAGTAAGTTTAGGTTTTGTGGCAGATATCTGCAATCAGATAATAATGCTTGCAGGAAAGCTTATAGATACAGATATAGGACTTTCAATGGTTATGGTATTTGACCCTGTTTCCAATAATTCATCCAGTGTTTCAGGGGTATTATATAACAATTTTTTGATGATGTTATTGATAATAACAAACATGCATCAATACATATTAAGAGCTTTGGTAGACAGTTATAAGGTAGTTCCCATAAACGGTTTGAATTTTAATTATTCAAAACTATACGCCACTGTTTTAAAGTTCATGTCAGACTATATGATGATAGGCTTTAGAATAGTACTACCCATATTTGCCTGTATGCTCATAATAAATTTGATTTTAGGTATACTTGCAAAAGTTGCTCCTCAGCTTAATATGTTTGCAGTAGGTATCCAGATAAAATTGCTGGTGGGGCTGATTGTTCTTTATCTGACCATAACATTATTGCCAGATATTGCGGAATTTATCTTTACACAGATGAAGGAAATGATGGTTATGATGTTGGAAAGTTTATATAATTAATATAGGGTTAAGGTGCTTATGAAGGAAAAAAAGGTTCTTCTTGAGTATAATCTTCAGTTTTTTGCAAAGGAAGGTCCCGGCGGTGAAAAAACCGAGGAGCCTACAGCCAAAAAATTAAAAGAGGCAAGAGAAGAAGGTCAGGTTGCAAAAAGTCAGGAAGTAAGCAATGCTTTTGGATTGTTTAGTCTTTTTTGCATTTTAAAACTGGGCATGGGATATATTGGAAATTCCTTTTTGGAATTGTATCATGTGTTTTTTAATAAAATAGCAGATGTCAGAAGCTATGGAAATGGTGGTTTATCCATGTCAGTTATGCATGGCTTTGTCAGCGAATGCCTGATAATAATTTTAAAAGTATGCGCTCCCTTTTTGGCCTTGGGTTTTGTAGTAATGTTTATAGTAAATGTTGCCCAGGTTGGTTTAAAAGTATCCACCAAACCCATGATGCCAAAACTTTCAAAAATAAATCCCTTAAGCGGATTTAAAAGGATTTTTTCATCAAAATCATTATTTGAACTGGTAAAATCCCTGTTTAAGATAGGTATAGTGGTTTATATAGCCTACAGCAGGATAAAAGATAAATTCGGTACGATATATTTATTGTATGATCTGTCACTGACAGAGGCAGTTGCCACAGTAGGTGATATAGCAATAGATGTGGGATTTACCATTAGTCTTGTTTACTTCGTAGTTGGTCTTATGGACTTTGCATTCCAAAAGCACAAATTTAAAGAAGAAGTAAAGATGACAAAACAGGAAGTAAAGGATGAATACAAAAATACAGAAGGAAATCCTGAAATAAAGTCACAGCAAAGACAGCGAATGAGAGAGGCATCTCAAAGAAGAATGATGGAAGATGTTAAAGATGCGGATGTAGTAATTACAAACCCGACTCACTTAGCTGTTGCATTAAAATATGATGCAGACAATTCATCAGCACCGGTAGTAGTTGCTAAAGGTGCGGATTTTATAGCAAATAAGATAAAAGAAGAAGCAAAAGCACATAATGTAATGATAGTTGAGAATAAACCTCTTGCAAGAATGCTTTATGCAAATGTTGAAATAGGAGAGATGATACCGCAGGAGTTATATCAGGCGGTGGCAGAGGTACTTGCATATGTATACAGTGTTAAACATAAAAGATAAAAAAGGAGGGGAAAGGGTATGAAAAAAAGCGATATAGGCGTAGCAGTTTATCTCTTATGCGCCGTATTATTCTTTATAATACCAATCACTCCAACTTTGCTGGATATAATGTTGGCATTCAATATTTCCATAGCAATGGTAGTTTTATTTAACTCACTTTTTGTAAAAGAAGTACTTGATATGTCATTTTTCCCGACCCTTTTGTTATTTACAACAATTTTTAGAATTTCCCTTAATGTTTCTTCTACAAGACTGATACTGGGAACGGGAAATCCGGGAAATGTCGTAACCACCTTTGGAGACTTTGTAGGTGGAGGAAATATCGTACTTGGAGCTATAGTATTCATAGTTTTAATTTTAATACAGTTTATCGTTATAAACAAAGGTTCTGAAAGGGTTGCTGAAGTAACAGCCAGATTTACACTTGATGCCATGCCCGGTAAACAGATGGCTATAGATGCCGACTTGAATACAGGCGCCATAGATGATGTTGAGGCAAAAAACAGGCGTAATAAAATTCAGGAAGAATCAAGCTTTTTCGGTTCAATGGATGGTGCTACAAAGTATGTAAAAGGAGATGCCATAGCCGGTCTTATTATTACCCTTATAAACTTTGCCGGAGGAACAGTTCTTGGAATATTAAATCAGGGACTTCAGGCCACAGAAGCATTACAAAAGTACGGACTTTTAACAATTGGTGATGGACTTGTCAGCCAGATTCCATCACTTCTTATATCCTTATCAACAGGTATTCTTGTAACAAAGGCTTCAAAACAGGCAGATTTTTCATCAGTGCTTATTTCACAGCTTTTTGGAATACCAAAGGTATTGTATCTGGTAGGAAGTACTATAGCATTACTGGGTATACTTACACCACTTAACCATATATTATTTGTAGGCCTTGGAGCCGCATTTATAATAGCAGGAAGGTCAGTAGACAAGAGCATTGGCATAGCTGCCATAGAAGAAGAAATAGAGCAGGGCGAAGGAGGAGCCGGTGGTGCAAGTCCTGCCGAGGAAATCAGAAAGCCGGAAAATGTAGTTACACTTTTAAAAGTAGACCCTATAGAATTGGAATTTGGCTATGGAATTATACCTTTGGCTGATGTAAATCAGGGAGGAGACCTTTTAGACAGGGTTGTAATGATAAGAAGACAGATTGCTCTTGAACTTGGAGCAGTTGTTCCAATAATCAGATTAAGAGATAATATTCAGTTAAATCCTAACCAGTATATTATCAAAATACATGGAATACAGGTAAGCGAAGGAGAAATCCTCTTTGACCATTACATGGCCATGAATCCGGGATTTGTTGAGGAAGAAATTACCGGAATTCCTACCTTTGAGCCATCTTTCCACCTGCCGGCCATCTGGATTACGGAAGGACAAAGAGAAAAGGCTGAAACCCTTGGATATACGGTAGTTGACCCACCATCCATAATAGCAACCCATCTTACCGAGATAATAAGGACCCATCTTGATGAGCTTCTTACCAGACAGGATGTACAAAATCTTCTTGATAATATCAGAGAGAAGAATGCTGCATTAATAGATGAGCTGACTCCGAAACTTTTAGGACTTGGAGAAATACAAAAAGTACTTAAAAACCTTTTAAGTGAAGGAATTTCCATAAGGGATCTTCCAAACATATGTGAAACACTGGCAGATTATTCTGTTTCCACTAGAGATACGGATATTTTGACTGAATATGTCAGACAAAGTTTAAAAAGGGCCATTTCAGCAAAATATTTCCCTGCCAATGAAACTACAAGTGTTGTAACTTTAGATCCAAAAGCTGAGCAGGCCATAATGGGAGCAGTAAAACAGACAGAACAGGGGGCATATTTGAATTTAGACCCGGAAACCACAAAAAAACTTATGGCTTCAGTAGAGGTAGAAACAAACAAACTTGAAAATCTTGGCAAGAATGCCATAGTAATCACATCTCCAATAGTGAGAATGTATTTTAAAAAACTTACTGAAGATTATTTTAAAGATTTAATTGTGGTATCCTATAATGAAATAGAATCTAACATTGAATTACAATCAGTAGGGATGGTGACAATAGATGATAATTAAAAAGTTTCAAGGTAATACGGAGATTGACGCCATAACCAAGGCAAAAAATGAGATGGGAACCCAGGCTATTATCTTAAATGTTAAAACAATAAAGCCAAAGGGTATTATGAAAATAATTAAGCCGGTTACGGTGGAAGTTACCGCAGCATTAGAAGAAAAAGAGCCTGTAATAAACACTGTAGCAGCTGTAGGCGGTGCTACGATTCAGGCACCTGTAAAAACTGACATAAAAGATGAAGAAAAAACACAGTCTTCAGGATTTGAAGCTGTGGCAAATGAAAAAATAGTAATAAGACCACCGGAAAGACAGCCGGATATTAAAATCACAAGGGAAGAAAAAAATCCGGAAGCTGCATTAGAGGAAAAATTAGACTCCTTACAACAGTTTATTGAAGAAAAGCTTTCCACCAAAGGCCAAAGTTTAAAAGAAGAGGTTGAAGAAAAAGAATCTGACGAAGATGACATAGAAAAAGAAAAAGAGGACGCTCTTAGCAAAAATATGTCGATTCTAAAGATGATTTACAACATCCTTATTGAAAATGAAGTTGATGAAATCTATGCAAATGAAATAATAGAGGAAATCGAAAAAGTAGTTGAGGAAAATACACATATTGATTACATATTATCCAATGTATATCAGAAAATGATATTGAAGTTTGGAAGGCCTAAAAAAATTGAATTATCAGAAAAAAGACCAAAACTTGTTTTCTTTGTAGGGCCAACTGGCGTTGGAAAGACCACTACAATTGCCAAATTGGCTTCTATATACAAGTTGGAATACAAAAACAAAGTGGCAATGCTGACTGCTGATACCTATAGAATAGCAGCAGCAGAACAGCTTCGAA
The DNA here is from genome assembly GCF_900112085.1 of Acetitomaculum ruminis DSM 5522. GTDB lineage: Bacteria > Bacillota > Clostridia > Lachnospirales > Lachnospiraceae > Acetitomaculum > Acetitomaculum ruminis. Next base: position 56,798 of record NZ_FOJY01000015.1, read on the forward strand.
CCTACGCAAACATATTAGATGCACCTTTATCGGTAATTTATTCTCCTGATGAACTGATAAATTCAACAGTGAAATATAAAAACTATGACCTGATATTTGTTGATATGCCGGGACATTCCCATAAAAACAAAAAGCAGCAGGATATGATAAAGGAAATGGTTGACAGGGTAGGGGAGAATTATGACACAGATGTATTTTTGGTACTCAGTGCAACCACCAAATACAAGGACCTGAAAAATATTGCAGATGCCTACAAAAAAATTGGTGGTTTCAGCATAATATTTACAAAGCTTGACGAAACGGCAACCTTTGGAAATTTGCTGAATTTGAAACTATACACAGGAGGACAGATTGCTTACATTACTAATGGACAAAACGTACCGGAAGATGTGGAAGTATTTAACTCTCAAAAGATTGTTAAGTTATTACTTGGAGGGAAACAATGATGGATCAGGCAGAACATTTAAGAAACATCATTAAACAAAATACAGTACGTCCTACAACAGTTGCCAGGATTATTACCATTACTAGCGGTAAAGGTGGAGTTGGAAAATCAAATGTAGCAGTAAATCTTGCTGTTAAATTTCAGGAACTGGGGAAAAAAGTACTTATTTTTGATGCAGATTTTGGTCTGGCAAATGTAGAGGTTATGTTTGGCGCAGTACCAAAATACAATTTAAGCGATATTATTTATAATGGAAAGAGTATGAGTGATGTTATTACTTATGGTGCTAACGGTATAGGATTTATTTCCGCCGGTTCAGGTATTGTTTCCATGAGAAATATAGATAATTCACAATTAAGCTATCTTAGCCATTCTCTGGCAAGTCTGGATTATCTTGCAGATACAATACTTATTGATACCGGAGCAGGTATTTCGGATTCTGTTATGGAATTTGTCATGGCAGGTACAGAGATACTTTTAGTTGTCACGAATGAACCTACATCACTTACAGATTCATACTCATTGTTAAAGGCTATGAGCTTAAACCCTAAATACAACAAAAATGACTGTCGGGTTAAAGTAATAGCCAATAAGGTTACATCCGTGGAAGAAGGCGAATTAGTATACAAAAAACTGGAATCCGTAGTAAAACAGTTCTTAAATGTAAACATGGAATTTCAAGGAATTATTCCATATGATATTAATCTTGTAAGGGCTGTAAGAGAGCAGAATCCGGTTTCAATATACATGCCTAATTCAATATCTTCAAAGGCATTTGAATCTTTAGCAAAAAGACTTATTAATGAAGAGGAATATATGCCGGAAAAGACAACAAGAGAAAGTATATCAAGCATACTTTTAAGAATGTTTAAAAAACGCTCAATGTAGGGGGAAACTATATGATAGGCAGTTTAAATGCAGGAGATAAAGTAGATATCTCTTACACAGAAGAAGGCCAGATTGGTAAAGAATTAAATATTGATACAAAGCATTTTTACAAAAGCAAAATATATGAAACAGATGATAATGGCGTAATTCTTACCATGCCCATAGAAGAAGGAAGATTGGTGCCTTTACCGGTATCTTTAAAATACAATGTAATATTTTACACAGATAAGGGACTTTACAAGAGCACAGGTCTTATAGAAAGAAGATATAAAGAAGGCAGAGTCTATGTCTTTTACATGACACTTTTAGATAAGCTTGTTAGATATCAAAGAAGACAATATTTCAGAGTGGAATGTATCCTAGATTTCAGATATTTAAAGCTTGATGAAACAAAAGACTTTAAAAGCGAGACTTTAGAGGGAATATTATTTGATTTTGAAAATAATTACCAGTTGGTAGAAAAGAAAAACGGATTAATTGTCGATATAAGTGCTGGAGGGGTTCGTGCCATAGTTAAAGAAGAGTACGAAAAAGGGTCATATTATATGATTTCTTTTGAACTTGTTGAAAATAGTACCAGTAAAAACTATGAACTCCCTATTAGAATTGTATCATGTGAACCCGCCAGAAAGACAGATGATAATTCATTTGAAGTACGGGCTGAGTTTGCATATATTACAGAAAAGATACGCGAGGAACTTATTAAATTTATTTTCGCCAAGGAAAGACGAACATTAAAGTCAGGAAAAGGAAAATAAATAGTGTCGAAAAAAATAATGATAGTTGAAGACTCTGCACTTATGAGAAGGGTCTTTAGTGATATAATCAAATCAGATAGCAGTTTTGAAGTCGTGGCATTATGTCAAAACGGTAAGGAGGCTTATGAAAAATTAAAAGCTGATGCCGATGAATATGATGTTGTAATTACAGATATATTAATGCCAATAATGACCGGAATCGAGCTGTTAGAAAAAATACAAGCTGAGAAAATAGATGTTATTCCTATAGTTATTAGTTCCCTTATTGGTGATGGCTCAGACACTTTAGAAGAAATAAAGGCCTTAAAACTTAACTCTTTGGAATTTCTTAATAAACCTTCAAATTTCATAGAGGCAAGAGGTGAGGAATTTAGTATTTCTGTACTTCAGGTTCTCCATAGTGTGCTGGGATTAAAAAGAAAAAGCAGCAGAGTTTCTTCAGTTGCTACTGCGCCAAAGAGAACTAATACCAGAACAACAAATAAGGTGACAAGGACAGGAAGAAAAATGACAGGAGGAAATAAGCTGGTTGCTATTGCCTGCTCAACCGGAGGCCCGAAAGCCTTGAACCAGGTGGTACCATACATAGATAAAAATATCAATGCTCCTGTAGTAATAGTCCAGCACATGCCTGTAGGATTTACGGAAATACTGGCAAATAAGCTTAATGATATCAGCGCAGTTCATGTAAAAGAAGCCGAGCATGACGAAATCCTGCAAAAAGGATATGTTTATATTGCTCCTGGAGGAAAACAACTCAGGATAGAAAAAATACCTGGAGGACACAAGGTAAAGCTGACCGATGAGCCGGCAGTAGGCGGTTTAAAGCCCTGTGCAGACCTGATGTATGAATCACTGGAAAACTCCAATTATGATCAGGTATTGTGTGTGGTTCTTACTGGAATGGGAAGCGATGGAACAAAAGGGATTACCCGATTAGGAAAAACCAAGAATATTTATGTAGTTGCACAAAATGAGCAGACCTGTGTGGTTTATGGCATGCCAAAAAGCATTTTTTTGGCAGGAGTTGTAGACGAAGTATTGCCATTACAAGACATAGGCACTGCGATTTCAAAGAATGTGGGGGTACGATAATATGGATGTAAGCCAATATTTAGACGTCTTCATTGACGAGACAAACGAACATTTACAAAATTTAAACGAACATATACTTGTTCTTGAAAAGGAACCTGAAAATGAAGATACGGTAAATGAGATATTTAGAGCAGCCCACTCTTTAAAGGGAATGGCCGGAACAATGGGATTTAAGAGAATGCAGCGTTTAACCCATGATATGGAAAACGTTTTCTCTGAAATTCGAAACGGAAAAATGAAAGTTACATCAGATCTTATTGATGTTGTATTTCAATGTCTTGATGCCATTCAAAGTTATCTTGATGAAATCAGGGAAACTTCCAATGAAGGAACAGAAGACAACGAACCTATCATTAAAAGGTTAAACGAACTTATTGAAATCGAAAAAAATGGAGGTTCAGCACCAGCCCCGGCATCGGAGGGTGAGGCAGCTTCAAAAGAAGACGAAGCATCTGCAAAAGATAAAAAATATATGCAGATACCTCTTACAGATGAAGATAAAAGAAAAATGTTAGAAGCTAAAGAAGGTGGAATGAACATCTTTGGCTTTACGGTAAAAATAAATGAAACCTGCATTTTAAAAGCTGCCAGAGCATTTTTAGTATTTAAGGCAGTTGAGGATTTTGGAACCATTTTGGCTTCAAATCCAACCAGTCAGGATATTGAAGATGAAAAACTGGATTTTGAATTTAGTATGATAGTAATCTCAGCAGAGCCAATGGAAAAAATCGTTGAATCTGCCAAGGGCATATCTGAAATAGAAGATGTATCCGGAGAATCTCTTTCACCGGAAAGCTTTGATAAAAAAGAAGAAGCAGCCCCTGCCCCTGCAGAAGAAGCAGCACCGGCAGCACCGGCTCCAGCCCCGGCAGCACCGGCACCGGCTCCTGCCAAAAAAGCAGCGGCACCTGCAGCAGCCAAAAAACCGGCAGCTTCTAAAACCAGCAAACCTGTTGCCAACAGAACAGTTCGTGTAGATATAGAAAAACTTGATGATCTTATGAATCAGGTATCAGAGCTAATCATAGCTAAAAACTCACTGGTGGCAATCAGTCAGTCAGATGATAATTCAGCACAGGCTCAGGGAGTCAGAGAGCAGATAGAATACCTTGAAAGAATTACCACAAACCTTCACGAATCAGTTATGAAGGTAAGGATGGTACCTATTGAAAGTGTAGTAAACAGATTCCCACGAATGATTAGAGACCTGTCTAAAAAACTTGACAAGAAAATGGAACTTACCATGAGTGGTGAAGATACAGAACTTGATAGAACAGTTATTGACGAAATAGGTGATCCACTTATGCATTTGCTTAGAAATTCAGCCGACCACGGTCTTGAATCCAAAGAAGCGCGTAAGGCAAGCGGAAAACCTGAGACTGGTTCCATTTATCTTAACGCTTTCCAGGAAGGAAACAACGTTATCATAGAAGTTGGTGATGATGGTAATGGTATCGATGTAGAAGGCGTAAAAACAAAGGCTATCGAAAGAGGCGTAATTACCGAAGAACAGGCAGCTACCATGGAAAGTAAGGATATAGTGGATTTATTATTCCTTCCAAGTTTCTCAATGGCTAAAAAGATTACCGATATTTCAGGTAGAGGTGTTGGTCTTGATGTTGTTAAATCAAAAATCGAAGCCTTAAGCGGTGAAGTAGAAGTAAAGACAGAATTAGGAAGAGGAAGTAAATTCATAATCAGACTGCCTCTTACCCTTGCTATTATCCAGGCTCTTATGGTTGAGATTGGAACAGAAAAATATGCTATTTCTTTAGGAAGTATTCAGACAATTGAAGATATTTCAGTTGATGATATAAAATATGTCCAGGCGAAAGAAGTTATCCATATCAGAGGTACCGTAATACCTATCATCAGAATGCATGACATTCTTGACATTGAAAGTACCAATGAAGACCCTACAAATCTCACAGTAGTTATTGTTAACAAAGGAGAAAAACAGGCAGGTCTTATCATAGATAACTTAATAGGACAGCAGGAAATTGTTATCAAATCCCTGGGTAAATACATTGAAAACAACAACAAAGTTATAAGTGGTGCTACCATCTTAGGAGATGGTGAAGTTGCCTTGATACTTGATGTTAATCCATTAATTTAACAGGGGGTGTAGATATATGGCAAGAAATGAAATAGTAGCAAATGATTCAAAACAATATATTGTTGTAAGGATAGATAATGAACGCTACGGAATCGACATAACATTTGTAGACAACATAGTCAGAATGCAGAAAATAACAAGAGTTCCAAAAGCACAGCCTTATTTTAAAGGAGTTATAAACCTGCGTGGTGAGGTAGTTCCTGTTATGAGCATGAGGCTTAGAATGGAACAGCCGGATGATGTATATACCGGAGCTTCCAGAATAATCATAGTAAAAATGGAAGCAGCAGCTTCCTGCGGACTTACTGTTGATGAAGTAATAGGTGTAGTTGTTCTTGAAAATTCCGAAATAGACAGAATGAATAATTCCAAGGATGATAAACAGATGTTTATTAATGGAATTGGAAAACACGAAGGCCAGCTTATTTCCCTTTTGGATTTAAATAAACTGATTGGTGAAATAGAACCTGAATAATATTGCTTAAAGTCGTTGATGTTGGATTTTAGGTGTTATTTGTAAGCCTGATTTATGGAGGTTTTTATGAAGGACTTAAAAGAGATTAATTCTATATATTTTGATGTATTAAAAGAAATTGGAAATATTGGTGCAGGTAATGCTGCTACGTCTTTAGCTAGACTTTTAAATTCAAAGATTTCCATGCAGGTTCCTAAAGTAGAACTGTTAAATTTTTCGGATTTGGCAGGAATAATTGCCGGTGAAGAAGAAACAGTAGTGGGTATTCTTATTGAAGTAACAGAAGATATTACCGGAAGCATGATGTTCTTTTTACAAATGGATTCAGCTAAGCATTTAGTTAATAAACTGGTGCCACCATCAGATGATACAGAAGGGGTATTTTCAGAGATGGAACTGTCAGCCTTGAAAGAGATTGGAAATATTATAACAGGGGCATACCTTTCTGCCTTGTCAGGTTTAACAAATCTTAAAGTAGGGGCTTCCATTCCTTACTTATGTATAGATATGGCAGCGGCGATATTAAGTGTTCCTGCCATTGAGTTTGGAATGTTCGGAGATGAGGCACTTTTAATAGAGAACCAGTTGGAAGATGAAGTTTTGATCAATGGCTATTTTATATTACTACCAGATCCTGATTCATATGACAAGATTCTTGGTTCTTTAGGTATTCATATTTAAATAAGATGAGGAGACTGCTATGGCAGAGGTAATAAAAGTGGGAATGGCAGATTTAAAAGTATCTACCAGCCCTAATATAGTTACAACACTGGGTTTGGGATCATGTGTAGGCATAGCTTTGTACGATCCCGTTATCAAGCTGGGGGGCTTAGCCCATGTCATGCTACCGGATAGTACGAAGATAAAAAACAACTCTAATAAAGCCAAATTTGCAGATACCGGTATTCAAGAGCTTGTAAAATTAATGATTGCCAAAGGAGCTTCAAAATCAAGACTTCAGGCTAAGATAGCCGGTGGAGCAAAAATGTTTGAGGTAAGCAATGACCTTGGACGAATTGGTGAAAGAAATGTGGAAGCAACAAAAATAATGTTGAAAAAACTTGGAATAAGACTAATTGCCCAGGACACTGGTCTGAATTATGGACGTACAGTAGAGTTAAATTGTGAAAATGGCGAATTTTATATTAAATCTGTTGGAAAACCGATTAAAATATTGTAGAATATGAGGTAACAGCATGAAAAGTATGAAAACAAAAGATGTTCCGGTGATGATAATGCTGTTGTCCGGGTTTATTTGTAGTACTGTTTGCATATTAAATAATTATGAGTTGTTTGATATGTTAAGAGCTTTGATTATAGTACTTGTACTTTTTTATATCATTGGGTTGGTTGCCAAAAGAGTTTTAAACAAATTCTTTAGTGAAAACATAAATCAGTCATTAGAAGAACAGCTTAATGATGAAGAAATGGAAGGAATCAAAGATCTTGAGGAAGTAGATGGAGTAGAAACAAAAGCAGAAAGACCACAAGATTCCCAGGAAAATGAATCTGACGATAATGAAAATGAATAGCAAAAAAATCAGTGCGGTTCAATGAAGGGTTATTACCGGATATTTTTCTTAAAATTTTACTAAAGGGAGTATAGGCAATGGCAATGGATGAGGCTGAAAGAAGAAAGTTATGGGAAGCATATAGCAAAGATGGTTCAAGAGAAGTCAAAGAACAGCTAATAGTTGAATACGCTCCGTTGGTACGCTTGGTTGCTGGAAGGCTTTCTATGTACTTGGGATACAATGTAGAATACGATGACCTGGTAGGCTATGGAATAATCGGGCTTATTGATGCTATTGATAAATTCGAGTTGGACAAGGCTGTTAGATTTGAAACATATGCTAGTCTTAGAATAAGAGGAGCGATATTGGACCAGATAAGAAAAATGGACTGGATTCCGAGAACTCTCAGACAAAAGCAAAAAAAGATAGCCCTGGCATCAAGACAGGTTGAGAGTATCACTGGAAGGTCTGCAACAGATAGTGAGATAGCTAGTACAATAGGTATCTCAAACGAAGAACTATTAAACTGGCAGTCACAGATGAAAATTACAAATGTAATTTCCTTGAATGAGTTCTTAAGCCAAGGTGGAGAACCTGTGATGGATGCCGAAAACAATTCTCATTTTGAGCAACCGGAAAAGGTTGTTGAATCTTCTGAGTTAAAAGAAATCCTTATGGAGTCATTAGAGATTCTTACGGAAAAAGAGAAAAAAGTAATATTACTTTATTATTATGAAGAATTGACTTTAAAGGAAATAAGTAAGGTTTTAGAGGTTTCTGAATCCAGAGTATCTCAGTTACATACAAAGGCTTTACATAAAATGAAAAAGAAGATGGGGAATTATATGAACATTTTAACTGACAGATGACCCTGTCATAAAAGGTTTATATAAGGAGGGTCAATTATGAAAAACGGATTTTTTATCCTTGAAAATAAAGATGATGGTCTGTTTATGACAATTAGGCCTGCTGTTGAAGGCGGAAAGCAGGTTAAGGTTGAGGATGTTTATAAGTATCTGGATAACGGAAATGTAACAAAATATTCTCATGCCAATGTTAAAAAAGCAGTAGAGGAATTATCAGTAACTGATACAGCAGTGACTTTTCAGTTAACACCAAAACCTTTAGATATTGATATTGATGAGCAGGCGTATGTATCGATTGCCACAGACAGGATGAGTGCGACAGTTGTATTTTATCCTCCTACACCTAATGGAAAAAAGATGACAACTCAGGGTCTTATAAAAGATATACTTAATTATAAGATAAAATTTGGTATAGATGAAGAGTTTTTGGCTGGTCTTTGTATAGAACATGAGTATTTTACTGATTATGTTTTTGCAAGAGGTATACCTTTAGTGGAGGGAAAGCCGGCAAAGATTACATATCATTTCAATACAAAACCTACAAAAAAACCAACCATTAATCCCGATGGAACCGTAGATTATCGAAAGCTTGATAATATAAGCCGTGTTAATAAAGGACAGTTAATTGCGGAACTTCAACCGGAAGTACAAGGAAGTAATGGAAAAGACATTTTAGGAAATATATTAAAATGCACAGTAGAAAAACACCTGGTTTTAAAAGGTGATAAGAATTGTGAAATGACAGAGGACGGACTTAAAATGTACTCAAAAGTTGACGGTCATGCAAAACTTGTCAGTGGAGTAGTAAATCTGTCAAATGTTTACGAAGTAAAAAACAATGTTGATAACTCTACCGGTGACATAGAATATAGTGGAAATGTCTACATAAAAGGAAATGTTAATTCAGGATTTTCCATAAAAGCTAAAGGCGATGTTATTGTAGACGGAGTTGTTGAAGGTGCAGATATTACATGTGGCGGACAAATTGTTTTGAAAAGAGGAATCCAGGGTATGGGTTCCGGAGTCATAAGGGCAAGAGGAAATGTAGTTGCAAAATTCATTGAAAATGCAAGGGTCATTTCCGGTGGATTTATAGAAACTGAATCCATCATTCAAAGCAATGTATCAGCTACAGGTGATATAAATGTTGGAGGAAAAAAAGGCTTTATAACCGGTGGCACAGTTGCAGCCGGAAAGGGAGTCAGAGCAAAGATGATAGGATCGCCCATGGGAGTACATACCAACATAGAAGTGGGAGTAAGCCCTTTAAAAAGAGAACGATATAAAGAGATAAAAAACGACATACTGATTAAAACAAAAGATATAGATAAACTCTATCCCATCCTTGCATCATTTTGGAAGAAGATAGGTAATGGAGATTTAATATCGCCGCAGCAACATGACTATATCAAAAAAATATCTGCTACAGTAAAACAATTGGAAAAAATCATCAAGCAGGAAAAAGAAGAAGCAGAAGAGATAGAAGCGGAGATTACATCAGGACAAAGTGCCACAGTTGAAGTATCAGGGACTGTGTATCCGGATGTGGATATAAATATTTCAGGTGCCTTTTTTAAAACAAAGGCCGAGAGATCTTATTGCAAATTCAAAATAACAGACGGTGTTGTAAAAGTTGAAAATTTGTAATTCATATGTGAAATAAAAATAAAATGATATAAAATAATTATTATAAAAATACCACTTTATTTTGACAAAAAATGAATATCAATGTATGATTAAAGCAAGTACATAAATAGTCAACCTCTATCTTTTAATTACAGAAAATTAAAATAAGATAGGGGTTGTTGAGGATAAAAAAGTCTTTTTTCATGCTTTAAAAAACAAGTATCAACTGTATAAATTATAAGCAAATACTTATAGATATATAACAGTTAAGTGTTATATTAAGAAGGAGGGGGAAAAATGGCAGTCGGTCCAGTAGAATTTAACGGTACCATTCAAAGAGTTCAGGATGTTTCAATAATCAAACAGCAGCAGGATAATAAATCCATGAATGACCAGAGTAATTTTCAACAGCAGTTCAATAAGGAAGTTCAGGATAATTCAAGCCAGGTTACCACTGCAAATAACGCAGATATGAGTAAACAAAAATTTGATGCCAGAGAAGAAGGGAAAAATAAATATCTGGCAAAGAAAAGAAAAGAACAGCAGAAAAAAGAAGATGAAGAGTTAGAAAGAAAAGTGTCATCTGAATACAGTACATTCGATGTCACTATTTAAGTGTACAAAACTATCAGGAATCTGGGGAGATTCTGGTAACATAACAAAAAATTTAAGTATTAAATGTATTTAGGAAAAATGTTTTTTGTATGCTTTTAGGGTTCGATTTGTTATTGGACTAATATGAAAAGATTTTTTAAAGGAGATAATTATAAATGACAGTTGTTCAAATTTGTCTGCTTATTGCAGGCATAGTTATGATGGTCGGAAGTTTTTTTGTTGCAGAAAAACTATCTGCCAAAGAATTTGACGAATTCACGAAAAACAGTTCAAAGGAATTACAAAGAATAGTGGATAAACAGTTAAGTGATGCAAATCAAAAAATTGTTGACACTATTCAAATGCGTGTTGAAGAAGGTATCGAAGATGCCCAAAGACCGCTAGAAAAGCTTACCAATGAAAAAATAATGGCAATTAACGAGTATTCAGATTCCGTAATAATGGAGATAGAAAAGAATCATGAAAATATAATGTTTCTTTATAAGATGCTTAATGACAAACAAGATGAAATAGAAAGCATGTCATCTGCCATAGACGAAAGTAAAAATCGCATTACGGTGATGCTTGAAAAGATTGCTGCTATTTCTGATAACATTTCAAGGCAGACTGCGGCATTAAAAAATTCTAAAGCAGCAAATCAAAACAGAAGTACTCATGTACAGGCAAAAGAAGCTCCTGAAAAAACCAAATCTCAAATGACAGTCGAAGAAAATACTGCAAAAACACAGGATACTCCAACCAAAAAAAGTGTTGTAAAAGACTCAAATAAAACCGCTTCAAAAAAAGTTTCTGAAAGTGAAGCAAAACTTGATGCCATGAGCGAGGCTGTAACAGCCGGAGAAAATGGAAAATCAAAGAAACTTAACAACAAGCAGATTCTCGAATTACATAAAAAAGGTATGTCTATAATAGATATAGCCAGAGAACTTTCAACAGGTCTTGGTGAAGTAAAATTAGTTATAGACTTATATGAAGGTGGTAAGAATGAAGTTTAAGTATTATTTAAGGGGCTTAGGAATAGGTATAATACTGACAGTCATTGTCACAAGCCTTATGCCTGACGCATTAATGACAGATGCCCAGATAATGAAGCGTGCAAAAGAACTTGGAATGACTCTTTCAGAAAAAGACATATCTCCTGATGAAACAACAGAAAAATCCCAAACCGTTTCAGAGGCGAAAAAGAAGGAAGAAAATCTAAAGGCAAAAGTTGAAGAAAAAATTTCCGGTGACAGTAAGAAATCTAACAATGATACTTCAACAAAGGATGATTCTAAAAATAAAGATAAAACTGATGATAGCACATCAAAAGATAAAAAAGATGACAGCGAAACATCAAAAAATAAAGAAGATGATACATCAAAGAAAGATTCTTCTACAATTTCAAATAACGAAGATAATAAAATAAAAGAAAATACTAAAGCAGATGGTATTGCAAATAAAGATAAAGAAAACGAAAATACCAATAACAATGCAGATAATAATTTAACTACTCCTTCTGATAACACAGTAAACGAAGCTTCAAAATCTCCGATTTCATTTACTGTATCATCAGGAATGAGCTCCTACACTATAGCTAAGCAGTTACAGACAGCAGGTGTTATAGATGATGCAGATAATTTTGACAGCTACCTTGAAAGTAACGGCTATGACCAGAAAATTACCACCGGAAATAAAGTATTCCCGGCAGCATCCACATATGAAGAAGTTGCATCTATTTTAGTAGGACATTAAAAAATATAAAGCATATGACTAAAAACTTCCTATTGGGAAAATACTACCATTAGGAAGTTTTTTCTTGCAAAAGCAATAGTCTTATGATAATATATTGTAGGCAAAAAACACGGATGTCGATTTTATAACTGGTGCCTATAGGTGGTTATAAAGCAGAAACATCCGGAAGAACAAAACCAAATGGAGGACTAAAAATGAGTATTATTTCAATGAAACAGTTACTTGAGGCAGGTGTTCATTTTGGACATCAGACAAGAAGATGGAACCCTAAAATGGCTCCTTACATCTACACAGAAAGAAATGGTATCTATATCATCGATCTTCAAAAATCAGTAGTAAAAGTTGATGAGGCTTATCGTGCAGTAGCAGATATCGTTGCTGATGGTGGTACTATCCTTTTCGTTGGTACAAAGAAACAGGCTCAGGATGCTATCAGAGTTGAAGCAGAGCGTTGTGGAATGTACTATGTAAATGAAAGATGGCTTGGAGGAATGCTTACAAACTTCAAGACAATTGAAAGCAGAATTGCAAGACTTAAAGCTATCAGAGCTATGGAAGAAGATGGAACATTTGATGTACTTCCAAAGAAAGAAGTTATTCTCCTCAAGAAAGAACTTGCAAAATTAGAGAAAAATCTCGGTGGTATCGTAGAAATGAAGAAACTTCCAGATGCTATTTTCGTAGTAGATCCTAAGAAAGAAAGAATCTGTATCCAGGAAGCACATTCACTTGGTATTCCACTTATTGGTATTGCAGATACAAACTGTGATCCGGAAGAACTTGACTATGTAATTCCAGGAAATGATGATGCTATCAGAGCCGTAAAACTTATCGTTTCCAAAATGGCTGATGCTGTTATTGAAGCAAATCAGGGACAGCAGGATGTAGAAGTTGCTGAAGGCGAAGAAGAAGCTACACAAGAGTAATAATAGCAATACTTATAAATTTTAAACTTAATGGAGGAATAAAAAATGGCTATAACAGCTTCAATGGTAAAAGAATTACGTGAGCAGACCGGTGCCGGAATGATGGACTGTAAAAAGGCATTAACAGAGACAAACGGAGATATGGAAGCCGCTGTAGAATTCTTACGTAAAAACGGACAGGCAAAAGCAGAGAAAAAAGCAGGAAGAATCGCTGCTGAAGGACTTTGCCGTGTTGCAGTTAAAGACAATGTTGCAGCAGTTGTTGAAGTAAATTCTGAAACAGACTTCGTTGCTAAAAATGAAACGTTCCAGACATTCGTTGATGCAGTAGCAGTTCAGGCACTTTCATCAGATTCAGCTGATATTGATGCTTTCCTTGCAGAAAAATGGAATGAGGATGCTTCTAAGACAGTTAAAGAAGCTCTTACAGATAAAGTAGCAGTTATCGGAGAAAATCTTACAATCAGAAGATTTGAAAAAGTTAAAGAAGATAACGGATGTGTTGTAACTTATGTTCATGGTGGCGGACGTATCGGTGTTATTGTTGATGCAGAAACATCAGTAGTTAATGATGCAGTAAAAGAAGCACTTACAAATGTTGCTATGCAGGTTGCTGCTCTTAATCCAAAATATGTTACTCGTGATGAAATCAGTGCAGAAGAACTTGCACATGAGAAAGAAATTCTTCTTGCTCAGATTAAGAACGACCCTAAAGAATCACAGAAACCTGAAAAAGTTATCAACGGAATCGTTGAAGGGCGTATCAATAAAGAATTAAAAGAAATCTGTCTTGTAGACCAGGTTTATGTAAAAGCTGAAGATGGAAAACAGACAGTATCTAAATATCTTGCAGAAGTTTCAAAAGCACAGGGAACAGATATCAAACTTAAGAAATTTGTTCGTTTTGAAACTGGCGAAGGACTTGAAAAGAAAAACGAAGACTTTGCAGCAGAAGTTGCAGCTCAGATTAACGGTTAATATTTAAATTCTGAGTTATAATATTAATCTTACATAAAAAGACTACGAGGAAATGCTTATTTAAAAGTATTTCCTCTATTTTTTTTCACCGACTCATCTTTAATTGCGATTGTTTGCTGATACACCGATCTTGCCATTTTCTCAATCAAGGAATTTACTACATCTGGAGCATCAGTATTAGAATTGTGTCCGGCTTTCTTAATCCACTTTAATGGAAATCCTGTATTTTTATTCCATTTTTTATTATATCTGATACAGGAACCTGCATGATCTTCACTGCCACATATAAGAAGCGTTGGACAACTAAGCTCATAAGGCAAATCTGCCTCCATTGCCTTAGCCAGAATTTTGAATCCATGACCAGACAATTTTGCATATCTTTCCTGGTCGTTGTCATAAACTATCATCATTTCATACATGAGTTTTCTTCCGTATTCAGAGGTTGCTACTCCCTTGGTTCCGGATTTTAACAATGCCTTCCACGGATAGTGGCGATATACCCCCTCCATTCTTTTTAACAACCATATCTCTAATCCCGACACATACTGCCTTTGTAAAGGAGCAGAATCAATGGAAATAAACCCTGATATTTCCTTCGGAAATAACTGAGAAAATGCTTGTCCCACATATCCACCCATTGATTGTCCGATAATAACTGAAGCTTTAAATTTCTCTTTATTTAGAATCTTATTCAGCCATTTTGCCTTATCCATCAAATCAAAATCAAATTTAAAAGGCCATGAAGTCCCATGTCCGGGTGCATCCCACACAAAAACAGGATATTTCCCTTCAAAATATTCAATTTGCTTCTCAAACAATCTGTGATCCGCAGTCAGCCCTGGAAGAAAAACCAGTTGTGGAACGTCGAAATTTGCTACCTTATTAACCCAATAATGAATCTCCCCACAAGAAGTTACATATGTTTTCTCAATCATAAAAAATCCTCCTAGAAATGTAAAATAATTCAAATAAATCAGGATAGACAATTATAAATTATCTGATTTTTTAAAAAAAATATCTCTTTATCATTATATTTATATATCAACCATCGTCATACTTAAGTATAACTTTATAAGGAACTTCAAATGTGTCAAACACCATCAGAGAGACGTAGAATTAAAGCTATCGGTCAGCGAGAAAATCTTTGGATGCAGGATGTAGACCATCAGGTATCAAAGACACTAGTTGAGAATAATCCGAAACAGACACTCGTTGTTTTTGAACGCAGTGTAAGCAATCCCCCGCTTCAAAAGCGTAAGCTTTAAGCGGGGGTATAAGCTTACTAGTGTCAGAAGGGGTTAAAGCCCCTTCTGACAGGTGGCACAAAGTGCAACTGCGTTCATGAGGAAGTAGCGAAGCGGATTCCGAATGTCCGCTTTACGATTTGTCAGGTGTCCCTAATGCCACAGAGCGAGTCAGAACCAGAGAACGCTACATGTCTGTATTATGGCCTTGGACAGAAACTTATCTATAAGGCTAAACAGAATCAATTCACTGTTATTAAGGTTGAAGCTTGTATAAAGTGTCAAGTTTTTTTGTACAAAAAAAATCTTATATAATAATGTACAATCACTCAGATGATTTTACATAATCCTTAATTCTATATGATCTTCCATTTATGGTTATGACCTTTGAATGGTGAAGGATTCTATCAAGAATTGCATTGGCAACTATTGCATCATAAAAAATGCTATCCCAATCACTAAAGTTGATATTTGTAGTAAGTATTGTGCTTTTTCTTTCATATCGCATATCTATAAGTTGGAAGATGATGTTAGCATCTAATTTAGTACAAAGTAAAATGAGCTATTCCCATGAAATATAGTATAATCATAACAATAGGAGAAACTCATTATGTCACGTAAAACAAAAACACCACACTAAGTAATTTAAATTGGATGCTGTCAACTATCGCAAAGAACATCCCGACTTACTCAGGTTGAATGTGCCAAAAATCTTGGAATTGGAACCAGTACCCTAGGAAAATGGGAAGCTCAATTCAGAAATAATGATGGCGATATTCCTGTCAGAGGTTCCGGTAATTACGAATCGGACGAAGCTAAAGAGATAGCTCGTCTCAAACGCGAACTTCGTGACACTCACGATGCACTTGATGTGTTAAAAAAAGCCATCGGCATTCTGGGAAAAGATTAACAGAAGCTATCTATACTGAAGTTTCTGCAAAGGTAGAGGCATCTAAAGTTACCGGACGCCGTGTCTCTACTTCCGGAATGCTGAAAATTTTAGGCGTGTCACGTTCTGGATACAGAGCTTTTCTTAATCGAAAAGTCTCCCCTTCAAAACAACGCAAAGAGAATGTTAAAAAAAATCCAGAAAATCTATGATGATTCTAAACAGAATTCTGGCGCTCCTAAAATAACACAAATACTCCGTAAATCTGGAGAAACCATTAGTCAACGTACTGTCAGCAAATATATGCACGAAATGGGAATTAAAGCTCAATGAATTAAACCTTGGACCACCACTACCAGGGATTCTGATTTTAGTGATGAACTTCACAATATTCTTGATGAACAATTTAATCCCGAACGTCCGAATGCTGTCTGGTGTACTGATATTACCTATATTTGGACTCAGGATGGCTTTGTATACCTTAACTGCATTATGGACTTATTTTCCAGAAAAATAATTGCATGGACCCTTGCAAACACTATGGAAGTATCTACCGTTATCGAAACCATTAACAAAGCAAAAGCTATCAGAAACACTGATTTACCTTTAATTATTAATTCTGATCGTGGCAGCCAGTATGTTTCTAATGCCTGGCATGCGGCCACTGAAAAAATGTAGCGAAGTTATTCACACAAGGGATACCCATACGATAATGCCTGTATAGAATCCTTCCACTCTTCAATTAAAAGAGAATGGCTAAACCGCTTCAATATCCGTAATCAACGATATGCTTATCGACTTATATTTGAATACATCGAGGCGTTTTATAATACTATCAGGATACACAGTCACTGTGCTCTTGCAGCGATATCTTCTTCTTTGAAAGAGAGGGATTTCCGGGCAATCTCAATATAATCCTGCTTACTATAGTTAAGTTTTTGCTTTGTTATTTTATGCACTCTTACCAGTGTTGTGTTAGTATATATATACAAAGCCATCATAAGCTTGAATGGTAAGCGTTTTTCCTATATATTCTATAGGTACAGAATACTGACAGTCTTTGTAGTTAATCATGCTTGATGTATTAACGGATAATGGCTTTGTGGTTATTTGGTAAGGTTTTCTTATTTTTTGCTGTGGTAGGCTGTGTAAGAAAGCCTTTTCTTTGCCAAAATACATTAAAACACTTCAAATGCATTATCCAATAAATTAAATAAAATATCTTGAGTTTTTGAAATAGATAGTCGGTATACCCTAAACCGTGAATAAGACAAAAGTAGCACAAAAACATTAACAATAATCTTTTCACCATTATCAAGCAAAAATTCTATTCTTTCTTTCCAATCAAGCTGAGCTTGTTTCCCCATACCTATTTCATATCTTAAGGTTACATTGTTAACATTAGAAGGTCTTCTCTTTTTAAAATAGCTTTCAAATTCCTCATATTTTTTAGATACAAACAGAAGTTTACATAGCTGCCAGAATAATTATGATTGTCTACCAGGTATTGCCATAAAACTGACTTGTAATAAAAAATCTGTGGATTATTTGGATCTAACAGTTCTTTTATGATTTCAAATAAGGGGTTAAACAATTAGGACCTTTTTTCTTGGTTTCTTTTCAAAACCGTTTATATATTTATCAACTGTTCTACGGTCTACACCTAATTCTCTGCCTATCTGACTTTTATTTACTTTCAAAATGTTCTCCTTTAAAAATGGTTTTAATTTATACAGATCGTTTACTGAATCTATTTTTAAGTCTGCTATGATATTAGATTTTAGAATCATTATGAACTCCTCCTTTTTAGCTCATATATCATAGCATTTGTACATTTTTATTTAATACTAATTGTACATAAATTAGTATAACTTTGTATAGGGCTAGTATATATCAATGGCGTAAACGATATTTGAAAGAAGTAACCTTAGGTCTTATGAATACTAAATACATTACTCCTGGAAAACTTGCAGAAGGCACTGATACATCCTCAGATGAGATAAAACAGTTACAAGCTCAAATGCAGGATATGCAGTTGGAAATAAATATCCTTAAGGAGACAATCAATGTAATAAAAAAAGACTCCAGCATCGATCAAAGCAATCTCAGTAACAGAGAAAAGGCAGTGATGATCGATGCTCTGAAAGACAGATATTCACTGCCTTTATTGCTGAATAAACTTCAATTATCCAAAAGTAGTTATTACTATCAAGAAAAAATCTTATCTTCCAAGGATAAGTATGAGGGATTAAGGGAAACAATAAAAAATCTGTTTAATGAAAACAAAGCCAGATATGGTTATAGGCGAATTCATGCACTTTTAAAACGCAAGGGGATAATTGTTTCAAAGAAAATAGTCCGTCGGATCATGAAAGAAGAAGAACTTATAGTAAAAATAAAGAAAACCGGCAAATATAATTCCTATGCTGGTGAAATAACTCCGCCGGTTGATAACATAGTTGACCGAAATTTTACAGCGATTAACCCAAACGAAAAATGGCTGACCGACATAACTGAATTTGCAATCCCAGCCGGAAAGATATATTTATCACCAATAGTTGACTGTTTTGATGGATTACTTGTAAGTTGGAATATAGATACTTCCCCTGACTCAAATCATGTAAATTCCATGCTGGATAGTGTAGTACAACAGTTAAAACCAACCGAAAAACCATTGCTACATTCCGACAGGGGAGTGCATTATTGTTGGCATGGATGGATAAATCGGATGAATGGATATGGGCTGACAAGATCTATGTCAAAAAGGTGTGTTCCCCTGATAATTCCGCATGCGAAGGAGTGTTTGGAAGAATAAAAAATGAGATGTTTTACAACACAGATTGGTCTGGAGTAAGTATCTCAGATTTCATCAATATATTAGATGACTATCTTCATTGGTATAATGAAGTAAGAATAAAGCAATCACTAGGGTATTTGAGTCCTATGGAGTACAGGCGAAATCTTGGATTGATAGCTTAAACAGTCCAAGAAATCGTCCGCAGCCCCGACTCTCATAAAAGCGAAGCTGCTTCAAAATCCATGATTATAGCTGAGCGTTTCCATTTGTTAAAACAATTGAATATTTTGATTTTGAATTTCAACCAAGTGTAAATAAAATGTAAAAAATATGTATATTTATCTAAGTGATTGTACATTTTTACATAAGATTGTTTGCGCAAAAAAGCTTGATATTTTATAATCACTAGACATGTTAATGATATGTATCATTATAACGATATAAATGATAAGGTGTATTGTGCCTTTTTAGTCGTCGAGTTAAGTTATGTGTAACTTGGTAAGTATTCATCTTTGATATTAGTGGAAATATATTAAATATTGGAAATAAATAGTTGGAGGAACCGAAAAATGTTCGATTTATAAAAAGCTTTATAGACAGTTACAATTCTAATGCTAGAAAAAAGAATTTGAGTGGGGCACCTTTTTTTAGAGATTATAAAGATATCAAGCTAAGTTCTATGAGCTCATTTGATGTTATTAAAATTGCTTTTAAAAAGAGAATGACATGTAATATTAATGAAAAATTGGTGGATATTACATCTGTATATCTTGCGGGAGATTATGTGATATATGGTGAAAATAGCATAGATTTATTGTTGATAAATTGCTGCTTGGGCACAGGAGTTGTAAAGGAAAGAATGGCTTGTAACATACATGTCAAAAGAAGTATAGATGGAGACAATTTGACATTTTCTATAATTAATACTATAGCTGACTATCATAATATGTTAAAAAGTGGAATTCTAATGTCAAACACATTAGCTAAACAAGAAGATAAGATAAATAACGGATATGGGCTTAAATCAAATTATAAGATTTCAGTTAGTATTAGTGGTGAAGGAATTTTGTTCAGAGATAGTAATAAAGTTCTTACAGTAGAGGAAGTTTGTCTTCGAGTTAATGATAATCATTTCAATTCAAAAAAAGATTCTAAAAATCATGCTAATATGTGTAATTCTTCTATTGGAAAAAAAGAAACGAGTTCTGTTATAAATAGTGTTATAAAATGTCCCAGCTGTGAACAAAAATTAAGAGTACCCTGCGAAAAAAAATTCAAGTTAATTGCAGTTCGTGTCATTATTCATTTATTGTTAATAATGGAGTTGTGTCAAAAAAACATCTGAAACATTTGATATATCACATGCTTTGCATGAGGCTACCGCTAATGGAAATATCGACACAGATAGATTACGAAAAATATATACAGAAATTGTTCGCAATTATAATCATAATCCTTCATCTAGTTTAGTTTATAAAGATTTGGATTATGGTATGAATATGCTTTGGAGATATGATGTTCCTGTATGGGTTCCTTTTTACGATGGTTTACCAATGACAATACATATTATGGTTGATGGGACACAATTATTACAATCGATAGGTGTATTTACGGAGGAAGAATTCATAGCATTGGAAGTAAGGGCAAATGCAAAAAAAATGGGATTTAGGTATATAATTGACCTGCTAAGGAAGGATTATCATGATAACTATGGACTTGTATCATTTAATTCTACACAAAAAGGTTCTTGTGAGCGGACTATTTCAAAAGAGATTTTGTTAGGACTTTGTCGTGAAGGCGGAGAATCACGATTTACTATTAATTAATGTAGCATAAAGAAAGTGTGTGAAATATTATCTGAAAAACCAAGATAATCAATGTTGAAAAAATAAGAAGCCGAAAAAGTGAAACAATCCATTTTCGGCTTCTTGATATTACAAACATTTTTTGAGTTGTTAAGTGATTTTGGGAAAGTATGAGAAATATTATCTAAAAACCAAGATAATCAATGTTGAAAAAATAAGAAGCCAAAAAAGTGAAACAATCCATTTTTGATTTCTTGATATTACAAACATTTTTTTGTTGTCAAGTGACAATGCGAAATGATGTAAATATTCCGACACATAGGAGTAAGATTACGGCGTACTTCAAGACCTCATTCTGATACAGTATCATTTCTTCTTTTCTTTACTATAAGATTTTAATGTGTCGATCTTTTGTATCCACTTAAACATACTAACATCATATACCTGGAAAATACGGAATTATAAGGAAGAAACATACTTAAAAAAGAAAGCTAAAACCTAGAAATAGCTAAAAAAGTAACAGAAATCCAGGTGTACATTCCTAGAAAAACAAAAATATAAAAAAGAAAAACATGGTATAATACAGATTAAAAAGTCGTGGAGGGAAAAATGGATATTTGGGAAAAAATGTATCAAATGGCAAAAAAACAATATCATCCGGAGGAGATATCTCCCTTTATATATGCTCACAATGTAGTTTGTGCGCTCGAAGCCGAAAATGGGGAAATATACACCGGCTTTTGTATAGAAAGCTGTAGTGGAGTTATGAATTTATGTGCAGAAAGGGTAGCAGCCCTTAATATGTATATCAATAGTGGCCAGTCAAAAATAAAACGATTAATTGCATTTCGCAATGAAGCTCCATCGGGAGGCGGAAGTGGAATGCCCTGTGGAGCATGTCGAGAGTTTTTTTATCAATTGAATGAAGAAAATGAAAATATGGAAATAATGCTTGATTATAAAAATAGAGAAACCGTGACATTGAAGGAATTGATGCCAAACTGGTGGGGAAAAGAACGCTACGAAAAATCTGGAAAAAATATGTAAATTACAAATTTGCTACACTTAATAAAGGTTTATGCTTAAAAATTGGTATTAAACAAGAATTAACTATCGTTAAAACAAATAATATAGTCAGCCGTGCAGGCTATGAAAACTTAGATAATTACATTTTATATTAAAAAGCAAAAAACATATTTTCGGATTACGTAATTAATTGAGTTCGAAAAAAATGATTATATATACACTAGAATTTCTGTTTTAGAGTCTATGAAAGTGGAAATACTGTATGCGACATACAGCCAAACTTGAGTAAAGCATTTATTAAGAAAGATTACTTAACATAAGATAGATGATTTTCACAATGTCTCACAAATATCGTCAAAGTTAAGAGTTGCTGTTAGCATATTTAAACGGATACAAAAAGAGAGCTGTGATCAAG
Source organism: Acetitomaculum ruminis DSM 5522 (assembly GCF_900112085.1). Lineage (GTDB taxonomy): Bacteria > Bacillota > Clostridia > Lachnospirales > Lachnospiraceae > Acetitomaculum > Acetitomaculum ruminis. The sequence goes on from NZ_FOJY01000015.1 coordinate 79,010, forward strand.
TATTTAATATAACGACTTAATTCTTATAACAGGGTTTATATAATCCCATAGCGTGTCTTGTAAGGCATTTTCTAATCGTTATAAGAAAGTGGAGGTATATAATAATGTACATACTCAAATACTTCAATTGGGGTGTAAAGTTCTTACTCTGTATGATAACAATGCTGATAAGAAAGAATGTTTTTCGTTGAAATAACTTTCCATAGGAGCATTATCATATGGATACCACGCTTTACTAATGCTTTAAGGGATATCCGGATTCGAACAGAATTCAGTGAACTCTTTTGATGTATACTGGGTTTCCTTAATTTGAATGTATAAGAAGTTTACAGGGATTTATTCCAGGTTGCGAATGAAGGGCTTTCTTCAATGTTCGTTTTACTATAGCTACTGTTATATTTCTATCTATTATGCACGCAACAATGCTTCGGTCATGTAATATAATATTGTAGTTATAACTATTGCTTCCATCTGCCAGGAATAGATAAGTGAAATCAGTACACCATTTTTGAATGATTTTATCTGATTAGCTTGTTCTCATATACTTTATGTGAAATATCTTGTTCATGATTTGCTTTCTTTTTACTGGAGATTAAAAATAGCTACATCACGATATTCATATATTTATGAACCATTAATCGACTGAAATTGTATCCTTTACGACAAAGATACGCATGTGTGGCTCTGTAACCCTCAACGCCTTCATGTGAGTAATATATATCTTGATAGAAATCTTTATTGCAACATGTGGCCACAGTTGGCCTTTTTATGTATAATAAATATTATGTATTATCCGAGCAAGGGGTTATAAATTAAGTTTACCAATACAAGTTCACATACAGCAACATCTATGGATAATGCTAAATATGTATTTAAAATTATTAAAAAAAAGTCTTGACATCAAACAGATATCGCGATACAATAGCAAAGCTGTTTGAGAGAAAAACAGCTAAATAAAAAAGTGCTTGACAAATTTGAAATGGCACTATACAATATCTAAGCTATCTGCGAAAGACAGAGTGAGCAATAGTCGAGACAGAAAATGTTAAAGTTGTTGCAAAAAAAAATTAAAAGTAAAATCCTTGACAAATGAAAGTCAAAGAGATATACTTTTAGAGCTGTCGCAAGAACGATGAAAAATAAAATAAAAAAGTTCTTGACAATACAAAAACAGCATGATAAAATATACAAGCTGTCCTTTGAGACAGGAACAAAAACAACACGGACATTGATAACTAAACAGTACGAAGAAAACCTTGAAAACCAATCAAGAATAGGGAAACCTAAATTCAAAAAGGACTAAAGAGTCCGGTAAAAAACGGAAACAAATTTTAAACAAGAGAGTTCGATCCTGGCTCAGGATGAACGCTGGCGGCATGCCTAACACATGCAAGTCGAACGGAGTGCTTGTAGAAGCTTTTTCGGAAGTGGAAATAAGTTACTTAGTGGCGGACGGGTGAGTAACGCGTGGGCAACCTGCCCTGTACAGGGGGATACCTACCGGAAACGGTAGCTA
>NZ_FOJY01000007.1:0-99057 GCF_900112085.1 Acetitomaculum ruminis DSM 5522
CGTCGTGAGACAGTTCGGTCCCTATCCGGCGCGGGCGCAGGATATTTGAAGGGGGCTGTCCCTAGTACGAGAGGACCGGGATGGACGGGCCGCTGGTGCACCTGCTGTCATGCCAATGGCACAACAGGGTAGCCAAGCCCGGAAGGGATAAACGCTGAAGGCATCTAAGCGTGAAGCCCGCCTTAAGATGAGATATCCCCTGCGAAGCAGGTAAGACCCCTTGGAGAACACGAGGTAGATAGGACAGAGGTGGAAGCACAGTAATGTGTGGAGCTGACTGCCACTAATAGGTCGAGGGTCTGACCAAGAAAAAGATGTTGACGGTAAGATGATTATATGTATGTGGTTTTTAGGGTATGTAATATAGGGGCTTGGTATAGTGGTAGTACAGCAGTCTCCAAAACTGTTAGTGGGAGTTCGATTCTCTCAGCCCCTGTTAGAGTTTAATTCAAATATTAATAAAAAATATTAATTGTATTTTATTGGTCATAACTTATGGTTATGGCTTTTTTGTTATATTGCTCAAGACATAGTTTATATGAAACTATTAAATAAGGAAAAACATTTATAGATATAGCTAGTATAAAACAAGATAAATAAGTAATATCATATACAGCACAAAAAACAATTTAAAATATAGTTTATCTGAAGCAAGGAAAACATTTAATGACAAAGCTCGAATAAAACAAAAAAATAAAATGACATAGTTCATTTGATACAAAGAAAAATTAAGGATACAGTCAGTATAAAACAAGAAAAAATTTAAGGACATAGCTCGCGTAAAACAATATAAAACAACTACAAAACAAAGTTCATATCAAACAAAAAAATAATGACATAGTTTGTATAAAACAAGATCTAAACATTAAATGACATAGTTTATATTATACAAAAAAACAATTATGGCTAAAGCTTACGTAAAACATGAAAAATCAGTTAAAGGCATAGTTCAAATAAGAATAAGATAAAACAGTTATTACCATAAGAATTGTATTACTTCTAAAATGTATCATTTAGTAAATCTTTAAATCGAGGGTTACATGATTAAGTTGAGATATTTTCTGTATAGGCAAGATTTTTCATGTAGAGAAATTTTGTTATGTTATAATAATTTTGTATTTCCCAGATAAAAATAGTAACTGGATTAGGCTATTAGGGTTATCTGAATTGGAATCGGCAATATTCCCAAAAATTTCAAATATCGTTAAATAACATTGTTTATTCTTGACAAAGATAATGTGCTTATTTATAATAAAAATTGCAAAAGAATTTGACTTGTCAAATAAATTGGAGGGGTTTGTTTGGAATTTGATGCAATTGCAATGTCAGAAATGATAACAATGGTATACAAACAAAAACAAAGATTTAAAATGGAGTTTATGCAAAAGTATAGGCTTTCTTCGTCTTGCTATAGTATTCTGGTTTTACTTTCTCAAAGCGATGGAATAACCCAAAGAATGTTATGTGCTGAATTAAATATTGATGACGGTATGGCAACAAGAAGTATTAGGCTATTAATGGAAAAAGAGTATGTCTATAGGCAGAAAAACTGCAATGATGCAAGGTCTTTCTATATTTATTTAACAGACAAAGGGAGAAATTTTGTTCCATTAATGATTGACGAATATTCCATATGGTGGAAAGAAAAAACAAATAACTGTACAGAAGACGAACTGAAAAATGTGATACACGTTCTTAAAAAAATATCTGAAACAAGTGTACAAAGTTTTTGGTGAAAGCATAATTAAGGATTATTTAGTGAAAAGGATGGAGATGTTATGAGTAAGATTACATTTAAGTTTGAAAATGGAGATGTTAACGAAGTTTTTGCAAACGAAGGAGAGCAGATTTTAGATCTTGCAAAAAAGGCAAACGTCGTTATTGATGCTCCATGTTCGGGTAATGTTTCTTGTGGAAAATGTAAGGTGAAACTACTTGAAGGTTCTGTAAAATCAGAAATTACAAGGCATATTACTGAAGAAGAATATGCAGATGGATGGAGATTAGCGTGTAATAGCGAGGTTGATGGAGATGCTGTTATAGGTGTTCCGGATATTGCATCCGCTTTCAAAAACAGAATGAAAGTTGCAGACTTAAGTACAGGTGAAGAAGTTAAGATCTTTAATAAAACAATTGAAGATATCAAAGCAACCGGTATTAAAGTTGGCAATGATATGGAAATATTGGAAATTGAGCTGGCAGAACCTACTTTAGATGATACTACTCCGGATAATACAAGATTAACTGACGCTATAAGAGAAAAATATCATGTTAGTTTTGTAACTCTTTCATACAATGTTTTAAAAGATTTGTCTAGTGTTTTAAGAGAGAATAATTTTAAAGTAAAGTGTGTTGTGGGATTAAAAAATGACAGAACAGTTGTATATCGTATATGTTCACCAGATGACGATCCGATATTAGGAGGGCTAGCAGTAGATATAGGAACAACAACGGTATCAGCTTTGCTTGTTGATATGAAAGATGGAAAGATATTGTCTAAGGCATCTGCAGGTAATGGACAGATTAGATATGGCGCAGATGTTATCAATAGAATTATTGAAGCAGAAAAACCGGGAGGAAAAGAGAAACTTCAAAGTGCGATTATCGATGAAACAATAAAACCACTGATTCAAAATATGTGTACTCATGCAAACATTGATCCAATAAATATATATAGAATGACTGTTTCTGCTAATACAACCATGAACCATCTTTTTGCTGGTGTTGATGCGGGAAGTATTAGGATGGAACCTTATATTCCAGTTTTCTATACAACAATGGCTTTACATGGCGGTAATTTAAATCTTGGTATACATCCTGACGCAAAAATAATAATAACTCCTAATGTTGGAAGCTATGTAGGAGGAGATATTACTTCTGGAGTTTTAGCTAATACTATGTGGAACAGCGAGGAGCTAACATTATTTGTTGACCTTGGTACAAATGGAGAACTTGTATTTGGCTCATCAGATTTTTTGATGACCTGTGCATGTTCAGCAGGACCGGCTTTTGAGGGTGGAGATATTAGTTGTGGAATGAGGGCAACAGATGGAGCTATAGAGGCTTGTGAAATAGATGAAGAAACAATGGAGCCTACTTTTAAAATAGTAGGTGAAGAAGGAACAAAACCTATTGGTCTTTGTGGTTCAGGTCTTATAGATGTTATAGCGGAGTTGTTTAGATGTAAGATTATAAACCCAAAAGGAAAATTCGTTCGTGAAGGTGAGCGAATTCGTCACGATAAATTTGGAATGGGAAGTTATGTGCTTGCATTTAAAGAAGACGCAGGTTCAGTAAAAGATGTTGAAATAAATGAAGTTGACATTGATAATTTCATAAGAGCAAAAGGAGCAATTTTCTCTGCAATTAATCTTATGCTTAGTTCCCTTGACTTTGATCCTTCCGTTTTAGATAGAGTATTTGTTGCAGGTGGTATTGGAAGTGGTATTAACATGGAGAATACTATTAGAATAGGTATGTTCCCTAATATTCCGGTTGAAAAGTACTTTTATATTGGAAATTCTTCTCTTTCAGGAGCTTATGCAACACTTGTTTCTAATGAGGCTGAGGAAAAAGTATATGAAATAGGAAGAGGAATGACATATATGGAATTAAGCACAAATCCAAGTTATATGGATGAATTTGTGGCAGCTTGTTTTATTCCTCACACAAATAGTGCTTTATTTCAATAAAGTGTTGAAGGCAGTGTAAGTAATTCATTTCCCACTGCTTCAAAAGCGTATGCTTTAAGTAGGGGAAATAAGTTATTTAATTATCTCCCAAATAATTCTTATGTAATGAAGAAAAATTCAATTTTATAATATTTAACAAAAGAAACCATAAATCTCAGACGGCTTATTTATACCGTCTGAGATTTGTGAATTAATACCCTTAATTCACTAAAATATTAATTTTTGTGTTTATCTAAAAAAGACATATCAGGTAATAATTTATCTTCTGTTATGCGCAGACGTGCTGTAGGTTATAAAAATATAACTTTCTTCGTCAACTAAGGAGTTTGTAAGACTATATTTAATAAAAATTTATTTCTATGGATAAATTGAGTGCGAAGGAATATAAAGACAATTTTAATGGAAAAAGTATTTGTTTTGTATTACCTCTTTAGGAGTATCAATTAGACAAAAGCAATGCGATTTGAATTAAGATGAAGTATTTTACATAAAATTCTTATGTCTTATAAAGAGAAAGTTAATATATTATGTAACTGTCAGTCAGACATTAGTTATTTACATTTATTTGGTTAAGCAAGATATTTAGATTGATGGATACAAGATTTTCTTTAGATTTCGAAAATTTTACTTGTATCATATTACTATATTACCAGCAAAATGTATGATATAATGTAAAATAGGGATATGTATTCTTCATTCTATAGAAAAATGAGCGTATCTTGTATTATAATACTTACCGCTAAATGAGTAGTAAATATAATGGCTAATGATTAATGAAAATGATTAATATTTTCCGTTAATTATTAAGATATGGTATAAAGGAGGGATAAACACAAAATTTCTGTTTAGAAAGCTGATTATTCAGAAATGTATTTGTCTGGTGGTAAGGAATTTAAAAAATGATTTATAAAACAGTAATAGAATCAATGCTGATATAAAAGAGCACTGAATATAGTGTGTAAAAGTACATTATTATTTTAAAGCAATATATGGTTAATATGATGCAAACATACCTGATAGAGTTGGGATTTTATGATGACAGGTGGAAATATAAAAGGTAAATATTAATAAATGCATTGAGAGAATTTTTATTAGTTCTCAACACTTAAAAGATATTTAGATTCTAAAAAAGCTCTTATCAGGTCAGTTTACTATCATTTAGTATTATTAAAACAAAAACGTAAATGAAAGGAAAAAAACAATGAATGTAGATGAAAAGAATAACAAGGAGAGATTACCATTTGAACATTATTTAGGATTATATAAGCAGTTAGATCCTTTGGAAGTATCAAAAAGATGCAAGGTTCCTTATGATGAAGAAAAAAAAGAGTTTCATTTAACTATGATTAATCAGGAATATATAATAACTTTTCCAGATTATAAAATAACTGTTGTCAATGACGATGGTTCATATCACGCCCTTACGGAATACAATGCATCTGAGATTTTGATTCTCAGGTATTTTATTGAATCTAAAAATACTGTATCTACCGGTATAAGAAAGGCTTATAGGGATATGCCATGGGGAGAAGTATACTTTAAGCAGTTTAATGGAAGATGTATCTTAAGATTATGTTATGGCTTTGGAAATAAATTAGATGTATTTGCAAAAGTAATGGAAAAAATGGGTGCAGTAAAAAAGGATATGGGTGATTGTTCTTATGAATTGGAATTTTTACCAAATCTGTTTATTGATTATATACTTTGGGCCGGAGATGATGAATTCCCACCATCATCACAAATTTTGTTTTCAGAAAACTTTACAGATGCTTTTCAGGCTGAAGATATGGCTGTAATAGGAGATATTACAATTGGGGCTATGAAAAAAATAGCTGCCAGTTTATAAATATAAAAGGTATTTCTAACGAATGGAGGAATTATAATGAGTCAATTTAATGTAGTTTTTATGCCTCAGAGACTATCCGTTACCGTTGAAGAGGGAACGAATCTCTTAGACGCACAGATTAAAGCGGGACTGATTCCTGATGCTCCTTGTGGAGGAAAAGGGACTTGTGGAAAGTGCCTGGTAAATGTTTTAAAAGGTGGCAACGAAACCGGCGTTGTAAAAGCTTGTCAGACTCTGGTAACTGATGATATGGAAGTAGATATTATTAATGTACCAAAAGGTTATCATCTGTTAACAACAGGTATAGAAAGACAGATAGACTTTTTACCGCTGATAAAAAGCTTTAACATTTCCGTTGAAAAGTGTGAAATGGGAGATAGTCGTTCAGACTGGAAACGATTGAAAAAAGCAGTATCTGAGGTAAGTGGAATAGATGAGAAAGATATTCCACTTAATATAAACCTTGTAAAAGAATTGAATGGACTATTGAAGGAATGCAATTATATTGTCAATGTTGTAATGTACAAAAATGAGATATTACAGATTAGAAAAGAAGATGGTCCTGTTTATATAATGGCCTTTGATATTGGAACTACTTCAGTTGTAGGATATCTTTTAGATGGAAAAAATGGAAAAGAGATAGCTGTTGACAGTATGCTTAATCCACAGTCACAATATGGAGCAGATGTTATCCAAAGATCAAATTATTCAATGGAAAATAGCGTAGAACCATTGACAATTGCTATTAGAAATGCTATGAAAAAGCTTGTTGAAAATAACTGTAAAAAGGCAAAAATAAACCCATGTGATATTTATTTGGTTAATATTGTGGGAAATACATGTATGCATCATTTATTTATGGGAATAGTTCCAAGTGCATTGGTTCTTGCACCATATAATCCATCAGTCAGTGAGCCCGTAATAGATAATGTCAATTCTTATGATTTAGGTGTAAATCCAAATGGAAAATTACAGGTGTTATCAAATATTGCAGGATTTGTGGGTGCTGATACTGTAGGAGTTTTAGTGGCTACAGGTTTTGATAGAATCGATAAGCTTACCCTTGCCATTGATATTGGAACAAATGGAGAAATGGTGCTTGGTAATAAACAAAGAGCAATTACCTGTTCTACTGCAGCAGGACCAGCTTTTGAAGGTGCTAAAATTGAATGCGGTATGAGAGGAAGTGCCGGGGCAATAGATCATTTAAAGGTAGAGGGAAAAAGGATAGTATATTCCGTTATTGGAGATGAGAAGCCTATTGGAATTTGCGGTTCAGGATTAATGGATATTGTTTCGATAATGTTAGAAAACGGAATAGTTGACGAAAGCGGAAGAATATTAGACCAGGATGAAATGGAAACAGATGTTGCTAAGGAAAATGCTTTTCGAATAGTTCCAAACGGAAATAATAAACATTTTGTCCTTGCAACAAAAGAAGAAAGTGGAGAAGGGAAAGCTGTTTATATTAGCCAAAAAGACGTTAGAGAAGTACAACTTGCTAAAGGAGCTATGGCAGCCGGTATAGAATTAATGTCGAAACAACTTGGAATTGATATATCTCAGATAGAACAGGTAATGATAGCAGGGGCATTTGGAAATTATATGTCACCTCACAGTGCGTGTGCTATCGGACTCATCCCGAAAGAATTAGAGAAAAAAATAATTCCTATTGGTAATGCTGCAGGAGAAGGCTCTAAGATTGCATCATTAAATGTTGAGGAATTTAACAGAAGTGTTGCTATGGCAGAAAAGATAGAATTTTTAGAGTTGGCAACAGATCCTGATTTTCAGGATACTTTTGTAGACCAGTTGGAGTTCCCGGAATATTAGGAGGTGTTTTAATTATGGAGGAAGCAGTAAAAATTGCATTAGAAAGTGGTTTTTCCCATGCAGGACCACTAGACTGTTCAACTATTGAATTAAAAGAAGAGGTAAGAAAACTTTGCGAAGTAAATACATGTCAGCAGTATGGAACAAATTGGGCCTGCCCACCGGCATGTGGTTCCCTGGAAAAATGCACAGAGGATATAAGGCAGTATAAAGAAGGAATAATTGTTCAAACTACAGCAGAACTTGAGGATAGTTTAGATTTTGAAGGAATGCAACAACTTGGTATTGACCATGAGGAAAATTTTAAAAGGGCAACAGAGGCACTTCGTGAAAAATATCCTGATATGCTTATTTTAGGTACCGGTGGATGTAATATATGCAAAGAGTGCACATATCCTGATAATCCTTGTAGATTTCCTGATAAAAAAGTATCATCTATGGAAGCATATGGAATGATTGTGAATGATGTCTGCAAAGCAAATAACATCCCATATTACTATGGGTCTAACACTCTAACCTACGTAGGATGTTTTTTACTGAAAAAGTTATAAAAAATGTAGGGAAAAATATATAAAAATTTGGCAAAAATAATATTGTTTAATTTTAGAATAATATTCATTGACACAGATAGAAGAATGTTATACAATGATTAAGCAGAAATGATTATTTAATTGTTGTTTTATAACAAAATTGAAATCATTAATTTACGAATATTCATCAGAATGTATGTTAAATATCACAAGGAGGACTTTTTAGATGATAGTAATTGGTGAGAAGATCAATGGTTCTATTCCTTCAGTAGGAAAAGCAATTGCTGAAAAGAATGAAGAATTGATTAAAGATCTTGCAAGAAAACAAACAGAGGCTAACTCTACTTATATTGATGTCTGTGCATCAGTTGAAGAGGACATTGAAGTTGAGACAATGAAATGGCTTTTAGACTTAGTTCAGGGAGTAACAGATACTCCAATAGCTGTTGATAGCCCAAGTCCTGATGTAATTGTTAAATGTTTACCTTTCTGTAAGAAAGAGGGATTAGTTAACTCTGTTTCTATGGAAGGTGATAAAGTTGACAAGATTTTCCCAGTAATTGCTGACACAAATTGGGAAGTTGTTGCTTTACTTTGCGATGATACAGGAATTCCACAGACAGCTGAGAAACGTCTTTCTGTATTTGCTGATCTTATGAAGAAAGCAGAAGAATACCACATTGATCCAAGCCGTATTCACATTGATCCATTAATTGAGATGCTTTGTACATCAGAAGATGGAATCAAGATGGTTGTTGATGTAATGACAGAAATTAAGAGACAGTATCCTACAATTCACATTACTGGTGCTGTATCAAATATTTCCTTCAACTTACCAGCTCGTAGAATCGTAAATATGGCATTTACAGTACTTGCTATGAACTCAGGTCTTGATAGTGCTATCTTTGATCCACTTAATGCAGACCTTATGGGACTTATTTACGCTACAGAGGCTCTCTTAGGACAGGATGATTATTGTATGGAATACATCAGTGCTTATAGAGAAGGCATTTTTGGTCAAAAGAAATAACTAAAACAATCTAATGTGTAAGAAATCTATGTTACCGATTTTTCGGTAACATAGTTCTTAAATAAAAGGGAAAATAAAAGTAATTAAATCAAAAGGAGGAGACATACTATGTCAAAAATCGAAGAAGTTGCTGCTGCTGTTGAAGCTGGAAAAGCTAAAATTGTTGGAGGTCTTGTACAGGAAGCTATTGATGCTGGATGTGATCCTACACAAATCCTTAACGAAGGTATGATCGGAGCTATGGACGTTGTTGGAGAAAAATTCAAAAAGAATGAAATCTTCGTTCCAGAAATGCTTGTAGCTGCACGTGCTATGAAAAAAGGTGTAGAAGTTCTTAAACCACATCTTGCAGGAGATGGCGGAGCTTCTCATGGAAAATACATCATCGGAACTGTTGCAGGTGACTTACATGATATCGGTAAAAACCTTGTTGGAATGATGATTGAAAGTTCAGGATTCGAATTAATCGACCTTGGTGTAGACGTACCAGCTGAGAAATTCGTAGAAGCTATCAAAGCTAACCCAGATTGCCACGTTGTTGGAGTTTCAGCTTTATTAACAACAACAATGCCAGCTATGAAAGATACTGTTAAAGCTATTATTGATGCTGGACTTCAGAGTCAGGTTAAGATTATGGTTGGTGGAGCTCCTATTACTCAGGAATTCGCTGATGAAATCGGAGCTGATTGCTATACTGCAGATGCTGCTTCAGCTGCATCAAAAGCTAAAGAGCTTGCATAGTTTAACTGTATAGTAACTTGATTTTAATTTAGTTCAAAAATTTAAAACTCATGAAATTACTAATGTGATTTCATGAGTTTTTTGCTGTATAAGAAATTTTATCTATAAATAAAAACATACACCGGTTAAGCTTTTGAATCGGTAAAAGAGGTTTTAGTTTACATAAGGAAGTAATTTTATTTTTTTATCTGTAAAATATAAAGATGATTAAAGAAAAACTATTAATTCTACAATTATTTTTAATAAAGCCCATGCCGAAATTAATTATATATAGTTACAAGCCGTGGATAATGAAGTAAAAATTATTTTGCATAGGAATTTTGATAAAATATCTTGATAAGTAAAAGAGTGAAAATAACTAGAGAAAATAGTAATACTTATAAAATTTATTGTATTGTATTTTTTAAAACTATAATTTATACTTAAATTATAAGATATATTAAACAAGTACTTTTATATTATAATATAGTGATTTAGAAAAAGAGAATATTATTATATCTTTTGTTTACAAGGAAAGTGTCTCAATGGATTGAACGCAGTGTAAGCAATCCCCCGCTTCAAAAGCGTAAGCTTTAAGCGGGGGTATAAGCTTACTAGTGTCAGAAGGGGTTAAAGCCCCTTCTGACAGGTGGCACAAAGTGCCACTGCGTTCATGAGGAAGTAGCGAAGCAGATTCCGAATGTCCGCTTTACACCAGATAATTTAGATTTGAATAATCTGGGGAATAGCAAAGAAGAATAACTAGCATTGGGTTAAATTTTTAAATTAATTCAAAGCTTTTTAAGAAATGAGCTGAATATTGTTTTCTTAAGCAAAATATTAATATAGACAGGATATTTCAAATAAAAAGAAAACGCACATATCATAATATTATTTTGAACACACAGAAATAAAATCATTAAATGAAAAACAAAAATAAAAAACCTTAAATATCTAATATAAATCTCATCGATTCTAATACATTATACTATTAGCCTTGTTTGGCAAAATTTTTAGTGAGAATAATTATCTAATATTTACAAGAATTGTATTCTAAAAAATTACCCTAGTATTAAAATTTACTAAACAATTGTTAATATGACGAATTGTGTAATATATACAAGAAGACTAAAATTTTCTTGGTAATAAGTGAAGAAATATACAAAAACATTTATAAAAAAGTCATATTAAGACAATGTTCGTATAAATACAAATTATAAAACTTGCGTAAAATATCGATAGAAGGCCTACTATAGCTAAAAGACTATAAAAAAATATCAATATAATATGTATAAAAATGATAATATAAGTATATATATGCAAATGCGGTGGATGTTTTTTAAGAAAAAATATATAATATTCATGTGTATTACAGGGAAAATATGTTGAAAACTATTGAAATCTTTACTGCGTTAAATAATGATATTGAAAATAATTTTAAAATATGTGTACCTGGTTTTTGATATTTTATTTAATATTACTAATAATGCAGTTCTTTTTCTGGGATTTTTACATATGATTCGTAATGCATAGAAGGTAAAGTTTAAACAGTTAATTATTGGAGGAAAACAAGAATGGAAAAGAAGAAAGTAAGCGTTGCCGGAACTCTGGCGGTATTCTCATTGTTCCTTTTATCAATGGGTATCACAGTTGTTACACCAGCAATGAATGTTATTATTGAACGTTGGGCAGCAACAGTTTCTGTAACCAACATTTACATGGTAAGTACAATACCAACATTAGTAATGGTTCCAGTAACTATTGTAGCAGGATCATTGGCAGGAAAAAAAGTTAAGTACAGAACACTTGCTGTTTTGGGGGCATTTTTATTCCTGTTAGGTGGATGTGCACCAGCTGTACTTCCGGAAAACTTTATTTTGCTTTTAGCATGTAGAGCAGTATTTGGAGTTGGTGTTGGATTAATGGCACCTCTTGGTAATGCCCTTGTTGTAGGTTTATACGAGCCAGGAAAAGCATCTGCATATCTTGGATATGGTACTTTGCTTATGAACTTTGGTGGAATTATATTCCAGCAATTGGGAGGGTTCTTTGCAGGTATTTCATGGAACGCAACATTTTGGGGACATGCTTTTGGATTAGTAGGTTTTGTGATGGCATTCTTTATTCCTGAACCGGAATTGCCGGCTGAAGACTCGTCTGCAGCGTCTGCTCCAAAGGAAAAAATGCATCCGTTTGCATGGTTTGCAGCAATTACTTTATTTATTTTCAATATAGCAAATTATCCACTTATGATGAATCTTTCAACTTTTATGGCACAGAAAAATGCAGGTGATGCTCAGGCAGCAGCTATTGTATTATCAGTATATACTGTTGGAGGATGTATTTCAGGTTTAATATTTGGAAAAATCTATGGAGTTGTAAAGAGATTTTCAGTTTCACTTGGATTAGCAATTTGTGTTGTTGGTATCTGTGTAGCATATTTTGGTGCTAATGTGGCAACAATAGGAGCAGGAATGTTCCTTGATGGATTTGGATTTTCTATCATGTTCCCAGCTCTTATTGCATTTGTAGGTATGCTTACCCCACCTTCAACTCAGGCATTTGGTATTTCAATTGTTACTGCATTTATGAATTTATCATCATTCTTTAGTGCATATTATTTAGTTGTAATAGAACATTTTAGTGGTAAAGATAATGTAATAGGATCTAGTTATTTCTGGGCAATGGCAATTCTTGGAATTCTTGCTGTATTTTATATTTTCTACAATCCTATTAAAAATGTAAATAATTAGTAAAAATTTAAACAGGTACAAAAATAACTGCCGTGATTTTAAAAGTCGCGGCAGTTTTCTTTTTTTGTATTGCACTAAATATTTTAATGATTGCTTTCAGCAATATCGTAAATAAGTTGTTTTGAGTCCTCCCATCCAAGACATGGATCTGTTATGGACTTTCCATAAATGTGTTCACTGATTTCCTGGCTTCCTTCTTCAATGTAACTTTCAATCATAATACCTTTTACCAGTTTTTTAATGTCATTTGAAAGAATACGGGAATGCATTACTTCTTTGCTGATTCTGATTTGTTCTTTAAATCTTTTTCCGGAATTAGAGTGGTTTGCATCAACTACAACAGCTGGATTTTCAAGCCCTTTTGCGTAATACTTTTCCATAAGATTACTTAAATCTTCATAATGGTAATTTGGTATTGAAGCTCCGTTTTTATCAACTGCACCTCGTAAAATAGCATGAGCAAATTCATTTCCGTTTGTGGATACTTCCCATCCTCTGTAAACAAATTCGTGAGCACCTTGAGCAGCAGTAATAGAATTTAACATTACTGATAAATCTCCACTGGTAGGATTTTTCATTCCGGCAGGTACATCAAATCCACTTACGGTAAGTCTGTGCTGCTGGTCTTCAACACTTCTTGCACCAATGGCAACATAGGAAAGTAAATCCTGTACATAACCCCAATTCTCAGGATAAAGCATTTCATCAGCGGGACTTAATCCTGTTTCAGTCATTGCCCTTATATGCATTGTTCTCATAGCAACGATTCCGGCTAAAAAGTCAGGTTCTTTTTCAGGATCCGGTTGATGAAAAATTCCTTTATAACCATTTCCTGTAGTACGAGGTTTATTTGTATATATACGAGGAATAATGATTAAGGAATCTTTGGTTTCTTCTTGAAGTGGAGCAAGTCGGTTTATATAATCACAAACAGAATCTTCATTATCCGCTGAGCATGGTCCTATAATTACAAGAAATTTATTGCTTTTTCCACTTAATACAGCTCTTATTTCTTCATCTCTTTCTTTCTTTGCTTCCATAGCTTTTTGAGGCACAGGAAATTGTTCTCTTATTAATGATGGTGTAGGTAATTTTTTCTTAAATCTGAAAGTCATGGCTAATCTCCTTATAATTATTAATATTACTATTAATCATTTCCCGAATTTTTGGGGATTATATTTGTTATTGAAAAATACTTATTGCATATAAAAACTATAGTGAATTTAACTAAAATTATTGATAAATACACAAAATTTCTAATTAAAAATTTATATTTCACGCTCTATAAAAATTTGTTTAGACAAATATTCTAAATAATTAATGATTATTATTGCCTTTATTAACATATATGCATGAAAAAAACAAATAACAAATTAATATTGAAAAAAATCGCAACTCATCCGTGAAAAACGAAATTCAAAAATTCTAATTACAATAATGAAATATTTATAGATAATGTATTGACGCTGACAACCTCTTATGAAAATATAGATATTTTTAATGAAACTGCCAGCTTAATAAATCGTGGATAATTAAAGAAAAATCTAATAAAAGATGTAAAAGAAGCGCACAAAAAGAAAAGGCACCAAAAGCCTTGAAAAATATTATTTTGAAATAAAACTGAATCAAAATTCATTTTTGCTCTCCTTTTGTTTACTCCGATTATTTAGAATTCATTCTAAATAAAATCAGAAAGTCTGTCAATGGTGAATTTCACTAATTGATTTTTAAAAATCACTATAGTATCATGAATTTTAATGATTATTAATAAATATAAAAGGATGGTCGTCAAGATGGAAAGATTGGAAAATGGGATTATAAAGGGACCTAATATTGTGATAGGAGAAGGAATACCCAAAATATGTGTCCCGATTACAGCAAAAAAGGAAAAGGATATTATAAACGATGCTGGTCTCATTGCTAAATCCAGAGCAGATTTAATTGAGTGGAGAGTAGATTGCTTTGACGGATGCTCTGAAAAATCAAGAATATTATATGTATTGGCAGGAATAAAAGAATATCTTCCTGACAAACCTTTGATATTTACCTTCAGAACTCAGGCAGAGGGTGGATATAGACAGTTTTCCAGCAATGATTATTGTAAGTTAGTAGAATTGGCAGCTGACTCAATAGAAACTGACATTGTTGATATTGAGCTAAATACAAAAAAGATGATGGCAGAACCTTTAATAAAAATGGCACATGAAAAAGGAAAAATTGTTATTGCATCTAATCATGACTTTCAACAGACTCCAGGTGATGAAATAATTGCAAAGCGTTTGGAAAAAATGGATGAAATAGGAGCAGATATATTAAAAGTGGCCTACATGCCACAAACTAATCTAGATGTTTTAAGATTAATGAATATTACTGCTAAAATTAAAGAAAAAATAAATGATAAGATTCTTGTTTCTATGTCTATGGGAGGATGTGGAGTTATTAGTAGATTAAGCGGTGAGATAACAGGATCAGCTATTACATTTGCAAGTGTCACAGGAACAAGTGCACCTGGGCAGACTTCTATTGAAGAAGCAATTTCAGTTATGAAGCTGGTACATGATAAAATTATTTAATTTAAATAGATTGATAGCTTTACAAATAAGATTTATCTACATGAGTAAGGCTATTAATTTTTTTATTAGGAGGCAATCAGGAAGGTTCATATTTAAAAAATTCATTTTTGGTCTTGCTTTTAAATTTTATCTATGATAATATAAGCAGGCATTTTGAAATACAATTCTTAAAAACTTTTATCATATAAAGTTTTATATTTAATTTTATCCCACGATTTTAAAATTGAATAAGAGAATAATCAAGATGTATATTTTAATCTTTAAAGCGTTCGCTTAAATATTCCGGAATATAATCAGATTTAAAAGATTATCAATTTTACTTTTATGTAAATCTATTATGCCAGATGGCATGTCAAAACTATTTTTCAAGGAGAACAAATGAAATATAATGAATTTTTAGTATGTATTAAAAGAAAGTTAGAGGAGATGTTGGGAAAAGACTATGAGGTTATAATTGCGAAGATAAGAAAAAACAACGGAAAAGTGTTTGAAGGTGTAACAATAAATAAAAAAGGTCTTAATATATCACCGACGATTTATTTGAATACTTATTTTGATGAGTATTCTATGGGAAAAAGAATTGATGTTATTGCAAGAGAAATATATGAAATATATGAAAGAAATTCAATTTCCCATAATATGAATATGGCTTATTTTTCAGAATATGAAAATGTTAAGGAAAAAATAGTATATAAACTTGTTAATTTTGAAAAAAATATAGATTTTTTGAAAGATGTTCCCTATATCAAGTTTTTAGACATGGCAATAATATTTTGCTATTACATTAACAATATTCCTGAGTTTGATAGAGCTTCCATAACAATAAAAAATGATCATTTGAAGCTATGGGATAAAACTACAACCAATCTTTTTGAAGATGCAAAAATCAATACTCCAAGATTATTAGATGTTAAAATTAACAACTTGGAAAGTATTTTGGGGCATAATTTTGCAAGTAAAGATGAGGGTAGTTTTGACTCAGTATTACATGCCAGTGCCAATGATGATTGTCAAATGTATCTGTTAAGTAACAGTACATATGTAAATGGTGCCATTACTATTTTATATCCTAATGTTTTGTCAAAAATATCAGACATTCTTGGAAAGGATTTTTATATAATACCAAGCAGTATTCACGAAGGTGCGACCCGTTTCGCCATATAAATAAACAAAAGGTGAGGGTTACTAAAATTTTTTGCAGTAACAATAACTTATTTTTCGAGAGGTGGAATGATTGGGTAACGCCAAAAACGCCTCCTTTGATACTTCGAATAGCGTCTTTTTTTGCACAAAAAGGGGTTATAAGCTCGATAAAGGCGGCTGAGAGTCACCCTAACGTATAATGGCGAGGAAATGCGAACCAGAGGTGGTCGAGTGAATGATAGGCCGGAAGTCTAAAAAATACCTATGGCGAGAATGCTTCTTTTACAAAGGATAGCTGACGAACTCTTGAAGGAAAGGGTCTAAAGAATGGAAATGTAGAAATGCATTCATGATATTTTCATGGTAAGTGTGGATTAGTAAGATATTCGTTATGAAAATCCATACAGTGTTACAGGCACTGTCAGGCTTACAGGCTTAAAAAGAGCGCCTAAGGGTATATGTAAAGATAGAAAAATAGGAACGGGGAAAGCTGGCGACGGGGAGGAAGTGCAATTCCAATGATTCGGTCTATGGTAACATAAGTTTATGTCAGTGAGAGTAGGGGCAAAATACCTTTGAAGTGGTGATAATAAGCCATGGAGGGACAGCCCCAAGTCAGGTTGTTTCATTAAAACTTATCATTTAAGATAGTATTACAATAAGTAAATAGGAAAAGCCTGATGGAGCGCCGTATGAGGTGAAAGTCTCAAGTACGGTGTGGAGCGGGGGAAAAGATGGAAAGGGAAAATACTCAAATCTTACCTATCGCTATTGATTTTGGTTCCGACACATAAATGTGTGGATTTAAAAGAATTGGTTAAGCTTGTAAAATATGTAAATGAAACATCAGTACCTGAAGAACAGGTGCTGTCGGATAAAGTATATTATTATTCAAGAAAAGATGATATGATAACTTTTTAGAATAGAAACATTAAGCATTATAAGGAAGATGTTTATTATTGAATGTAAGCATAATAAAATAGTTTTACTAAAGGTGTAAGCATCTTCCTGTGCTTTACAAAAGAAAAAGTGTATGATAATATTCTAAAGGTATTTTTGCATCTGTAGCTCAGTGGATAGAGCAGCGGTTTCCGGTACCGCGTGTCGGGGGTTCGATTCCCTTCAGATGTATTACAATCATATAAAAAAATCCACCTGAAGGAAATGATATAGATATTTTAAATACATCAAGAAAACTTATGAGCATGATTTTCTTACATATATTTAAAATACTATTTCAGTTGTTATTCACAGTCACTATTAACAGCAGATGAAAACTTCTCTAATATCTCCGCATTTTCAGATGAAATATCATCAAATACAGCACCATACATGTAATTATCTTTATCAATAACCTGACTTCTGATTATTTTAACTACCGTATAAATAGTTGAACTTACACAGTCTAATTCGATTTCGGCATTAAAATAAAAGTTGTCAGGCAAAACGCATTCTGAAACAAACCCAATACCGTTTTTTGATACATTAATTACTTCTATGTTAGAATCAAGATCTTTTATACTGGAGTTATCTTGATTAAAAAGATCAGAAATAGTAAGGTTAATTTTTACAGGTAGCCTTCTGCTTTTTCTTTTTTCTTTCATTTTACCCTCTCTTTCAAAAAGTAATTTAACAACAGAATAGATGATTACTACACATAACTACTAATAATTATTATACATGATGTAAAAAAATCGTCAACTTTATGAGGGTATATTTTTTTCTTTAAAAAAAATAAACAAATTGCATGATAGTTATTGGGTTAAATTTAAATGAAAAAGACAATTGTCATAAAAATTCAAAAAATACCTGTAAATCGTGCAAAAGATTGCGTTTTAGGTATTGATGTATTATAATTATCAGCGTCAAAAAACTCAAATTCTGAAAGGGTAAGGTGATTAATAATGGAAAAGCTCGACTTGTTGTACGAGGGGAAAGCAAAAAAGGTTTATAAAACAGACAATGAAGATGTGCTGATAGTTGATTATAAGGATGATGCTACAGCTTTTAACGGTGTTAAAAAAGGCACCATAGCAGGTAAAGGTTCTATTAATAACCGAATGACCAATCACATCTTTAAAATTCTTGAAAAAGAAGGAATTCCTACACACTATGTAGAAGAATTAAGCGATAGGGAAACAGCTGTTAAAAAAGTAGAAATTGTACCCCTTGAGGTTATTGTAAGAAATGTGGCAGCAGGAAGTTTTTCAAAGAGACTTGGTATAGAAGAGGGAAAAGAACTCTTATGCCCAACATTAGAATTTAGTTATAAAAATGATGAGTTGGGAGATCCGCTTATTAATTCTTATTTTGCAAAAGCAATTGGAGCTGCAACTCAGGAAGAAATCGATAAAATTACAGAATATACTTTTAAAATTAATGATATACTTAAAAAATTCTTTGCTGAAGTCGGAATCGATCTTATTGACTTCAAAATCGAATATGGTCGTTATAAAGGAGATGTTATCCTTGCTGACGAAATCTCACCAGATACCTGTAGACTCTGGGATTCCAAAACCCATGAAAAACTTGATAAGGATAGATTCAGAAGAGATCTTGGTAATGTAGAAGGTGCATACGAAGAAGTTCTTAAGAGAATTGGATTATAATTTCAATAGAAAGGCCTAAAGAATGAATACAAACTCAAATATTGGCATTAATACTACTGAAAGGGAAAGTGGACTTGGTGAAGAATGTGGGGTTTTCGGTGCATATGATTTTGATGGAGCCGACATTGCTTCCACAGTCTATTATGGACTGTTTGCTTTGCAACACAGAGGCCAGGAAAGCTGTGGTATAGCTGTTAGTGGAACTAGCAGACCAATAGAGAATACAAAGTTAAAAAAAGGGATGGGCCTCGTAAATGAAGTATTTACGGAAGAATCCCTAAATGATTTAAAAGGTGATATTGGAGTAGGTCATGTCAGATATTCCACAGCAGGTAGCAGTACCTATGAAAATGCACAACCACTTGTATTAAATTATATTAAGGGAATATTGGGACTGGCTCATAATGGAAATCTTGTCAATGCTTTGTCATTAAGAAAAGAATTATCAATGACAGGTGCTATTTTTCAAACTACCATTGATTCCGAAGTAATTGCATATTTGATTGCAAGAGAAAGAATTAACAGTGCTACTGTTACCGAGGCAGTAAAAAAAGCTGTACAACGATTGGAAGGTGCATTTTCTCTTATTGTAATGAGTCCAAGAAAATTGATTGGTGTAAGAGATCCTCACGGATTTCGTCCACTGGTTATTGGAAAAAGAGAAAATACTTATATTCTTGCATCTGAAACTTGTGCTTTAGATGCAGTTAACGCAGAGTTTGTCAGAGATGTTTTACCAGGGGAAATAGTTACTATCAGTCCTGAAAATGGTATTGAATCAGATAAGTCTCTTTGCCTTCCGGAAGATAAGGTAGCAAGGTGTATTTTTGAATATATATATTTTGCAAGAACAGACAGTTATATAGATGGAATAAATGTATACGAATCGAGAATCAAAGCAGGAAAATTTTTGGCTATGGATTCGCCAGTTGAGGCAGATCTTGTAGTTGGCGTTCCAGAATCTGGAAACGCAGCTGCTTTAGGATTTTCTTTGGAATCAGGTATTCCATACGGAAATGCATTTGTCAAAAATGGCTATGTAGGAAGAACCTTCATAAAGCCTAAACAATCAAACAGAGAATCCAGTGTACAGGTTAAATTAAACGTATTAAAAGAGGCTGTACGGGGTAAAAGGGTTGTTATGATTGATGATTCAATCGTAAGAGGAACAACCAGTGACAGAATAGTAAACATGATCAAAGAAGCAGGAGCGAAGGAAGTTCATATGAGAGTTAGTTCTCCGCCTTTTTTATGGCCATGCTATTTTGGTACAGATGTTCCGGGAAGAGAAGAATTAATAGCTTATAATCGTTCAATAGAAGATATTCGAAATATTATTGGTGCTGATTCCCTGGCATATCTTAAAATTGACAGACTTCCTCAATTATGTGACGGCTTGTCAATATGTAATGCCTGCTTTAGCGGAAAATATCCAATAGCACCACCAAAAGAAGATATACGCGGTGAGCGTACAGAAGATTAAAATCGGAGGTTTAATATGTCAAACGACAGATACCAGAGTCCTTTATCAGAAAGATACGCAAGTAAAGAAATGCAATACATTTTTTCTCCGGATAAAAAGTTTCGTACCTGGAGAAGGTTGTGGATTGCCCTTGCAGAAACCGAAAAAGAACTGGGACTTGATATTACAGATGAACAGATTGAAGAGTTAAAGGCTCACAAAGATGATATAAATTATGAAGTTGCAAAAGAGCGCGAAGCCCTGGTAAGACATGATGTTATGTCACATGTTTATGCATACGGAGTTCAATGTCCAAAGGCAAAGGGAATTATTCATCTTGGTGCCACCTCCTGTTATGTTGGAGATAATACTGACATTATTCTTATGTCAGAAGCTTTGAAACTTGTTAGGAAAAAACTTATAAATGTTATAGCGAAAATGGCAGATTTTGCTGATAAATATAAAAATCTTCCAACTTTGGCTTTTACACATTTTCAGCCTGCACAGCCGACTACCGTTGGAAAAAGGGCTACCCTGTGGTTACAGGAGTTTTCCATGGATCTTGAAGATTTAGATTATGTTCTTTCTACATTAAAGCTTTTAGGTTCAAAGGGAACTACAGGAACACAGGCAAGTTTTTTGGAACTTTTTGATGGAAATCAGGAACTAATTGATAAAATTGATCCTATGATTGCTAAAAAAATGGGATTTGAAAGCTGTTATCCTGTATCAGGTCAAACCTATTCCAGAAAAGTTGATACAAGAGTTTTAAATGTTTTAGCAGGTATTGCTGCAAGTGCCACAAAGTTTTCAAATGACATAAGACTTTTACAGCACTTAAAAGAAGTAGAAGAACCTTTTGAAAAAAATCAGATAGGTTCATCAGCTATGGCTTATAAGAGAAATCCAATGAGAAGTGAAAGAATTGCTTCCTTATCCAGATATGTAATTTTGGATGCCTTAAATCCTGCCATTACATCTGCTACACAGTGGTTTGAAAGAACTCTTGATGATTCAGCTAATAAAAGACTTAGTGTTCCGGAAGGCTTTTTGGCAATTGATGGAATTCTTGATTTGTGCTTAAATGTTACAGATGGTCTTGTTGTATATGATAAGGTTATAACCAAACATTTAATGGCTGAACTTCCATTTATGGCTACAGAAAATATCATGATGGATGCTGTAAAAAAAGGAGGAGACCGTCAGGAATTACATGAAAAAATCAGACAGCTTTCAATGAAAGCCGGAGAAAATGTTAAAAAGAATGGTCTGGATAATAATCTTTTAGAGCTTATCAGCGAAGATTCCTCCTTTAATTTAACAAGGGAAGAACTTGAAGCTTCAATGAATCCTTCAAAGTATGTGGGAAGAGCAGCAGTACAGGTTGATAATTTTCTTGAAAATGTTATTAATAAGATTATCAATGAAAACAAGGACCTTCTTGGTGAAAAAGCAGAGATTCATGTTTAAAAAAATAATATTTTTTATAAAGGGCAGCGATAGCTGCTCTTTTTAATAGAAAATACAATTTTAACGGGAAATATCAAAGGCTTTAAATCACCATTTTTGATTGTCAGATTTAACCAATAAACCCACAATATGTACTTTTAGCATTATAATATGAAAATGATGATTCTATGGAAATTTGTAAAATGGAAAATATATTGAAATATTATTAAAAAAATACAAAAAAAGACTTGCATTAATAAAAAAATGGTGCTATACTAATCATGTCGTAAGGAGAACGACAGAAAACTTAATATTAAATAGGTACAAGGTGATGTTGCGAAAGCGACACTTAATAGGGAATTTGGTGAGATTCCAAGACAGCCCCCGCTACTGTATTTCAGATGAAAGTTTCTTATATGCCACTGGCTTTGCCGGGAAGGTGGGAACGAGTAAAGTGAAGTTAAGTCAGAAGACCTGCCTTGTATTGATTTACATTAGGATTTATTCCTTATTCATGTTTGAATAAGCTTTCGGTGGGAAAGAAAATGTGATATATCGCATATCTTTACATTCCGAACCTTTCAATGGTTCGTTTTTTTGTGGAGATTTTGTTCTGACGACTGTGTAGTCAAATGTGAATGATGAATTAGGTATTTAGATATTTTACTTTATATAGACTAAGTACAGGATTTCATTAGAAATTCACCTCCTTTTATTTCCTTTTATTTACGCATTAGACACAGTAGCGCAGCTGTGTCTTTTGTGGTTTTATAAGGTTTTTTCGTCCCGGGAAGGGGCTTTTTTATTTTTCCCTAATATGGATAAGTCCCTGCTCAATAATTGTTAAAACATGTGAATCCAATAAAGAATAGTAGACAGTTTTTCCATCCCGTCTGGATTTGATAAGGCGGTTTTTCTTTAAAAGACTGAGTTGATGAGAAATGGCACTATGAGTCATAGATAGTTCATTAGCAATATCAAGTACACATTTTTCCTTTTCATATAACGAATTCATAATTGCTAGGCGTGTGGTATTGCTGAATATTTTAAAAAGTTCTGATAGTTCATTTAATTCATTATTATCTACATTTTTCAATATGATTACCTCTTATAATATATGCTTAAATATGTTTTGCTGTTAAAACATATTTCGTTTTTTTTTCTGATTTAATAAGTAAATATATTCAATCTCACTGAAAAAAAGTTAAACATTTAAAAAACATTTTACCTCTTACCACTTTTAATAGTCAAGAAGGTTGAAAATTAGCAGGAAAGGATTTATAAAGGTCACCTTGATATGCATAAATTTTCTTTGCATTTTAGTTGTGTAAAGTGCTAAATAAATGTAAAATAGGATGAAAAGTGACGCTTATTTATGTGTTGTTATAGAAAGGAAGTAATGGGGAAAATGATATCAGATAAAATGAAAAGATATACCCAGGGAAATTCAGCTATTAGAGCCATGTTTGAAGAGGGTAAACAAATGGCTAAAAAGTTTGGAAAGGAAAATGTTTATGATTTTAGTCTGGGAAATCCAAATGTGCCGGCACCTAAAGAAGTTAATGAAGCTATTTTGGATATTGTAAAAAATGAAAATTCTTTAGAATTACATGGCTATATGAGTAATGCAGGATATGAAAGTGTAAGAAGTGAGATTGCAGATTTTATAAATAAAAAACACGGTACAAATTTTAATGAATCAAATATAATAATGACTGTAGGAGCAGCCGGTGGTCTAAATGTTTTATTTAAAACTCTTTTAAATCCAGGGGAAGAAGTTATAACTTTTGCTCCTTTCTTTAGTGAATACAGAATGTATACAGAAAACTATGACGCAAATTTAGTGGTTATTTCTCCAAATACCGTAGATTTTCAGCCTAATATTAAGGAATTTGAAGAAAAAATTACCGTAAAAACTAAAGTTGTAATTATTAATTCTCCTAATAATCCCACAGGTGTTGTTTATAGTGAAGAAACCTTAATATCTATTGGAAAAATACTGGAGAAAAAAAGCAAGGAATTTGGAACAGATATTTATATTGTTTCTGATGAGCCATATAGAGAATTGGTTTATGGTGATATAGAGGTTCCTTATGTTACAAAGTATTATAAAAATGCTTTAGTAGGTTATTCTTTTAGTAAATCACTTTCATTACCAGGGGAAAGAATCGGATATATTGTTATTCCTGATGAGGCTGATGACAGTGAACTTATTAAAAATGGCGCTATTATTGCTACAAGGATATTGGGCTTTGTAAACTCTCCTTCACTGATTCAAAAGGTAGTTTCCAAATGCTTGAATTGTAAGGCTGATATTGAGTTTTATGATAAAAACAGAAGGATTTTATATGAAGCACTTACAAGCTATGGATTTGAATGTACAAAACCTGACGGTGCATTTTATCTTTTTCTTAAAACTCCTAATAATGATGATGCAGAATTTGTCAAAACTGCAAAAAAATACAATATTTTGTTGGTGGGAGCAGCTTCCTTTGGATGTCCAGGTTATGTAAGGATTGCATATTGTGTATCCAGACAAACGGTTGAAAATTCATTACCTAAATTTAAAGAATTGGCCAAAGAGTATTCACTTTGTTAGTAGTAAATAGTAAAATGGGAATATCTGCTATGATTTACAAAGATACGCAGGCAATAAAGAGGATTGAGAAAACCTTTTTACGAAACATTTTATAATAAATTCCGGGACTTACCATAAGGCCCGGTCATTAGTAGTAATAGAAAGAATGGAAAAATGAAAGAATTTGAAAAAAATATAAGAAAAGTCGTTCCTTATGTTCCGGGTGAGCAGCCAAAGATAAGAAATATTATTAAATTAAACACCAATGAAAATCCATATCCCCCAAGCAATCTGGTTAAAAAAGCCATTGAAAATTTTGATTCTGATACTTTAAAATACTATCCGGATCCGACTATGGAAAAAATTGTAGCAAAACTTGCTGATTATCATAAAGTATCAAAGGATATGGTTTTTGTAGGGGTAGGTTCAGATGATGTACTTGCAATGGCATTTATGACATTTTTTAATTCCCAAAAGCCATTACTGTTTCCTGATATTACTTATTCCTTTTATGATGTATGGGCAGAGCTTTTTAAGATTTACTATAAAAGAATTCCTTTAGATGAGGAATTTAAGATAAAAAAAGAAGATTATTATATAGAAAACGGAGGAATTATTTTTCCAAATCCTAATGCTCCAACAGGAGTTTTTGAAAGCCTTGATACGATAAGGAATATTTTGGATAATAATAAAGATGTGGTTGTTATTATTGATGAGGCATATGTGGATTTTGCAAAAGAAAGTGCTCTTTCACTTATTGATGAGTATGACAATCTTTTAGTTGTGCGTACTTTTTCAAAATCCAGAAGTCTGGCAGGTTTAAGACTTGGATATGCAATCGGTAATCCTCTTTTAATAAAATATTTAAATGATGTGAAATATTCTTTTAATTCATATACATTAAATGCACTTTCCATGGAAATGGCTGCAGCTTCAATTGATGATGAAGAATATTTCAAAGAGACAATTAAAAAAGTTATTAATACAAGGGAAAATGCTAAAAAAACCTTATCAGAGTTAGGATTTGAGTTTGCGGATTCTCAATCTAATTTCATTTTCGCAAAGCATAAATCTTTTAGTGCTTCAATTATATTTGAAAAACTTAAGAAAAACAACATTTTTGTAAGATAT
Source organism: Acetitomaculum ruminis DSM 5522 (assembly GCF_900112085.1). GTDB lineage: Bacteria > Bacillota > Clostridia > Lachnospirales > Lachnospiraceae > Acetitomaculum > Acetitomaculum ruminis. Next base: position 25,350 of record NZ_FOJY01000007.1, read on the forward strand.
TTCAATAAAGAAAGAATAGATAACTATCTTAGAATATCCATAGGTACTGATGAAGAAATGGATAAATTTTTTGAATGTCTTAAAAAGATAATAAATGAATTAGATTAGGAGAGAATAAATTGAGTGAATTAGTAAACAATTTTACAATGACTTTGTCAAATTATGTTTCAAAGGAAATGGTTATTTTTATTATTTCCATGATTCCGATTTTAGAATTAAGGGGAGGTCTTATTGCAGCCTCTCTTTTAAAAGTTTCTATAATAAAAGCCATTCCTATCTGTATAATTGGAAATATTATACCTATTCCTTTTATTTTATTATTTATCAAAAAAATATTTGAGTGGATGAGAAAGGTCAGGTTGTTTGAGCCCATAGTAAGAGCATTGGAAAATAAAGCCATGGGTAAAAGTGAAAAAATACAAAACTATGAATTTTTGGGATTAATGCTGTTTGTGGGGATTCCATTGCCTGGAACAGGAGCATGGACAGGCTCATTAATTGCAGCTCTTTTGGATATAGATTTTAAAAAATCAATAATAGCCGAATTATGTGGTATTGCCATGGCAACTATTATAATGTCAATATTATCTTATGGTTTATTAGGAGCAATTATTAATTAATAAAAATGGAGGAAATAATGCAGTCGTATTCAGCACTTTCTAAATTATATGATGTTTTCATGGATAATGTGCCTTATAATGAATGGGCAGAATTTTTGAAGGAAGAATTGTATAAAGAGGATATTAGAGAGGGATTACTTCTTGATCTTGGATGTGGTACCGGGAAAATGACCAATATTTTTTCGGATATGGGATATGATATGACCGGTATTGACAATTCTACTTATATGTTAGAAGAGGCCATTAGTACAAGGGGTGAAAGAGATATATTATATCTTTGCCAGAATATGCAGGAATTTGAACTTTATGGTACTGTTAAAGCAGTATTTAGTGTTTGTGATTGCATAAATTATATTCTTTCAAAAGATGAACTTGTAAATTGTTTTAAATTAGTAAACAATTATCTTGATCCAAAAGGTTTATTTATTTTTGATTTCAACACGAAATATAAATATAAAGAATTGATAGGAGAACAGACTATTGCTGAAAACAGAGATGAAGGAAGCTTTATCTGGGATAACTATTATTATGAGGATTCAGACATAAATGAATATGAGCTTACTATTTTCTTGAAAAGAGAAGATGGCTTATATGAAAAGTTTGAAGAACTTCATCAGCAAAAAGGATATGATTTTGATGAAATGAAAGCTTTGGTTGAAGAAGCCGGGCTTTTATTTGTTAAGGCCTATGATGGCTACAAAAATGAAGATGTAAATGACAAATCTGAAAGAATTGTAATGATTTGTAGAGAAAATGGAAAAATTGGAGGATAAAATGTCAGATTATATTGTTAGAGCCACTGCAGCAGATGATTCAATAAGAGCATTTGCCATGACAGGAAGAGAAACTGTAGAATTTGCCAGAAAGGCCCATGAAACCAGTCCTGTAGTAACAGCTGCTTTAGGAAGATTATTGTGCGCCGGAGCCATGATGGGAAGCATGATGAAAGGCGAAAAAGATGTTCTTACATTAATGGTAAGAGGCACAGGACCAATAAAGGGAATGACAGTTACTGCAAAATCAAATGGTTTTGTTAAAGGATATCCCCAGGAGCCTGTAGTGCTTTTACCTGCTAGAGAAAGTGATGGAAAACTGGATGTTGGAGCTGCCGTAGGTGGTGGATATTTAACAGTAATAAAGGATTTAGGTTTAAAAGAACCATATTCCGGTCAGGTTCCCCTTAGAACCGGCGAAATTGCAGAGGATCTTACCTATTATTTTGCTGAATCAGAACAGGTTGCTTCATCAGTAGGTTTAGGGGTTTTAATGGAAAAGAACAATACTGTTAAACAGGCCGGGGGATTTATAATACAGCTCATGCCTGATGTAACAGATGAGGTTATTGATGCTTTGGAAAAGAAAATATCAACAATTAGCTCAGTTACCACAATGCTTGATAACGGATATACTCCTGAAAAAATACTAGAGGAAATCCTTGGGGATTTTGATTTACATATTTATGAGGAACGCATTGAAACCGGCTTTAAATGCGACTGTTCAAGACGAAAGGTGGAAAAGGTGCTCCATGGAATTGACAAGCATGAATTACAAAATATGATTGATGATGACATACCTGTAGGGGTGGAATGTCATTTTTGTAATACAAAATATCTGTTTAGTAAAGATGAACTAAGGAGGATATTAGTTGAATGAAAAACGGATTTTTAAAAGTTGCAGCAGCATCACTTTCTTTAAAAGTTGCAGATACCGAATATAACAGCGAAGAAATTATAAAAAATGCAATAGCAGCCGGAAAGATGGGTGCTAAAATTATTGTTTTTCCTGAGCTTTGCATTAGTGGATATACCTGTAATGATTTGTTTTTACAGGAACTTTTGTTAAAAAAATCAATGGATTCATTATTTGATATTGCAAAAAAGACCACTTCAATAGATGCACTTATTTTTCTGGGGCTTCCTTTTAATTATAAGGGAAAGCTTTATAATGTGGCTGCTGCCATAAAAGACGGAAAAATACTGGGTCTTGTTCCAAAACGATTTTTCCCGAACTATTCTGAATATTATGAATTAAGACATTTTACCAAAGGGGATAAAAAGGTTACGATGGTAAAATTAAGTGAAGATGTGGAAGTCCCTTTTGGAAGCAATATTATGTTTGAATGCCGGTCTATGCCGGAATTAAGGGTTGCTGCTGAGATTTGTGAAGATGTCTGGGTAGCTGATTCACCTGGTATTAGCCATGCATTAAATGGTGCAAATGTTATAGTAAATACCTCTGCCAGTGATGAAACTGTTGGAAAAGATACATATAGAAGACAGCTGATTTCAAGCCAGAGTGCAAGACTTATTTGTGCTTATATTTATGCTAATGCCGGTGAAGGAGAATCTACTCAGGATTTGGTATTTGGCGGTCAAAACATAATCTGTGAAAATGGAATAGTTTTATCTGAGGCAGAAAGATTTAAAAATAAAATAATATATGCTGATATAGATATTGAAAGACTTGTCCATGAAAGAAGAAGAATGAATTCTTTTGAGCTTCGGGATGATGATTATGTAAGGGTTGATTTTGATTTGAAAAATGAAGAGACAAAGCTGGAGCGTTTTGTTGATCCAAAACCCTTCGTTCCCGGTGATGTTAAAGAAAGAAGCAAAAGATGCGAAGAAATTCTTAATATTCAATCTATGGGATTAAAGAAAAGAATTGTGCATACAGGTTGTAAATGCCCTGTTGTAGGTATTTCAGGAGGTCTTGACTCTACTTTGGCTTTAATAGTTACTGTAAGGGCTATGGATATGGCAGGTCTTGACAGAAGTAATATTTTAAGCGTAACAATGCCTTGCTTTGGAACTACTAACCGTACCTATAACAATGCTGTTGCTCTTACAAAAAAGCTGGGAGCAACTTTGAAAGAGGTAAATATTAAAGATGCAGTAAATATACATTTCAGAGATATAGGCCATGATGACAGTATTCATGATGTTACCTATGAAAATGGTCAGGCCAGGGAGAGAACCCAGATTCTTATGGATCTTGCTAATAAAAACAATGGAATGGTAATTGGCACGGGAGATATGTCTGAACTGGCTTTGGGCTGGGCAACCTATAATGGCGACCATATGTCTATGTACGGTGTTAATGTTTCAATTCCTAAAACTTTGGTTAGACATCTGGTTAGATATTATGCTGATACCTGTAATGATAAAGAGTTGGCAGATATTTTATATGATGTATTGGATACACCTGTAAGTCCTGAGTTATTGCCACCTAAAGAAGGAGAGATAGCCCAAAAAACAGAAGATTTGGTTGGGCCTTATGAGCTTCATGACTTCTTTTTGTATTATGTTTTGCGTTTCGGATTTTCTCCGAAAAAGATTTACAGACTTGCAAGGATTGCTTTTGAGGAAAAATATGATGCTTCGGTTATTTTTAAATGGTTAAAAACCTTTTATTCAAGATTTTTTGCCCAGCAGTTTAAGCGTTCCTGCTTACCTGACGGGCCAAAGGTTGGTTCTGTGGCAGTTTCTCCAAGGGGTGATTTAAGGATGCCAAGTGATGCAAGTAAAAACATCTGGATGAAAGAATTAGAAGAAATAAAATAATCTAAGGCGGTATTTAACATGGATAAATATTTAATGGCACTGGATCAGGGAACTACCAGTTCCAGATGTATTATTTTTGATAAAAGCGGAAACATTATCAGTGTAGCTCAAAAGGAGTTTCGACAGATATTTCCAAACCCAGGCTGGGTGGAACATGACCCTATGGAAATATATTCTTCTCAAAGGGCAGTTATGGCAGAAGCTATGAGCTTTGCCGACTTGAAAAGTTCGGATATAGATTCCATTGGTATAACAAACCAGAGAGAAACAACGATTCTTTGGGATAAAAACACCGGAAAACCGGTTTATAATGCAATAGTTTGGCAATGCAGAAGAACAGCAGGCATTATAGATTCTTTGAAAAATGATGCAAATAGTATTCAAGAAAAGACCGGACTTATTCCGGATGCATATTTTTCTGCTACAAAGATAAAATGGATACTTGATAATGTAGAGGGAGTAAGACAAAGAGCCCAAAAAGGGGAAATTCTCTTTGGAACCGTTGATACCTGGCTTGTGTGGAACCTTACAGGAAGAAAGGTTCATGTAACGGATTACACCAATGCATCAAGGACGATGCTTTATAATATACACACTTTAGAATGGGATAAGTATATTTTAAATCTTCTTGATATTCCGGAAAACATTCTTCCAAAGGTAATGCCTTCTTCTTATGAATACGGAAGCACAGACCCGGAAATAACAGGTGGAGCCATTAAAATAGCAGGAATGGCAGGCGACCAGCAGGCTGCTTTGTTTGGACAATGCTGTTTTAATGAAGGCGATGTTAAAAACACTTATGGTACAGGTTGCTTTTTGTTAATGAATACGGGAGAAAGGGCTGTATATTCAAAAGAAGGATTATTAACAACAATAGCAATAGGAATGGAAGACAGGATAGAATATGCCCTTGAAGGCAGTGTTTTTGTGGCCGGAGCCACCATTCAATGGCTAAGGGATGAATTAAAGCTTATTGAAACAGCAGCCTAGTCAGAAGAATACTGTAGGCAGGTAGAGGATACTGCTGGGGTATATCTGGTACCGGCATTTACCGGTTTGGGTGCACCATATTGGGATCAGTATGCAAGAGGAAGTATAATTGGTCTTACCAGAGGAAGTAAAAAGGCTCATATTATTAGGGCTGCGGTTGAATCCCTGGCTTATCAGGTTTTGGACTTAATAAAGGCAATGGAAAAAACCTCTTCCATAAAATTATCAGAACTAAAAGTAGACGGGGGAGCCAGTGCAAACGACTTTTTGATGCAGTTTCAGGCAGATATTTTAAATGCAGCAGTGAAAAGACCAAAATGCATTGAAACCACTGCTTTAGGAGCATCATATCTTGCAGGTCTGGCTACAGGTTATTACAAAAGTAAGGAAGATATAAAAAAGAACTGGATGCTACAAAGGGAATTTAAGCCAGAAATGGAAGAAAAAAATAGAGAAAAAATAGTTTCCGGTTGGCATAAGGCTGTAAAAAGAAGCCTTCACTGGGAAGAAGAAGTATAAAAAAAGGGCTGTCGCAAAAAGATGAATAAATCATCCTGGCGATAGCCCGTTTTTTTATGATTAATTTTGTTTTTTATGAAGATTTAAAATGTCATTAATTTCATTTTCATCCATTTTTGTATATTCAGCCAATTCCTTAACAGAAGGAGCGTGTCCATTTTCCTTTTCTAAAAGTCTTGCTGCTTCATTTAAAAGATTGCTTTTAACAAGAATGGAGTTTTCTGCTCCGTTTAATTCATTTTCGGCATCTATAGTCTTAACAATAGCCATTTTAATGGCTTCATCAATGTATTCAATATAATCTTTCGGGTCTTCAATATCAGCTATATTTTTAACTGCATATATGATACCAAGATTAGCTTCGGAAATAAGATCCTCCAAAAATACTCCCTGATTAATGTAATTAATAGCTATGGGATATACTCTTTTTGACATAACTTCAATGAATTTTGAAATTGCATCATTTTCATTGTTTTTTACCTGATAACATAAGGCTTGCATTTCACCATCATTTAAATCAGGAATCTCTTCTAGGTCTTTTAAGTACATATTTATATAGGCTTCATCTTGAGCACCGATAGTATTTTCTTTGGGAGATTGAATTTCTTCTTTGCCTGAAAAGGCATAACCCTTTATTGTAATGTGCTCTTTTGAAAGATATTGAAAAATATATTCAAAATTTTCTTCATTAAGTTCCATAGAAGAAAAAAATTGTCTTATTTCATCAGTAGTGAGAGTGTAGTCATTTGTGGCTGCTATATTTTTCAGGTCATTAAGCAATTCCATAAATTTACCCGGATCAAGCATTATTTTCCTCCTCTGTATTTTCTGTTTCTTTTTGTGATTGAACTTTTTCCTGTGTATTTTCAGCAAGGCGTAAAATCATAAGAGATAGAAGTATGTGTTCTCTCTCGTCAGGATCTTCCATATCTGTGTCCATTATTTCAGTAATTCGTTCGATTCTGTAAAAAAGTGTATTTCTGTGCAGATACATCATTTTTGCAGTTTGAGTAAGTCGCCTTTCATTTCTTAGATAATAATGCAAGGTTTCAAGAAATTTAGTACCGTGCTCATTATCATAATCCAGTAATTTTTTTACTGCCGGATGGCACAAATGCAAATCGAAAAAAGTAGGTGCATAGGTCACGCTGACATGATCCCATATATAATCTATGCAATGACTAATAGTGCCTGCTTCCTGTTTACCAAGGTTTAAGGCAAGCTCTGCCTGTTTGTAGTAAACGGAAACATCATCAAGGTTAGAAAACTGAAAACTTGCACCACAGATAAAGTCACTTTTCATTAGAAGAGCTGATAAATCCTCCTCCAACTTTGAAACATTACACAAGCTACAATTTACAATATAAAAAATATCCTGATCGTATTCAAAAGATATTCCTGAATTCATTATGGATGGAATTCTGTTAGCAAGAGCCCTTGTGGAAACAAGGTCATGAGAACGGTTTTTAATTTTATAAATGATAAAATTAGAATGCAGTTCCCAGCCGATAGGTTTAAGTAATTGAGTTTTTTTTGCATCGGCTACCTCTATACCCTTTAAAATACGGTTGAACATATTTACACCAGGGTTAAATTCCGGAATGTCCAGTTGCATAATCATCAATTTTGATATGGCAGATAAAAATATCTGAGTAAGCTGAATAGTATGCTCCTGAAGAAATGAATCCTTTTCCAAAATTACAAGAACACCTTTCTTTTCATTATTAAAAGAAATGGTGGATGTAAGAGTTTTACATTTAAATACTTCATTATAGTATATTACCGGTTTTTCGGAATTATCAAATATATCAATTAAATGAGGGATTTTTTTGATTTTACCGAGAGTATCCAAAGACATGATACCATTCTTTTTCAAGTAGTCCCATTCATCATTTACCTGTCCCTCATCATATTGTTCTGACATTGCTACGAGATTGGAATAAGAATCTATAACAAATACAGGATTTAAAAAAATACCCTGACTGAAATTTAAGAGTATTTGCGCAGTAATATCCTGTCTGTTATAGGATGTGATAATCTCTTCCCATTTGTTATAGTAATCAAAAGCCTGTAAAATGTCATTAAATATTTGTTCCTTGTCCGTATCTTTTATACGAATCCAATCCGGACCACATACACATATTACCTGATTGCCCATTGAACCAATGAAACCATCGGCACTTCCTACATATATTAAATACGGGTAATAGGACATCTGACTTTCGATTGAAAACAGCCTGGCACCTTCTATAAGCATATCACCATTGGTAACATTGGCAATAATGTCATATTTTGAGAGCCAGTTTTTTAAAATCCACATGCTGAGCTTCATATTTAACCTCCTATACTATGCATTTTACACGAAAAAGTTTCCTATTTCAATAAGAGATACCGTTCAATAATCCCAATAAAAAAACAATTTAAGTAAGGGACCATTGTTATTGGTGCAAAATGCCCGAGAGTTTAAAATAAATTTATTTTCATTTTGTAATCATATCCATTGTATTTGCCGATTATTAAATATATACTATAGAAGAGTCGAAAAGGTATTAAATTTAGTTAAAATTAACTAAAAGAATTTTAATTGGGTATGATTAAATTATTAAATTGGCAGGAGGGAAACAAATATGAGTAATTATCCATTTAGTGCGGAAGAATTATCTGATGTTGGTATGTATCCGGCAGTGCCAGGACCATATGGTATGCCGACATTTCCAGCTAGAAAATTCAAAACACCTATCACACCAAAGGAAAATTTCAAATTGATGTGTGAAAAGAAGAAACCTGTATGGATACCAAATATTCCTACAGACTTCAACTGTATTCAACCGGAGTGTATGCCGGATGCTTATGCCAGAAATCATGGGGGATTTGACTGGTTTGGCATTGATTGGGAGTTTGAACCTCTTACGGCAGCAGCTATGGTTAGACCAGGTACAAGAAGACTATCAGAAATTGATAATTGGGAAGAAGAGTTGTTACCAAAATGGCCGGACTTAAATGTCATTGACTGGCAAAAGAACTATGATGAAATATATAAACCGGTTATCCAGGAAGACAGAGCAACAATGTTCATTATAGTAAACGGTTTGTTTGAAAGAACTGCAGACCTTACAAGCTTTGAAGATACATTCTGTTATCTGTTAGAGGAGCCGGAAGCTCTTAATGCATTATACACGAAACTTACAGATTTTCATCTTGATCTTATGAAAATCGCTAAAGAGGTTTATGGTGCTGATGTTATTACCTTCCACGATGACATGGGTTCACAAAAGAGTTCATTCATGTCACCGGATACTTACAAAGAAATACTGCTTCCACATTATAAGAGAATGAATGATGCAGCTCATGACATGGGGCTTTATGTAAATTATCATTCATGCGGTTCTGTTTCAAATCAGATAGAAAACTTCTGTGATGCAGGATTTGATTTCTGGGAAGGACAGGATGCTTGTAATGACAAACAGGCAATTATGGATAAATATGGCGACAGAATGGGTCAGGTAAGTATATTTATGCCAGATCCTGCTGAAAGTGATGAAGATTTCGTAAAAGAAATTGAAGAAAAAGTATATAAACTTGGTAAAACAGGTCGTTATATCACTTGGTTTGCAAATATGAATCCAAACAGAAGTGTAAACGGTGAAGAATTAATTTATAAATTAAGCCGTGAATTATACAACGCATAAGAATGCAAAGTGAAACATGTTCACATAGCATACAGAAGCATTATTTGAGTTATTATTTTTGCAGAAGAGTCAGATCCGATGACTTATTTGGAGCTATATTAAAATAGACAATTATTAGATACTGAATAACTTTTGCAAAATATGATGAATTCAGATAGCAGTACAAAAAATTAATTTATATTAAGGAGAGGGATTATATATAAAAAGGTATTTGTGCTGTTGCTTCAGAATCTTTAATATTATCTATACAGTTTTATAGGAGGGAAATATTATGGAATATAAGAAAGTTAGTCCATTAGCAACACTTGCCATCTTTTCTATGGCACTAATGGGAATGGGTATCACAGTAGTAACACCGGCAATGCAGACGCTTATTGCTTATTGGGGACCAGGTGGAGCAAGTGGTGCGGAAATTCCACTCACATCAATTTACATGATTTCAACATTACCTACACTTGTAATGGTTCCGGCAACACTTTTGGCAGGTGCTATTGCAGGTAAACAGGTAAAATTCAGAACTTTAGCAATTTTAGGTAGTGCATTATTTGTTATCGGTGGATGTTTGCCGGCAGTTATAACAAATAGTTTTGCGATGGTAATTTTTGGCCGTGTTCTTTTCGGAATCGGTGCCGGCCTTATTTCTCCTTTAGGAAATGCTTTGATTCTTGGGTTATATGAGCCAAAAACAGCAGCTTCATATCTTGGATATGGAACACTTCTTATGAATGCAGGTGGTATTGCATTCCAGTATCTTGGAGGAGTTCTTTCCGGAATGTCATGGAGCATGACTTTCTGGGGACATGGCGTGGCTGTAATCGCATTAATTATGGCATTCTTTATTCCTGAACCACCAAAGGTTGAAGCACCAGCAGGAGCTCAGGAAGTAAAGAAAGAAAAGATGAGTCCATTAATCTGGATAACAGGAGCAGGATTCTTCTTATTCAATATTGGAAACTATCCACTTATGATGAATCTTTCATCTATATTTACCGCTAAAGGAATCGGTGATGGCGTAGCTGCTGCTACAGCACTTTCAATCTATACAGTTGCAGGTTGTGTTGCAGGTTTAATATTTGGTAAAGTTTTTGCAACTATCAACAGATTTGCAGTACCTGTAGGATTTTTACTTGCAGCAGTAGGACAGTTCTTTATATCAATGGGTACAAATGTAGCAATGATGAGTGTTGGAACAGCTTGTATTGGATTTGGTTTCTCATTTGTAATGCCTGCATTCTTTGCTTACATAGGTATGTGGACAGCTCCATCAACAGTAGCACTTGCTACATCAATTAACCTTGGACTTAATAGTGTATCAGGTTTTGTTTGCTCATACTATCTTTCAGGTATCGTTGCAAAATTCTCACCAGAAGCTATTGAAGGTGTAGATGGACTTCAATATCCAGGTTTCCTTTATACAGAAGTGTATTGGGCTATCGCAATTTCAATTGCCATGGCTGTTATCTTCTTAGTATTTAATCCACTTAAGTATGCTAAGAACGCTCCAGCAGCAGCTCCACAGGAAGGCCCAACTGAAGCTTAAAAAGAGTCATACTTGTTTTCCAAATAAGTCTATATAATGTAAGAGCCGCAAGGGTTTTGTCCCGGCGGCTCTTACACTTTTATTATTTTAAAATAAAAAATCAGCTGTCTTAAAGACAGCTGATAAAAATATATTAATTTTCGTCTTCTTCTATTGAAGCAGTATAAACCTGGCGCTTTCTAGCCATGTCATCGCTTTCAAGATATTCATCATAGGTTGTTACCTTGTCAATTAATTTTCCGCCTGGAAGGATTTCCATAATTCTATTGGCAGTAGTCTGTACAATCTGATGGTCGTGAGATGCAAATAACAAAACTCCCGGAAATTTAATAAGACCTTTATTCAAAGCGGTAATTGATTCCATATCAAGGTGGTTGGTAGGCTCATCAAGAATAAGCACATTTGCACCGGAAATCATTAGTTTTGAAAGCTGGCATCTTACTTTTTCACCACCGGAAAGAACTTTAAGTTTTTTTACACCGGCATCACCAGGGAAAAGCATTCTTCCAAGGAAACCACGAACATAAGTTGCGTCTTTGTTTTCGGAAAACTGAGTAAGCCATTCTACAATTGTGTAATCTACATCAAATTCTTCTGTAGAATCCTTAGGGAAATAGGATTGGCTTGTTGTTACTCCCCATTTAAAGGAGCCTGAATCTGCCTCCATTTCTCCAGTAAGGATTTTAAAGAGAGTAGTTTTAGCAATTTCATTGCCACCAACAAATGCGATTTTATCATCATGTCCTACGGTAAAGGTAAGATTATCAAGGACTTTTTCTCCGTCTATGGTCTTTGTAAGTCCCTCTACGAATAATACTTCGTTTCCAATTTCACGATCCGGTCTGAAATCGATATAAGGGTATTTACGGCTTGAAGGTTTGATATCATCAAGCTGTATTTTTTCCAGGGCACGCTTTCTTGAAGTAGCCTGTTTGGATTTTGAAGCATTTGCAGAGAATCTTGAAATAAAGTCCTGTAATTCCTTGATTTTTTCTTCTTTTTTCTTATTTGCCTCTTTCTTTTGTTTAATAAGAAGCTGGCTGGACTCATACCAGAAGTCATAGTTTCCGGTATAAAGCTGGATTTTTCCATAATCAATATCAGCTATGTGGGTACAAACTTTATTTAAAAAATATCTGTCGTGGGATACTACAATTACGGTATTCTCAAAATCAATGAGAAATTCTTCAAGCCAGGTAATTGCATCAAGGTCTAAGTGGTTAGTAGGCTCGTCAAGTAATAATATATCAGGATTTCCAAAAAGTGCCTGAGCTAACAATACTTTTACTTTAAGGCTTCCTACTAAATCTTTCATCATGGAATAATGGAATTCGGTTTCAATACCAAGTCCATTTAAAAGCTGTGCTGCATCTGATTCTGCATTCCAACCGTCCATTTCTGCAAATTCGGCTTCCAGTTCACTGGCACGGATTCCGTCCTCATCTGAAAAATCAGGTTTTGCATAAATGGCATCTTTTTCCTTCATAATGTCGTAAAGACGCTTATTTCCCATTATTACAGTATCTAAAACAGTAAATTCGTCATATTTAAAATGGTCTTGTTGTAAGAATGAAAGTCTTTGTCCAGGAGTAATTGAAACATCACCCTTTGAAGGCTCTAACTGTCCGGAAAGAATACGCAAAAATGTAGATTTTCCTGCACCATTAGCACCGATGATACCATAACAGTTTCCTTCTGAGAACTGAATGTTAACTTCTTCAAAAAGGGCTTTTTTACCGATTCTTAGGGTAACATTATTAGCACTGATCATTATTTATTAACACCTTTCTTTTATTTATTGCTTTTATTTTGGAAAAATGCCCCTATTACAAGAGGACACACTCCTAACTATTTTGACATATAGGATTAAAAAAAGCAAGGATAAACCCTAAATTGCTAATTAATATTACTTTATATAATTTTAATGATAGGTATCATTGTACTTTATATTCGTATGTTAAAATCAAGGTGAATTATGGGAATGTGTTAAAAGAAGGGATAATAATAGAAAAAGTTGCAGGGTGCAGGTGTATCTGTTTTGAAGAAAAGGAGAACGGTATGAAGAAAGTATTAGCTTTATTTTTAACATTGTCTTTAAGTTTACAAATGGCATTTCCTGTGGGAAGTGTAGTGGCTTTGGCCAAATCACAGGGTAATATGGCTTTAGGACATATTAATGATGGAATTGAAGTAAAAAGTGTTCATGAAAAAACTGAAAACAACCGGATAAAAGCAAAAGGAAGTGTTATGACGGAGAATGTAATTTCTTTCAAAGCTTCTGCACTTCCTGATACTTATAACTCACTTGATGAAGGAAAGATTAAAAGTACCATAAACGATCAGGGAAAAAGACAGATTTGCTGGGCGTTTTCTTCAATTGCGGCCATAGAGGCTTCCATGCTTTCAAATTCTGCTGAATTTTCAGGTGTTTCACCAGATTCCATTAATCTGTCAGAGCTTACATTGGCATATCTTGTTTACAACCGAAATGTAAACGATCCATTGGGGCTTACCAAAGGTGATTATAGTACGCTTAATAAAACAAGCTTTTTAGATGTAGGGGGAAACAGTATATATGCAGCCCTGGCTTTATCCACAGGTGAGGGACCTTATAATGAATCAGATGATCCTGTGGATTTTTCTACTATAAAGGATGTGGTAAATTACACCAAAACCGCAGATTATCAAACTTTACTGACTTCTTTGGAAGAGTTTTCAAAGCAGAATGCCTATGTCAATAAGCTTGCAAGAATTAAGGACTCCTATTGGATGTCTGCTGTTGACTGCGACGAGGTAAAAAATGCCATTATGGAATACGGTGCAGTGGATGTGGGAATTTATTATGAGATAACAAATATTTCTAATGTTTATGACAGTGTAAATAACAGTTATTTTTATAAAGGAGATAAAGAAGCAAATCATGAGGTTGTTATTGTAGGATGGGATGATGATTTTCCAAGAGAGAACTTTGTCAATATGCCGGAAGATAACGGAGCCTGGATTTGCAAAAATTCCTGGGGTACTTATAATACCGACGCAGACGGACTTTTCTATGTTTCATATTATGACTCTGCATTTACGAGGGAAAATAATACAGCAGTCTGTTTTTCCATGGAAAGTGCAGATAAATACGACAATGTTTATCAATATGACGGAACAATTAATACTTCATTTCTTTACAAGGATTCAAATGCAAAATTTGCTAATATTTACACAGCTTCAAGTGGTGCAGATTTTGAAAAACTTGAGGCGGTAACTTTTGCTCTTTACAGCACAAATACTGATTATTCAATAGATGTTTATACAAACCTTTTGGGAAATACTCCTGATAGCGGAACACTAGTTGCTTCGGCTAATACAAGCGGGACTGCTACTTTTAAGGGGATACATACCATAACATTAAATAATCCTGTTTCTATAGAGAAGGATAGTAAATACGCAATAGTTATTACTTTATCAAAATCAGGTTATAAAGATAATAAAGTTGGCTTGTATGCAGATAAGTCCCAAAATTCAACAATAATAACAAAAAATACCGTTTCAAAAAATCAAAGCTTTATGTATAACAATGCTCACTGGTATGACCTTTCAACTAATGGCAGCAGCGCTAGAATAAAGGCTCTTACAAATGACGCTAACGCTTCATTAGATAATAAAGCCATTAGTTTTTATTTAAGTGATACGGAAAAGACAATGGAAATTAATAACAGTTTTAACTTGTCCATTATAAATCAGGAGCCGGCTGATGCTTGTGAAACCTATGAGTTTACTTCAAGTGATACAACTGTGGCAAAAGTTGATTCCAATGGAAATGTAAGTGCCGTTGGCCTTGGAGAAGCAATTATTACTGTAAAGGCGGTAAATGGAAATATAGAAAAAGTATGTCATGTTTATGTTGTAAACAGAATTCTTACTGACTTTAAGTTAAATAAAGAAAGCCTTGATATGCTGGCAGGTGAAACCTTTGAACTTAAAGTAAGCTCTAAAACACCTTCAAATGCCGGTGATAATTTTGTATTTTCATCATCAGATACTTCAGTAGCCACGGTAAATGAAAAAAGTGGACTAATAACTGCCGTTACCACGGGAAGTGCCACCATATTCTGTATGGCAAAGGCTAGCGGTTTGGTTAGAAGCTGTCTTGTTACCGTTTCAGAAAATGTAATTACGGACTTTACCTTAAGTGAATCAGATAAAGAAATAGATTTGGGAGAAACCTTTACATTAAGTATAAAGGAGTGGACTCCTTTGGCTGCAAAGGGAAATTACAGCTTTAAATCAGAAGATAATACAGTTGCCACAGTTACAAGCAAAGGTTTAGTTAAAGGAACAGGAGCAGGAACAACTCAGATTACAGTAACAGAAGAAAAATCCGGATTGGAAAAAAGCTGTAATGTAAAAGTTTCCAAAGTTCTTATAACGGAATTTACTTTAAGTAGTGAGTCAAAGGAGATTTATACCAATCAGACTTTTACATTATCAGTGGCTTCAAAAACACCGGCGACAGCTTCTGAAACCTTTAAATTCTCTTCGTCAAATCCTTCAGTAGCTACTGTTGATGAAGATACAGGACTTGTAAAGGGTGTTTCGGCCGGGGATGCAATTATAACTGTAACAGGACAGGATTCCGGTCTTTCAAGAACCTGTAATGTCAAGGTAAATAAGTATGAATTAACTTCTTATGATATAGACCCTACAGAAAAAACAATACAGCCGGGAGAAACATTTAACATCAGTATAATAAACAAAGTACCTACTGATATTAAAGGAGTTACATTTAAATATTCATCATCAGATGAGTCAGTAGCAACAGTCAATGCTAATGGATTGGTAACAGGAGTTTCTAATGGAACAGCAAATATTGAGGTTTTATATGAAACATCCGGTATTCCTAAAAGCTGTAAAGTTATTGTATCAGACCAATTAACGGATTTTAAATTATCTTCTGAGAGTCTTTTAATAAAAGAAGGCAATAAAGAGACCTTAAGCATTATAGAAAAAATTCCCAAGGGAATAGATGAAACCTTTACATTTGAATCAGGAGATGAAAGTATTGCCACAGTTACATCACAAGGAGTTATTGAGGCAATATCCATTGGAACTACTACTATAACTGTAACAGCTGGTACATCTGGTATTCCTAGGAGTTGTGAAGTAACAGTAATAGATTCCGGAAAATTTAAAACATTGATACTGGATAAAACTGAGTGTCTTTTAGCAATAGGCAAAGCAGTATTATTAAATGCTACAGTTACGCCGGAATATGACACAATAAGCCAAAATAAACTGATTTGGGAAAGTTCTAACAGAAATATTGCGGTAGTTACCAAAAATACTGATACAAAATCTGCTCGTGTGAAGGGAAAAAGTGCAGGAAGGGCAACAATTTTTTGTAAAACCTCAGACGGAAGTAAATTAGTAGCAAAATGCGTTATAACTATACCATATAAAATAACTTATAAATTAAACGGAGGAAAAAATAGTAATTCAAATCCTTCCACCTACACTGGTGATGAAGAGGTGAAATTGTTTAATCCTACAAAGAAAGGCTACAATTTCGGAGGATGGTTTACTTCAAGCAGTTACAAATCCTCTACAAAGAAAAACTGTATAGCAAAGGGAAGCAAAAAGAACATAATTTTATATGCCAAGTGGTCTAAAGTGACTATAAATGCGGCTTCCATTAAATCCGCAAAAAAAGCCACAAAAACCTCTATTGACCTGGTTTTAAAGAATCTGGGAGGTAAGGTGAATTATCAGATAATGTATTCAACCAATGCCAAATTCAAATCATATAAGTCACTGGTTACAACCAAAACAAGCTATACTTTAACAGGTTTAACGAGAAATTCCATTTATTATATTAAAGTAAGAGGTATTGCAAAGGACTCTACAAATAAATCCGTATATGGAGATTACAGTGCGGTAAGAAAAGTAAGTTTAAAATAAGATAAGTATTTAATTTAAACGCAGGTGGCACAAAGTGCCACTGCGTTCATGATAAAGTAGCGAAGCGGATTACGAATGTCCGCTTTACTGCCGGTTGCGCGGAAATTTATGCAATCGGCATTTTTTTGGGTAATTTTTAGATAAAAAACGAAGCTTTAAGGACATTTTGTATAAAATATGTTAAAATAAGCTGGTGATATACAACAAATTAATAGCATTTTAAGGTAAAAAGGAAAAAAATGGGAGAAAAAGTAACAAAAATAGATTTGTCATTATATAAAGAATTGTTGGAAAGTATCAGGATTCCCTTGTATGTAATAAGACAAAAAGACTATGAAATGCTTTTTATAAACAGTTATGGAAAAAAATACTGGGGAAAATATGATGATTATCAGGGAAAAAAATGTTACCACTTTATGGTGGAACAAGATGCACCCTGTGATTTTTGCGATTTTTTATCGGAAGAGGTTTCTCACATAAAAATGGAAGAGTTTTACTTAGATGATAAAAAAGCCTGGATGCAGGGAAATATACATAAGATAATCTGGGATAATGAAGATGCCGTATTGTTTTATTATTTTGATGTTACAGAATTCAAAATGAAAAAAATATATGACTATTTGGATCTTGATACTTTAGATGTTCTTGTTCAAAATGTTCCATCTGGAATGGCTATAGGTTATGTAGAAAATCATATTATAAAAAAACTGTCTATAAATGATATCATAGAAGAATATCTGGGTATTCCAAAGGGAATACTTTATATGAATGATCATTCTTTGATTTCAACGCGTATTCATAAAAACGATATTCCAAATGTAAGAAAATCCATGTTGGGTTTAAAGGAAAATCACCGTATACATTCAGTTAAATTCAGGTATTCCAAAAATAATAATGGATGTTATATATGGTATAGAATAGATGTAAGCTGTATTGACATATTAAATGGTTATTTTTTATTTATCTCTATGCATGACATAGATGATGAAAAGAAAAAAGAAGAAGAATTATGGCTTGCAAATCATACTTTGGAAGATACTTTAAAGATTTATAGCGCTATAGCTGCAAAAAACGAAAGCATTGTTTATGAATTTGATTTAAAAAGTCGCACATTAAAGGCCATTGATAATGAATATGCCAGAAAGAGATTTAAAGAGCTGGGTTATCCTATGGTTTTGAAAAATGTTCCTGAAGTTTTTGAAGGAATTTTAGATAAGAAAAACTATGATTTGATAAAAAAAATTTATGCTGAATTTGAATCAGGGGAAAAAAATAATTCAGTTTTGATTGAAGCTAAAGAAAAAGACGGAAAAAAGAGAATAGCAAAGCTTGATTATACATGTATTTATAATTCAGAGGGAAAGCCGGTTAAATACTATGGAACAGTTCAAAACATTACTGAAAAATGGGAAAAGAATATAGAATATAAGGAAAAACTGGAAGCTTTTAACAATTATGATGAAAAATATTTACTGGCAAAAGTTCATGTTAATTTAAGTGATAATTATATTATCAGCAGTGCTGACGGACAACATAAAAGTTTAGCGTTGGTGGGCGCTGACGGAAAAAATTATAGTGAGATACTAGATGAAGTATCCCAAAAAGCACTTCAAAAAGAAGATGTAGATAAAATAAAAGAAATGTATCCGGATAAACTTATTAAACTGTACGAAAAAGGAAAAACAAATTACGAATTTTACTACAGAAGAGGTTGTCGTGTTAAATTTTATCTCTGGATGAAATTAGATATACAGATTTTTGAAAATCCATATAAAAATAATCTGGAAGCTTTTGTGTATATTTATGACAGCACAAAATATTCTCTTTCAAGGATGCTGATTTCTAAAATTACTGAAATAGGCTTTGAATTAATAGGAATTATAGATACTGTTTCTGGATTAATTTCAACCTATGAAAATGATGAAGGGATGGAAAATTTTGTTGAAAAAACTGCTCATTTGGATTATGATAGTTTTTTTGAATCAGAAGTGGGAACCTCTCTTTATTTAGAAAACGGTGAAAGAATCAAAAAATATTTTAAATTAGAGAATGTAGTTAAAGAAATTGAGGAAAAATCAACAGTTTCTTTTCGCTTCAATTTCAGGGATGCAGATGGAAATTTAAAATATAAAAGTATAGAATTATGTTTTTTGGATGATTCTAAAAGATATATCTATTTTTGCGAATATGATATTACAAAGCAATATCTTGAGGAAAAAGAACAGTATAGAAAAATGGAAGAGGCTGCTAAGATAGCAAAAATGGCCAATGATTCCAAAACTGAATTTATTTCAAGAATAAGCCATGACATTCGAACACCTATTAGTATAATTAAAAATATGGTGGATTTTGCCATGGAAGATATATATGAACCTGAAAAGTTAAAAAGCGATTTAAGAAAAATAGAGGCTGCCAATGGATTTTTGCTTAGTCTTATTAATGATGTTTTAGATATATCAAAAATCGACAGCGGAAAAATGGAGCTTAACGAAGCCCCTTATACTGCCAAAGAACATATTGAAAATGTTGAAAGCATATTAAAAACCATGTGCGATGAAAAGCATCTTAAGTACGAGATAAAAGATTATACGGGACAGGGAGTAATTGTTGTAGACAAAATCAGAATAAACCAGATTATTTTAAACCTTATCTCCAACGCGGTTAAATACACTCCTTCCGGAGGAACTGTGAAGTATACTTCCCTTACAAAACAGTTAAAAGAAGAAGGAAAAATGCTCTTTGGATTTGAAATAGAAGACAATGGAATTGGAATGAGTAAAGAATTTCAAAAGAAGTTGTTTGAACCTTTTACTCAGGAGTATAATAATCCTTTTAGAAAAAAAACTTCCAGCGGTACAGGACTTGGTATGTCCATTGTTAAAAAAATCATTGATTTAATGGACGGAGAGATAGAAGTTTATTCAAAGCTTGGAAGGGGAACAAAGATAAGAGTAAGTGTGGTTACAGACGATGCTTCTGATAATTTAAAATACAGAGATTATTTTGTTAAAAAGATGGTTAAGGATGATAAAGCCCAAATAGAAGGGAAAATTCTTTTAGTTGAAGATAATGAAATAAATATGGAAATTGTCAAACGAATCATGGACAGCTATAATATAGAGTACGATTCAGCCATAAACGGCAAAGAGGCAGTTGACATTTTTGAAAAATCTTCTATCGGTGAATTTAGTGCTATTCTTATGGATATTCAGCTTCCTATTATGAATGGTTACGAAGCTACCAAAGCAATTAGGTCTCTGCCAAGAACTGATGCAGAAGAAGTTGTTGTTATAGCAATGACAGCAGATGCATTTTCTGATGCCATAAAAAAGGGTAAGGAATCCGGTATGGATGAATATGTTATAAAACCTTTAAATCCAAAGATTTTGTATAATACCCTGGTTAAACGAATAGGAGCAAAAAATGGTTAAATATATAATGTTTGATTTAGATGGTACCCTTACAGATTCAAGAGAAGGTATAATTAATTCTATCATATATGCCCTTGAATATTTTGGTATAAAGGCTCCAGGGGATAGAAGTTTACTGGAGTGCTTTATCGGGCCACCTTTAGATTATTCATTTCAGAAACATTATGGTTTTAGCGAGGAAAAAAGCTGGGAAGCAGTTGAAATTTACAGAAAAAGATATGATCCCATAGGCAAGTTTGAAAACAAACCCTATGAAGGTATAGAAGAACTTTTAAAAATCCTTAAAAAAAATGGGAAAAAGCTTATAGTGGCTTCTTCAAAGCCTCATCAAATGTGCATAGATATTATAGAGCATTTTGGACTTGATAAATATTTTGATCATATTCAAGGGGGTGCCGATAAAGGACAGTTACATTCAAAAACAGGTGTTATGAAAGAAGCTTTAAATGTAATGAACATTACAGAAGAAAAGAAGAAAGAAACTGTGATGGTTGGGGATACCATGTTCGATATCGAAGGAGCAAAAGCCCTTAACTTAAAAAGCATAGGGGTGTGCTATGGATTTGGAAGTAAAAAAGAATTAGAAGAGCATGGTGCAGATTTTATTGTAAAAGACATAGAACAGTTAAAAAAAGTATTATTGTCTTAAAAATAAAAAAATACGAAAGTGGACTTTTTATGAATAAGAAAAATGTTTTTTTAGATATATTAAATATAATATGGCCTGTAGCCCTTTATTTATTAATAAAGGCGTTTTTTGTGACGGCAGTTACTACCTTTATTTCCTATGCAAAAAATGCCAGATTAATAATAGGAAATCTTGATTTTTCTACCTTGGCTTCCAGTGCCGATGTTTCAGAAATGTTAAGAGTATTAAGTTATTACACCACAATAATTGTAACTTTAGTTTGTATTCCGGTATTTTATGTGATTTATAAAAGGGATAAAATGAGAAGAAACGAGAATGGAAAAAAAGTAAGGCTCTCACAAAATGCAGTAGGTCTGATAGTTCTTTTGGGTGTTTCTTTAAATGTATCTCTTAATAATCTAATATATTTAAGTGGTATAGCCTTTGATTCAGAGGCCTTTAATGAAACAACGGCTAGTCTGTATTCATCAGGCTTGATTTGGGAATTATTGGGGGCAGTGATTCTGGCACCGGTAGCGGAAGAACTTATCTTTAGAGGGGTTTTATATGCAAGATTAAAGAAAGTATTTCCTCCTATAGTTTCTGCTGTAATATCCGGACTTGTTTTTGGAGCGATTCACGGAAATATTGTACAATTTATTTATGCCGGAATTATTGGAATAATTTTTGCAGTATTGGTAGAAAAATATAAAACAATAAAGGTTAGCATTTTAGCTCATGCCACAGCAAATTTTGTTTCCATTATTTCAGTGGAATCCACTATGTTTGATTTTATGTATAAAAATAATGCAACTTATGTGGCAATTACCATTGCCAGCTGTTGCGTAGCAGCATTTATTATAGGAAATTTAAGTCAATCGGAAAAATCATCACGCTCAGGATTTTAAAGAAAAAATCACATTGTGAAAAATAGTCCTTTACAAATGATAAAAAGTGGTGTATATTTCCTTTAACACATCAATTCGATAAAGAATTTTTAATTAAGCCAAAGGCGGCTTACTCTTATTTGAGTATTCGTCTTTGGCTTTTTTTATTCTTTTTGTAAGTGAAAGGGACAATCAGAATTTAAGAATTTATCGAAAATTGATTGTAAATAAAAGAGTTGTTGGCACAAGTTAAGCTGTTACCAATTAAAAATCGGAGGTCTACTAATGGATAAATTTGGTATTAATAACAAAATGAAAACGCCTCCTCTTTATAATGAAGCTTTTGAGCATGACAATTGTGGTATAGGTGCAGTTGTTAATATAAAGGGGTTAAAAACTCACAAGGCTGTTGTGGATGCCTTAAAGGTTGTTGAAAACTTAGAACACAGGGCAGGAAAAGATGCTGAAGGAAAAACCGGAGACGGTGTAGGAATTCATCTTCAGATATCTCATGATTTTTTTAAAAAAACCTGTAAAACTTGCAGTATTGAATTAGGTGAACCGGGAACCTACGGTATTGGAATGTTCTTCTTTCCACAGGATGAATTAAAAAGAAACAGTGCAAAGAAAATGTTTGAGATTATTGTGGATAGAGAAGGTATGGAATTTTTAGGATGGAGGAAAGTTCCTACAAAACCTGAAATCTTAGGACACAGTGCTGTAGAATGTATGCCTTATATTATGCAGGCTTTCATCAAAAAACCTAAAAATGTAAATAAGGGAATTGATTTTGACAGATTATTATATATAGTAAGAAGAATTTTTGAGCAAAGTAACGAAGATACCTATGTGGTTTCCCTCTCAAGCAGAACAATAGTATATAAGGGAATGTTTCTGGTAAACCAGCTTAGAATGTTTTTTGACGATTTAAGAGATGAAGATTATAAATCTGCAATCGCCATGGTACATTCTCGTTTTTCTACCAATACAACTCCAAGCTGGGAAAGAGCCCATCCATACAGATTTATTGTTCATAATGGAGAAATCAATACCATAAAAGGTAATGCTGATAAAATGTTAGCCCGTGAAGAAAATATGAATTCAAAATATCTTCATGATGAATTATCCAAAATACTGCCGGCTATTTCAGCTTCAGGTTCAGATTCAGCCATGCTTGATAATACTTTGGAATTTCTGGTAATGAGTGGAATGGATTTGCCTCATGCAGTAATGATTACCATTCCGGAGCCATGGGACAATAACAGAATTATGTCTCAAAAGAAAAAGGATTTTTATCAATATTATGCAACTATGATGGAACCTTGGGATGGACCTGCATCAATTTTATTTTCAGATGGAGATATAATGGGAGCTGTTCTTGACAGAAACGGTCTGCGTCCTTCCAGATATTATATTACAGATGATGATTATCTTGTTTTATCATCTGAAGTAGGTGTTTTGGATATTGCACCTGAGCATATTGTAGTTAAAGAAAGACTTCATCCGGGAAAAATGCTTCTTGTTGATACAGTTGCCGGAAGAATAATTGATGATGATGAACTAAAGGAAAATTATGCAAGACGCGCTCCATACGGAGAATGGCTTGATGCAAATCTTATAGAATTAAAAGATATAAAAATACCTAATAAAAATGTACCTCAGTTGGATAAGGTTACAAGAAGAAAGCTTCAAAAAGCTTTTGGATATACCTATGAAGAACTTACAAATGAAATTCTTCCTATGGCCTATAAAGGTTCAGAGGCTATTGTTGCCATGGGAATAGACTCTCCATTGGCAGTATTATCAAAGGGACACCAACCTTTGTTTAACTATTTTAAACAATTATTTGCCCAGGTTACAAATCCACCGATAGATGCCATTAGGGAAAAGGTTGTTACTTCAACAACTGTTTATATAGGTGCAGATGGAAATCTTTTGGAGGAAAAACCGGTTAACTGTAATGTAATAAAAGTACATAATCCGATACTTACAAACACGGATCTATTAAAGCTTAAGGAAATGAAAGTTCCGGGATTTACGGTAAGAGTGATTCCAATTACATATTACAAGGGAACCAGTCTTGAGAAAGCAATTGACAGATTATTCATTGAAACAGACAGAGCTTACAGGGATGGTGCCAATATAATTATTCTTTCAGACAGAGGAATAGATGAAAACCATGAAGCAATTCCTTCATTACTGGCAGTTTCAGCACTTCAGCAATATCTGGTAAGAACCAAAATGCGTACCCAGCTTTCTCTTATCTTAGAAAGCGGTGAGCCAAGAGAAGTACATCATTTTGCTACACTTTTAGGCTACGGCGCATCTGCAATAAATCCATATCTTGCACTTGACAGTGTAAAAGAGCTTATTGAAGACGGAATGCTTGATAAGGATTATTATGCAGCTATGGAAGACTATAATAAGGCTGTCCTTGACGGAATAGTAAAAATTGCCTCCAAAATGGGTATTTCCACAATTCAGTCCTATGAAGGTTCTAAGATATTTGAGGCCATAGGAATTGATAAGGAAGTAATTGATAAATACTTTACAAATACAGTATGCAGAGTGGAAGGACTGGGACTTTCTGATATTCAGCAGGATGTTGAAACATTACATAATGCAGCTTTTGATCCTTTGGGATTAAATTCAAATTTGGAATTAAATACCGTAGGAAGACAAAGATTTAGAAGCGGTGATGAAAGGCATTTATATAATCCAAAGACAATTCATTTGTTGCAATTATCCACAAGGACCAACGATTATAAGCTTTTCAAGGAGTATTCAAAGGA
This sequence comes from Acetitomaculum ruminis DSM 5522, assembly GCF_900112085.1. GTDB lineage: Bacteria > Bacillota > Clostridia > Lachnospirales > Lachnospiraceae > Acetitomaculum > Acetitomaculum ruminis. The sequence continues at coordinate 49,958 of NZ_FOJY01000007.1, forward strand.
AATCAATGAAGAATTAGGTCTGATAAATTTAAGAGGACTTATTGATTTTAATTATCCAAAAAAATCAGTACCTTTAGAAGAAGTAGAGGGAGTTGACTCCATTGTAAAAAGATTTAAAACTGGGGCGATGTCTTATGGTTCAATATCCCAGGAAGCTCATGAAGCATTGGCAGTTGCCATGAATACCTTAAAGGGAAAATCAAATTCAGGTGAAGGTGGAGAAAGCCCTGAAAGACTCACAATAGGAGAAGATGGTTTAAATAAATGCTCAGCTATAAAACAGGTGGCATCTGGAAGATTTGGTGTTACCATTGAATATCTGGTGAGTGCAAAAGAAATACAGATAAAAATGGCACAGGGAGCAAAACCTGGAGAAGGAGGACATCTTCCTGCCGGAAAAGTATATCCTTGGATAGCTAAAACCAGACATTCAACTCCGGGAGTGGGACTTATTTCACCGCCTCCTCATCATGATATTTATTCAATAGAAGATTTGGCACAGCTTATTTATGACCTTAAAAATGCCAATAAAAATGCCAAAATATCCGTAAAACTGGTATCTGAGGCAGGAGTGGGAACAGTTGCGGCAGGTGTTGCCAAGGCAGGTGCCCAGGTTATACTGATTTCCGGATTTGATGGAGGTACCGGAGCTGCGCCTAGAAATTCAATTCAAAATGCAGGTCTTCCATGGGAATTAGGACTGGCTGAAACTCACCAGACCCTCATTAAAAACGGCCTTAGAAATAAAGTAAGAATAGAAACAGATGGAAAATTAATGACAGGAAGAGATGTGGCTATAGCAGCTATTTTAGGTGCAGAAGAGTTTGGATTTGCAACAGCACCTCTTATCACTTTGGGCTGTGTAATGATGAGAGTCTGCAACCTGGATACCTGCCCTGTAGGAGTGGCTACACAAAATCCGGAACTTAGAAAGAGATTTACGGGAAAACCAGAATATGTTATTAATTTCATGAAATTTATAGCAGAAGAATTAAGAGAATACATGGCAAAATTAGGTGTCAGAAGTCTTGATGAGCTGGTGGGACGTACTGATTTACTTAAAAAGAAAGAAAATCTGGAAGAGCGTCCTGCAAAAATTGATTTATCAAAGATTCTTGATAATCCTTATTCAAAGATGAAAAAAGTGATTTTTGATTCAAAACAGGTATATGATTTTGAACTGGAAAAAACAGCCGATGAAAAAGTTCTAATAAACAAGTTATTGCCACATATAAAAAATAATGAAAAAGGCAGTGTTGAAATAAATGTTGGAAACACAGACAGAACTTTTGGTACAATGCTTGGTTCTGTTATTGCAAAAAATTTCGGAGAAAATACTTTAGAGGACGACACCTATATTGTAAAATGCCATGGTGCCGGAGGACAAAGTTTTGGAGCATTTATTCCAAAGGGACTGACTTTGGAATTGGAAGGAGACAGTAACGATTACTTTGGAAAAGGACTTTCAGGTGGAAAACTCATGGTTTATCCTCCAAAGGGATCAAAATTCAAAGAGGATGAAAATATTATTATAGGAAATGTTGCATTATATGGTGCAACTAGCGGAAAAGCCTTTATAAACGGTGTAGCAGGAGAAAGATTTGCAGTTAGAAACTCAGGAGTAAAGGCAGTAGTAGAAGGCGTGGGAGATCATGCTTGCGAATATATGACTGGAGGCTGTGTAGTGGTACTTGGTAAAACCGGAAAGAATTTCGCAGCCGGAATGAGCGGTGGTATTGCCTATGTACTTGATGAAGACAGTGATTTATATACCAGAGTAAATAAATCCATGGTATTTAGCGAATCACTTAATTCAAAATATGATGTAGTTAAATTAAATGAAATGATTAGAGAGCATGTTAAAAATACAGATTCAAAAATCGGAAAGAAAATTCTTGATAATTTTGAAACATATCTTCCTAAATTCAAGAAAATTATTCCATATGACTACGATAAAATGTTAAATACCATTGTAGCCATGGAAGAAAAGGGTCTTAGCAGAAAACAGGCTCAGATAGAAGCATTTTATGCCATAAAAGGAGGTATGAAATAATGGGAAAAGCAACAGGTTTTTTAGAATATGAAAGACAGGGCGGAGTACTTGTTCAAGAAAAGCAGCGTATAAAAAACTATAATGAATTCCACGAATACCTCTCAGAAGAAGAACAACAGATTCAGGCATCAAGATGCATGAATTGCGGTGTACCTTTTTGCCAGTTTGGAATGGAAATAATGGGAATGGCATCAGGTTGTCCTTTGCACAATCTCATTCCGGAATGGAATGATTTGATATATAAAGGAAACTGGGAATTGGCCTATAACAGACTTAAGAAAACCAATAGTTTCCCTGAATTTACCTCAAGAGTGTGTCCGGCTTTATGTGAGGCTGCCTGCACCTGCGGTTTAAATGGGGACTCAGTAAGTGTAAGGGAAAATGAACATGCTATTATAGAAAAAGCCTATAAAGAAGGTTTTGCAAAGGTAAATATTCCTAATATAAAAACTGGTAAAAAAATAGCGATTATAGGTTCAGGACCTGCAGGACTTGCTGCGGCAGACCAGTTAAATCAAAGAGGTCATAGTGTAACTGTATTTGAAAGAGATGATCGTCCTGGTGGATTATTAATGTATGGAATACCTAATATGAAACTGGAGAAGGACATCATATACAGGAAAATTGATATTATGAAAGAAGAAGGGGTGGAGTTTAAACTTTCACAAAATATTGGAAAGGATAAAAAAGCCTCTGAAATATTAAAGGAATTTGATAGTGTTATATTAGCCTGTGGGGCTAAAAATCCAAGGGATATAAAAGCCGCCGGAAGAGATGCCAAGGGAATATACTTTGCTGTGGATTTTTTAACTTCCAGCACAAAAGCATTGTTAAAGGTAAGGCAAAAAGATAAAAAGACAGATAATTTAGCAAAAGCAGATGGATTTATTGACTCTAAAGGAAAGAAAGTAATTGTAATAGGTGGCGGAGATACAGGAAATGACTGTGTGGCAACCTGTATTCGTCATGGTGCAAAATCAGTTACTCAGTTAGAGATGATGCCTAAGGCACCGGAAAAAAGAGCTCAAGACAATCCATGGCCACAATGGCCTAAAGTCTGCAAAACCGACTATGGTCAGGAAGAAGCAAAAGCAGTATTTGGAAGCGACCCAAGAGTATATCAGACAACCGTAAAAGAATTTATTAAAAATGAAAAAGGTGAATTAAAGGCTGTAAAATGCGTAAATCTGGAGTTTTCAAAAGATGAAAAAACAGGCAAAAATCTAATGAAAGAAGTTGCAGGTAGCGAAAAGATATTAGATTGTGACCTGTTACTTATAGCAGCCGGATTTTTGGGAAGTGAAGAATATGTGGCAAAGGCTTTTGGTGTAGAACTTGATGAGAAAACCAATGTATCAACTCAAAAAGGCAGATATGCCACAAATGTAAAAAAAGTATTCACAGCAGGAGATATGCATAGAGGACAGTCTTTAGTGGTATGGGCAATTCTTGAAGGAAGAGAATGTGCCAGACAGGTAGATGAATACTTAATGGGATATACAAATTTATCCCCACAATAATCGCCCTTTCGTAGTTATTAATATATTTATCCAACAAAAAGCCGGGAAGTTTTTATGCTCCCGGCTTTTTTCCTTTAAATATTAAATTAAATAAGCTCGTAATGAACCAAAGCCTTATAAAGACCATCTTCCCACATGTCATCTGTAATGTATTCGGCGGCTTCTTTGGCATCCTTTGTCCCATTTCCCATACATATGGCATGTTCTACCATGTTAAACATATCAAGGTCATTACTGCTGTCTCCAAAGCCATAGCTGTCTTTAATATCCACGTCAAGCATTTCACAAACCTGCTTGATACCGGTTCCTTTGTTACATCCCTTAGGAACAAGCTCAAGATAAATATTTCCGTGAGCTATTCCATCAAAAACATCCTTTAAAGGTTCCATAACATCTTCATTTTTAAAATCAGGTCCAACTCTTAAAGTCATTTTATTAATATCAATTTTTTCCACATCATCGTATATTGGAAATATTTTTTCTTTAAAAGCTGTATTAAATATACCGTTTTCAGAACTTATATCATGCAGCGCATCAAAATCAAAATATAATCTTTCCCAACCTTCTAAAACAGGTACAGAGTTTGTTTTATTAATAACATTCAGGGCTCTTTCAATATCAGAATGGGGTACTTTGATGTTTTGCTTTACTTCTCCCTGATAGGAAATATAGGTTCCACATCCGGCGCTGATTCCGTCAAAGCCCAATTTAAGAATAGTATCATCGTCGATAAAGGCTCTTGTTCTTCCGGTGGAAAGAAAAGAGTATATGCCATTTTCCCTAAGTTTTTTTAGGCCTTCTTTTGTACTTTCTGGAATCCCCTTTTTAAAATCATATATAGTTCCATCAACATCAAAAAATGCAATTTTTTTCTTCATTGATTGTTTCCTTTCTGAAATCGGTTAAAAGGGACATATATTCCTTAGATGGGAACTATCCCTTTCCTTTACAATTAATCCTTATAAAATTTAATCACATTAAGACATACTAACATAAAATAACAAGTTCATCCAGTAGGGGACAAAAAGGTTGGGGGTAAATTAATATTTTACTTTAGAAAATATTAATTTTTTAAAGGAGATTAAGAAAGAATTCGTTTAAAAAAAGCAGCCCAAATCTTTCTAAAAGCCCGAAAAATAGCGAAAAATGTTAAAATTGAGTAAATGAAAGAAAAAAAGAGAAAATAAGAGAAAAAATATATTTAATTAATACTAAATTAATATAAATTTGTTTGCACAAATCCAAGTGAAAAATTATTATATGACTATCGGTAGCACTCAAAGGGTGTGAGTGCTAATAATAAATGAAAGTATATTAATTTAGACATATAATTGTCATTAATTTAAGGAGGAATACGAAATGAAATTAGTACCATTAGGAGACAGAGTTGTAATTAAACAGTTGGTTGCTGAAGAAACTACAAAATCAGGTATCGTTTTACCAGGTAATTCCCAGGAAAAACCACAGCAGGCTGAAGTAATTGCAGTTGGTCCTGGAAAAGTAGTAGATGGTGAAAAAGTTGAAATGCAGGTAAAACCTGGTGATCAGGTTATCTTTTCTAAATATGCAGGAACAGAAGTTAAAATCGACGGAGAAGAATTAATGATTGTAAGACAGGAAGACATTCTTGCAGTAGTAGAGTAATAATAGTCCATAAAAGGAGGAACATTAATAATGGCAAAAGAGATTAAATACGGAAAAGAAGCAAGAGAAGCACTTAGTGCCGGAGTAAATAAATTAGCAAATACAGTAAGAGTAACAATCGGACCTAAAGGAAGAAATGTAGCAATTGAAAAATCCTATGGTGCACCACTTATTACAAATGACGGTGTTACAATTGCTAAAGAAATCGAGCTTGAAGATGCATTCGAAAACATGGGTGCTCAACTTGTTAAAGAAGTTGCTACGAAGACAAATGATGTAGCAGGTGATGGTACTACAACAGCTACAGTACTTGCACAGGCAATGATTAATGAGGGAACAAAGAATCTTGCAGCAGGAGCTAACCCAATTTTCCTTAGAAAAGGTATGCAAAAAGCTACAGAAAAAGCTGTTGAAAGCTTAAAGGAAATGAGCTCTCCTGTATCAGGAAAAGAGCATATTGCTAAGGTTGCTTCAATTTCAGCAGGTGATGAAGAAGTTGGAAACCTTGTAGCAGATGCTATGGAAAAAGTTTCTAAAGATGGTGTTATCACTATTGAAGAATCAAAAACAATGCAGACAGAGCTTGACCTTGTAGAAGGTATGCAGTTTGATAGAGGGTATGTATCAGCTTACATGTCAACAGATATGGAAAAGATGGAAGCAAATCTTGACAATCCATATATCCTTCTTACAGACAAGAAAATTTCAAATATTCAGGAAATTCTTCCTGTTCTTGAGCAAATCGTTAAAACAGGTGCAAGCCTTTTAATCATTGCAGAAGACATTGAAGGTGAAGCATTAACAACTCTTATCGTAAACAAATTAAGAGGAACATTTAAAGTTTGTGCTGTTAAAGCTCCTGGATATGGTGACAGAAGAAAAGCTATGCTTCAGGATATCGCTGTATTAACAGGTGGACAGGTTATCTCAGAAGAATTAGGACTTGACCTTAAAGATACAACATTAGAGCAGTTAGGACGTTGTAAATCAGTTAAAGTTCAAAAAGACCTTACAACAATAGTTGATGGTGCCGGAGAAAAGAACGAAATAAAAGGAAGAATCGAGCAGATTAAGGCTGAGATGGAAGTTAATACTTCTAAGTTTGATACAGAAAAATTACAGGAGCGTCTTGCTAAATTAGCTGGTGGTGTTGCAGTTATTCGTGTTGGAGCAGCTACAGAAGTTGAGATGAAAGAAGCTAAACTTCGTATGGAGGATGCTTTAAATGCAACAAGAGCAGCAGTAGAAGAAGGAATAATCGCAGGTGGTGGATCAGCATATATTCATGCAGCAAAAGAAGTTGCTAAATTAGCTGAAACTCTTGAAGGTGATGAAAAGACAGGTGCAAAAGTTGTACTTGCAGCTTTAAGAGCTCCATTATTCTACATTGCTGAAAATGCTGGTCTTGAAGGAGCAGTTATCGTAAATAAAGTTAGTGAGTTAGAGCCTGGCTTCGGTTTTGATGCTAAGAATGAAAAATATGTTAACATGGTAGAAGAAGGAATCCTTGATCCAGTTAAAGTATCAAGAAGTGCACTTCAAAATGCTACATCTGTTGCATCTACAGTTCTTACAACAGAATCTTCAATCGTTTCTATTAAAGAGCCAGAAATCGCAGCTCCAGCTGCAAATCCTGGAATGGGAATGATGTAATAAAAAAATCAAAAAAGCTATTCAAAGAGTTCCACAATTATAGTTGGAACTCTTTTTTTGCGAAAAATAGATAAAAATCTTGAATTTTGTGGAAATCTTTTTTGCATCTTTCACATTGACAAGAAAAATTATTTTTGCTAAACTTTTGTGAAAATATAGATAAATTGTATACAAAATTGGAAAGTGAGGAAATAAAATGGGTACAATTATAGGCGAAGGTATCACATTTGATGATGTATTGCTTGTTCCTACATATTCTGAGGTCATTCCGAATCAGGTAGACCTTTCAACAAATCTTACAAACAAAATCAGGTTAAATATTCCACTTATGAGTGCCTGTATGGATACGGTTACAGAGCATAGAATGGCGATTGCCATGGCAAGGCAGGGTGGTATCGGTATTATCCATAAAAACATGACAATTGAACAGCAGGCAGATGAAGTTGATAAGGTTAAACGTTCTGAAAACGGAGTAATTTCAGATCCATTTTATTTGTCTCCTGAGCATACACTTCAGGATGCAGATGAGTTAATGGCAAAATTCAGAATTTCAGGTGTTCCTATTACTGAAGGAAGAAAATTAGTGGGAATTATAACAAACCGTGACTTGAAATTTGAATCTGATTATACAAAAAAAATCAGAGATTGTATGACTTCCGAAGGACTTATTACGGCAAAGGAAGGAATTAGTTTAGAAGAAGCCAAAAGCATTCTTGCAAAAGCAAGAAAAGAAAAACTTCCAATTGTAGATGATGATTATAATTTAAAGGGACTTATTACAATAAAGGACATCGAAAAGCAGATTAAATATCCAAATTCAGCCAAGGATTCCCAGGGAAGACTTTTATGTGGAGCAGGAGTAGGTATAACAGCCAATGTTCTTGACAGAATAGATGCACTTGTTAAGGCTCATGTTGATGTAGTTGTGCTTGATTCTGCCCATGGTCATTCGGCTAATGTAGTAAGAACCATCAAAATGATTAAGGAAAAATATCCTGATCTTCAGCTTATAGCAGGAAATGTAGCAACAGGAGAAGCTACAAAAGCCTTAATAGAGGCAGGTGCAGACTGTGTTAAAGTTGGTATCGGACCAGGTTCCATATGTACAACCAGAGTTGTGGCAGGTATTGGTGTTCCACAGGTTAGTGCTATTATGGATTGTTACAAAGTATCAAAGGAATATGGTATTCCGATTATTGCCGATGGTGGTATTAAATATTCAGGAGAAATTACAAAAGCCATTGCAGCAGGTGCCAATGTATGTATGATGGGTAGTATGTTTGCAGGTTGTGATGAAAGTCCTGGAGATTTTGAATTATATCAGGGACGTAAGTTTAAGGTATATAGAGGAATGGGTTCCATAGCTGCCATGGAAAATGGAAGCAAGGACAGATATTTCCAATCAAATGCAAAGAAACTTGTTCCTGAAGGTGTTGAAGGTCGTGTTGCTTACAAAGGCTCTGTAGAAGATAGCATATTCCAGTTAGTTGGTGGATTAAGAGCAGGTATGGGATATTGTGGTGCACCAGACATTGAGACTCTTAAAGAAACAGGAAGATTTATTAAAATTTCTGCTGCAGCATTAAGAGAAAGTCATCCACATGACATTCATATCACAAAAGAGGCTCCTAACTATACAGTAGACGAATAATTATAAAATTTACTGCCGCAAAAATGCGGCAGTTTTTTTATGTAAGTAAATAGTACTTTAGTACTTTGAAATCTTAATATTAACATAATAAAGTTTAAATAAGGTTTAATTTAGGATTTTATACTTGAAAAACTACTATTTCTATCATAGAATAAACAAATGGGAAGAGATTCAAAAAGGACTAGAAAAAAGAAAAAGTTAAAAAAGAAAAATAAGGGAATTAAATGGATAAAACTGGCTGCTTTGGTGGTGATAGCTGCGTTTGTAATTATTGTTGGAAAGAGGGTATATGATAGTTTAAAGACGGTAAATAATGCAGAAATATCAAAAGCAGTTACAAAAAATATCAGCTTATCAGAGTATCCGGAAATAGATGTGGAACTTCTTACAATAAATCCTTATTCAAGGCCGGGAACACCTTTAGAAAAAATCAATGGAATAGTTATTCATTGGACCGCTAATCCAGGTTCAAGTGCAATAGCAAATAGGGATTATTTTGAATCTTTAAAAGATAATCATATTACATCTGCCAGTAGCCATTTTATAATAGGACTAGACGGGGAGATAGTTCAATGCATACCAAGCAGTGAAATATCCTATGCTTCAAATGATAGAAATAATGATACATTATCCATTGAATGTTGCATTCCAGATGAGACAGGAAAATTTAATGATGCAACATATTCAAGTATGGTTTATTTTACAGCCTGGCTTTGCAAAAATTTTAATGTTGATGTTGATAATGTAATCAGACATTACGATGTCACAGGAAAAGATTGTCCAAAATATTTTGTGGAAAATGAAGATAAATGGTTATTATTTAAACAGGATATAAGAAACTATATAGCTAAGTACAGTGACTAGAAAGTAAAGGTACTTTTGAATGAATGAAAATTATTTTGGTGAGAATTTATTTGAGGCCGAAGAATTACAGGAGATTCAGGATAGATTTTGTGAAGCCGGAAGTGTATATATGGCTTGTTTTGGAAAAAGTAAAGGAGTTATTACCAGGTTTTCGGGCTCAAATGAAGAGAGAAATTTAATAAATGAAAAGGTAGGACAGGTATTTTATTTTGATATATTAAACAGGTTAAATAATTCTGGAAATGATATAGTATATCAGGATACAGACTACCCTTTTATTAAAGCTGCCGGGATAAATGTAAAGGTAAACAACGAAGTGGCAGCAACCTGGGTAGTTACTGGTGTTCTTTTTGACAAGTGCTATACCAAAGAAGACAGAAAATTTATCTCTAAAATGAAAAAAGTAACAACTGAAGATACTTTCTATAAATCTGTAACATTCTTAGGAATTATTTCTGATAAATTGTTTTCCGGAAAATATAATGAGCTTTCTGCTGAAGAAGCATCTAAAAGAAGCAGGATTTCCGAACATTTGATAAAGCAGGAGCTTAAGAAAAATGAAGTAATGGGTCAGATAATGAAATATCTGGATTCAGATGAAAAATTTGAAGAGATAATCAATAACATCTTGGCTATATGCGGAAGGTATCTTGATATTTCCAGCTTGAACTTTGTAAAAATAGTGGATGAGAACAGGTTTGATATGATTGCCGAGTGGACTAACAAGGATATTTGCTCTAGCATTCCCTTCATGCAAAATGTTGATATTGCTGACTATCCTTTTATGTCAAACAGAGGCTATATTATATCAAGTAATTCTGCTCTTTCAGATGATATTAGAAACTGCTTTGAAAAAAATAATTACAAAGCAGTTGTTTCTATGCCTTTAGAGTTAAATTCCAAGGTTATAATGTATATTAACTTCATAGAAAGCAGACATACAAAAAACTGGGATACTAAAGATATTTCTTTTATAAATGATGTAAAAAAAGTTGTTCAAAGTATTGTTTCAAAAAGGATAACCAAGAATTCTCTTGCAAGTTCATATCTTTCTTTAGAGGCAATTCTTGAAAATGTGGGTTGTGGTGTTTTTGTAAAGGATATTAGGGAACACACAACACTTTATGCTAATCAGAAAATTCGTCTTACTTTTAATGAATCCATTAAAAATAAAGAATTTGATAAAGTTTTTGATAGATTTTTTATTGAAAATTCAAACTCCGGATTTGGAGAGTTTTACCATAAGGATATAGGCAAATGGTTTGATGTTCATTTTACCAATATAAATTGGGTTGATGGGCGAAAAGTAATATTATGCACTGTTTTTGATGTTACAGACAGAAAAAACTATCAAAAAAAGATAGAAAGGCAGCTTAATAATGACTTTTTAACAGGTCTCTATAATAGAATGCGTTGTGAAAATGATGTAGGTAAGCTAATAAAAGAATGCCAGAAAACAAATTCTGTAGGGGCGTTGCTTTATATTGATCTGGATGATTTCAAAAATATAAATGATGGTCTGGGACATCAGTTTGGAGATGTGCTTTTAAAGGCTGTATCAAGAACCTTACGGTCGATTCCGGAACTGGAGGATGCCTGCTACAGGATGGGCGGAGATGAGTTTATCGTGGTTATAAGGCCTGAATGTTACAAGCATTTAGACCGTATAATTAAAGAAATAAGGGAGATGTTTTTAAAGCCCTGGTATTTAAAAGGAGAAGATTATTATTGTACAATAAGCATGGGAGTGGTTTTATTCCCACAGGAAGGTACAGTAGTAAGCGACTTGATAAAAAAAGCAGATATAGCCTTATATGAGGCAAAGAAAAAAGGTAAAAATACAATAGAATATTATAATGATATCGCTGCGTTTAATTCTTTTAAAAGGATGGACATGGAAAAAAATCTGCGTGCAGAGGCAGCCAATTCCTTTAACGGATTTGAAGTTTATTATCAGCCGGTAATGAATGTTCTTGGAGAGAGTCCGAAATGCTCCGGAGCCGAGGCTTTGGTAAGATGGAATGTACCAGATATGGGACTGGTTTCACCAGGAGAGTTTATACCGCTGGCAGAATATTTAGGGCTTATTAATCCAATGGGAAATTATATCCTAGAGGATGCCTGTAAAGCCTGCAAAAGCTGGAATGACAAGGGACATCCCGAATATAGTGTCAATGTAAATCTTTCAGTTGTACAGCTTTTACAAAAAAACATTGTAAAAATAATAGATAATACATTAAAAAAGACCGGATTGAAACCCGAAAATCTTGTTTTAGAGGTGACAGAAAGTCTTGCTATTAATGATATAAAGAAAATGAAACAGGTATTGGGGCAAATCAGAAATTTGGGGGTTGGAATTGCTCTTGACGATTTTGGAACAGGATATTCTTCGTTAAGTCATATAAAAGAGCTTCCTTTAAACGAGATAAAAGTTGATCAATGCTTTATCAGAGACATTGGTGAAGATGATTATTCCTGTGCATTTGTAAAGATGGTGGGTGAGCTTGCAGATGCCTTAAAGGTAGATGTATGTGTAGAAGGTGTTGAAGAAAAGGAACAATATGAAATCATAAAATTACTGAATCTCAAATATATTCAAGGCTACTATTTTGGTAAGCCAATGCGTCTTTATGAGTTTGAGAATCAGTTTTTATAAACATTTTTACATTATTTTTAAGGAGGAATTATTGTAATGCGTGCAATAATAAGTGTATCTGACAAAACCGGAATCGTAGAGTTTGCCAAGGAGCTTAAGAATCTTGGTGTAGATATTATCTCTACAGGCGGTACCTACAAAAAGCTTAAAGAGGAAGGCGTGGAAGCTGTTGAAATTTCTGATTTAACCGGATTTCCTGAATGTCTTGACGGAAGGGTTAAAACACTTCATCCTATAGTTCATGCCGGTATTCTTGCAATGCGTTCTAATGAGGAACACATGAAACAGCTTAAGGATTTAAAAATTGACACAATCGATATGGTAGTTGTAAATCTTTATCCTTTTAAAAAGACTATTTTAAAAGACAATGTTACAAGAAAAGAAGCAGTAGAAAATATTGATATCGGAGGTCCTACAATGCTTAGGGCTGCTGCAAAGAACTACCAGGATGTTGCCGTAGTTACCGATCCTGCTGATTATACAAAAGTATTAGAAGAATTAAAAGAAAACAAAGAAGTTTCTCTTGATACAAAATTCTACCTTATGCAAAAAGTATTTATGCATACTTCAAACTACGACACAATGATTGCAGATTATCTTAAAAAAGAGAGAAATGACAATGCATTCCCTGAAACACTTACATTGACTTTCGAAAAAGTTGAAGACATGCGTTACGGTGAGAATCCACATCAAAGAGCTGCTTTCTATCGTGAAATCGGTAAAAAGAAAGGCTCGCTGGTTGATGCTGAGCAGTTAAATGGAAAACAGCTTTCATTTAATAATATCAATGATACAAATGGAGCTTTAGAGCTTTTAAAAGAATTTGACGAGCCGACAGTTGTTGCCTGCAAACATGGAAATCCATGTGGAGTAGGAAGTGCTGATACTATAGAAGAAGCCTATGAAAAAGCATATAAAGCTGATAAAGTATCAATTTTTGGTGGAATTGTAGTAATAAATAGAGAAGTAACAAAGGCATTAGCTCAAAAATTAAAAGAAGTATTCTTAGAAATAATTGTTGCTCCTTCTTATGAAGCTGAGGCATTAGAAATCTTAAAGGAAAAGAAGAATTTAAGAGTACTTAAATTAGATGATATTTCCGTAAAACAGGATGAAAATGCATTTGATATAAAGAAGGTAAACGGTGGAATGATTGTTCAGACTATTGACTCCAAACTATTACCTGAAGATGAGGAAATAAAAGTTGTTACCAAAAAACAGCCTACAAAAGAAGAAATGGAAGATATGCTTTTTGCATTAAAGGTTGTTAAATTCGCAAAATCCAACGGAATTGCCCTTGCAAAAGATAAACAATCCATAGGAATCGGACCTGGACAGGTAAGTCGTATCTGGGCTGCAAAACAGTCAATGGATCATGCTCATGAATTAATAGGTGAAGATATTACAAAGGGTGCAGTAATGGCATCAGATGCTTTCTTCCCGTTTTCAGATGTTGTTGAAGCTGCTCATAAAGCAGGTATTACAGCAATTATCCAGCCAGGTGGATCAAACAGAGATCAGGATTCTATTGATAAATGTGATGAATACGGTATGTCAATGATCTTTACAGGAATGAGACATTTTAAACATTAATAATTAAATATTTTTATTATATGGCAAGCTGGCACCTTTTCAATTCGGGTGTTAGCTTGCTTTGCTTTAAAATAAAAAAGTTCTTGACAAACAATATTACGCACTGTATAATGCAATTTGTTCAGAAGAAGTGTTCACTTTTTCGTTTGTCCAAATCGGACGCATTTCACTGATATTAATAAATATATATATTTAAAGTTATGTTATTTTATTATTTTATTTGAAAAGGAGAAAAATTAAATGAAGGAAATTTTTGAACAGTATGGAAGCGCAGTAATAAGTGTAGTAATTATAGTTGCTTTAGTAGCAATCTTTGGAGTTTTATTAAATTCTGAATCAGGAGTTGTAACATCACAGTTTAAAACACTTATTACACAATTCTTTTCCCATGCAAACGCTTTAGCAGGAATTAAATAATAAACAGGAGTAATTATATGCAAGGAATATCACAGGAAAATTTCGGTGTTTTATATCCTTTCATTGAAGATGAATTGATAACGGACATTGATTTTAACGGTGAGTCTTTATGGGTTACTGATTTAGAAAAAGGTAGATATAAAGTTGAAAATATCTCTATAACAAAAGAATTTGTGGAAAGATTTACCCATATAGTCGCCAACATGGTAAACAAGGCATTTAACAAAGCAAACAATCTTTTAGAAGCTGAGGTTTCAAATCTTAGAATCAGCATCATTCACGAGTCAGTGGCAGTCAGTGGCAGAAGTATCTGCATCAGAAAATTATCCCCAAGAATCAGAAATAGTTACAAATCACTTTTAGAAAATGATTTTTGTCAAAAAGACACATTAAATTTGTTGATTAACTGTGTCAGGGCCAGAATGAATTTGATATTTACCGGAGAACCAGGGGCTGGAAAAACCGAATGTGCCAGATTTTTTTCCAGATATATAAGTGATAAGGAAAGGGTAATAACCATAGAAGACAGTCCAGAATTTCACTATAAACAGATAAATAAGGGAAAAGATTGTGTAGAACTAATGGTAGATGAAAAGGATTTTACCTATGAAAAGGCAATAAAAACAAGCCTTAGGCAAAATCCTTCCTGGATTATGCTTTCAGAGGCCAGGTCAACGGAAGTTAAATATCTTTTAGAAAGCTTTTCTACAGGAGTCTGTGGTTTTACAACAATTCATACTGATGATGTCAGAAAAATACCTGATAGGATTTCAAATATGATGCCTACTCAAACCGATAAAGACAGGCTTGAAAATGATATTTATGAATTTGTAAATGTTGGTGTTTTGATAAGAAGAAAAACCAATTATGATGGAAAAATCATAAGAAAGCTGGAGCAATTATGCTTTTTTACCAGAGAAAAGGGTAAAAACAAGGTAATAATGTTTGTAGAGGACGGTAAAATAGTAAATAGAATGATTCCACTGGAAATAATGAAAAAATTTACCAGAGCAGGTATTAAAGATCCCTTTGAACAGGGGGTGGCATTATAAAAAAGTTAGTTACGATAATACCTTTTATTGTATCTGCAATAGTCCTGTCTTATACTATGAAGCTATCCCTGTTCTTGACTTTGGGGGTAACAATAAGCTTTATAATTGCGTTTTTTATACATATGCGAAACGAGAAAAAGCTTGGTGAAATAAAAAAGGCATTTGAAAATGAAAACTTTTATATGGAACAGGTAATATGTTCTTTTAAAAAAAGTGGAAAAATAAGTTCAGCTTTACAGGATGTGTTAATGGTATGTGAAAACAGCGAGAGAGAATGTATATCAGAAGCCTTAAAGTTTATTGGAAATGGAAAGTATGAGAAAGAACTTTATAAAGAGGCTTTAGAGATTATTGAAAAAAAATACAATTCATGGCTGGTTAAGTCAATACATTCACTTATGATAAGTGTTGAATTAACCGGAGGGGATTTTAATTACAGTCTTGATATATTAGAAGAACAAAGAAAAATATGGATTAAATCCCAAAACACCTTAATGTACGAAAAAAAGCAAATCTTAAACAAAGTAATTATATCAGTGGGAATTTCTTATTTTCTTGGAGCTTTTAGCATTCATTTAATCCCAGATAATGAAAAAATATTAAAAATTGCTTTTGCCCAATGGGCAGGTTTTTTAATGGTAATTTCAAACATTATAATTTATCTTAGAGCAGATAAAAAAATGTGTCAAAAAAAGAAAATAAAGGCTAAGGACAGTCAAAAATTAATGCTTAAGTATTATGAAAAAATAAGGATGAAAGATAAAAAAGGACTGTTTGTAAGTCTTGCTATTTCACTTACAGTTTTAATATTTGCAGTAATCACAGCCATTTTAAATTATAAAAACCTGGCTCTTATTCTTTCTGTAATGAGCATTTTTATAGGTTTGTCGGATATTTTGGGAATGAAAATAGCAAAAAACAAGGTGAAAGAAGAAATTTCAAAAGAGTTTGAACTATGGTTGGTACAGTTGTCTTTATTATTACAAAGAAATAATGTTTCAATCTCAATCTTTGAATCCATAAATACAGCCGGTCCGATTTTAAAATGTGAATTGAAAAAGCTCTGGGAACAGATACAGGAAAATCCCGGAAAAATAGAGCCTTATAATGACTTTTGCAAAGACCTTTCAAACGGTCAGATTAACAATACAATGAAGCTTCTTTACTCATTAGAAGAAACCGGTGCAATTCAAAAAGACAAACAATTAAGCACAATTATGGACAGAATGGCCAATATGAGCAATATGAAAAACGCAACGAAAAATGAAAATTTGAAAGTAAAAATGTCTGTGTATTATCTATTACCAATGTTGAGTGCTGCGTTTAAATTAATGGCTGATATGTCATTGTTTCTAGGCTCTTACTTAAGCAATTTAGGAGGCTTTTTAAATGGATGAGATAGTAAAAGGATTTACCGGTTTATTTATAATAATGGTGGCAGTTTTTATGCTTTTATCCTTTATAGGAGTATCTTTTGATATAGAAACTGCAAGAGGCTTTTTTAATGAAGCAAGCGATGAGATTAGAGATGGAAACTACAGCCCAAAAGTAATAAATGAGTGTATTTCAAATGCCCAAAAAAAGGGATATGAATTAAGATTTACAGAAATGAAAAATGATGAAGACGGGATAGTTGAAGGGGGAAGATTAAATCTTTCCTATAATATAAAGATAGGTTTCTTTAAGCTGGAAAAAAAGAAAACTTTGGATGCTTACATTGGTTAATTAAAAAAGAAAGAGAAAGTATAAAAAATGGAAGAAATATTAAAACAGTTTTCAGGAATGTCTCTTTATATGCTAATGTCTATAGTTTTAATAAAGGCATTTTTAGAGGTGTGTGAAGTGATATGCCAAATGTAAAAAGAAAGGACAAAAATTAAATGAAAGAAATCAGCATACACAATTTTAAAATATTGTTTTCAATTCTTGGAATGTCCATGGCGTTAAATTTTTGTTTTGAATTTTTATTAAAAGAAAAAACCGGAATTATAGTTATGTTTACAAGTGCATTTATTGATACCGTAACCTAGAGGTAAAAGAATTGAAGATAATAATAAATAATTATGGAAAAGCAATTATATATGTTATGACATCATTATGTGTAATATCAGCTCTTGCCCTGTTTTTGCTAAATCCCCAGGAGATTTTTGCCAGATTCGGGGAAAAGTATATTACTGAAAAGTTTAATGAAAAAAAATCTCAATACGAAAAAATCAGAGAAAACATAAAAAATAAGGCAGCAGAAGTTGATATATCAGATGAACTAAGTATTTATCAAAATGAGGTAGTGAAAACAAGCATGCTGGTGAGGGCTGTAAAAAACTACGAGGATCAAAAAGTGAAGATTTTTATAAAAGGTGTTATGAAGGCTGACTTATATAATGAAAGCGAAGAAAACATTGAAAAACTTAAGGGTTACTATGATGAAGATGTAATTCTAGCTGGCGAAAATATTATGTTTAAAAAAGAGGGAATATATCAGTTTTTATTTAAAACTGTAGATGAAGAAAATAAAACAGGTTATATGACTGCTGCTATAGCAGTAAATTAAAATCTTATATAAAGGAGAAAATAAATGAATAAGGCTTTTTTCGGTATGGCTTTAGCAGTTGTTATGGTTATGTCTTTATATCTGACGGCATCTTATTACAACAAAACAATCAGAATGGATGAATTGGAAAAGTGTGTAAGCCAATCAGTGAAAGACAGTTTGTATCTTGACATGAAGTCAGATATGAAACATACAAATGAAACTTTAAAGACCAATTTTATTACCGGTTTAAAGGAAAGATTAAAATCTAAAGGAGATATAACTGTAAATATAATAAAAGCAGATGGGAAAAAAGGTCTTTTAAGTGTGGAGGTTATAGAAAAATACTCCAATTTAAACGGTAAAGAAATGGAGATTTCCACCGCTAAAACGGCAATAATTGAACAATATAAATCAAAATAAAAATTACTTGCATAAATAGTTTTTATGTGTTAAACTTGTGTACGTTGGTTAGCCGGCGTGTCGGAATTGGCAGACGAGGCAGACTCAAAATCTGTTGGCAGCAATGTCGTGTGGGTTCAAGTCCCACCGCCGGCACTAATCTTCATTACAACACGGGCGTACATTGTACGCCCCTTTTATTATGCAAAAATCATATAAAAACTGCTGAATTTACATTTAAAGAAGAAAGCCGGATGAATGTTGATATTAAGCAGTTCTCATTTCTTAAAAAAATCCCATAAATAAGACAATCAAAGAACCATAAAATAAATCTCAGGAGAAAGAATATGAAAAAATTAAACAAAGACATAAGAATGATAATTATAATAGCCATTTTAATGGCTTTACAGACTGTTTTTTCGGGTTTTATATATATAAATTTAACAAAAGCTGAAAAAACAAATAATAAAAACGGCTTGATAAATATAAGAGAAACTAAAAATAATAACAGGTATTTATTGAATAATAAAGCAATAAAAATGTCTGCTATTAGTTTAAATAACAGGGAAAATACTCTACAGGATAAAATAGAAAAAAATATTGATGAAAATATCGGAAAAACTATAAGTCCTGACGAGATTATAAGTCCTGATGAGGACTTAAGTCCGGATGAAATCCTTACTTTAGATGAATCTTTAAATATCAAAAAGAGTGATGAAATAAAAGAAACAAATAAAGATGAAAAATTTTCTTTAAAGTCAAAGTTTATTAAAGCTTTTAACAGATTAACAAATTCTTTATTTAAAGCTGCATCAGGTCAAAATATTATTGAAGTATCAAGCTGGAGCGATATACAAGAAGCAATAAAAAATAATGATAATGTCCATATAGTATTAAAAAATAATATTGAAATGGGTGAAAGAATTCAAATTAATTCCAAAAATGTAACAATAAGCAGCGATAATGGAGAAAGTTTATATATTAATAAAAATCGTACTAATGAGGTATTTTTAATTGAAGAAAATGCTACCTTAAATATTGAAGGAAATCTGGTGATGGACGGAAGAAGATGCCACTTGGATGTAGCGGCGATATTTGTACTTAACGGACAGCTAAATATCAGCGGAAAAACAGTTTTTAAAAACTTTGTAGTTGATAAAAAATACAATGAAACAAATAAGAATGAAGTGGAATATGGAAGTGTTGTTAAAGTATATTATGGTAAGGCCTCTATATGCGAAAAAGCCAGGTTTGAAAATAATTTAAATACTTTTATTGGTGGGGCAATTGCAGTTTATGATGCACCGGGAAGTCTTGATATATCCGGAAATGTAGTATTTATAGGAAATAAAAGTTATGATGATGCCGGAGCTATATTTATAAATGGAAAAGCAAATTTAAATATTACGGGAAATGTTCTTTTTAAAGGTAATTATATTGAAGGAAGTAAAGGAAATGCAAGTTATGGTAATAATGCCGGAGGAGCAATTAATTTTAGTACAGGAAAAATTAATGGTGCAAGATTTGAAAAAAACTACATAGAAAACAGAAACAATGTAAATGCTATGGGAGGCGCGGTGTATATAAAAGCAAAATTTCCAAATGCAACATTAGAAAATGTTGTTTTTGAAAAAAATGAAAGCGACAAAAATGGTGGAGCAGTTTATATAGCAGATAATGAAGATGATTCCCCAGTTGCAAAAAAAATTACCTTTACAGACTGTACATTTGAAAGTAATAAAAGCTCTAATAATGGCGGAGCAGTATATATTGCAGATTGTAAATTAAACAAAATAAATAATAAAAATTCCAAAGATTTTGTCATTAGAGGTGGTAGATTTGAAAAGAATAACAGCAATAATGGTGGAGCAGTTTACATTGCAGATAATACAAATTATTCAAAAAGTAAAAAAAACATTACCAATACAGGCGTCATATTTGAAAAGAATAACAGCAGTAATGGTGGAGCAGTATATTATGGTGGTCAGTTGGGTGACAATTTAATCAGTAATACCAGAATTGAAAATAACATTGCAAACCAAAATGGCGGCGGAATCTATTTAAAAAATGGTAATTTGAAACTGGGTGACGGGGTAAAAATTTATGAAAACAAAGCTCAATACGGTGGAGGAGTATTTCTTAATTGCTTTAAATTACACTCTAAAGATGAAAGTATTGTTTCAAATACCGGTAAACTTGGAGCGGGAATTTATGTTGGTGAAAATAGTGATTTTTATATAAGTGCTATGGGAAATGTGCCAGCTAATAAAAAAGATAATACCAATTGCATTTATCTTTCTTCGGGAAGTTATATAAAAATCGAAGGGGAATTAAAAACTACTTCAGATAATTTACCAATGAGGGTTCAATTAGCTGATAATGACAAAAAAATATATAGACAAATTGCAACCATAAACTATGAGAATTCAAAAGCTGCCTCCCATTACCTTTTTTACAAAAATAATGATAAAGTTTCTGAACCGGTTGCCAGATTTATTCCTGCTTTTTCAACCTTGAAAGAAAAATCAAAAGTTGCCGTATTTAGACCGGGAAATTATATTGGACAAAAATATAAAAAAAGCATAGTATTAAGCACCTATTACAATGTCAAATATCAATGCCTTCAAAAAGACAGGAAGGGTAAAAATTTAAAAACAAATATAAAAGAGATACATCCCAAAGAAATAAAAAAATACCAAGATGAGGATTTGAATTTGAACTTAAATAAAATAAGTGTGCTTGAAGAAGTGGAAAATAGCAAAAGTTATGTTTTTTCAGGATGGGAAATCAATAAAAATGTGATTACAGATAAAACTTATACCTATAAGGGAAATAAAGATTTAACTTTAAATGGAGTATTTGATATTAACTTTAAAGTAAAATACAGGGGAAACGGAAGTATTTCCGGTGAAGATTTTTCAAAAAATTACTTATTATCAAAAAGCATGGAATTGTTTGATAACAATAAAAATAAATATTTTAAAAAGACAGGTGAAGCCTGCAATACTTCTGATTTGTCTTATATAAATTACAGTTTACAATATTGGAGCTTTGCAAAGGAAAATGCTTCAACCTTCAAACAGGGAGAAAAAATACAGGCAAAAGATTTTTTAGATTATTATGATTTATTCATGAAAAACAAAAATAAAACTCCTGACTATCAAAATATCAATATGTATGCAATTTGGAACCAGTATCCTCAGATTTCGGCAAAGGAAAGATATGTTAATATAGGATTTTTAAAAAAAGGACTTTTAACATCCAAGGAATTATTAAAAGGGGTGGAAGTTTCTGATAAAGAAGACATTTCCGAGGATTTAATACAAAAGCTTAAAAACTCCTTGAAAGTAAAAATAAATTGTAAAGAAGAATTAGAGTCTGTTAAAAAAGATGATATAGTAAACAAAAAAATATATAAAAATGCCATCACCTATGAAGTAAGTGATTCCTGTGGAAATATTACAAAAAAGAGTGTTGATTTAGTGCTTATAAACAGTGAAGCTCTTAAATACTCCATAAAAAGATATGTAAGATTTATTAATGAAAAATATTGTGATTTGACGGTAGAAAACGGCGGACTAAGAGATAATTCAATCTGGAGATTAAACAATGATTACAATGTTTTGTTAAAAAATGCCTTGTCTTCTTATAGTGAAAAGAAAAAGATGAGGATCAGTATTTATGGTAAAAATTTTGAAAAAGTTGTGCGTAATGCAGGAAAATACAAACAAACTTTAGACGGCTGTGAAAAATTTTCAGTTGGGCAATAAATTTAAAAGGTAACACGGTTAAAAATAAAACAAAAAAATGTCAAAAATTTTTCAATTCATGTGACGCATTATCTGTATATGTGACTAGCATGTGACAATAGTTTCTTATACTGTATTCAGTATCTTGGAAATGTTGATGGCTGTATCAGATATATGGTTATCTTATATAATAAATTGGAGGAGATTGATATTGAAGAAGAAATTGACATTTTTAGGTGTTGCCGGTGTTTTATTAATAACTGCCTTCATAGGTGGTACTTTGGCAGCTTTTAACACAACTACACAGGGAAATGCCGGAGCAGGTATAGCGAAGATTACAACAAAAGACATAGGAGTTGCCTTTTCAGGAAAAATGTCAGAAGAGGAAAAAATCTCAACAGGCATACTTCCGGGTACTACACAGCAGTATGATTATACAGTTAGTAATAAGGTAACTGGAAGTCAGGCTTATGATATTTATGTAAAGGTTACCATTTATAAAGCATGGGCAAATGAAGAACTTGATTCTTCAAAGGTTGTTTTACAGGGAAGTGACCAGCATGAATATGCTAAAGAAGATGTTGTAACAGATGCGGCTGTAGGTACAATAATAGACGGCTGGCTGATAAGTTATGTTGATGATGAAGAAATTGTTCTTTATTATACGAAACCCCTTTCAAAAGGTGAAAGTACTACAAGTTTCATTGACGGTATTTATTTTAAAGAAGATATGGGAAATGAATATACTGATAGTACATTGGATTTGGAATATATCGTTAACGCCGTTCAGGCAAATCAGTCTGAAGCTGCTATGGCGGCAGAATGGGGAATGTATCCCCTTATAAATGGTTCAGGAAATATTACAAATGTTTTTGAAACAAAAAGCGTAAGAGATTCTTACAAATAGGGAATATATTCTAAGAGATTCGGATTTTTCTCATTTAAATCTGATTGTTAGGAGGACAATGAAATGAAAAAAAGATTACTGGTTGGTGTCATTACTGTGCTTGCCATGTCAATAGGTATGATTGCTGCTGCATCATCAGATAATGCGACTGTTACCTTTACTGAAGATGGCAGTATTGAATATACGGGTAATGCCGGACAAACTTCAAATGGAGTTTTTTTAGGAGATGAGTTTTTGGGGATTGCACCAGGTGAAACTGCCACTCAAACTATTGTTTTAAAGAATGAAAATTCTCATGATGCCAAATTCTTCCTTTCAGAAGAAACTATACAGGCATTGGAGGAAACCAATGCTGCATCAGGTGGAGCTTATAAATTAGCTCTTACTACAGGAGCATCCATTGAAAAATCAACTTCAGTCTTTGATGGTATAGAAGGAGGTTACAATTCCGGCGAAAATGCAAGTACTGATGGTCTTGCAGGTATTGACGGCCTTGAGGATTATGTTTTTGTTGCTGAGATTGAATCAGGAAAAAGCACAAATGTGTATTTTACACTTACATTAAACGGTGAGGGAATGGACTCTACAAATGTAACGGATTATACCAATTCTTTGGCAGAGCTTGCCTTTAACTTCAGAGTATATTATCCGGACAGACTTTCTCCAAGAAGAGAAGAAGTGATTACACCGGTTGAAGGTGAGAAAAAACATGTAACCAAGATAAAAGATGTGGAAGTTCCTTTAGGGGGACGTACAGCATCGGCTATTACCGGTGACCCTGTAAAAACAGTTACAATTGTTGCACTATTTACAATACTTATTGTTTCTACAGCAGTAGTTTTGGTGGCCATGAAAAAAAGAAAGAGGGAACAGTGATGAGAAAATATCTAAAAAGAATCTTTAATATAGTCCTGGCATTGTTATTAGTGCTTATGTATGTACCAGTACTTAATGTAGCGGCATCTTCTGCCACTAAAACGGTTACATATCGTTCAGGAAATGTTGGTACTTTTAACACCTCTGCATGGAAATCAATTCTTGGTGCGGCAGGTTATACAGATACAGATGTTACTGCAAATGCCATAAAAATTACAGTTGAAAAAGGTGCTAAGGTTCCCGTATTTTCAATTTCAGATTTCAGAGCCAATACAAGTGTTGAAGAGGGATACTTTGTTTTAAACGCTTCTAGTTGGGGCCCTGATTCCCAGACTACAGTTGACAGAAATCTTGATTATGTATTGGATTACGGAGTTTTAGTTGACCCGGTGGAATATACAGTATATTTTGTTGATTCAGAGTCAGATGAACAAATTTGTTCACCCCTTATCAGCTATGGTAACGAGGGAGATGTAATTACCTGCTCACCTGCAACAGTGGCAGAATATGCTACCTCAGACAGTCCTGTTAAAATGACTCTTTCTAAGGATAACAAAAATGAAGTTACATTCAGTTACAAAAGCACTTATGACCCGGGAAAGATAATTGTTCCGATTTATGAAGAAGAACCCGGTGAAACAATAGTTGATTATCAGGAAAATACAATTTATACCAATACCAATACTAATACAAACACAAATGCCAATAATAACGCAAATAATAATGCCAATAATACAAATAATAATGCCAATAATACAAATAATAATGCAAACAATGCTAATAACGAAAACAATGGCAATGAAGAGGCAGAAAATCCGCAGGAAAATGAAGAAAACACTACAACTATTGTAGATGATGATACACCTTTAACAGATGGTAATGATAAAGAAGATGGTGAAAATACAACTACTATCGAAGATGAGGAAACACCTAAAACCTCAGGAGAAGAAACAAAGCCTAATACAATTGCAATAGTAATGTCAATTCTTTGTGGTTTATTGTTACTTGGCGGAATCATAATGTTCATTTATAAAGGTCGTTTAAAAAAAGATGAATAAGAAGTTGTCTTAAAAAAGTTTAGGGACATATTTAAGTGACTTTGAATATGTCCCTTTAGTATGTGGAAAAATAAGAAAAATATTAACCCGAAATAATAACATTATAATTTTTTAATTCAAAATTCCAAAAAAATGTTATTTCTATTACTTAGGTACGCTTGAATATATTTTTTTGTTCTGATATACTTAAATGTATATACGTAAAAATATTTATTATTTAAGGTAAACGTATGTATAGATAGTTTATTAGGGGTATATTTTCGGAATAGAAAAGTTTTGGGGATTTGAAAGGAAAGATAATCTTGGAAAGATTAACTGTGAATTTATTAGGAAAATTTTGTGTTACATCATCAGATGGTATTTTAAATGATGACACAATAAGGTCGGATAAGCTGACAAAACTCTTTGTTTACATTATTTTACACAGGGATCACACCCTTAGTGTGCACGAATTAGCACAGGCTTTATGGCATGAAGAGGAAACAGAAAATCCCGCAGGAGCCTTAAAAAACTTAATGTACAGATTAAGAAATGCATTAAAGGGTGCTTTTGGTGAAAATAAATATATTCTTACAAGTAGGGGATTTTATCGCTGGAATACAGATATTGATGTTCTGGTGGATTCTGAGCTGTTTGAAAAGTATTGTAAAGATGCTCAGGATGAGAAAAATCTTGAAAAGAAGATTAATTTCTATGAAAATGGTCTTGGTATATACAAGGGTGTTTTTATGCCTAAGATTCAGGATCTTTTTTGGGCGGTAAACCTGTCTACCTACTATCATTCACTATATGTAAGTAGCGTAAAAGATATTGCAAACCTTTATATAGAAAGTGGAAGATATGCTGATTTGGAGCGTATTGCAATTGAGGCATTGTCCCATGACAATGTGGATGAGGAATTGCATTGTTACTACATTGAATCTCTTATAAATCAAAATAAATTAAAACTTGCGCTGGATTCTTATGAGGAAGCTAAGCAGACTTTATATAAAGAGTTGGGAGTGCGTGACAGCCAAAAATTAGGTGAAGTTTACGCAAAAATTATGAGCATGAACAAAACCACCAGGGCAGAAGGAATAGATGATTTACATGATGATATTCTTGAAGAAGAAACTTCCGGGGTTTTTGAATGCGGTTATCAGGTATTTAAGCAGATTTACCGTTTGGAAGCCAGAAAAATTAAAAGACTTGGAATTGCAGAATTCTTGCTTTTATTTACCGTAAATTTAATTGGTTTTGAAGATGAAGATGTCAGCACAAACCAGCTTGCAAGATATAAAATGAATCAGTCCATGCAAAGACTGGAAGAAGTTTTAAATTCCTCATTGAGAATGGGGGATGTAATTGCCAGATACAGCGATTCACAATTTGTTGTTATGCTTTCCATGTGTCCTTTTGAGTGCTGTGCGATAGTAGAAAACAGAATCAGAGACAAGTTTTTTGAAAAGCAGTCAGAGGCAAAAAAAGTAAAATTAAAGACTGAGGTTGAGGAGATTTCTCCTGCAAGTTCAATTGTTAAATAAAAATAGTAATGAGGTTTTAGAAATGAAAATTAAAAATAGCTACCCTTTAAACGGAATAAGACTTTGTATAGATTTAGAGGACAATGTGAATTGTAAAGGAAGAGCTTATTCACCTTTAAGGGCGGAGCCATTGATTTTTAATGACATGAATGGCTTTTTTGTTGAAATGGATAAGGTCTTTGATAAGGCCGGTTATCCTCAGGCGTTTCAGGAAAAGAGAACTTTTGACGGAAAAACCATTCCTCAGGGAAGCTTCAAAAATGAAAAAGAGGCTAAAATAGATGATGAATTTATTGAAATACAGTATGGAGAACAAAAAACTTTTGATGTAATAGTAGATACAAGATACAATACCAGTTGGCAGGGGAAAGTTCTTGATACGGAGGGAAAAATGGTAGGCAGCTTTGATGGTGAGTTAGAGCTGTACAAATTAATATAGATTTCACAGCAGGATAAATTATGAAAAAACAATAAAAAAAAGCCCCAAAAGGCTTTATAAATTGACATGATTATCTGTAAATGATATGATTTAAAGGACAGTAGCATTTAGGACATTTTTGCCCTTTGATTATTAGAAAAAGTGAGGTTAGTATAATACATGGATGAACACCCCAAGGTTTCTGTAATAATTCCTGTGTACAATAACAGGGATTATATTAGGAAGTGCGTAAATAGTGTCTTATCTTCTGATTATGCCAATATGGAAATAATATTGGTAGATGATGGCTCAGGAGATGACAGTGGAGATATTTGTGACGAGTATGCCGGGCGTGAAGAGTCGGTGACTGTTTATCATATAGCTCATTCAGGAGCTTCAAATGCCCGTAATTTTGGATTGACTAATTCTACAGGCAGTTATGTTATGTTTGTGGATAGTGATGACTATATTGAAAGTGACTGGATTGGAAAGATGGTTGAAAAGCTACTTTCAGATGACAGCGATATGGTTATCAGCGGTTTTATTAACGAAGAAAAAAACGAGTCGATTTTAGAAGTACCAGGTATCGACAAGGGAATTTACAAAAAGGATGATTTTGTATTAAAAATATTGGAAAATCCCTATGCAGACATATTTAAAGTTATTTGGAACAAGATTTATAAGGCCGACTTCATTAAGGATATTATCCGATTCAAAGATGAGTTGGAATTTGGAGAAGATTTTGTTTTTAATATTGAATATGTTGAGAAGATTAACAAAATCAGTATAGTGGATTTTTCTGGTTACCATTACATTAAATATAATTATGACGCGGTATCTAACAGGCATAAAGAAAGTTTTCTTACAAAAGAGAATTTTATTAATTATGTCAAGCAAAAGATATTGATTTTTCATTATTACAAAGAGTTGTTTGAGCACTTAGATATTTATGTAGAGAATAAAAATAAAATAAATGATTATCTTATTAAGGTTTGTGTGGAAGAAATAAAAAGAATAAAGTCGTCTGCTTTATCTAATAAAGATAAAAGTGAATGTATTTTATATCTTAAATCTGATAGTTTAGTCAGATCTATGAAATTAGATGTAGATGATTTTTATTATTTTTGGAGAAAACTTTATTATAATATAATGCATTTAAAAACTGCCTGAATATCTGGAGTGGTTGAAAATAAAGAATATAGACATGTTTTTAAATGAACTTACAAAGAAGATTTAAAAACATGTCTTTTTTGATGAAAAAAATGATTATGAAAAACGGTAACAGGGAAAATGAAAAAAAATAAATTCGGGCGATTGTATGACAATAATGTGACCACCATGTGACTTGATGTTGTTATTATTTCCATAAGGTTACGAATAAGGATTTTATGTATAAATCTCATATATATTTTTTCGATATGGCTAAAGAATATGTGATGGTCTTTAGTAAGAATAAAATCCAGTTAGGAGGATGAATATTATGAAAGTAGGAGATTTTGTGAGGAAGTTCCTCGCTTTGCTGATTTGTTTAACAATGGTTCTTGGAACTCTTGTGACAACTACTGCTGCTACAAATATTGTGGAAGGAACAGGGACACAGGTTTTAACACCAGATGATACTCAAAGCGAAAACGAAGATGGTGATATAAGCATTGAGAACGATGCAAACAGTAATGAAGAGGTAGAAGTTTTACAGGCTACCAATAGTAATTATACAGAATTTACTTATGGTGAAGTGGATCATGGACATGCCGGGCCAATAGGTAGAGGAACAAAGTATACAGGTACTGTAAAATATGTTTCAGGCGTAAATCTCTTTGACTACAATACATTACCAGAAGTATATAAGAAAGATGAAGATGGAAATATTGTTGACAAAGCAAACAATGTAAGCAACATAAATAGAACTATACTTGAAAATTTATACAAATATAATAAGGCTAACGGAACTAACAAAAGCACTTTCGTTTTTGGAACAGGAAGTAATGGAGTTAGTAATTATACCAAATATTGTGCTAATTTCGGACTATTTCAAAATGGTTATGAGCCGTTAATGTCTGAAGAAGAACTTTTAGCTTATAAAACGAGTATATTCACGGACAAAGCGAATCTTTTTACAAATGGTCTTACGAAAAAAAGTTTATTTCAGGGATTGGTTGAAAAAGAGCTTTCTACTAATGCAAATGGTGAATTAGTGCCTAAGTTTACGGAAAACTATATTGTTCCTGATATTTTTGGCTCAACTCCAATAGATGGAAAGACCAGTTACATGAACTTAAAGATGGCCTTTCTTTATGATGAAAATACAGGCTACTATGAATATAACAGTGATAATTATGATATGTTCTATGAGAACACTTCTAATTCTTTAGAGATTTATAACAAAAATTTAACAGAACAAAAGACTTCCGGTTTTTATCCTTTTGGTGTGCCAAAAAAGAAGTAT
Organism: Acetitomaculum ruminis DSM 5522; assembly: GCF_900112085.1. Classification (GTDB taxonomy): domain Bacteria; phylum Bacillota; class Clostridia; order Lachnospirales; family Lachnospiraceae; genus Acetitomaculum; species Acetitomaculum ruminis. Next base: position 78,970 of record NZ_FOJY01000007.1, read on the forward strand.
GCTACCGCATATGACAGCAATAAGGAAAAAGATCTTTATCATTTTGGTATTTCAGTACCAGTAAATTTTGAATTTTCGAAGTTAGATGGAAATGTAGGAGCTGGTAAGACAGTTGTTACCGGGGATGGAAAAACATCATATTTAATAGATGGCGTTTCAACAGTACTTGCTGAACATGAAACAGCAGCCGTTGATACAGTTTTTGAATTCAGCGGTGATGATGATGTTTGGGTATACATAGATGGTAAACTGGCTCTTGATCTTGGTGGTATACATGATTCTATTGCTGGAAATATTAACTTTGCAACAGGTGCTATTTATATAGGTGGTGCATCAAATAGTGATGATATATATAGCAATATGACTCTTGTTGGAAATATCTACGATTTGTTGGGGGTAAATCAGGAAGGTTTTTGCAGCACCAATAACATTCATACATTAAATGTATATTATCTTGAAAGGGGAGCTTCAGAGTCTAATTTACGTTTGAAATTTAATTTATCAACAGTTCATTCTTCAGATACAGATGTGGAATTTACAAAAAAAGCTGAGGATGGTTCTCCACTTTCCGGAGCTGAATTTAAACTTACAGATGATAATAAAAACGATAGTCTTGTAGCAACAGCTGTTTCAGGAGATGACGGACTTGTTAAATTTGAACATATAACAACTGGTGTTTATACTTTAACAGAAACAAAACCACCAAAAGGCTGTTCCCTTCCAAACGAAAAGTGGAAAGTTGTAGTTAAACAGGTGGGTACTACTATAGAAAATGGTAACGAGATTCAGGTGCTTGACTACGAAATCAGTATTATCGGAGATGGTTTATTACTAACCTCTGAAAAAGACCAGAATGGTAATGTTAAGTATTATATTGAAAACAAAAAGAAAATAGTTATTCAAAATATTGATAAGACAGTAGCTTTAGCTGATTATAATAACAGAACATATGATATTACCTTAACTGTAGAAAATAACAATGATAATGAAGCTTATACAGAAATTTTTGATACCTTAGATGCAAGATTTACATATCTAGGAATAGTTGAAAATGGAGTAGTTAATAATAATTCAACCATGAATCCTGAAGAGAAAAAACTGGTAAGTTCCTTCGATTTAGGAGTGCAAAATCGTGACAACATTGATAAAAATTCACCTTCCTATATAAATACTGTAACTTTGAAGTGGACAAACATCTTTAATCCAGAAGTTACGGGTGGGGATACATGGACAGTTACTTTCAGGGTACAGGCAAAGGCTGACTTCTTAGGTGGAAATTATGTTACTACAAATATCAAAAACGGATCTTATGTAACATTTGCAAAAGATAAAAATTCGGAGAGTAAAAAGGACTTATTCCCTGTCCCAAGGGTAAATGTAAAACTACTTCCACTTGTGTATGAAAAATATTCAGATACTTATTATCTTGGTGAAACTATTTCTTCAGATAGAATGACTGAATGTTTTAAACAAGTAAAGGATAATAATGCGTATATTATAAAAGATTTTACAGATAGTGAATTAAAGCAATTAATCAGAAATAACTCTTTCGAGGAAGGTTATTGTTATCCGGGAACAGATGTAGAAGATGGATATATACATTATGCCCTTAAGGCTACTTATAGAGATAGAGATAATAAGATTCAAAATGTGGATTTTACAAAAGATTTTGTAACTGAGCGTATAGGAAGTAATGTAATTACATATAGTATTGATGTAACCTATTATGCTCATCATTCAGGTAATACAAATGTAGGTGATAAAGTTTATAACACCACGGGAACAAAGGATTATTTATTTAAAGTAGTTGCAGGAAATCTTTATATTACTAAAAATGTAAGTGCAGATACCTACAATAGCACTCATGGTGATGCTGTATTTACCTTCAAAATTAAGAACCTTGATACTAATGAAGTATATTATAAAACTTTGAGATTTGAAAATGGTCAGACTTCATCTCTTACTACAAAGCTTTCAAATCTTAAAAAAGGTATATATGAGGTTACAGAATTAAGCACCTTGACATATAAAACAAGTGAGATTTCAGTTTCTACTAAAGCTAACAAAACAAGATGTATGTATCTTGCAAATGGTCTTACAAGTGCTAAGGTTGCTTTAGGATATAATAGTTCAGACGCAGTTTCAAAAGGTGTGACATCTGGAGATGTTTTAAATGATGATTATATTAATGCAATAGAAATGAAGGTAAGTTTTTCTAATAACAAGTCCAGAAATGCAGGAAAACTTACTGATACAGATGTTAGAAAGAATACATTTTCACCTTCAAAAGCAGTAACTACTACAGGTTCAGCTGATAATCACACAGATACTAATGTTTACGAGTACTATAAAACATCAGCTTACAATAACTAAAGGAGGGGAGATTGAAAATGAAATTATTTTTAAACGCTCATAAAAAATTGGTTATTACTCTGGCTCTTTTAGTTGTAATAATTGGAACAGGTTCGACATATGCTTTCCTTAAATCAGCTACGTCCCTGCTTGATAACAATTTTGAGCCGGGTAGTGTTAATACACATATAGTTGAAGTATTGGATAATAGCAGTACATATACTAAAGATTCAGAAACCACTATAATCAAGTCACCTAGAGTTTATAATGATGGAACCAATGATGCTTTTATTAGAGCAAGAATAGTTGTTACACCTGAAAAGCTTTGGGATAAGGACAATGTGACTTTGACAGATACCAGTGAGATAGTACAGTTGTATTGTGCAAAGTTTACAGCCGGAAGTATAAGCTACGATCAGGATTTGTTTTCAGTGGATGCTGGAAATTCTGCTGATTTAAATATCAGCGGTGGACAGGTTAGCGATACTACAAAGCTGGCATTAAGTTCATCAGCGGTTAATGACAAAGATGGAGATAATGCTTATTGGATTTACAATAGTGAAGATGGATTTTTCTACTACAACCAATCTGTTAAAGTAGGATATTCAACAGACAGTTTATTTGACGCTGTTAAAACAACGAAAGTATCTTCAGCTTTTGAAATTACAATATATCAGGAGGCTGTTGCATCAGATCATTACATGGACAGATTTAATGCTGCCGGTGATAATACACAAAAGGTAAGTCTTATGAAATCTGCATTTTCAGCTGTTGAAAAGTAGTAATGTAAGAGCAGAGTACTGATTATTAATAAATAGTATAAATTAGCGAGGCAGCTTGTCTGTCTCGCTTTTAAATGTATAAAAAGCTATGAAAACATACGCTTTACTGTAAATTTTTCTTATGATATCATTTATTTATACAATAAAGTGGTTTATATATGTAAAGCGGACATTCTTAAATCCGCTTCGCTACTTCCTCATGAACGCAGTGGCACTTTGTGCCACCTGTCAGAAGGGGCTTTAACCCCTTCTGACACTAGTAAGCTTTATACCCCCGCTTAAAGCTTACGCTTTTGAAGCGGGGGATTGCTTACACTGCGTTCAAATTAAATGGTTAAGTATAACAATAAGAAAGAGAGATGCTTATGGAAAAGGTATGTAAAATTTTATCTGATGTAATAATGTTGATTTTAATAATAATAGCAGCACTTATGCTGGTTCCAAGATTAATGGGCTATGGTACATATGCTGTTATAAGCAGTTCAATGGAACCTAATATACCCGTTGGCTCAATAGTTTATGATAAAGATGTTAAAGACGTATCAAAGGAAGTATCAGTAGGAGATGTTGTTACCTATGCCATTTCGGGCGATACAATGGTAACTCACAGAGTAACTAAAATTGATACAGAAAATAAGACAGTAACTACGAAAGGCGATGCCAACGATACAGAAGATGTAAATCCTATATCCTATGACAAGGTAATTGGAAAAGTAGCATTTACAATTCCAATTTTAGGATATATAGCTATTTATGGAAGAACAAAGTTAGGTATTGCAGCTGTATGTGCAGTAGTATTTGTATTAGTATTGTTGAATTTTCTTCCTGAGCTTTTTAAAAAAGAGGAAGAAAATAAAAAAGAGGAAACAAATAAATAAGCATTTTAATACCCACAAATATTTTGTTTGTGGGTTTTTTTATCAGAAATAAGCGAGTCCTAAGTTGGATTCGTTTTTTTATTTAAAAGGATAAGAAACAGGCTTTATAAAAATAAAAAAGAACGGGATTCCCATTTTTTCCGGTGAAATTTGCCCCATAAAAAGTCACGTAATTTAAATAAAAAAACATTGAAAATGATGCTTAAAACAGCATTTATGTGACATTTTACAGTACTATCGTATTAAAATCAATAAAAATATTAATTTAAAACAACATTTTTGCAAATATGTGACTTTTCTGTGACATTGTAACAATATAATTTACAACAAAAAGAGTACTCAAAAAAATTTAAGCGCAGTGCTACAGCGTTCGTTAGAGTGTAGCAAAGCGGATTCCGGAAGTCCGCTTTACAAAGTAAAAAAGTTAATTGTTAATGACAAGGAGGAATGGCATGAAAAAAAGAAAACTGATTAAACTTTTGGGAGCAATGGTGATAATAGCAACCATTGGAGTAGGAGTTACACTGGCTTATCTTTCGGATAAAACAGGTACACTTAATAACACCTTTGCCATGGGAGATACACAAATTAAGCTAAAAGAGTCTGCAGTTGAATATTACGAATGGGGATTTAGAGATGCCGATGGTGATGAAAACTGGACAGTAGATTTTTCAAGAGGTTCAGATGGATTTATAAAAAACGGAGTAAAATATGAGGGATTAGTAGCAGGAGATCACATTTATAAGGATCCTACAGTTATTTTTGAGAGTGAAGTATTTTCAGCAAATTATGTATATCTTGGAAATTGTCGCGTAGCAAATGAAGAAAATAAAACAATAGAAACAGTGCAAAAAGAATCTACAGATAAATCATTAGTATTTACTTTGGAAGATAATTGGGAAATATATGAAGCAAATGCAAATGGTGGAATAATAATAAGGGATACAGAGTTTTATAATAAATATTCTCAAGGCGTGTGGTCTACTTTGAATATATTTAAAGTATTTACAGAGGGAGACATCAAATATACAACAAAAATTCCAAATGATTTTAAAAGGGGTTCTACTTTTCAAGATTTGAAGGTTCAGGCTTTAATAATGCAAACCGATTTTGTAACTCAGGCTGATGAAATAAATATTATTAAAGCAAATACTGACTGGTTAAATAATTAATAAATATATAGAAGGAGGAATGGCATGAAAAAAAGAAATTTTATTAAGTTATTTGTAGCTTTGATGGTAATTGCTGCGATAGGAGTAGGAAGTACCCTGGCTTATCTTTCAGATAGAACAGAAAAATTAACTAACGTATTTACCGTTGGAAATATAGATTTAAAACTTAAAGAATCATGGACATATCAATCTCCAGACCACGAAGGATATACAGCTTATTACGGTGCTCATAGTTTTGAAGCAAATTTTGAACCGTTACCATGGAATATACTTCCAGGATACAGGAATGATGGAGTTGATTATAATTATCTTGCACCAGGGCATTATATCTTAAAGGATCCTACTGTTTTTGCAAAGGCATCAGCAAAATCCTTGATATATGTTTATTTGGGAAACGCAGAGGTGGCAGATTTAAATGCAGGTACAATAAAACTAAAAACCAAAAAGTCTACAGACAAGACATTAATATTTACCTTGGAGGATATGTGGGAAGTATACGAAGCTAATGCAAAAGATGGGATTATTCTAAAATATAAAACCCAGGATGGTGATGAATTTGACTGGGATGATGCTAACAATCCTGGAAGCTATATGCCTATATTTAAGTATTTTAAATATAATAACAACATGTATACTACAAGAGTTCCATTGGATTATGAAAATGGTGTTACATATCAGAATCTTTCAATACAGGCATTAGGAGTACAGGCAAAATTTGTTTCAGGTAATTCATCAGTTGAAAGAAAGATTATAAAAGAAAAAACCGGATGGTTGAAATAAGTGCAAGGAGGAATGGTATGAAAAAAAGAAATCTGATTAAAGTTTTGGGAGCAATGGTAGTTTTGGCGGCCATTGGAGTGGGAAGTACTCTGGCTTATCTTTCAGATAGAACCGGTACACTTCACAACACCTTTTCAATAGGAGATGTAAGTATAGCACTCAAAGAATCAGCTGTGGAATCCTGTGAATGGGGATTTAAAGATAAAGATGGAGCAAATACCTGGACAGTAGATTTTTCCCAGGGAGAAAACGGTATCATAAAAGATGGAGTAAAATATGAGGGCATTGTAGCAGGGGAATATATATATAAAGACCCGACAGTTTTCCCTGTGGCATCCGTACATGCTTGTATTTATGTGCACCTTGGAAATTGCGAAGTAGTAGATGAGCAAAACGGAATCATTAGAACAAAAGTTATAGATGCTACTGATAAATCATTAGAATTTAAACTATGTGATAATTGGTACATCATTAATAAAAATGCAAATGGTGGCATAATTATTGAAGACTTTGGTGGTGGATGGGGTGAATACTATGATCAAGGAACCTCCATGGCTATATTTAAAGAATTAAAAGATGATGCAACTGGTGCAGTTTATACAACAAAATTACCTGATAATTTTGAAGAAGATTCTACATTCCAGGACTTAACAGTTCAGGCTATGATAATTCAAGGTGAGCATATTTATAATAATGAAGATATCGCTTTGATAAAAGCAAATACTGACTGGTTAAATGATTAATAAATATATAGAAGGAGGAATGGCATGAAAAAAAGAAAATTGATTAAATTGTTTGGAGCAATGGTAGTTTTGGCAGTCGTTGGAGTAGGAAGTACTTTGGCTTACCTTTCAGATAGAACAGATACACTTACCAATGTATTTACAGTTGGAGATGTAGAATTACAGCTTAGGGAATCAAATGTTTATCATGTGGAGGAATCAGGATATATAGATGCGGATTTTGAGTATACTTGGGACGTAGATTCTTCTACACAAAATCCAAATGTAAATAATGGAGTAGATTATTCTGATTGTGCGCCTGGTGATATTATTTTAAAGGATCCAACCGTTTTTGCAAATGCAACAGTTAAATCACTGATATATGTGTATTTAAAAAATATAGAGGTAGTGGATGCAGATACTGGAAAAGTACAAACAAAAGCAATTAAATCTACAGATAAGTCGTTACAATTTACTTTACACAGAGATTGGGAAATATATGAGGCAAATGCAAAAGACGGTATTATTATAAAATATAAAACCCAGGATGGTGATAAATTTAACTGGTATGATTCGTCTGAAGATACCGGGGATTATATGCCGGTATTTGAAGAATATCGTTGGTTTCTAGGTAGTTATGAATATTATACAACAGAAATCCCAAGTGATTCTGAAAGAGGTGCCACATATCAGGATCTTGATGTTCAAGCACTCGGGGTGCAGGCTAAATATGTATCCGGTGATGCTACAGTAGAAAGACAAATAATTAAAGAAAATACAGACTGGTTAAACTAATTATTAAAAATATATACGATGAATTTAATCCCTTGTTTTAAAGTAATGCATAAACTTTAAAACAAGGGGTTATTTTTGTCATATAAAAGTCACACGGATTTATATAAATTGCAGATATAACTAATTATTATGATACTAAAAAAAGAAAATTCGATTTAGAATCTTACACTTGGGTTTAATGATGATTTTTGAGATATTTAAAATATCATTTTTCGGTAATATGTGACTTGCCTGTGACATTGTAACAATATACTTAACACATAAAAAAGAGAGTTCGTGAGGTACCATAGACGAATATAAACAGTAATTAATTGTTTACAAGGAGGAATGGCATGAAAAAGAGAAATCAGATTAAAGTTTTAGGAACAATGGTAGTAATAGCAGCCATTGGAATAGGAAGTACTCTGGCTTATCTTACAGATAAAACAGATACTCTTCATAACACCTTTTCAATAGGAGATGTGAGTATAGCACTTAAAGAGTCTGCAGTAGAATCTTGTGATTGGGGATTTAAAGATAGTGATGGTGATAATACCTGGACAGTAGATTTTTCACAAGACGCAAATGGAAATATTAAAAATAGCGTAACATACGACGGTCTTGTAGCAGGTGATTTTATATATAAAGATCCTACAGTTTTTCCTGTGGCATCAGTAAGTTCTACTGTATATGCTTATCTTGGAAATTGCGAAGTAGTAAATGAGGATCAAGGAATTATCCAAACAAAAGCGATAGCTTCTACAGATAAATCCTTGGAGTTTACTTTGGATGATTATTGGGAAATATATGAAAAAGATGCAAATAAGGGCATAGTTTTAATGTATACCGGAGGAGGCTGGTGGGCAGATCACTTTACTCAGGGAACTTCCATATCAATATTTAAAAAATTCAAAGATGAGACAACTGGTGCAGTTTATACAGCCAAATTACCAAATGACTTTGAAGAAGATTCAACATTCCAGAACTTAACAGTTCAAGCTATGATAATTCAGCATAATTTTATTGAGAATGATGATGTAAATAATCTGATTAAGACAAATACGAACTGGTTAGATGACTAATGTATGGATTTAGAAGGAGGAATGGCATGAAAAAGAGAGATTTGATTAAAGTTTTAGGAACAATGGCAGTTATTGCAGCTGTAGGAGTAGGAAGTACCATGGCATATCTTACAGATAAAACAGATACCCTTACTAACGTATTTACAGTTGGAAATATAGAATTACAGCTAAAGGAATCTAATGTAGTTCATGATAGCGAAGATGGATATTTAGATAATGATGGAGAGGTTTTTTGGACTGTAGATTTTACCACAGATTATCAATATGGCAGAAAAAATGGGGTAGACTATTCAGAGTGTGCACCAAATGAGATTATTTTAAAGGATCCCACAGTTTTTGCAAATACATCAGTTAAATCACTGATATATGTGTATTTAAAAAATGCAGAGGTTGTGAATGCAAGTGCAGGAACAATAAGAACAAAGGTAGTAGAAACTACAGATAAGTCTCTACAATTTACCTTAGAAGATTGTTGGGAAATATATGAAGATAATGCAAAAGACGGTATTATTTTAAAATATAAAACCCAGGATGGTAATACCTTTACTTGGTATGATCCTTCTGATGGTTCAGGGAATTGTATGCCAATTTTTAAGGAATGTGTAGCTAACGGAAACGGTACAACAGAAATCCCAAAAGATGCTGAAAGAGGTGCCACATTCCAGGATCTTGATATTCAGGCATTAGGTGTACAGGCAAAATATGTATCCGGTGATGCAACAGTAGAAAAACAGATTATTAAAGATAATACAGATTGGTTAAACTAATTATTTATCACAATATATAATGTAATCAATTCCCTCGCCTTAAAAATATTTAATAAGGCGGGGGTTTGTATATAAGGTGAAAAATATTTATTGTCAGCTACTTAAAGAGTTGACAGGAAGGAAAAGCAGGTACTTCTTCAAAGTTATTTGTAGATAAGCTTGTTATGCCGGCAGAACTTGGAAATAAATGGGCAAATTGTAAAGTTGATGTAAGCTATGAAGCTGAGGCAGTTCAATATGACCACTTTACAAGTTGGGATGATGTTGATAACAATAAAATAACCGTGGAATCATACGAGTATTAATAACCCTATTCTACAATCCTTAAAAGGTTTTTAGTTACATTTGTCCACAGTAGAAAAGATAGATTCTGATAAAAGAATTTATTTTAGCTTGAAATATGTGACTTGTATGTGACGCTGAATATATATAATGGTCACAGAAGTTGAGAGTAATACTATATTAAATAACATATGCAAGGAGGAACAATGCATGAAAAAAAGTAAAGTCTTATCAGTAATTGCAGCTTTATCAGTTGTTGCAGTTCTTGGAATAGGAACAACAATGGCTTACTTCACAGACACAGAAGATGCTGCAAATTCTGCTTCAACCAGTAGAGTAGATATCTCCCTTACAGATGAGGGAACAAATACGGCTAAAATAGTACCTGGTGATACAATCAAATTCAATCCTGTAGTAGCAGTTGCTCAAGAATCGGCAGATGCAGCTGTAAGAGTTAAAGTAGAACTTAAGGTCACAAAAGAAGTAGCTACATCACAAACTAATATTGCACAGTGTGTAGCAGATCTTGAGAAGATGGTTAAAGGAGAATTTGGTAATAACAACGCATACGCAGCATGGCTTACAACAGATTGGACAATTGCTGATGTTACTACAGATACCAGTGCAGGTACAGTAAAATTTGTAGCATATTACGGAACCAAAGCTACACCAGCACAATTTAAAGCAAATACTTCTTCAAAGGTATTTACAGATACACAGACTATACCTACAGAACTTGGAAATATTTGGGCAGATTGTAAAGTGGCTGCAGCTTACACCGCTGAAGCAATTCAATACGAGCATATGCCTGCAGATGTTTGGGATGCAGTTGATGCTGGAACAATCGCTATAGAATCATACGAATATGTAGCACCGTAAGTAGAAAATAGAATATGCCAACGGCAAGGCACATTATTCTATAAATAAGGTTATTTTTGGCAATTAAGACAGGGTTTGATAATTAAGCTAAAGGTACACGGGTTAGAAATTGGTAGAGCGTGAAAACCTGGTGTATCTTTAGCTATATCAATAAAGGATTTTGAGATTTGTGAGACGGAGGATATTGAGATAAGTGAAAAAAACACTTAAAAAAATATATAATTGTATGTTGAGGTAAGTAGTTATGCAAAGGATAGAGAAGAAAAAAGGCAATCAAAGCTTTGTTATAAATGTGCGAAGTCAGGAGAATCATACCTGGCAGGGTACAATCTCCTGGGTAGAGGGGAAAAAGCAGGTTAATTTTAGAAGTGCTTTGGAATTAATGAGGCTTATGGATTCTGTTTTATCAGATGATACAGAAAAAGGTGAGAGTCTGGTAAATGAATAAGAAAATTTTAAAAATATTTAGCAACGTAGCCACTATTTGTTTAGTGGTTATTGTTTTATTAACCATACCGGTTGCAATGCCTAAAATACTTGGATGGGAAGCATATTGTGTTTTATCAGGAAGTATGGAGCCGGATTTTGGCATAGGCAGTCTGATTTATGTAAAACACGATAATTATAATGAGGTTCAGGTAGGAGATGTAATTACTTACAGATTAGGTACTGATACTGATGCCGTAATGACCCATAGAGTGATAGAGATAGACGATGAAAATGATGCTTTTATAACAAAAGGTGATGCCAATGATGATAAGGATTTGGAGCCTGTTAAATTTAAAAGGCTGATAGGAAAACCATTCCTGGTGATTCCTTTTTTGGGGTATCTTTATAATATTTATGGAAATTTTTATGGAAGAGCCATTATGTTTGTTGTTTTTATAATTGCAGCTTTGGTATATCTGGGAGAAAGTTTAGTTGGAAGAAAAGAAAAAGAAAAATAGCAAAGCTGGGTACAGTGTAATAATTGTAATTGGGCTTTGCTTGATTTTGTTTTCGGCAGTAGCTTTATTTTATATAGGATATGGCTATTACACTGCTCAAAAAGAATATAAGGACATTACGCAAGAATATTTAAAAGAGGATAAATTAAAAGACTCAGATGACTGGTGGTATAAAGGTGTTCATATAAACTTTGATGATCTGGAAAAAATAAATCCCGATGTAATCGGCTGGATTCGTTTCGATAATTTAGGGATAAGTTATCCTATAATGCAGACAGATAATGATAAAAGCTATCTTAAAAAGACATTTTTTGGTAATAAAAACAGTGCAGGTTCGATATTTTTATCTTATATGAATTCTTATGATTTTAGCGATTATCATAGTATTATTTTCGGGCATAATATGATAGACGGTTCAATGTTTGCAAAATTAAAAAAATATGCCGACATTGATTTTTATAAAGAAAATAAATATTACACCATCTATACAAAAAACAAGGTTATAAGAGTAGAGATATTTTCCGCTTCGTCCATAAGCCCTAAGAGTGATATTTATACAATTTATAACAGCTATGATGATACTTATCCGGATTTTGTTAAAAATCTGAAAGAAAAGTCTACCTATGATACGGGAGTTGAGGTGAATGATAAAGATAGAGTAATTACCTTATCAACCTGCTATGGAGACTATAAAAGATTCGTAGTACATGGAAAAATAATAAAAGAGAAAGAAAATAAATAAAGTTATTTAAAGGCATTACCGTATGAAAAAGTAATGCCTTTTTGTCAGTAAAACATTGATAGATTAAGGCTTTTTTACAGTAAGTAGGCATCCTCCCGAAAAAAAGGAGTAAGAATAATATAAAAAAGCATAAGTCCAAACCAGGCTAAAAACATATAGGGAATAAAACTTATATAGATATTTTTATAAAGCATATAAACCCCACCTAATATAACTCCTAAAAGGCTTCCCCAAAAAATAAAAGGACTTCTTTTTCTTTTTACTTTAACAGGGCAGTGGTCTAAGAGAATAATGCCGGTACTTTCGGCAAGTTCTATGGCACTTTTTGAAAAATAGGAATTTGTCATAACTACACCCACATCACAACCATAGTATTCCATTCCGGCATAAACTTCCTGAACAGCCTTGTTTCCCACATATCCACTGTAGTATTTACATTGAATGGCATATTTAAGCCCCTTTTTAGTAGCCAATACATCGACTCCCTGGTCTCCGATAGCTACAGTGACATCAACATTTTTAAAGCCGTTTCGCCTTAAAAGTTCTGCGCATACATATTCATAGGCATAGCCATCCTTTGCCTTTGGAACTCTGAAACCAAATATTTGTCCGTATAGCCATTTTAAAGGAATAGAGAGCAGGTCAAGTAATTTAAAGGTTATTTTTAACAAGGTAAATATAATTTGAAAAGGTAACAATAGTAAACCCATTTTTTCTCCAGTCTAATATTTATAATTTGATTTTTTTCTCCATCATTTCAGGATTTGAGGCATTTCTAAGGGCAGTTGCTCCGGTGATTTTTCCCTCTTTATAAAGGGTAAGAATACTGTTATCCATAGTAATCATCTGCTTATCCTGGGATGTTTGAATAGCGGAATCAATCTGATGAATCTTATTTTCTCTTATCATATTCCTGATGGCAGGAGTAAGAGTCATAATTTCAAATGCCGGCAGTATTTTTCCATCTACAGTTGGAAGAAGCTGTTGGGAAACAACTGCTCTTAGTACCATAGAAAGCTGAATGGCAATCTGGTGCTGTTGGCTTGGAGGAAATGAGTCCAAAATCCTGTCAATGGTATTGGCTGCGCCAATGGTATGAAGGGTGGAAATAATAAGATGTCCGGTTTCGGCGGCAGTCATAGCCACGCTCATGGTCTCATAATCCCTCATTTCGCCCAACAAAATTACATCCGGACTCTGTCTTAAAGCAGCTCTTAAAGCTGTTAAATAGCTTTCTGTATCAGATGAAATCTCACGCTGACTTACTATGGATTTTTTATGTCTGTGAAGATACTCTAAGGGATCTTCCAAAGTAATAATATGTTTTTGACATTCACGATTGATTTTATCAATAAGGCAGGCCTGGGTAGTGGATTTTCCGCTTCCGGCAGGACCTGTTACCAAAATAAGACCTTTCGTCATTTTGGTAAGGTCAATAACACTTTCAGGAATACCAAGCTCCTTATGATCCGGCAGGGAAAAAGTAATTACTCTTATAACCGCAGAATCAGAACCACGCTGCTTATAGGCGCTGACTCTGAAACGGGAGCAGTTAACTATGGAAAAAGAAAAGTCATCATCCCCTTTTTTGTCATAGAGTTGTCTTTTTCTATTTCCGGCCAGTTCATATATTTCATTTAAATAATTAAATGTATCCTCAGGTTTAAGCTTATCCTCACTATAGTGATACATCGTTCCCTTTAATTTGTATGTTAATGGAATACCGGCTACTAAAAAGATGTCAGAAGCCCCTAAATCCACTATTTTTTCCAAAATTTCTTTAATCAAGATTTTATTTCCTTTCCATAATACTATTAAAAATCATTAACTTCCCAACACATTTAAGGAATTGTCTTGTTTATATTCATTTGTGGAATTCGTTTGCCACTTGTATATGGTAAATAATTCTTTTTCACTGTCTTTTTTGGGATAATTTACTTTTAGGGAAACCAATAAGGAATCATTCTCGCCAAAATCAACTGTAAAAGAAATATCTTCTCCTTCAAGCTTTACTTTATCAGAAAGTGATTTTTCAAGTTTTTCATAATAATCAGAAATATTTTCGCTATCATTATAAGCTTTAAACAAGCTTTCATCAACGGATTTTAAAATATCCTGGGCTTTGGAGCATGCTTCATAATAGTTATTGTAATTTATGGCGGTTTTTTTTGAAAGTTTGTAGTTGGAATTGGAGGTAATTATAGAAAGAGTCGCAAAAGTAACCATTCCAAGCAATGTAAGACTTATTAAAATAATACTGGCACCAAAGCCGTTAAATTTAAAGTTTGACATGTTTTTTCCTTTCAAAAATTAATTAATGGTTTCCGGGATATATTTTTGTACAGATAGAGAATAAACTTCAGAATCTTCAAATATATTTTTTATGGTAATAGAAGCCTTGGCCATTTTTCCAATATCATATTCATCCTGACTTTTTTCAAGATAAAGTACATAGGAGGCTTCTTTCTTTTTAATTATATTAAAATTTTTATCAAAATATATTTCATAGCAATTTTTATCAGCTTCCTTCATATCTGCTAATATGTCCACCCTTGACATATCACCTTTGGCATTTAAAAAGCATTCTGCATAGTTGGAAGCAATATTTGTTGCAAAGGTTAGTTCATCAGTGCTTTTACTAAGGGTATGAGCCTTTACAAAAAGCTCTATACATACTACTGCACAAAGAGAAAAAAACAATATTGAAATTGTAATCTCCATGAGAAAAATCCCGGAGGAGGAATGTTTATTTAATTTTTTCATAGGAATCTCCTCTTAATTAATGGTATTAATATATATTTTCTGACAAATATCCCCGAAAATACAATCTGCTTCAATAAGTCCCGATTCTTTCAATGAAAAATCCACAGACTGTCCTGTAAGTATTTTTTCCCCATCATTAGGGCTAAAATCAAGGCCTTTTTCCACAACAATTTCTCTGACACAGTTGCTGTAGGAATATATATATGTTGAATAGATACTTTTTCCCTTTTCTTCATCTAAAACCAGCATGGAAATACCGTTTTTCTCCTTAAGATATATTCCATCCTTGACATTTAAACGCCGTACTTTCTGGGATATATAGGAAGAAAGGGTTCTTACATTATAGTCCTTATCCATTGTATTTACCGTATTTTTATAAACATTTGCACCTAAAATAACCAGTAAAAAGGTTAAAGAGGCAAATAAGCCAAAAAGGACAAATACAAAAAGATGTTCAATTATATGTTTATGATTTCTTTCACTCATCATTAGTATTCCTCCAGTTTTTGGCAATTACGCTGTAAGAGGGCATTATATTTTTTCCAATGGGCTGATAATCAATAAAATACTTATCAGTGTCATATACCAGTCCATAATTTTTTTCAATATATAAAAGACTGTCAGGATAAGATCCTTCCAAGGCATAGCACTCAACAATACTTCTTTTAAGAGCCTTTTCCAAAAGCTCCTTTTCATTGTCAGAGCTTATATTGCTAAAATATGAAGCTGAAAAAATAAATATTGTTACTAAAATTATGAAAGTAACAGCAGGCAATGATATGAAAGATTTTATCAGTTTAAAATGATAATGTTTTTTAAATCTGTTCATTTTACCTCCTAACCGATATTAGCCATTATTGCAACTAAAGGAAGCAGTACGGAAAGTAATATAAAACCTACAATTACAGATAAAATAATTACCAGTGTCGGCTCTAAAACAGAAATCATTTTATCAATGGAATTATTGGTTTCATCTTCATAGGATTTTGCAATTCTTTCCATAACTGTATCAATACTTCCTGAGGCAAAACCTATATCTATAAGCCTTATCTGGGTATTGGAAAAAATCTTAGAGGTTTTAAGGGCATCTTTAAAGGATTCCCCTTCTTTTGTAAGGGAAAGACACTTATTTGCTTTTTGAAAAACCTTTGTATCCTTAACAAGTTCCAAAGCCATTTCCATACTTCTTTCAGTATCAAGACCACTGTTTAAAGAAAGGGACATGGCATTGGCAAAACGACCGGTAGCCATTTTTTCCTTGAAATTTTTAGTCAGAAAGAAATTTATAAAGGAGGTATTATTTCTTATATTTACTAAAAAGAAGAGCAGTAATAAAATAGCCGCCACTACGATAAAAAACACAAGGGATGTACCGTTTAAAAAGTTTCCTATACTTAAAAGTGTACTGTTTATGCCCTTCATTTCTGAACCTAATTGATTATATACTTTTTCAAAAACCGGAAGAACCTTGGTTACTAGAACAAATATAACAATAATCATCATGCCAATCATAATAAAAGGGTAGGTTATGGCATTTTTAATATTTAAAAAAATGTTTTCTTCTCTTTGATAATAATTTGAAAGAGAGTTTAAAACTTCTTCAAGACTGCCTGTTTCTTCACCTATGTGAATCATATTTAACATATAATCCGGAAAGGAATCGGTATTTTTTAAAGCTTCGTAAAAGCTTTCTCCTTCATCCAGTTTTTTATAAATTTCCGTAAAAAATTCTTTTAATGTATCAGTTTCAGCATCTTCCATCAAAAGGGAAATCCCTTCATAAATTGTTATTCCCGAATGTAATAAAAGGGC
This sequence comes from Acetitomaculum ruminis DSM 5522, assembly GCF_900112085.1. Classification (GTDB taxonomy): domain Bacteria; phylum Bacillota; class Clostridia; order Lachnospirales; family Lachnospiraceae; genus Acetitomaculum; species Acetitomaculum ruminis. Next base: position 95,704 of record NZ_FOJY01000007.1, read on the forward strand.
ACACTGGGAAGAAAAATCTGATAATTCAACATTATTTAGCTGTTTCATAAAGACCTCCTAATAAACATATTTTGTCTGGTAATCGCTTTTGTCTGCGGTGAAATCTTCAGGTTTTGTGGAAGTGGAACTGGAGGCCATAGTCGGATCCATAAGCTCCCAGCTTGTTCCATTAAATTTGATAATACCGTTTATCCAGCCGCTTTTTTGTGTATAAATACTTATCCAGGCGTGATAAATATCCCTTACATAGCCAATTTCAAGTCTGGTAGGAATGCCCTGGACTCTTAAAACACAGGCAGTTAATGAAGCATAGTCAAAGCAGATTCCTTTTTTTAATGAAAAAATTTCATCAAGATTTGGTATATAACCGCTTTGAACATTTTTTGCCTTGTCATAGTCGTATTCAAAATTGTTAATAATGTAATTATAGGCATTGGTTACAACGTCTATCTCATCTTTGGCATTCTTGGTAAAATCCTTTGAAAGTTCAACACATTTAGTATTAGAGTTGAAGTTTACATATTTTGAAGGATATAAATAAGGACCGAATTCATTTGTAATATTAACATCTATACTTGTGGCAAAAACCGTGGAATATTCGTCTTTCTGGATATTTTCAAATACTTTTATACCATAGCTTCCTGATTGGGAAGTAAGAGGGAAAACTTCATATCCGTCATTTTCCATGTTATAGGTATAAGTAATATTATTATTACCTGTAATCTGAAGCTTTACCTTTTCATTTGAGCCCTTGTAACTAATCATTATGTAACCTTCTGATGCGTTGGAATAATCGAGACTTACTGTTTCGTTTTCTTCTTTAAGCACATCACTGGCAGTAGGCACAAGGACAGTTACCTGACCATTATTATAGGAAACAGATTCATCCCCGTTTTCTTCTCCAGAAGAATTGCCTGGGCTAGAAGAGTTATTATTTTTATGCCATTTAGAATCATTGCCAGGGGTTTTATTATTCTCAGTTTTCGTACAACTGCATAAAGCAATGGTTGCTATAATTATTGTAAGTATGATTTTTAATCTCTTCATTTCTTACCTTTCCGGGAAAATTACTTTACTATACCTATAAGTATTTCGGCATGATTTCATTGCTTTTAACTTAAGCTCAAGAAATTACTCCCCCTAAGTGAAAAAGGTGGTGAGGACAACAAACTTGACTAAAAAACAGATATAGCTTAAATTTTAAATATGAATAAAAATTTGGACAAATTTAAAACTTTATTAATATATATAAGTTAAAATATATCAAGGAAATTGTGCCCTGTGAAAATAGTGACCTTTGTCCTATTTATAATATATCAGATTTATATTAATTCACCAACTATTTTTATAAAAAGACATTAAGTTTGTGAATTAGTTAATTATACTTAATGATTTTTCTGATTATTTTCCCTGATTAAAGGAAAATTAAAATTACTAAAATTTGGAAAGGAGATATTATGAAAAAGAGAATTATTAGTGTTGTACTTGCATTTTCGTTGGCAGTTGCCAATATTTTACCCGTGAACGCCCAATCTGATTTAACACCGGATTCATTAGAAGAAACTGATACATTAAATGATGATAATAAAGTAGATACAAAACAAGAGGTAAATGAAGAAGATAATAATCAGATTAGTGATAAAGAAAAAGAACTTAACGCCCTTCTTACCAGTGCAAAAGAAGCTTTGAAAGAACTGGCTTCTCAAAAAGATATCATGGCATTGGTATATCTTACAGATTCCTATGATTTAAAAGAAAAACCGGATAGTTCATCAAATAGCCTTGAAAAGCTTACTTCAGGTGATACGGTTTTTATTAAAGATATTGAAATAAATGATGGCAAAATATGGTATTTTGTGTCTCATAACGATAAAAAAGGATACATAGAAAAAGCTTATCTTGCCTATTCTGATGAGGATTTTATAGCATTTGAAGATAAATATGTAACAGAAATCAAAAATCTACTTGATACTTTATATGCTTTGGATGACGGGGTTTTATGTGCCAAGTCTTCAAATTACGCGGATATTGCCCAGTTTCCTTCAAGCTATCATTCATATCTTAATGCCTTAAAAAAAGCTCATCCAAACTGGACTTTTGTTAAGCAAAATACCAATCTTAACTGGAGCAGTGTTATTGCAAATGAAAAAGGAGCAAAGAGTCTGGTACCAGGTTCGTATGTGGCAGCCTACAAAGATGGAGCTTACGGAAGCGGAGGCTGGTATTATGCATCTGAAGCAGCTATTAAATATGTAATGGATCCTAGAAATTATTTAAATGAAGACAGTATTTTTGCTTTTGAACTTCTTACTTATAACAGCTCCTATCAAACAAAAACAGCTGTTTCAAAGGTACTTGCCAATTCCTTTATGAGTGGGGCTCTAAGAGATAATAAATCCATGACCTATGCAACAGCTTTTTATGAAATAGGAAAATCCCTTGGGGTAAGTCCTTTGTTTTTAGCCTGCAGGGTTTACCAGGAACAGGGGGCAGCCGGAACTTCACCACTTATTTCCGGAACTTATTCAGGATATACAGGTTATTACAATTATTTTAATATAGGAGCAAGCGGTTCAACAAATGCCCAGGTAATAGCCTCAGGACTTAGCTATGCAAAAAGACAAGGGTGGAACAGTGTTTATAAAGCCCTTAAAGGTGGCTCACAGATTGTAGCATCAAGTTACATTCTTGCAGGACAGGATACTCTTTATCTTCAAAAGTATAATGTAACCTCAAAGAATACTTATAATCATCAATATATGCAAAATATTTTTGCACCAATGAGTGAGGGAGCTTCAGAAAAAAAGGCATATATGAATACCGGTTCCATAAATAATACCTTTGTATTTAAAATACCGGTTTATAACAACATGCCTTCAAGTGCTTCACCTAAGCCTACTGAAAACACCTACAATTTAAAGTTTGACAGAAACGGAGGAGACCCTGATACAAGTAAATATTATATGTACTGGGTTTATGGTCTCAAATATGGTACAACTTATAAAGTTGCAAAATGCAATTATGTAAAATCAGGATATGACTTTGCAGGTTGGAATACAAAAGCAGACGGTAGCGGAACAGCAGTTGCCGATCAGGGAAGTTTTAAAAACCTTACCAAAACCAATGGGGCTACGGTTACCTTGTATGCCCAATGGGTAAAGAAAGGATCTGGCAACACCTATACGGTTAAATATAAAATAAATGGTACTGGCACAGGCTCCATGTCAAATCAGAAGATAACCTATGGAAAAACAGCTAATTTAAAGGCAATAACTTTTTGCAGAACAGGTTATATATTTACCGGCTGGAACACAAAAGCTAATGGTTCCGGGAAAAAATATGGAGATAAGGCAT
>NZ_FOJY01000007.1:99962-184180 GCF_900112085.1 Acetitomaculum ruminis DSM 5522
ATTACTTTATATGCACAGTGGACTCCTGTTAAATATAACTTAAAGTTTGACAGAAACGGAGGAAATCCTGATACAAGTAAATATTATATGTACTGGGTAAATAATTTGACCTATGATGTTACTTATAAGGTGGCAGCGTGTAATTATGTAAAATCGGGTTATATATTTACCGGCTGGAATACCAAGGCAAACGGAAAGGGAACAGCAGTATCAGATAAAGGAAGTTATAAAAATTTAACAGATATAAACGGTGCTACAGTTACCTTGTATGCTCAATGGAAAAAGAAATAAAAATATGCTAAAAAAAGAAGCTATCAAAAGGGATAGCTTCTTCTCTTATAAAAATAAATTTACTTTCCGGCGTTATAATCCACATCTTTTAATATATCGCTAAAGTCGAAGGTGGCAAAATAATCCTTTGGAGTTTCAGCCCTTCTTATCATTATTACTTCACCATTTTCTTTTAATAAAAGCTCAGCCGAGCGAAGCTTTCCATTATAGTTATATCCCATGGAAAATCCGTGGGCTCCGGTATCATGAATAAAAAGGTAATCTCCAATATCAATTTTTGGCAATATTCTGTCAACTGCGAATTTATCGTTGTTTTCACATAAAGAGCCGGTTACATCATAGGTATGATCGCAAATATCATTTTCTTTTCCTAAAACAGTAATGTGGTGATAAGCTCCGTACATGGCAGGTCTCATTAAGTTTACGGCACAGGCATCCACACCGATGTATTCTTTGTGGGTATGTTTTTCATGAATAGCCTGTGTAACCAGACCTCCATAAGGAGCCAGCATAAATCTTCCCATTTCAGTATAAATGGCAACATCTCCAAGTCCTGCCGGAACTAAAATTTCATCATATACTTCATGAACTGCAGAACCGATAGCTTTTATGTCATTAGGCTCTTGATCAGGTGTATAAGGAATTCCCACTCCACCTGAGAGATTTATGAATTTAATGTCACAGCCTGTAGCCTCTTTTAATTCCACAACTGTTTCAAAAAGAGTTTTTGCCAGGGTTGGATAGTATTCATTGGTAACGGTATTGCTGGCTAAAAATGCATGCACACCAAAATATTTAACTCCTTTTTTCTTAAGAATTCTAAAGCCTTCAAAAAGCTGATCCTTAGTAAAGCCGTATTTTGCATCTCCGGGATTATCCATAATGCTGTTTGAAATGGTAAAAAGCCCCCCCGGATTAAAACGGCAACTAATGGTTTCAGGTAATGAGGCAACATCCTCTAAAAATTTTATATGGGTAATATCATCCAGATTAATGGTTGCATTTATCTGTCTTGCATAAACATATTCCTCGGCAGGTGTATCATTTGAAGAAAACATTATGTCATTTCCACTAAATCCCAAAGCTTGTGCCATCATAAGTTCAGTAAGAGAAGAACAGTCACAACCACAGCCATATTCCTTTAAAATGTTTAAAATGTACGGGTTAGGAGTGGCCTTGACAGCAAAATATTCCTTAAAACCCTTATTCCAGGAAAATGCTTCTTTTACGGCTTTGGCATTTTCACGGATGCCTTTTTCATCATAGATATGAAAAGGGGTAGGATATTTTTTTACCATGTCTAAAACCTGTTCTTTAGTGACAAAAGGTATTTTTGTGTTCATATTATTTCCTCCTGTAGATATGTGATTTAAATGTAAAAAAGTCTAATAATCTTTTTTTACTAGTTTAATTTCATTTGCCATATAATCTTTAAACAAAGTGACAAAATTTTTGTGTTCGGAATAAAGTGCACTGCTTTCTTTTCCAAATCCATAGTCGCCTGTAATAACCCTTTTAGAATCAGTAATAACCCCAATTTGATTTTTTTTATCATTTGTAATGTAGGTTATTACACCTTCAATATCAAAATCTTTTTCGCTAAGAATACTTATTTTAATATTTCTTTTTACTGCTTTTATCAGGTCATCTCTAAAACAATCAAGAAGGTCTGAATTCATTGAAATATAAAGTCTAAGCTTTGTCTGTTCCATCATTGTATGAATTTTGTTTTTAATATTTTCATCTCCGTTTATGGTGACATAGCCTTCCTCAAAAGACCTTTTTTTGGGGAGATTATTTATTAGAAAATCTCTGTCTTCGTAGAGATTTCGGATTTTGTTATTGCAAAACTCATCTATGGGAACAATGGTATATTTTTTTGAATCCCCTTCTATAATAAAAGCAGCTCCCTTGTCTACAAGACTTTTTAAGCTGGAATAAGCATTGGAACGGGAGATTCCTGTTTGCTTTGCAACTTCATATCCTGTTAAACAGTCATTTTTACAAAGAGTTATATAAATAGCTGCCTCCTGCCTGGTAAGGGAAAAGGCAGTCAGTTTACTGATTAAGATTTCTGTATTCATCCATGCTCCTTTAAAATAGTAGTTCTATTTGAGAAAACTATATTACCTATATAACACTTTGTCAAGGTAAAATGATGAAATATTTTATCAATTATTCTTTTTAATATAATAAAAATTAAAAAATTACCGTTGAAAAGAAGAAAATTGTATAAAAATTGATGGAATTGTGTATAAAGCCGGGAAATAAGAAGCCGATAATATAGATGAGGGATTATTTTTGTTTTCATGAATGGAGATGATTGTAGTATGTCACTGATTTTAAATATAGGTAACCTTGTTAAAGATGAAAACTCAAAAGATAAAGATAATGTAAAAAACAAAAACATTTTGACTCTTGCGTCAAAGGAATCAGATTTAGATGATGAAAAAGTTCAAAGCAAACTTGCAAAAATCAAGGCAAAATTAATGTCAGGAAAAAGGCTTTCCAGAAAAGAAATGGAATTTTTAAGACAATATGATAACGAATTGTATATGCTTGCACTTAAAATGGAAAGACTTAGAAAAACAGTTGAAAATCAGCTTAAAAGCTGTAAATCAAAAGAAGAAGTATCTATTGTTATAACCCGTTTTTTATCCGGTTTAAACAAAAATGACCCGGAATTTCAAATTAAGGCCAATACAATAAATGAAGCGGCAAAGGAATTTATGAAAACGGACAGATATAATAATCTTCCGGAAACTACGCAGGAAGCAAAGAAGCAAAAAGACAATGACAAAGACACATTTACCCTAAGCAAGGACTTGAAAAAAGAAAATGAACCCTGGATTGAAATTAATGAATTTTCCTATCAGGAAATGTATGAATAAACCTATCTTTTCTTTGCATTGACTTTAATCAATGTTATAATTAATTCAGGACTGTTTAAAAAATAAAAATGACAGTCAAGTATGGAATTTATCGGAAATGGGAGGAACTTTGAAAGAAAAAATTGTTTTAATCGACGGACACAGCATACTAAACAGGGCCTTCTATGGAATACCTGCTCTTACTAATTCTAAGGGAATATACACAAATGGAGTTTATGGTTTCTTAAATATCATGTTCAAACTTATAGATGAGGAAAATCCACAATATCTTGCAGTGGCATTCGATACCTCAAAACCCACATTTAGACACGAGATGTTTAAAGAATACAAAGGAACCAGAAAGCCGACTCCTAAAGAGCTTTCTAGTCAGGTTCCTTTAATAAAAGAAGTTTTATCGGCAATGAATATCTTTATAATCTCAAAAGCCGGATTAGAGGCTGATGATCTTATAGGAACCATGGCTGAATATTCTAGAAATAAAGGGCTAGATGTAGTTATAATTTCCGGAGACAGAGATCTTCTCCAGTTAGTCAAAGATGATGTAAAACTTAGAATACCTAAAACCACAAGAAACGGTACTACGGTAGAAAACTATTACCCGGATGATGTAATAGAAAAATATCAGCTAAAACCGGCTCAGATTATTGATCTTAAATCCCTTATGGGAGATAGTGCTGACAATATACCGGGGATTCCGGGAGTTGGTGAGAAAACAGCCACAAAAATATTGTTAGAATACGAAACTTTGGAAAAAGCCTATGAAAATGTTGATAATCTTAAGCCTCCAAAGGCATCAAAATCCCTAAAAGAAAATTATGATTTGGCTGTCTTAAGTAAAAAATTAGCCACAATCAATACAAAAGCGGACATAGAATTTGATATTGAAAATGCTAAACTGGGAAGCATGTTTAATGAAAATTCAAAAGAAAAATTTGTGGAGCTGGAGTTTAAAAATCTTCTTTCCCGTTTCAGTTTTGAAGATGAAAAAGAAAAAATTGAAAGAAAATTTGAACATATAGTAACTTTAAAAGCCTTAGATGAATTTTTAAACGAAGCAAAAAAGGCAAAGGAAATCGGAACAGGTATGGCTTATGAAAAGAAATTATATGGATTTTCAATAGCTTTTGACGAAAGAAATGCCTTTATTGAAGTAAATGATGAAATAAAAGAAGATGAGCTTTGTGAAAAAATCAAAGAGTTGATTATTGCCTCAAAATCCGCCTCTTTTATGGATTTAAAGGGAATTTTAAAGGTCATAAATCTTGAAAAATTTGAAAATAAATATCTGGATCTTTCCATTGGAGCTTATCTTATAAACCCTATCGGAGGAAGTTATTCTTACGAAGATCTGGCAGGGATTTATTTAAATGAAAGTCTGGAAAGTCCTAAAGAATTATTATTAAAAAATTCTATCGAAAAAACCTTTAAAGAAGATAAAAAAAGGGTTCTTACCCTTACTTGCTATCAGGCCATGACGGCACTTTTGGCAAAGAATATTATCTTTGAAAAATTAAAGGAAATGGAAATGTCAGATTTGTATTTTAACATGGAAGGTCCTCTTATTTTCGTTTTGGATGCCATGGAAAAAGAAGGCATGTTAGTTAAAAGGGAGGCTTTAAAGGAATATGGAGACAGTCTGGTGGGACGAATTAACCAACTGGAAAAGTCCATTTACGAAAAAGCCGGAGAAGAATTTAATATTAATTCACCAAAGCAGTTGGGAGTTATATTGTTTGAAAAACTTCAAATGCCCAATGCGAAAAAAACAAAAACCGGATACTCCACCTCAGCAGATATTTTAGAAAAACTGGCAGGAGAATATCCGATTGTAAATGAAATATTAGAATACCGGACCCTTGCCAAATTAAAATCCACCTATGCAGACGGCCTTGCAAATTACATTGGTAAGGATGAGAGAATACATTCAAATTTCAATCAAACTATTACGGCTACCGGAAGAATAAGCTCTACAGAGCCTAATTTACAAAATATTCCAATAAAGCTGGAACTTGGAAGACTTATAAGAAAGGTATTCGTTCCAAAGGATGGTTTTATATTTTTAGATGCGGATTATTCTCAGATAGAATTAAGAGTACTGGCTCATATGTCAGGCGATGAAACCTTGATAGATGCCTACAGAAATTCTAAAGATATACATAAGGCGACGGCAGCGAGTGTATTTAATATTCCTATTGAAGAAGTAACGCCTCTTCAAAGAAGGAATGCCAAAGCTGTAAACTTCGGTATCATTTATGGTATGAGTGCTTTCGGTTTAGGTCAGGATTTAGGCATATCAAACAAAGAGGCAGCAGATTATATTGAAAAGTATTATAATGCATATCCGAAGATAAAAATGTTTTTAGATGGTTTAGTGGCATCTGCCAGAGAAAAGGGTTATTCCATTACCATGTTTAACAGGCGAAGACCTATGCCGGAACTTAAGGCTTCTAATTTTATGCAAAGAAGTTTTGGAGAAAGAACGGCAAAGAATTCACCTATTCAAGGTAGCGCAGCAGATATTATAAAAATAGCCATGATAGAAGTGTATGAGGAATTAAAAAAGAGAAATCTTAAGTCAAAACTTATATTATCGGTACATGATGAATTGCTGGTGGAAACAGCCCTTGAAGAAGTAGAAGAAGTTAAGAAAATTCTTACAGAAAAAATGATGGGTGCAGCTAAACTTCAGGTACCCCTTGAAATAGAACTTGAAACCGGAACAAATTGGTATGAAGCAAAATAGGAGTGTAGTATTATGAAAGTTATTGGTGTAACTGGCGGAGTTGGAGCAGGAAAGTCCAAAATTTTGGATTACATTAAGGAAAACTATAATGTAAAAGTTGTAAAAGCAGATGAGATTGGCTCAATGCTTATGGGGAAAGGACAGATATGTTACTTTAAAATTGTAGCAGAATTTGGAACTGAAATCCTGGATGAAGAGATGGATATTGACAAGGAAAAAATGGCAAATCTTATTTTCAATGATGAAAATTTAAGAGATAAAATTAATAATATTGTCCATCCGGAAGTGTTTAAATATGCCAAAAGTGACATAAAGAAAGAAACAAAAGCAGGAGAATATGATGCATATATCTTTGAAGCTGCTTTAATCTTAGGTAGTGGCTATGAGCCAATGTTTGATGATATCTGGTATATTTATTCTTCTGAAGAAATCAGAAAAATCAGATTAAAAGTTACAAGAAAATACGATGATGAAAAAATCGAGAGTATATTTAAAAGTCAGCTTTCCGATGAAGAATTCAGAGATAATACAACTGTTCAGATTGACAACGAAGGAAACTTTGACATAACAACTGCCCAGGTTGATGAAGCTTTAAGTGGTATTCCGAAAAAAGCAAGGCCAATAAAGGCAGTTGCACCTGTTAGAAATAATGTGGATGTTGACGGAAAAGAGTATGTATTCGGACTTGATATCGGAACCAGAAATGTTGTGGGAACCGTTGGATATATGGAAAATGAGAGTTTTCATATAGTGGCAATGAAGTCAAAACAGCATGAAACAAGGGCAATGATTGATGGTCAAATTCACGATATTACCAAGGTTGGAAAAACAGTTAGGAAAATAAAAGATGAACTTGAAAAAGAGCTTGATATGAAGCTTACCCAGGCTTGTATTGCAGCAGCAGGTAGAGTTTTAAGGACAGTAACTACCACCATTGATATAGAATTTGAGCAGGAAACTTTAGTTACCGGTGAGCATATTCATACTTTGGATTTGCTGGGAATTGAAAAGGCACAAAAAGAGCTTAATGAAAACAATGATACTAAATTTAAGTTTTACTGTGTGGGATATACCGTAATAAAATATTATTTAAACGGAGACATTATTTCGAATCTTGAAAGCCATAAAGCAGAAAAAATCTCCGAAGAGATTATAGTTACCTTCCTTCCTGAGGATGTTGTAGACGGTCTTTATGCAGCAGTTAAACATGCTGATATGGAAGTGGCAAATCTTACTTTGGAGCCTATTGCAGCTATTAATATTGCCATTCCACAGGCATATCGTATGTTAAATATAGCCCTGGTGGATGTGGGAGCAGGTACTTCGGATATTTCCATTACAAGAGATGGAAGTATCATTGCCTATGGAATGATTCCTCATGCCGGAGATGAAATTACCGAAATACTTGTTCAGCATTATCTTGTTGATTTTAAAACAGCAGAATATATAAAAATAGAATCCGGAAGAAGCGATACGGTAACCTACAAAGATATTATGGCAATTTCTCATGAAATAGAATCCAAAGAAGTATGGGAACTTACAAAGGATGTTACGACAGAGATTGCAAAAGAAGTATCAGATAAAATAATGGAATTAAACGGTGGAGAACCGGTAAGTGCAGTATTCGTAGTAGGTGGCGGTGGAAAGGTTCATGGCTTCGTAAATGAAATTGCAAAAGAATTAGAGCTTATGGAGGAGAGAGTTGCCTTAAGAGGAGAAGAAGTTCTAGATGATATTGATTTTATTGATCAGACCATTGAAAAAGATCCTCTTATCGTTACTCCTATAGGTATCTGCTTAAATTATTATGAGCAAAGAAACAGCTTTATTTTCGTTCATTTCAATAATGAGAGAATTAAAATATACAATAATAACAAGCTTACAGTTGTTGATGCGGCTATGGAGGCAGGATTCCCGAATGATTATCTTTTCCCAAGACGCGGAGCAGAATTAAACTTTACTATTAATGGAAAACAACGTATAATAATGGGCGAATTAGGCGAGTCTTCTGTGGTTTGCGTAAACGGAAGAGAAGTAAGCTTAAGTACACCTATTGAGAATAATGATGAAATAGTCATAAAAGAATCCACAAAAGGCGCTGATGCCCACCATACAATCTCACAGCTTCCTGAACATCAGTCTACATTAAAATTCATAGTAAATGATGTTACAGTGGTTTGCCCGTGCTTTGCCCAGGTAAACGGAGAGCTTGAGTCAGAATATTATGAGATTATGGATGGCGATGACATTGTAATGAGAAATTATTACACTGTTGAGCAGCTCTTTGAATTTATGGATATTGCAGTAGATTATTCAACAATTATTTATGTAAATAACAAGGTTGCTGATTTAGAAGACAAAGTCTATGAAAACTTCTCTGTTGAGTGCTCTTTGATTCCAGATGAGCGTTTAGATGAAGTTGTGGCATCAGAAGTATTTGACTTTGCAGGACTTGACGAATTGGCTGAGGCAGTTGAAGAGGCTGTGGAAGATGCCAAGGAAGTAAGAGAGTCTTTAGAAGACTCAGATGCTAAAGAAGAAGAAACCAAAGAAGAACTTAAAGAAGAACTTAAAGAAGAACTTGTAGAAGAAAATACAAGCGAAACAACTTCACAAAGCTTAGAAGAAGTTCCTAAAGCAGAGGAAACAACTGATGTATTATTAGAAGAATCCAAAGAAGAAGTTGAAAAAACAGCTGAAGCTGATACTGAAAAAGAAACAGTTTCCCAGGAGGAAATTGAAGAAAATACAGAAAATCAAACAGCAGAAAGCATAGAAGAGACTGAAGTAGAGGCTGACTTTGATGAAGAAAAAGAAGTTTCAGATTCTAAGATAGAGGATACAGCCTCAAATGATATTCAGGCTGAAACTTTGGAGGAAACAAAAGAAGAAGTTACAAATGAACAGGCACCACTAGAAAGTCCGAGTAAACCTAAAAGCGTGATATTAGACGATGGAAACGGATTTTTAGTATTGGTAAATGGCGAAGCTGTAGATTTAAAAGAAAAGAAACATCCTATTTTTATAGATGTATTTGACTATATTGATTTTGATCTCAGTCAGTCTAACGGCAGAGCAATTATTACCAAGATAAACGGTTTGGATTGTGGCTCCTACAGTGAACCTTTAAAGAAAGGCGATAAGATAGATATATACTGGAAGGAAAGAATCTAAAAAATGAGAATGTTAAGCATTGCCAGTGGAAGCAGCGGTAATTGCATATATCTGGGAGATGACAATACCCATATTATTGTAGATGCAGGGCTTTCCGGCAAAAAGATAGAAGCAGGACTTAATACCATAGGTCTTACAACTAAAGATTTAAACGGCATATTAATCACTCATGAACACTCAGATCACATTGGTGGTCTGGGTGTTATTTCGAGAAAATATAATATTCCTATTTATCTTACAAAAAAGACGGCCCAGGCTATTTCAAATATAAAAAGTGTCGGGAAAATTGATGAAAATTTATACAATTATGTTGAAAAAGATAAATCTTTTTATATAGATTCACTAAAAATCAATCCCGTAAAAATATCCCATGATGCCGCTGATCCCGTGGCATATACAGTGGAAAGCAAGGATAAAAAAGCAGGTGTAATGACAGACCTTGGATATTTTGATGAATATATTGTGGACAAAATCAGTGGATTAGATGTATTATTATTAGAAGCTAATCACGACCTGAATATGTTAATGGTTGGTTCGTACCCTTATTATCTGAAAAAAAGAATATCAGGTGATAAAGGACATTTATCAAATGAAAACTCAGGCAGACTGTTATCAAAGGTTCTTCATGACAATATGAAAAAAATACTTTTGGGGCATCTGAGCAAAGAGAATAATTATGCACAACTCGCTTATGAAACCGTAAGACTGGAAATTAAAATGGGTGATAATCCTTATTCTGACAAGGATTTCCCTATAGAAATTGCTGATAGAACCAGGCCTTCTGCGGTTATCAATTTTTAACACTGGAGGATAAGATGAAGAAGAGCATTATTACAGTAATAGGACAGGACAAAGTAGGAATTATCGCCAAGGTATGTGTGTATCTTGCAAACAACAATATCAACATTCTTGATATTTCCCAGACTATTGTAAGTGGTTATTTTAACATGATGATGATTGTGGATATGAATAATTCCGCAAAACCTTTTGATGATTGTTCAAAAGAACTTGGACAAATCGGAGAAGAACTTGGGGTTAAAATCACCTGCCAGCACGAAGATATTTTCAATATGATGCACCGAATTTAATCAATTGACGGGAGGATATTTTAATGATTAATATGCTTGAGGTCAACGAGACCAATAAAATGATAGAGCAGGACAACCTTGATGTTCGTACTATTACTATAGGAATCAGCCTGTTCGATTGCATTGATTCAAACCTTGAAAAATTAAAATCCAATATTTACAACAAAATCACAACCGTTGCAAAAGACTTGGTTTCGGTGGGTAAAGAAATTGAAACCATGTACAATATTCCCATTGTAAATAAAAGGATTTCAATTACTCCTATATCAATGATTGGAAGTGCAGCCTGTAAGACACCGGAGGATTATGTAGAACTGGCTAAAACTTTAGATGAAGCGGCTGCAAAAGTAAATGTAAATTTCTTAGGGGGATATTCTGCCATTGTTTCAAAAGGAATGACAAAGCAGGATGAAATATTCATTCGTTCCATTCCTCAGGCTTTAAAAGTAACAAATAATGTTTGTTCTTCGGTAAATGTCGGCTCTACAAAAACAGGAATCAATATGGATGCCGTAAGACTTATGGGAGATATTATTAAAGAAACAGCTCTTGTTACAAAGGATGAAGGTTCCATAGGATGTGCAAAACTGGTGGTTCTTTGTAATGCTCCTGATGATAATCCATTTATGGCAGGTGCCTTTCATGGTGTAAGTGAAGCAGATGCCATTATAAATGTAGGTGTAAGCGGACCGGGCGTAGTGAAAAAAGCCCTTGAACAGGTTCGTGGAGAAAATTTTGAAGTATTATGTGAGACCATTAAAAAGACAGCCTTTAAGATTACAAGAGTCGGACAGCTTGTAGCAAAAGAAGCTTCAAAAAGATTAAATATTCCATTTGGAATTATCGACCTTTCTCTTGCTCCTACACCGGCTATAGGTGATTCCGTTGCAGATATTCTTTGTGAAATCGGACTTGAATATGCAGGTGCACCGGGCACAACAGCTGCCCTTGCTCTTCTTAATGACCAGGTAAAAAAAGGTGGAGTAATGGCTTCATCGTATGTAGGGGGACTTAGCGGTGCCTTTATACCGGTTAGCGAAGATCAGGGAATGATTAATTCAGTAGAACAGGGTGCTTTAACTATTGAAAAATTAGAAGCAATGACTTGCGTTTGTTCCGTAGGACTTGATATGATTGCTATTCCAGGAGATACAAAAGAAACCACAATTTCCGGAATTATAGCAGATGAAATGGCTATCGGAATGATAAATCAAAAAACTACAGCCGTAAGAATTATTCCTGTAATTGGCAAAGGTGTAGGAGACAAGGTTGAATTTGGAGGATTATTGGGATATGCCCCTATAATGCCTGTAAATCAATATTCCTGTGATGCTTTTGTAAACAGAGGAGGAAGAATACCGGCTCCAATTCACAGCTTTAAAAATTAAAAAGAAAGACTATAACAAATTTATTAAATAAAAATTTGTTATAGTCTTATTTTAATTATAAATAAAGGGGGTTATTGTATATTCATTATAATCTTTGTCATTAATAATATGATAGATTTCAGAAGCTTCAATATCTTTTAGAAATACCTTAATCCCGTTTTTACCTAGCATTTTTTTTGCATTTGCATATTTATTGATAACAGGAATAATACTTTTTTTGTTAATTTCCTTTAAAAGCGAGGTAGAGGTTTTGTTAAATGCAAGAATTTTGCAATAATAGGACTTACAGTCTTTATCAAACTCCTCTTTATAAATATTAAGTAAAATATGGCAAAGGCATCTGCTTATTCTTGAATAGGTAAAATTTTTGCTTTTTAAATCCATACAAAAATCTTCAAAAAAGGTCATATAATCGCATATCTTCAAAATAGAATTGGAAATTTCCACTGATACATCATTATACTTTTCAAAACCGTATTTTTTTTCCAATATTAATTTATATTTTAATAATCTTGAAAAATCATTGGAAAAAACCACATTTTTATTTTTAACAGAGTCTTCAAAAAAAACAAAGGATTCATCAGGAATATTACTTTTAAGTAAATCTTCAATTTTTTCATAATTTTCCTGATTATAAACCAGATTTCTTATGGCTTTTGCAGAAGAAAGGTGGTTATTAATTTTATCATCATTATAATCTGAGCCCAGTCTTTTTACGGGAAGGGGCTTAATAGTGGTTGATTTTAAAGCAATGATATATTCCAAAGCCAAAACGTTATTTGGAGACATAAGAATATTACTAATATCATCATAATCAGCATCATTTTTATCAATACAGGCCAAAACAGCCTGACTTCTGGCTTTGGCAAAGGAACTGCCCTTTGAAAGTTCGGTTTTTAAGACAGTTTTATATTCAAAAGACTCTTTTGAAAGAATATTGCTGATTTTATAAAAAGCATCAAGATTGTCACATTCTACCCCAAAACATAGAAAGTCAACTATATTTAAATCCGATAAAATATTAATGGAAGCCTTGGCAAAATAGCCGGCAGAGGCAGTTGCGTAAAAGACCGGCAGTTCAATAACCATGTCAGCACCGGCACAGACAGCCATTTTAGCTCTTGTAAATTTGTCAATAATGGCAGGTGTTCCTCTTTGGGTGAAGTCTCCGCTCATAATAACAATAATATTATCAGCTTTGGTTATTTCTCTGGCTTTATCTATTAGATATTTGTGTCCGTTATGAAAGGGATTAAATTCAGCTATAATTGCAGCGGTTTTCATTTATTTCTCCTAAATTAAAAATTTTGCCGGCTTTTTACAAATAATGTAAAATACTATTAATCTTTCCTTTATAATTTTACATAAAGAAGGTTATTCTTGCAAACACGATAATCAGGAAAAGAAAAATATCAGAAAGGATTTCAATGGAATTTGATATAAAAAAAGAATTGTGTTTAGGTTGCGGTTTATGTGTTTCAATCTGTCCGGAAGTTTTTGATATGGACGAGGAAAGTAAAGCACATACTATATCAAAAGTAAATCGTTTTACCTATGAAGAAGCCGATGAAGCTATGGATAGATGTCCGGGAAAGGCGATTTATATTAAGTCAAAATAGGTGAATTACAGGTTTTTTTGAACGCAGTGTAAGCAATCCCCCGCTTCAAAAGCGTAAGCTTTAAGCGGAGGATTGCTTACACTGCGTTCATGAGGAAGTAGCGAAGCGGATTCCGAATGTCCGCTTTACTAAAATAATTGTAAAATCATTAGGTGTAAATTGCACGAAAATATTAGAAAAGTCTAAAAAAAAATTAGAATTGTGTACGAAGAAATTTACGAAAATAAATAATATACTTCTTTCCATAAGGGAAATAATTCTAATGAGCGCATTGTCTATAGGGGTATAGGATAATGCGAAATATGGGAGGGGAATATACAAATGAGCAAAATTGTATTTGACGAGAAGGAACTTGAACTTGTAGGCAGAATGCCTGCATTTGGGGATCCGGAAGCATTGGGGGCACCAATTTACAAATTTCCGATTTCTCCAAAGGAGGAAGTTAAAAAGCTTTATAACAAAGAGTCAGACTGGATGTTTACCGGAACGGAATGGGGGCTTTTTTCACCCAAGGTAATACCAGATGACGTTGCCAGGGGCTTTGTTTTTGAAGCAGAGATGATTCCTATGGAGGAGTTTGGTGGTCCTGACATGTTTGGAGTCGAATGGGAGTACGTACCTGTGGTTGGGGGATCAATGGTGCGTCCCGGAAAACCATTATTTACAGATGTAAATGAATGGAAAGAAAAACTATTACCTGTATGGCCAAATCCAGATGAATGGGATTGGGAAGGTAGTGCCAAAGCCAATAAAGAATTTTTAAATAACGGACAGGCAACACTTTTATGGCTTTTAAATGGTGCATGGTTTGAAAGATTGATATCATTTATGGAATTTGAAGATGCGGCAGTTGCATTAATTGACGAGGATCAGGAGGATGCTTTAAAAGAGCTGCTGCAAAAACTGACAGATTTATATTGTCATATAGTTGATAAGTGCGTGGAAGCCTATGGTGACGGAATAGTGGGATTTACGGTTCATGATGACTGGGGTTCACAAAGAGCACCGTTTTTCTCAAAAGAGGCTGCAAGGAATTTAATAGTACCATATATGAAACAATTTACGGACCATGTTAAATCTAAAGGCATGATAGCTGATTTCCATAGCTGTGGTCATATTGAAGATCAGATTGAAAATATCATAGCTGCAGGATGGCAGTCCTGGACACCTATGGCAATGAATGATACCAAAAAGCTTTATGAAGAGTATGGTGACCAGATAATTATTTCAATTTGTGATAATGATATTGCACCTGGCACACCGGTTGAGGAGCAGGTTAAACAGGCAAAAGAGTTTGCTTCAAAATACTATAGCCCTGATAAACCATCTGTGTTTAGTTATATGTATGCAGCAGGTGCATTGACAGATGATTACAGAGCTGCTTTGTATGAAGCTACAAGAAAGATGTAAAAGCATTCTTACTTTAAAAATCTAAAAAAACCCCGGCAAAATCGTGTATTATTTGTATAAAGGCTTTTAATTATACAAAAAGACTTAATAAGTGTTCAAAAGTAGTTGGAAGAGAGTGTTGGCCAGCAAATGGTGCAACACCCTTTTCCTTTATTAAATATTATTGTTTTTGTTGAAAAATCATATATTTTGTTGACAATTTTGCGAAAATGTTATACGTTTTATGAAAAAATTGACGAATTTTATATAATAAGGGGACTTTAATCCATTAAGATTATATATAATCAAAGAAAGGAGACGAAAAAATGAGTCTGGGAAATTTGATTAAAAAAACATTATATGTAGGGGTAGGAGCAGCTGTAACGGCAGTAGATTTAGTTGGTGAAGCTGTGGAGGAAATGACTAAAAAGGGTGAAGAGTTTTTAGATTCTGATGAACTTAAAGACGGTGTGGAGGAAGTAAAGATAAAAACTCAAAAAACCATTGAAAAAGTTGTCAATCTTCAGCCTGACAATGTAAAAGATGCCATGGAAGCAGTAGAAAAAATGACCCATGAAGAATGGCTTAAATTCAAAGATAAGGTTAATTCCATGGAATTTATGAAAAAAGACGAGGAAAAGAATGAGAAGTCTGAAGAAGATAAAAAAGACATTATCGAAGAAGAATCAGATTATGTGGAAGAAGATTAATAAATAATATATTTGATTTTACAGGCCTTTCTTTTTGGAAAGGTCTTTTATTGTGGAAATAAAAAAACTGCCATATGTTAATGACAGTTTCTTTACGGGTTGGGCTATTCATAATAAATAGTCAGCAGTTCGTACGGGAATCGAACCCGTGATTCTGCCGTGAGAGGGCAGCGTCTTAACCTCTTGACCAACGAACCGTGCAACATAATATCATGTTTAAAAACTTATTGCAAGCAATTTCTTTAAGATTTCTTTAATTTTTTTTGAAATAAATCCCACCGGATAAATAAACATCTTCTCTAAACCTTTAAAATCAAGGATTTTGAGAATCATTAAAGAAAATTTTTCAAAACTTTACTGTAAAAGGAAAAAAGATTATAATAAAAAAATCCTGAAATGAAGATATGGGATAAGAAAGTGAGGAACAATATGCAGGTTTTAGTCACCGGAGGAGCCGGATATATTGGAAGCCATACTTGTGTGGAATTATTAAATTCCGGCTATGAAGTGGTAATAATTGATAATTTTGTAAACTCCAATAAATTGGTAGTTGATAGAATAAAGCAAATCACAGGCAAAAATCTTAAACTCTACGAAGGGGATGTATGCGATAAGAAAGCGGTTTTTGAAATATTTGAGAAGGAAAATATAAATGCAGTTATTCATTTTGCCGCTTTAAAGGCAGTTGGTGAATCTGTTGAAAAACCAATCGAATATTATTCAAACAATCTCAATGGAATATTTACAATAGTTGATGCATGTAGAAAATACAATGTAAAAAATATAGTATTTTCTTCCTCAGCAACTGTTTACGGAGATCCAGCCACAGTGCCTATTAAGGAGGATTTTCCACTATCTGTTACAAATCCATACGGAAGAACAAAGCTTGTTACGGAAGAATTTTTAAAAGATGTTTATAAGGCAGATAATTCCTTTAATATAATGCTTCTTAGATATTTTAATCCTATCGGAGCTCATGAAAGCGGACTTATAGGCGAAGATCCAAAAGGAATTCCTAATAATCTTATTCCTTATATTTCCCAGGTTGCCATTGGAAGACTTGAATGTCTTGGAGTATTTGGGGATGATTATGATACCCCGGATGGAACAGGTGTAAGAGACTATGTACATGTAGTAGACTTGGCAAAAGGTCATGTGAAAGCCATGGAAAAAATGGCTGATATGAAGGGTGAACTTGAGGTTTATAACCTTGGTACAGGAAGAGGCTACAGTGTACTTGAGGTGGTAAAGGCCTTTGAAAAAGCCTGTGGCAAAGCCATAAAATACCAAATAAAGGATAGAAGGGCCGGTGATATTGCACAGTGTTATGCAGATTCATCAAAAGCCGAAGAAAATCTTCATTGGAAAGCTGAAAAAGACATTGAAGATATGTGTAAAGATACCTGGAACTGGCAGACGAAAAACCCTAATGGGTATGAATAAAATACTTGCTAACTGCTTGTTTTAGTGCTATAATGTAGTAGGTAATTTAAGATATAGTTGTTTATTTAAGAGTGGGTGCGAATCCACTCTTATTGTTTGTATATTTTTTAGAAAGAAGGTGCCGGGATGTCAAAAAGAACGGATATAGAAGAAAAAACATCTTGTCTGGTAAATCCTCTTTGCGATGCTAACAACATTGAGTTAGTAGATGTTGAATATGTTAAGGAAGCTGATAATTTTTATCTGAGGATATTTATTGACAAGGAAGGTGGAGTAAATATCGATGATTGTGAACTTATCAGCAGAAGCTTGGAAGAAATCCTTGACAGGGAAGACTTCATTGACGAGTCCTACATACTGGAGGTTAGTTCTCCGGGCCTTGACAGACCTTTAAAGAAAGAAAAAGACTATGTGAGAAATCTTGGGAAAATGATTGAAATTCACACTTATAAGGCTATTGATAAAATCAAGATTTTTCAGGGGCTTTTAAAAGAATTTGATAAAGATAGTGTAACTATTGAATATGAAGATAATACAACTCAAACATTTGAAAAAAAGAATATATCGCTTATAAGGCAGTATTTTGATTTTTAAGGAGGAATAACAAAAAATGAATAAAGAACTACTCGAAGCGCTTGAAATCCTTGAAAAAGAAAAGGATATAAGCAAGGAAACATTACTGGATGCTATCGAGAATTCATTGCTTACAGCTTATAAAAATAATTATGACAAATGTGATAATGTAAAAGTTGTAATTGACAGAGATACCTGTGAATACAAGATTTATTCTGAAAAAGAAGTTGTAGAAGAGGTAAAAGATCCTGTTTTACAGATATCTATTGAAGATGCTTACCAATATGGTTCAAATTTTCAGGTGGGAGATATTGTAAATGTTCCTGTGGATGCCAAGAATTTTGGTAGAATTGCTACTCAGAATGCAAAAAATGTAATTTTGCAAAAAATCAGGGAAGAAGAAAGAAAATCTCTTTACAGCCAGTTCTACGAAAAAGAAAAGGATATCGTTACAGGAATTGTTCAAAGAGTTCAGGGAAAGAATTTATCTATTAATCTTGGAAAAGTAGATGCAATTCTTACAGAAAAAGAACAGGTTAAGACAGAAAGATTTGAACCAAATGAAAGAATAAAACTTTATATTCTTGAAGTTAAGGATGGTCAAAGAGGACCAAGAATTATTCTTTCAAGAACTCATCCGGATCTGGTAAAAAGACTTTTTGAAGCTGAAGTAATTGAAGTACATGACGGAACCGTGGAAATTAAGAGTATTGCCAGAGAAGCCGGCTCAAGAACAAAGATTGCAGTATGGTCAAACAATCCAAATGTTGATGCAGTGGGTGCCTGTGTAGGTCAGAATGGTATCAGGGTAAATGCCATTGTAGAAGAACTTCGTGGTGAAAAGATAGATATAATCAACTGGTCAGAAAGTCCGGCTGTACTTATTGAAAATGCATTAAGCCCGGCTAAAGTAGTTTCAGTAATTGCAGATAATGATGAAAAGACAGCAGAAGTTGTTGTTCCTGATTATCAATTATCTTTGGCAATTGGAAAAGAAGGTCAAAATGCTCGTCTTGCAGCCCGTCTTACAGGATTTAAGATTGATATTAAATCAGAGACTCAGGCTAAAGAGGAGGAAGCATTGTTAGATGATGAAGAATACGATGTTTCTTATGAAGAAAAAGATGAAGACAATAGCGCATATGCTTTTGATGACACAGAATCATTCGAAGAAATTGATGATTACGGAGTAGAGGACTAAGATGCCTGGAAAGAAAAAAACACCTATGCGTATGTGTGTAGGATGTGGAGAAATGAAAAATAAAAAGGAAATGATTCGTATTATACGAAACACCGAGAACGAAATAGAAATAGATGCCAGTGGGAAGAAAAACGGCAGAGGAGCATACATTTGTAATAACATAGAATGTCTCCGGACTGCCTTTAAGAGAAAGAGTCTTGAAAGATCTCTAAAGGTAAGTATTCCTTTGGAATTATATGAAAAGCTGGAAAAGGAGCTTAAGCTAAGTATTGAACGATAAAGTTTTAAATATGATCGGAATGGCTACGAGAGCCAAAAAAACAATTAGTGGAGAGTTTTCAGTTGAAAAAGCAGTAAAAACAGGGAAAGCAAAATTAGTTATCGTGGCAACAGATGCTTCAGATAATACTAAAAAATTATTTACAAATAAATGTAGCTATTACAAAATCCCGTGTTTATATTACTCGACAAAGGAAAGTCTGGGACATGCCATAGGGAAAGATTACAGAGCCTCTGTTGCAATTTTAGATAAAAACTTCGCCAATAGTATCGAAGAAAAAATTAAAATTGACAATTGAATAATGGAGGATATAGAATGGCAAAAATCAGAGTTTATGGTCTTGCGAAAGAATTAAATATAAAAAGTAAAGAAATAATAGATTTTTTTAAAAAAGAGGATGGGCAGGAATTAAAAGCCCAAAGTGGACTTGATGATAATCAGGTTAGTAAATTTAAGAAATTTATAGATAAAATAAATGCCAATGTGCACAGACAGGATAAAGATAAGGCTGTAAAAAAGGAGGGTCCTGTTACGGAAAATAAGGATAATAACTTGAACAATAACGAAAACAAAGGGAAAAAAGGCAAAAAACCAAATATCAGTCAGGTTTTCCATCCGCAAAATAGTCAAAAGAATTCAAACAATAATGGCGGAAACAACAAAAATAATAACAAAAACAAAAATATCAGTCAAAACAATAACCAGAACAATGCAGATTCTTCCAATGATTCACATCGTCAAAACAACAATGGTGGAGAAAACAGGAAGGATAATGTAAGAGACAACAACAAAAATAATAACAACAACAAGAATTTTAATAATAAAAATTCCAATAATAAAAACAAGAACAAAAACAGAAACAATAATCAAAACGACAATAACAACAATCGCTTTGAAAAGAAGAATAAAAAAGGTCATAACAAGAACCAGAATCAAGCTCAGCAGCATCCGGTTGAGGCAAAGGAGCCGGAAGTTGAGACAATCAAGACAATTGTATTAGAAGATACAATGACCTTGAAAGAACTGGCTGACAAGTTAAAAATTCAGGCTTCAGTGCTTGTTAAAAAGCTTTTCCTTCAGGGAAAAATGGTTACAGTAAATCAGCAGATTGATTTTGATACTGCTGAAAATATTGCATTGGAATATAATGTTTTATGTGAACATGCAGTAAAGGTTGATCCTATTGAAGAATTATTAAAAGAAGAAGAGGAAGATACCTCAAAAATGGTAAAAAGAGCTCCTGTTGTCTGTGTAATGGGACATGTTGACCATGGTAAAACTTCTCTTCTTGATGCTATCAGAAATACAAATGTTACTGATAGAGAAGCCGGTGGTATTACTCAAAAAATCGGTGCTTATGTTGTTACCTGTAATGGAGAAAAGCTTACATTCCTTGATACTCCGGGACATGAAGCTTTTACAGCAATGCGTATGCGTGGAGCAAAATCTACAGATATAGCTATTTTAGTTGTAGCTGCTGATGATGGTGTTATGCCACAAACCATAGAAGCTATTAATCACGCTAAGGCAGCCGGAATTGAAATAATTGTAGCTGTAAATAAAATTGATAAACCGACAGCTAATATTGAAAGAGTAAAACAGGAATTATCAGAATATGAGCTTGTTCCGGAAGACTGGGGTGGAAGCACAATATTTGTACCTGTTTCAGCACATACCCATGAAGGTATAAGTGAACTTTTAGAGATGGTTTTACTTACAGCTGAAGTATTAGAATTAAAAGCAAATCCAAAAAGAAGAGCAAGAGGTCTTATTTTAGAGGCAGAGCTTGATAAAGGAAAAGGACCTGTTGCCAATATACTTGTTCAAAAGGGAACATTACGCATAGGTGATCCTATTGCAGTTGGTTCATGTCATGGAAAAATCAGAGGAATGACTGATGATAAAGGTCGTAAAGTAAAAGAGGCAGGTCCATCAACTCCTGTCGCTATTACAGGACTTAGTGATGTTCCAAATGCCGGTGAAACATTTGTTATTACAAAAAATGAAAAAGAGGCCAGAAGCTTTGCGGAAACCTTTATAGCTGAAAGAAAAGAAAAACTCATAGAGGAAACAAAATCAAAAATGAGTCTTGATGACCTTTTCTCACAAATCCAGGCAGGAACCTTAAAAGAGCTTGATATTATCGTTAAAGCTGATGTTCAAGGTTCTGTAGAAGCTATAAAGTCAAGCCTTTTAAAACTTTCAAATGAAGAAGTTGTAGTTAAGGTAATTCATGGAGGCGTTGGTGCCATTAATGAATCTGATGTTATTTTAGCATCTGCTTCCAAGGCTATTATCATTGGATTTAATGTACGCCCTGATGCTCAGGCTAAAGAAACAGCCGATAGAGAAGGCGTAGATTTAAGACTTTATAAAGTAATTTACAATGCTATAGAAGATATCGAAGCTGCCATGAAGGGAATGCTTGATCCTATATATGAAGAAAAAGTTATAGGTCATGTTCAGATTCGTCAGGTATTTAAAGCTTCAGGTATTGGAAATATTGCAGGTTCCTATGTTCTTGACGGTTCAGTTCAAAGAGGATGTAAAGTTAGAATAAATCGTGGTGAAGAGCAGATATTTGAAGGTGATCTTGAGTCATTAAAGAGATTTAAGGATGACGTTAAGGAAGTTAAGGCAGGCTATGAATGTGGTCTTGTATTTAGCGGATTTAATGACATCAGAGTTGATGATGAAGTAGAAGCCTATATCATGGTTGAAGTACCGCGTTAAGAGGATCTGATATGAGAAAAAACAGTATAAAAAATACAAGGATAAATACTGAAGTTATGCATGAACTGGGAAAAATCATTATGAATGATATTAAAGACCCAAGAGTTCATCCAATGACTTCTGTGGTAAAAGTGGAAGTGGCACCGGATCTTAAGACCTGTAAAGCTTATATCAGTGTGCTTGGCAGCGAAAAGGAAAAAAACGATACCCTTGCAGGCTTAAAAAAGGCAGAAGGCTTTATAAAAAGAAGTTTGGCATCTGCCATTAACCTTAGAAATACACCATCAATAGTATTTGTCCTGGACAATTCCATTGAATATGGAGTTAATATGTCAAAGAAAATCGAAGAGGTAATGAAACAATCTGAAATTCACAGTGAAAATAAAGAGGAAGAGTAATGAGTAAGTTAGATAATGAACTTATAAATATGAAAAACATTGCCATTTCGGGCCATATAAACCCCGACGGAGACTGCGTCGGGGCTTGTCTTGGCCTTTATAATTATATTTTAAAAAACTTTGAAGGCGTTAATGTTGATGTTTATTTGGAACCCATTCCTGCCATATTTGATTTTTTAAAGGGAAGTAGCGATATTAAAAACCAATATAATGAAAATAATACCTATGACCTTTATATAGCTCTTGATTGTAGTGATATTAAAAGGCTGGGAATATTTGGCGATTATTATAAAAAAGCAAAACACACTCTTTGTATAGATCATCATATTACAAATGATGAATCTTTCGCAGATGTCTGCTACATTCAACCCCACAGAAGTTCAGCCTGTGAACTGCTTTATACCTTAATGGACAGTGAAAAAATCAATAAAGATATAGCAGAATGTATTTACACAGGAATGGTAACAGATTCCGGAGTTTTTCAATATGGCTCTACCACAAGTGAAACTATGAATATAGCTGGAAAAATGATGGATATGGGCATTGATTTTCCAACAATCGTAAACAGAGTATTCTTTCAAAAAACCTTTACCCAGAATAAAATGCTTGCCAGGGCGATTAATAACGCAAAAGTGGCAGCTGACGGAAAAATTTTATATTCTATAGTTACCAAAAAAGAGATGGATGAATGTAATGCCAAACCAAAGGACTTAGAAGGTTGCGTAAGTCATCTTCGTTCAACCAAAGGGGTAGTGGCATCAGTTTTAATGTATCAAAATCCTGAGGGTACTTTTAAGGTAAGTTTGCGTTCAGAAAAAGAAACAGATGTAGCTTCAATAGCTGCAAAATTCGGTGGTGGTGGTCATAAAAATGCTGCCGGATGCACTATTTTAGAAAATCCTGAAGAGAAAATGAAGGAAATTGTTTCTATGATAGAAAAAGAGCTTAATTAGAAAGTTTCTAGGGTTTGGTAAGAGTATGGATGGAATAATAAATGTATATAAAGAAAAAGGCTATACTTCTTTTGATGTTGTGGCCTGTCTTAGAAAAATATTAAAAATTAAAAAAATAGGTCATACCGGAACCCTTGACCCAGATGCGGAAGGGGTTTTGCCTGTTTGCATTGGAAAGGCAACGAAGCTTTGTGAAAAACTCACAGACCATGATAAAACCTATATTGCAGGATTAAGGCTTGGCATTACAACAGATACCCAGGATATGACAGGAAAAGTCCTGACACAAAATCAGGTAAATGTTACTAAAGAAGAGCTTGAAAGCATTATAAAAAGTTTTGTTGGAGATTATAATCAAATTCCTCCCATGTATTCTGCATTAAAGGTAAATGGTAAGAAACTTTATGAACTTGCCAGAGCTGGAATAGAAGTTGAGAGAAAATCAAGACTTGTTAAAATAATAGATATAAATATAATAGATATAGACATTCCTTTTGCCAAAATTGAAGTATCATGCACTAAAGGAACCTATATCAGAACCCTTATATCAGATATTGGTGAAAAATGTAACTGTGGTGCAGTTATGGAAACTCTTAAAAGGACAAAAGTCGACAGATTTGATCTGGAAAAATCTCATAAATTATCAGAAATAGAAGAATATGTAAAAAATGACAGACTTAATGAAATACTGCTTCCAATAGCCGATGTTTTTAGCGATTTAAAACAGTTTAAAATGACAAAAAATTCAGACAGATTTTTAATTAATGGAAACAGATTAAAAGCTGAAAATTTTGCAAAATATGAAAATGTCCAAAGTGACGGGGAGGAAATTGCTGTTTACAACAGTGACGGTCAGTTTAGGGCAGTTTATAAATATTGCAAAAAAAGCGATGATTTCAAAGTTTGTAAGATGTTTTAGGAACGAGGAAAAATGCACTACATTAGAAACAACGCAGATTATGAAATAAAAGAAAAAACAGCCATATGCCTTGGCAAATTTGACGGTCTGCACAAAGGTCACAGAAGATTAATAAGAAATATATCAGACAGAAAAAAATACGGATTAAAAACAGTAGTTTATACCTTTGATACCAATCCGGCATTTTTGATAAATCATGAAAAAGAACAGCTTATTACAACAAATTATGAAAGAAAAGTCTTAATAGAAGAAATGGGCATTGATTATCTTTATGAACTTCCCTTTACAAAAGAAATAATGAATCTGGAACCGGAGTATTTTATAGAAAAAATAGTCAAAGAACTTTCTATTAAATACATGACAGTGGGGAATGATTTCAGGTTTGGAAAAGGAGGAAGAGGAGATTACGCCCTTTTGGCAAAGCTGGCTAAGGATTTATCCTTTGAACTGGATATTATAGATAAGGAACGATATGAAGACAGAGATATAAGCTCAACTTATGTCAGAGAGTGTATTATAGCCGGCGATATGGAAAAAAGCAAGGAATTACTGGGTTATCCCTATACCATAGTGGGAGAAGTGGTACATGGCAATCAATTAGGCAGAACCATAGATATTCCTACTGCTAATGTAGTGGCAGATGACAATAAAATTTTCCCACCTAATGGGGTATATGTATCAAGAGTTTGTATCGGTGATTTGGTGTATGGATCTGTTACAAATATTGGAATCAAGCCTACGGTTACAGACAAACATATTAAAGGAGCAGAGTCTTTTATATTCGATTTTTCAAATGATATCTATGGAAAAGAAATAAAAATAGAGCTTTTAAAGTATGTCAGACCGGAAATGAAATTCAAAAATATTGAAGAATTAAAGGGTAGAATGCAGGCAGATGCCGATTATTCAAAAAAATATCTGCTGGATAATCAGTTGATAAATATTAAGCAAATGTAACAGTAATTATTAAATAAAAACATAATAAAGACCGAATTTTCAAAAAAAGCAGGCAAATGTGTTTTGGAGCCTGCTTTTATTTTACGCAAATAGCATAAAAATCGACGTAATTAGTATTAAAGGACTATAAATATTTCATAAATGTTACAAATATATGTTGACACCCGTAACAAATGTTGCTATACTCGTCTCTAGAAAATATGAAGAAATTATTAAGAAAAGGTTATAAAAACAACATCTAAAACTACAGGAGGAAAAAATGTTAAATATTAAGAGAATTATTGGAATCAGTACGATGGCATGTACTATGGCACTTACTTTTACCATTGGAGCAAATGCAACTACCGCAATACCACATGCCCTTGATCATAATGATGCACAATTTTTACAGACTCTTATAGATAACGCAAAAGAAGAGAAGATAGAAAACGAAGAAACAGAAGAAACACAGGAGAGCGAAACAGATGCTTATGGATATAAGAATCTTGGAATCGCTATTGTAGATGACACATTAAATGTCAGAGAAGCAGCAGATGAAAATTCAAATATTTTAGGAACAATGTCAAACGGAAATGCCTGCGAGATTTTTTCAATAGATGAAAACGGATGGGCAAATGTTACCTCCGGAAGCATTACAGGTTATGTAAAAGCAGAATATTTAGTAACCGGTGAAGAAGCAGAAGAATATGCAAACGGTTTTGCAAAAAAATATGTTTTAGTTAAAACAGACGGACTTAAATTAAGAACAGAAGCTTCCTTAGACGCAGAAGTAAAAACTGTTTTAGCTGAAAATTCAGCCCTTCTTTATGTATCAGAAGAAGGTGAATGGACAAAGGTTCAATATGATGGTGCTGAGTATTATCTTGCATCAGAGTATGTTGAAGAATTTTTAAGTCTTGATACAGCAGTTTCAAAAGCAGAAGAAACTACAAGTGTCAGAACAGAACTAGTTAATTTTGCCTGCCAGTATATAGGAAATCCTTATGTATGGGGTGGAGTTAGTCTTACAAACGGTGCTGACTGTTCAGGATTTGTATTAAGTGTATTTGCTCAATATGGAATTTCACTTCCACATCATGCAGCAAGCCAGGCAAATTGCGGTAGAGAAATCTCTGCAAATGAAGCTCAGGCAGGAGATTTATTCTTCTACAGCAGCGGCGGAAGAATTGACCATGTAGCTATATATATTGGTGGTGGAATGGTGGTTCAGGCACACTCAGAAGAAAGAGGAATATGTATAACCAGTGCTTACTACAGAACACCTACTAAGGTGATTAGTTTATTAGGATAATTGTTTTAATTATATATTGACATATATCAAAATATTTTTGGATATTTTTAAAGGACATGTTGTCAAAAGATATTTGGCACATGTCTTTTTATTTTTTTAAAAATTGAAATTAAATAACATATAGCCTAAATCTTTATTTTAGCTAGACGATATAAAATTTGAGTAGGTTTGAATATAAAAAGGTTTTGATTATTAAACTAAAGATTGAGGGAAAAATATATTTAGGATGTTGATAAAGTTTTTATATTTTAGACTACGGGGGTAAAATACATGTCAAAAAAACAAAAGAAAAATGAAACAAATATAAGATGCAAAGACAGAGTTCAAACAAGACTTATTGCAATAATGGGGGTTCTGGTTTCACTTCCATTACTTGTAGCAGTTATTATCAGCTATATAACATCTACGGAAAAGGCAAAAAATGATGCTTTGGATTTGTTGAAAGTTCAAGCTAATTTCGTTGAATCACTGTTTGCTGATGTTATTAATCAAAATGTTGTAGCATTAAAAACCATGGCAAATTCATCCAATTGTATCTCTTATATGGAAGGCGATAAAACAGTTTCTGAAGATGTGCTTAAATCAGAACTTACAAAAATAAATGAAACTATTAATGATGGCAATACAAGTGTAATTCTTTGTGCAAAAAATGGGGATCAAATTCTTCGTGGTGATGATAAACCTCTTACAAATGTAGCAGATAGAGATTATTTTAAGGATGCGATGTCATCAGGTAAAACTGTGGTATCAAATATTATTACAAGTCAAACTACCGGAAATAGGGTTACGCAGATTGTAGTTCCAATATACGACAAGTCTGCTTCAAATGTTATCGGAGTAATCGTACGAAGTTATAATCTTAATAATTTACATAATTTTCTTGCAGAAAACGTTAGTGATGGTTTTATAACAGACAAAGCAGGTATTGTTGCAGCACATGCCCAGTTTGAAATATCTGCAGAAGATGAGCCTCTTGACCAAAGTGACAGCGATTTTATGACATCTAATGAAACAAATGGATTGTTAGAGTTAGATTTTAGTGGAAATAATACATATATTTCTTGGGTAAAAGAGCCAATTTCCGGTTATACTGTTTGTGTGGCAAAACAGGAAGCTGAGGTTATGGCTCCGGCACAAAAATCTGCAATGATTGTTGTTATAATAGGTATTATTTTATTGGTAGTAGCAATAGTTGTTTCAATTGTTACGGCAAGAAATTTTACTGACCCAATAAAGGCAGTTAACGATTCTCTTAAAGCACTTTCAGACGGAAGATTTTTTAAAGTTGAAAAATTTGATTCAAGAAAAGATGAATTTGGTGCCATATCTATAGCAACAAACTCAGTTATTTCTAAACTGGAAAATATTGTATCTGATATTAAAAATTCTGCAGAAAATGTAACAAATTCCTCAGATGAGTTATCAGATATGGCAAACCAGATTTCCAGAACAACTGCAGATGTGTCAAATGCAGTGCAAGAAATATCTTCAGGTGCCACTCATCAGGCCGAAGAGATTCAAGAAGCAACTGTAAATGTAGGCATGATTGGTGATGCAGTTAAGAGTGTTCAAGATTCTTCAGATAATCTTTCCAATCTGGCAGATCAAATGAAGAAGGCATCAGAAATTTCAGGAAAATCCCTTGCTGATCTTCAAGCTTTTTCAAATAAGATGACAGGACGAATTGATGAAATATCAAAAACGATTCAAGCTACGCAAGAAGCGGTTAATCATATAAATGAGAAGGTGGAAGGTATTACAAATATTGCGACTCAAACAAATCTTCTTTCATTAAATGCCAGTATCGAAGCTGCAAGAGCTGGTGAAGCTGGTAGGGGATTTGCTGTAGTTGCAGAAGAGATTGGAAAATTGGCCGAAAATTCTAAAGAAATGGCTGATGATATAAAGATAGAGATGGATATTTTGCTTAATCAGACTCGTGATACCGTGGGGGCTGCACAAGAAGTTAGAAATGGAAATAATGATCAGCAAGAAGCTTTGGGTGATACTCTCGAATCTGTAAATGGTATGCTTGACAATATTAGGAGTACTGTTGATGGAGTAAAACTTATATCTGAAGGTGCAAATACTTGTGAAACATCAAAAGATTCTGTAGTAGATATTATGAGTACTCTTTCAGCAATTTCACAAGAAAATGCAGCTTCTTCGGAAGAAACAGGAGCATCTATGGAAGAACTTACAGATACTGTTACGATTCTTGCAGATTCTGCTAATAAACTTAAAGAAATTTCCCAAAGATTACAAGATAATATAAGCTTTTTTAAATTATAAAAAAGTAAACTAGTACCTGAAAGCTTTGGCTTTCAGGTTATTTTTGGAAAAAATATTTTATAAGTATTTCACAAAAATTTAAAATGTTTTTCTGATATTTTACATATTTACTAAAAATATTAATCAGCTATAATAATATATTGGGTTTTTAACCTCTTTATTGTTGGATTAAAAATCTGTTAAAAAAAAATAAGGTGTTTATGAAAAAGCAAAGCAGATTAAAAAATATCCGCTTTTAATGAAGTAATTGGAGGATAATATGCGTATAGTAATAGCAGGCTGTGGCAAAATCGGATCAGTTCTGGTTGAACAGCTTAGTAAAGAAGATCATGATGTGTCGATTATCGACACTAATAAGGAAGTAGTAGACAAACTTTCGAATCAATATGATGTTATGGGTGTTATCGGAAATGCGGCAGTTATGAAGACACAAAAAGATGCAGGCATTGAAGATGCAGACCTTTTAATTGCCATGACAGGAAGTGATGAATTAAACCTTATTTGTTGTCTGATTGCAAAGAAGGTTGGAAATTGTAATACAATTGCCAGAATACAAAATACGGATTATGCAGAAGGTCTTGATGCCATAAAAAAAGAACTTGGTCTTTCTATGACCATTAATCCTGAAAAGGCAGCGGCAGAAGAAATCGTACGAGTAATCAGATTCCCGTCAGCTATGCAGGTGGAAACTTTTGCAAAAACAAAAGTAGAAATTGTCAAAGTAAGACTTGAAGAAGGACATAAGTTGATAGGTTTAAAACTTGTTGATCTTCCTTCTAAAATAAATGTTGAAGCCCTGGTATGCGCCGTAGAGCGTGGCGAAGAAGCAATAATTCCAAAAGGGGATTTTGTATTCCAACAAGATGATGTTGTATCAATCGTAGCCAGTCCGAAAAAGGCAAGAGTCCTTTTTAAAAAACTTGGAATATTAAAGGGAAGAATCAGGAATGTAATGATAGTTGGTGGAGGCGGAATTTCTTTTTATGTGGCAAAGGCATTGAATATTATGGGAATCGCCAATACCATTATTGAAAAAAATCCTGAAAGATGTAGGAAACTTTGCGAAGAATTACCGGGAAGTAATATCATTGAAGGTGATGCTGTAGACCAGAGTGTGCTTTATGAAGAGGGCGTTGATAAGGTAGGAGCCTTTGTTGCCATGACAAATATTGATGAGGGAAATATTCTCATGTCTTTGTATGTTAAAAAGCACAGTCATGCAAAATTAATCACTAAAATTCATCGTATCAGATACAATGAAATACTTAACAATATGGATTTGGGAACTATTGTTTGCCCTAAAAATATTGTTTCTGATAATATTTTAAGCTATGTAAGAGCCAGACAGAATTCTTTTGGAAGTAATGTGGAAACATTATATAAAATTCTTGATGGAAAAGCAGAAGCCTTGGAATTTATAGTAAGAAGCGGTTCAAAAGTAGTTGGAATACCATTGCAGAAATTAAATATTAGAAAAGATATGATTGTAGCATGTATTCAAAGAGGAAGAAAAGTTATTATTCCAAGAGGTCAGGATGTTATAAATGAAGGTGACAGTATTATCATTGTTACAACTAAATCCGGAATAAACGAATTAGATAATATTTTGGATACAGAATAATTAAAACGGAATCTATATAAAAAAGAGTTTAAGATTCCCGGGAGGATATTATGAATATATATGCTATTTTATATATTATCGGATTAGTGCTTAATTTTGAGGGTGCTTTTTTACTTTTGCCTTGTATAACAGCAGCAGTATTTAGAGAAACACAAGGTTTTGCCTATCTTGTAACTATGGCTATATGTTTTGTCATTGGTTTGCCTATGATGATTCTGGCAGATAAAAAGAAAAAAGAATTTTATTCAAAGGAAGGTTTTTCAGCAGTAGCCATATGCTGGTTCATAATAGGAATTTTTGGAGCATTGCCATTTTGGTTTACCCATGAAATACCAAATTATGTAGATGCACTTTTTGAGACTTTTTCAGGACTTACTACCACAGGAGCCAGTATATTAAATGATGTGGAGGCCTTATCAAAATGTTCTCTTTTATGGAGAAGTTTTACCCACTGGATAGGGGGTATGGGTGTATTTGTATTTGTGTTGGCAGTTTTTCCAAAGACAGCAGGCAATAACATTCATCTCATGAGGGCAGAAAGCCCTGGACCCCAGGTAAATAAACTTGTTCCCCATTTAAGGGATACAGCTTTGATATTGTATATGATTTATACATTTCTTACTATTTTTGAAATAATATTATTAATAATATTTGGAATGCCTATTTATGACTCTATTTGTACATCCTTTGGTACAGCAGGTACAGGAGGATTTGGTATAAAAAATGACAGTTTAGGCGGCTATTCAGTCCAGCTTCAGGCTATTGTTACCGTTTTTATGGTTCTTTTTGGAGTCAATTTCAGCTTTTATTATTTGATAGTAGCAAAAAAGCTAAGAGACGCATTAAGGATGGAAGAAGTAAGGATTTATCTGGCAATAATTATTGTCAGCGTAGCTGCCATAAGTATAAATATTGCCCACATGTTTTCAAATATATTTGAGGCAATACATCATTCATTTTTCCAGGTGGCATCCATTATAACCACAACAGGTTTTTCCACCTGTGACTTTGATACTTGGCCCATTTTTTCAAAAACAATATTGGTACTGTTAATGTTTGTAGGAGCCTGTGCCGGAAGTACAGGTGGTGGTATAAAGGTATCTCGTATTGTGGTAGGCATAAAGGTTAGCATAAAGGCGGTAAAAAGTTATGTCCATCCTAGAAGTGTCACAAGTGTGCGTTTAGATGGTAGGGTAATTAATGATGACACCGAAAGAATGATATCGGTGTACACTGTTATTTATGCATTGATATTTATGGTGTCAATGATACTTATTTCATTTTTTGATAATTTTGATTTTACAACAAATTTTACAGCCATAGCGGCGACCTTTAATAATATTGGTCCCGGATTGGAAAAAGTCGGCCCAACCTGTAATTTTTCAATTTTTACGGACTTTTCCAAGGTGGTAATGATGTTTGATATGCTTTTTGGAAGACTTGAAATTTTCCCTATTCTGGTAATGCTTTCACCAAGAACATGGAGATGTTAATATAGTCTTGAATAATGAATAAAAAAAGAATAAAATGTTAATGAAGAAAACCTCCGATAAGAATAGAGAATTTTTTTGTCGGAGGTTGTCTTGTTACATGGAGTTTTTAGAAAATATTTTAAAAAGAGGAGAGAAATGAAGAGATATTTTAATGTTCTAATAATAGCTTTAATGCTATTTCTTTTGTGTTCCTGCGGTAAAAGCACAGATGAACTTATAAGTTCAAAAATGACCAATGAGCCCGGAGGAAGCTGCACAATTTCAATTAAGTGTGACACCCTTTTAGATAATATGGACAGATTGAAGGAATCTAAAAGGGACTTTGTGCCTGAAAAGGGAATAATTTTAGACACGACCAAAGTTGATTTTTTTAAAGGGGCTTCAGTCTATGATATTCTTAAACAGGTTTGCGAAGAAAACAATATCCACATGGAAGCGTCCTATTCAATTACCTTCAAATCCAGCTATATAGAAGGAATCAATCAGCTTTATGAATATGATGCCGGTGAAAAATCCGGTTGGATGTTTTCTGTAAATTCAAAATTTCCAAACTACGGAGCCAGCTCATACCAGGTTTCAGATGGGGATAATATCGAATTTGTCTATACCTGTGACCTTGGAAAAGATGTAGGCGATAACTCAATGAAATAAGGGGTGACAGACATAATGGAAGATAATTTTTCAAGCTATCACCCTGTGATAAGCTTTTTCTTTTTTTTATTTGTAATATGTGTAAGTATGTTTCTTATGCATCCGGTATTTTTGGCAATCAGTTTTTTTAGTGCTTTTTCCTACAACCTGATTCTTTATGGTATAAAAAAGACATTAAAAAATAATTTGTTATTTATATTACCAATGATGATAATAATAGCTCTTGCAAATCCAATGTTTAATCACTATGGTGTTACGGTTATTACCTATCTTCCCACAGGAAATCCCGTGACTCTTGAAACAATAATATACGGTATTGCCATGGCTACAATGTTTTGCGAAGTGTTATTGTGGTTTGCCTGCTATAATGAGGTAATGACATCAGATAAGTTTATTTATCTTTTTGGTAAAATTATGCCATCAATTTCTTTGATGATTTCTATGACTTTGAGATTTGTACCAATGCTTAGAAACCATATGAGAGTTATAGCAAATGGACAAAAATGTATTGGAAGAGATACATCAAATGGAAAAACCACGGATAAAATTAAAAACGGTGTAAAAAAAGTATCGATTCTTACAACCTGGGCTTTGGAAAATGCCATTGACAGGGCAGATTCCATGCGTTCAAGAGGCTATGGGTTAAAGGGAAGAACAGCTTTTTCCATATATCGTTTTGATAAAAGAGACAGAGCGATTTTAATAGTGATGATTTTACTGGCTATTACATTTTTTGTGGGAAATTCTACGGGAAACTGTTATGTTTCTTATGATCCTATAGTAAAGGTAAAGGGAATCCCCTTAGACTTATACAGCTGTATTACATTTTTAAGCTATTTAACATTTTGCATGCTTCCTGTAATTGTTGATCTTTATGACAAATACAAATGGAAAGCTTTAAGGAATAATATTAATAAAAAGGAGAACAGGGGGTATCGTTTATGGACCTGATAAAGATAGAAAATTTTAGCTTTTCTTACCCTGAAGCTAAAAAAAGTGCTTTAAGTGACATTAATATAAATTTTGAAGAGGGAAGTTTTAATATAATCTGTGGAACCTCAGGTTGTGGAAAAAGTACCTTGTTAAGACAGTTAAAAACAGTTCTTACGCCCAACGGGAATAAAAAGGGTGAAATATATTTTAAGGGAAAACCCTTAAGTCAAATAGATGAAAGAAATCAAAGTTCAAAAATAGGATATGTTATGCAAAATCCAGATAATCAGATTGTAACAGATAAGGTATGGCATGAATTGGCATTTGGGCTGGAAAGTCTTGGTTTTTCCACTTCCAGTATAAGGCTAAGAGTGGCCGAAATGGCATCTTATTTTGGTATTCAGCAATGGTTTTACAGAAATGTAACAGAACTTTCAGGAGGACAAAAACAGCTTTTGAATCTGGCATCAATAATGGCTATGCATCCGGATGTGCTTATTTTAGACGAACCTACATCCCAGCTTGATCCTATTGCGGCATCAGATTTTCTTGAAACCATTAAAAAGATAAACAGGGATCTGGGAACTACTGTTATCATGACTGAACATCGTTTGGAAGACATATTTCCTTATGCTACTAAAATTATTGTTATTGATAATGGAAAAAAATTAATAGAAGGAAATCCCAGGGAGGCTGGTGAAGAATTAAGACGACTGAAACATAAAATGTTTTTGGCTCTGCCAGCACCTATGCAAATAGCTTCTTATGTGGAATCAGATGAAAAAAGTCCTTTAACAGTAAGAGATGGAAGAAACTATATCAGTGATATAGTCACAAGAAAGAACTATTCAGTTAAAGAAGACATGATAAGGGAATATCTTGATAAAAAGGGAGATTCCGGATTAAAAATATTTGATGAAAATTCTGAAACTTCAAAAGAAAAGCCGGTTTTGGAAATGAAAGAAGTGTGGTTTAGATATGGAAGGGAATATCCTGATGTAGTAAAGGGCTTGAATCTTTCTATTAATAGAGGTGAAATATATTGCCTTTTAGGTGGTAACGGAACTGGAAAAAGCACAACTCTTTCTTTATTATCCAGAATTAATGTCCCATACAGGGGAAAGATATTTATTAACGGTAAAGATATCAGAAAATACAGGGATAAAGAGCTTTTTACATCATTTTTAGGAGTAGTACCACAAAATCCCCAGAGCTTATTCGTTAAAAAAACAGTTGAACTGGAGCTGTTTGAAATGCTTGGAGGTCCCAAGGAAAGATTAAATGATGATTATAATCTAAGTCTTGATAAGAAAGAAATAATAGAAAATATCGCAAAAGTAACCAGGATAGAGGGACTTTTATCACAGCATCCCTATGATTTAAGCGGTGGTGAACAGCAAAGGCTGGCACTGGCAAAAATATTGTTATTAAGACCTAAGATACTTCTTATGGACGAACCAACAAAGGGATTAGACAGCTTTTTTAAAGATGAGTTTGCAGGAATATTACAAACATTAAAAAAGCACGGTGTGACAATATTTATGATTTCTCACGACATAGAATTTTGTGCCAGATATGCTGACAGATGCGGTATGTTTTTTGATGGAAATCTTGTTACCCAGAACAATCCTACAGATTTTTTCTCAGGAAACAGTTTTTACACTACAACAGCCAATAGAATGGCAAGGAGCTTTTTCCCAAAAGCAGTTACAGTAAAGGATGTGATAAAATGTCTGAAAAAAGAAATGTAGATGAATTTCTGGATTTATGGTTTGATGATAAAAAAATAGAACAATACAAGATGCCAATACCTGAAAATCCCATGGTATCAAAGTTGTCAAAGCTTTTTAGGGTTTTAAAAACAGATGCACAGGATGAAATATTTGTTTCCATAGAGGATTATTATTCAAGACAGGAGACCAGCAAGAAATTAACCAAAAGGACAATTGTTACATTAATTATCCTGCTTTTGATGAGCCCCCTTACAATAGCATTTGGCATACTGTTTATGGGAGACAGGAAATATACCTTTATAGGAATAATGCTTATGTTTTATGCAATAATTCCGTTTTTCATGGGATTTGAATCAAGAAAGCCCCAGACAAGGGAACTTATTGTAATAGCGGTGCTTTCCGCCATAGCAGTGCTTGGAAGAACAGCCTTTATTATGGTGCCCATGTTTAAGCCTATACTGGCAATTATTATTATTTCAGGAGTAACCTTCGGACCGGAAGCGGGATTTTTAGTGGGAGCAGTGTCAATGTTTATCTCCAATTTCTTCTTTGGCCAAGGTCCCTGGACACCCTGGCAAATGTTTTCAGCAGGGATTATCGGATTTGTGGCAGGGGTATTGTTTAGAAAAGGTTTACTTAAAAGAACGAGAGTTTCCCTGTGTCTGTTTGGTTTTCTGGCGGCGATTTTTATATATGGAGGCATAATGAATCCGGCGGCACTTATTATGTACACCAGTCACATAACCATTGAAGGAATTATAGGAATTTATATAAGTGGTATTCCGGTAGATTTGGCTCATGCAACCTCTGTAGTGATATTTTTATGGTTGATATCCAAGGGCATGATAGAAAAACTTGAAAGAATAAAGAAAAAATACGGGCTTTTGGTCTGATTTATCACCTAAAAAAAGCCTACTCCTTTACAAAAATTTGTAATATGGTAAAATAAAGATATTAATCCCTTGTATTCCGATAGACAAAGAGAAAAAAGTAGGATATAAAGAATTAAGTGATAAAAAATTTGAAATAAAGAATTGAGTTGTAAAGAAAAATTGTATCAAAGAACCTAATTACAAGGAGGAGTAAACTTGAAGATTTCTACAAAAGGAAGATATGCATTAAGAATGATGTTGGATATGACTATGCATTCTAATGGATCGCCGGTTAGAATTAAAGATATTGCGGCCAGACAGGGAATATCAGAAAAATATCTTGAACAGATAGTATCTATTTTAAATAAATCCGGTTATGTAAGAAGTGTCAGAGGACCCCAGGGGGGATATTTATTGACAAAAAAACCGGAGGAATATACTACAGGTATGATTTTGAGGTTGACTGAAGGTAGTCTGGCACCGGTTATGTGCCTTGAATTTGATGATAGTAATTGTTGCGATAAGGAAGATGATTGTGTTACAATCATGCTCTGGAAAAAATTAAATGATGCCATAAATGACGTGGTTGACAATGTAACCCTGGCAGATTTAGTGGAATGGGAAATGGCCAAAAACGGAAATTATAATATTTAAACAACATTAATTTCTATAGGGTCATGTTGCAAAATTAAAAACATAATTACAGGATTCAAAAATGGATTATAAAGAGATTGAAAGAAGTATAAATAAAACCTACAGAAAAAAGATATGGAGCAAATTCATAAAAGGGATTAAGAATTATTCTCTTATAGATGAAAATGACAGGATTTTATCCATTGTTTCGGGAGATTTAAAGTCAGATTTAACAGCCTTTTTATTAAACCAGTTAAAAAAATATGGAGAAAAGAGCTTTGAATTGAAATTTCTTCAAATAGATAAAGATTTGAATATTACACTTTTTGATGAATATGAAAAAGTTTCTTTATTTTCAGGGGAGAGAGGATTTAATAAAGAATTTAACGGAGAAATCAAAAAAAAGATTATTTCAAAGGCTAAAGAGTCAGGATTTAATAAAATAGCCATTGGATTAAACTTTGATGATTGCGTAAAAAAGACTCTGAAGTCCATGTTATTTGAAGGAAAAATTGATACCTACCTGCCTGATGAAAAAGAGGAAAGTCTTAGAATAATAAGTCCTCTTTATCTGATAAAAGATGAAAATATTTATGCTTTTACCGAATTTAACGGGCTTTCTTATAAGAAAAAAGAAAAAGATTATCTTGATAAATTAATTGACAAATTTAGAATTGAAAGTCCATTTATAGACTCAAATATTTTTAAAAGTGTTGAAAATGTCAATTTGAGCACTGTAATTTCCTATATTGAAGATGGAAAAAAGGTAAGTTTTTTAGATAATTATTGATTTTTATTATTACTGATGAAACTTCTCGGTAGAAGTATTTTTATAACTTTACATTTAAATTTAGCTATGTTAAAATGGTCAGGTATGATTAATTAGCTAATACTCAGATGCAGGAATCTCCAACCTTTATCTTAGTATTTGGTATATTATTTTTATTCTAGGAGGATTAGACATGATCGCAAAAGAAAAGAAAGAAGCAATTATTAAAGAGTACGCTCGTACAGAAGGCGACACAGGATCACCTGAGGTTCAGGTAGCTATCCTTACAGCCAGAATCAAAGAATTAACAGAGCACTTAAAAGTACACAAAAAAGATCATCATTCAAGAAGAGGTCTTCTCAAGATGGTTGGTCAAAGAAGACGTTTACTCGCATATTTAAAGAAAATTGATATTGAAAGATATCGTAGCTTAATCGAACGTCTTGGTATTAGAAAATAATTTTTTTCAGGGACGGATTTATTTCCGTCCCGTTTTACATGTTAGTAGTGCTAAATTTTTAATATTAATCCGAGACCACTGAAATTTACATTTATAATTTGAACGCGGTGGAGTTGCATTCATGAGAAATAAAAAAACGGATTTAAGAAATTCCTTTTAATATTCTCATAAAAGGGTATAAGTGTTTTTTTCAGTAGTTTCGGTAAGGAAAATTTAGTACTAAAAATTTTTTTATAAGGAGACTAAAGAATGTACAAAAGTTTTTCTATGGAATTAGCAGGAAGAACACTTACTGTAGATGTTGACAGAGTGGCAAAACAGGCTAATGGTGCTGCTCTTATGCACTACGGAGACACAACAGTGTTATCTACAGCTACAGCTTCAGAAAAGCCAAGAGAAGGAATTGATTTCTTCCCTCTTAGCGTTGAATACGAAGAAAAGATGTATGCTGTGGGAAAAATACCGGGAGGATTTAATAAAAGAGAGGGAAAAGCATCAGAGAATGCAGTACTTACCTGCCGTGTTATCGATCGTCCAATGAGACCACTTTTTCCTAAGGATTACAGAAATGATGTAACCCTTGATAATCTTGTATTATCAGTTGATCCGGATTGTTCACCTGAGCTTACAGCTATGCTTGGATCTGCTATTGCAACAGCTATTTCAGATATTCCTTTTGATGGACCTACAGCTGCCACACAGGTTGGACTTATAGACGGTGAATTAATATTTAATCCTACAAGTCAGCAAAAACTGGTTTCTGAACTTGCACTTACAGTTGCATCTACCAGAACAAAGGTTATTATGATTGAAGCAGGTGCTAATGAAGTACCTGAGGATAAAATGCTTGAGGCGATTTTTGAAGCGCACAAACTAAATCAGGAAATTATTCAGTTTATTGATAAAATCGTTGAAGAATGCGGAAAAGAAAAAAGCGAATATGAAAGTTTCTCAGTTCCAGAGGAGATAGTTAAAGCTTTAGTTGATTTCATACCTGTACAAGAGATGGAAGAAGCAGTATTTACTGATGATAAGCAGGTTAGGGATGCAAACATCAGTGCTATGAAGGACAGAGTAGTAGAGCATTTCACAGAGATTAACGAAGAATGGATTCCATGGGTTGATGATGCGGTATATCAATATCAGAAAAAGACTGTTAGAAAGATGATTCTTAAGGATCACAAGAGACCTGATGGAAGAGCTATAGATGAAATCAGACCTTTGGCAGCAGAGATTGATCTCATTCCTAGAGTTCATGGCTCAGGTATGTTTACAAGAGGACAAACACAGATTTGTAACATCTGTACTCTTGCACCGTTATCAGAAGCTCAAAAGATAGATGGGCTTGATGAAACAAAGGATTCCAAGAGATATATGCATCATTACAATTTCCCATCTTATTCAGTAGGAGAAACAAGACCTTCAAGAGGTCCTGGACGTAGAGAAATTGGTCATGGTGCTTTGGCAGAGAGAGCTTTGGTTCCTGTACTTCCTTCAGAAGCAGAATTCCCATATGCTATTAGAACTGTATCAGAAACATTTGAGTCAAACGGTTCTACATCTCAGGCCAGTGTTTGTGCATCATCACTTTCTTTAATGGCAGCAGGTGTTCCTATAAAAAGACCGGTAGCAGGTATATCTTGCGGTCTTGTTACAGGTGAGACAGATGATGATTATCTTGTACTTACAGATATTCAGGGTCTGGAAGACTTCTTTGGTGATATGGACTTTAAAGTGGCAGGAACCGAAAAAGGTATCACAGCTATTCAGATGGACATTAAAATCCACGGTCTTACAAATGACATAATCAAGGAAGCAATAGCCAGAACAAAACAGGCAAGAATGTACATCCTTGACAATGTTATGAATCCGGTTATAGATAAACCAAGAGATCATGTTGGAGAATATGCTCCTAAGATTATTCAGCTTCAGATTGATCCTGCCAAGATTGGTGATGTTGTTGGACAGCGTGGAAAGACTATTAATACCATTATTGAAAGAACAGATGTTAAAATTGATATTACAGATGACGGATTTGTTTCAATCTGTGGTCTTGATGCTGAAAACATGGAAAAAGCAGCTGAGATGATTAGAATTATCAATCTTGATTTTGAAGAGGGACAGATTTTCAAAGGAGAGGTAGTTGGAATTAAAGAATTCGGTGCCTTCGTTGAATTTGCTCCAGGAAAAGAGGGAATGGTTCATATTTCACAGATTTCTAACCATAGAATCAAAAGAGTTGAAGATGAGCTTACTCTTGGAGACAAAGTTACAGTTGTATGCCTTGGAAAAGACAAGATGGGAAGAATCAGCTTTAGCATGAAAGATGTAGCTAAATATCAGAAATAAAAAATAATTATATGAACAATCAGGCGGAAACAGAAATACGCAAAGAGCGTAAAAATCTGTTTTCGCCTTTTTTACCAAATTGACTCTTTAAAACAAATATTGTATTATAATGATAGCTAAAATTTAGTAATTTTTATAGATAATTATTGTACTAATAGTTGAATGTGAAAAAATCTTTGTGCATATAACATAAAACTAAATAAAACATTATATTTCTTTATTAATTATTAAAAAATTCAAATGAAACTCAACAAAAAATGACAAAAAATAATAAACTATGTTGACAAAGCTATGAAAAGTATGTAATATAGTAGATGTAAAAAGTCTTTTTAATTAAATACTGAGATAGGTATATATGTCAGCGCTTATCTCCTTAAAAAACAGCAAAAACGGGTATTTGCTATTTTTTTTTTTAGATATTTTACAGATGCAATAAATAGTAATTGATTGGAAGATATTGACTATTAGTTAAAAAAATAACTTAAAATATTATTATTTTAATACAAAAATATACCCCTGTCTAAAACAGGGGTAGTTTAATCTAAAGTTTTTTAATTTTTACATTTTTTCCGGTGCATCAAAACCAAGGATGTAAATACAGGTCTCCAAAACGGATTTTGTAAGATTTAATAGGCAAATCCAGCCGTTTTTCTTTTCTTCATCTTCCTGGGTCAGAATCTTTGTTTCGTGATAGAAATGATTAAATTCATTGGCTATTTCGTAAATAAAGGCACATATTTTATGTGGTGCCAACTCATTGAAGCTGTTTTCTATAACGCTGTTAAATCTTGTAAGTAATAACAATAAATTCTTTTCTACGCTATTGGAAGCAGGATTAATTTTAGCATCCTCAGGCAGGGTAGAAGTAGCATTGTATTTTTCAAGAATAGATTTGATGCGTACAATGGTGTAAAGAATATATGGACCGGTATTTCCCTCAAAGGAGGTAAACTTATCAATGTCAAAAATATAATCTTTTGTAGCCTGATTAGAAAGGTCTCCGTATTTAATGGCAGCTAAAGCGACTTTTTTAGAAGTATCTCTGGCTTCGGCTTCGGACATGCTTTCATTTTCATTGATTTTTTTATACATTCCTTCATCAATTTCATTTAATAAGGATTCTAATCGCATAACTCCACCGGCTCTGGTTTTAAAAGGCTTTCCGTCTTTTCCGTTCATGGTACCAAAACCTACGAAATCAAGTTGTGT
Source organism: Acetitomaculum ruminis DSM 5522 (assembly GCF_900112085.1). Classification (GTDB taxonomy): domain Bacteria; phylum Bacillota; class Clostridia; order Lachnospirales; family Lachnospiraceae; genus Acetitomaculum; species Acetitomaculum ruminis. Next base: position 141,019 of record NZ_FOJY01000007.1, read on the forward strand.
ATCATCAGTAACCATTTTAGTCTTTCTGGCACATCTGAATATTTGCTCAAAATACAAAGACTGTCTTTTATCTACAACATAAATAATCTGATTTGGGTTATATAATCTTACTCTTTCAGTAATGGTAGCCAGGTCAGTTGTATTATAAAGAGAAGCACCGTCAGATTTTAAAATCATGCATGGAGGAATTTCTTTTGTATCATCTTCTCTTGCAACATCCACAACAAGGGCTCCTTCACTTTCATGGGCATATCCTTCATCTTTAAGGCGTTTTACCATTGGAGGAATTACTTCCTGAACTGTAGATTCTCCATTCCATAAATCAAAGTCTACTTTTAATTTTTCATAATTTTTCTTTAAATCACTTACGGAAACATTTAAAATGTGCTGCCATAAAGCCCTATAGCCAGGTTTTCCCTGCTGAAGATTTAGGGTGGCAGTCATGGCTCTTTCTTTGTAATCATCATCTTCTTTAGATTTTTTGCTGGCAGTAGGGTAAATTTCTTCTAATTCCGATATGGTAAATGGTGGTTCTTTTGGATAATCACCTTTATATTCATCATCAAAATAAACTAAAGATGGCTGTCTTTCCTGTAATTCTGTAATAATAAGTCCCATTTGAAGACCCCAGTCACCAAGGTGTATATCACCGATGATATCGTGACCTAAGAAACGGGCATTTCTTTTAATGCTTTCACCTATAATTGCAGAACGGAGATGTCCAACATGCAATGGCTTTGCAACATTTGGGCCGCCATAATCAATAACGATTTTTTTAGGTTCTTTAACCAAAGCAAGACCTAATTTCTCTGATGAAGCCATTTCATTTGCATAATCAGCAAGAAATGTATTGGAAATTCTGATATTTAAAAATCCAGGATTTACAGCTTCAACACTTTCAAAGTCAGGATCATCTTTAATTTTTTCAAGTACATCAGTTGCAATCATCATAGGAGCTTTTTTGTATTTTTTGGCAGCTGCCAAAGCTCCGTTGCATTGGAAATCGCAAAGGTCAGGTCTGTTAGAGATGGTGACTTTTCCATAACTTTCATCATATTCACAGGCGATAAAACCTTTAGTTATTTTTGCTGTGATAATATCAAGTATTTTATCCATTTTTTCCTCCATAAGTATGTTTTATATAATAATAGTCTAATTATAAATAATAAAAATAAGGCTGTTGCTTAATCAGTCGCGTGAGAATAAGGTAGAGTAAAGTTACGACTAATTTGTTTTTGCAACAACCTATTATATCATAAGTATTTAATTTTTGTAGCCTTAAGCGAAAAAGTTTTCGGCAAGAGTGAAGTTTGCAACGTAGGTAACGCTTCCTGTCATAAAGATTTTTTTATCTTTTGATATTTCTATTAACAAATCTCCACCAGGCATTTCAACTGTAACTTCATTATCAATAAGGCCTAATCTGTGGGCAGCAGCTGCGGCTGCACAGGCACTGCTTCCGGAAGCGAGTGTGTATCCGGCGCCTCTTTCGTAAATTTCAATCTGGAGTGTTTTTTTGTCTATTACTTTTAATAAAAGCATATTGACTCTTTTTGGAAAATATTCTGAATTTTCAACATAAGGACCTAACTCTTTTGCCAGGGCACCTGAAACATCCTCTAACATAATTACACAATGAGGATTTCCAAGGGAAAGACAGGTGCAGTTGTAAAGATTTCCATTAAAGGTTAATGGCTCATTAATTACTTCGTCCTTATCTATATTCACAGGAATATCAGCTGTAGAAAAGTTTACTGTTCCCATATCAACTTTCATTTTTTCTCCGGTTTCGTCTAAAAATTCCACATCAATGTCACCTGCAATAGTAGAAATAGTAACAGACTTTTCATTGATGTAATTTTCATCTAAAAGATATTTGGCAAAAATTCTAATGCCGTTTCCACTTTTTTCTGCTTCGTATCCGTCAGGATTAAAGATTTTTAAACCAAATTTTCCATCTTCTGTTTTTAAAGGACCATAAAGGATACCGTCAGCACCCACACCAAAATTTCTCTGGCATAATAATTGTATATTTCTTTCTAAAAGTTTAACTTCATTTTTATTTGGATCTAATACGAGATAATCATTTCCTAAACCGTGATATTTTTTTAATGTAATTGTTTTATTCATAACTTTTCCTCTTTCATAAATAAGAATATTTATATTAATCAGTTTATTTCCTTTGTCTGTTTTATTATAATAGATAAAAAATGCGAAATAAATGCCATTAAATGTTGTAAAACTTGCAAAAAGTGCTTTTGAACGCTTTACTAATAAGATATAATTAATAGGACAAAAATTTTTACAAACAATAAAAGTAGTAGAGGATAATATAATCATTAATCAAAGGGAGATAAAGATGGAAGAAAAAAAGGGATATCTAGAGGCTGATTTTAAACTTTTTCATATATGTGACAGGCAAAAAAAAGAATATAATTTTCATTATCATGAATTTAAAAAAATAATAGTATTTCTTTCCGGGGAAGTAACATATATTATTGAAGGAAAGGCATATCACCTAAAACCCTGGGATATTTTGCTGGTGGATGCTTTTAACATTCATAAGCCGGTTATAGATGCAGGAATTACCTATGATAGGCTTATAATATATGTTAATTCTGATTTTTTACAAAGAGAAAGCAGCAGGGATTGCAACTTAAACGCTTGTTTTGTTAAAGCATTGGAAAAAAGCTACAATCTCATCAGAACAGATGAAAAAATTCAGGAAAAAATGAAAAGAGTCATAGAACTTTTAATAGAGGAAAGGGAATCAGCAGCCGGTAATGACGCTTATGGAAAAGATATACTAAAAAAATCCTTGTTTTTAGAATTTCTGGTATATCTTAACAGGATTTTTGTGGTGGATAATTATGATACAGGTAATTATTCTTATGCCTTTGACTCAAAAATTACAGAAATATTAGACTATATAAATGAAAATCTGGACCAGGAATTGTCCGTAAAATCCATTTCCGAGAAATTTTTTCTCAGTAAATATTATCTGATGCACAAATTTAAAGATGAAACAGGTTATACACTTCACAATTATGTTACTGTCAAAAGATGTAAAAAAGCAGCAGCCTATATTGCCACTGGTATGCCGGTTATGATGGCGGCAAAAAAAGGAGGCTTTAATGACTATACCTCCTTTTTGCGTTCATATAAGAAAATATATAAGAAAAATCCCGGTGAAAAATAGCCTTATTCCGGTCCCCCCGGTGAAAATACAGATACTTCCTGGGGTCTTTTCACCGAAGCATGATAAATCGTACCAATAGAACTTCTTTTGCTGAAATCACTGAAATAAATGTATTGGCTTGTGACATTTATATGTTGATAATAGCCTTTTGCTATTTCTATTTCATTTTTACCATCCAGGTCACATCTGCATAACACCTCTGGATCATTTTTTTGATAATAAATATAATTGTTAGTGAGATTGAAATTTTCAATTCTGTCTGTAACTATTTTTGTAACTTTGTTAGTGGTTAAATCAAGCTTTGAAATACCGTATCCGTTATCACAATCCATGTAGTAGATTTCAGTACCATTATTGCTGCTGCAATAATATACATCACCGTCAAATATTTCTTTTATGCTGTTTTGAGTGGTGTCCCACAAAAGCATTTTTTGATAGGTACCTTCTGTATTTGTATATAAAATATGCTTAAATGCTCCGGCTGTGTTAATAGGTTCATTGTTAAGTTTTTCCTGTTCTTCTCCGTCTATTTTTACCTTATAAAGGTTTGAATAAGTGGATGATTCATAGTGGATATAATAAATATAATTTCCGATAAGTGCCGCCTTCATAGACGGTTCATCATCAAGGACAAGTCTGTTTTTACCGTCTTTTATATCAACTCGGGTTAAGTAATTGGCAGCTTTTGGAGATACGCCTAAAAAGCTGTTGGTAGAGTCTTTAGTAGCATTTTCATCGTCAGGATTTGATGCCAGACCTATTGTATAAAAAACATAATTTCCATAGGCATTAATACTTGTGGCATAATCATTGGACATTTTTTGGGGTTCACTTTCATCAGGATTCATACAGTAAAGTCTTCCCTTATCATCAGGATTTGAAAAATAAACTTTTCCTTCGTATTCACAAAAAAGTCCAAGATTGTTCAGATTCCCGGAAGTATTTCCATTGGCATCATCATCATTAAAAACAGTCAGGGAACTTTGATATGATTGATAACCAATAAGCACAAGTGCAATTACTAATAGAACTGATATAATTATAGCTAAAGTTTTTTTCATGAAATTCCACCTCCAAAGAAGATAAGGATAATTGCTAAAAATATCCCTCTTTAATATATCGAAAAATTTTTTATATTATTTTAACACTTTTTTATGAATATAGTTTCTTGTAGTGTAAAAAGAAATCGTATATACTGATGAGAAAAAGTGCTAAAGGAGAAGGATATGAAAGATTTATTGGAAATCAGACAGGAAATAGACAAAGTTGACAGTGAGATAGCGAAACTGTATGAAAAAAGAATGGAAATTGCAGGAGAAGTTGCTGAATATAAAATTGCTAATGGTAAAAAAGTTTTTGACAGGGAAAGGGAAAAGGCAAAACTGGAAAAAATAAAAGCCTATGCCCACAACGACTTTAACCGGAAGGGACTGACAGAACTTTTTGAGCAGATCATGTCTATGAGCCGTAAATTTCAATACAAAAAAATGAATGAAAACAATCCTTCGGGAAAGCTTTCTTTTTTTCCAATAGATGCTTTAGATAGTGAAAATATAAAAGTTGTTTACCAGGGGGTAGAAGGTGCTTACAGCCAGATTGCAACCAGAAGTTTATTTGGAAAAAATTCAACAATTTCAAATGTTGCAACCTTTAGAGATGCCATGGAGGCCATAGAAGAAGGAGTTTGTGATTATGCCGTTTTGCCTATAGAAAATTCTACGGCAGGTATGGTTACTGATATTTACGATCTTTTGGTGGAGTTTGAAAATTATATAGTAGGAGAGAAGATTTTAAAAATTGAGCATGCTTTGTTAGGGGTTCCCGGGGCTTGTCTTTCAGATATAAAAAGAGTATATTCACATCCTCAGGGGCTTATGCAATGTCAGAAGTTTTTATCTGAGCATAGACAGATAGAACAAATAAGCATGGCCAATACGGCAATGGCGGCACAAAAGATTTTAAAAGATAATGATGCAACACAGGCAGCTATTGCCAGCACATATGCAGGAGAATTATACGGACTTGAGGTTTTAAAAGAAAAGATAAACTTTGAAAGTAATAATTCCACCAGATTTATAGTTGTAACAAATCAAAAGGTATTTTTAAAAGATGCAGATAAAATCAGCATTTGTTTTGAGATAGATAATACAAGCGGTTCTCTTTATCATATTCTTTCACATTTTATATACAACGATTTGAATATGATAAAAATCGAGTCAAGACCTTTGGAAGGTCGTCCATGGGAATACAAATTTTTTATTGACTTTGAGGGAAATATTAAGGACTCTTCCGTAAGAAATGCTCTTTGCGGTTTAAGAGGAGAGGCTAGAAACATGAAAGTACTTGGAAATTATAAAAGCCTTGATGAAAAGGAGAATTAACCATGTTGGATAATAAGTTAAATATACAAAGCCTGATATTGTATAAAAACTTAAAATACGGGGATATTATTAATAATATTTTAAATATCTCATATCGGGAAATAAATGAAGAAAACAAATGTCTTCTTTACAACTGCTTGGGAAATCTTGTACAAATAGCCTGTGAGCATGGTTTGAAGGGAAATCTTTGGCATCTTTTAATAACTGCTTCATTAGTTGAAAATGAGAATTCTTTTTCCTTAGAGGCAGAGCACAGAGAATCTGTAAATGGTAGTATAGTAGTTATTGCAAAATATGATTTTGAGTTACTATACCAGGTTTTTAATACAAAAGTTGAAGAGCTGTTTAGAAAATACGGCATAAAAAAAGACCTGATAACAGATTTTGAAAATACCAATACAGACAGGATTTCCTATAATGATAAGATAAGCAAAGAAATAAATAAGTTAGCTAAAAAACTTTCCGATGCAGAAAATTCCCGGGATTTCATGAAGGAAGTAATGGAATTTTACAGAAAATATGGTGTTGGAAGGTTTGGGCTTCATAAGGCTTTTAGAGTTGTTAATAAGGATGAGAAAGTGTCCATTGTTGCAATTAATAATGTAAAAAAAGTTGAGCTTAGTGACCTTATTGGTTATGAAAGTGCAAAGAAAAAGCTTATTGATAATACTGAAGCTTTTATAAAAGGCAAAAATGCTAATAACTGTCTTTTATTCGGAGCGGCAGGTACTGGAAAATCCTCTAGTATCAAGGCGATTTTGAATAAATATTTTGAAGACGGTTTAAGGATAATAGAAATTTATAAATATCAGTTTAAAGACCTTTTAGAGATAATATCTCAAATAAAAAACAGAAATTACAGATTTATAATCTACATGGATGATTTAAGTTTTGAAGAATTTGAGACAGAATATAAATATCTCAAGGCTGTTATTGAAGGAGGTCTGGAAAAAAAGCCGGAAAATGTTATTATTTATGCTACTTCCAACAGAAGACATCTGATAAGGGAAAAGTTTTCTGATAAGAGTGAAAAAGATGATGACCTGCATTCAAATGATACCATAGCAGAAAAGTTATCTTTGGCATCAAGATTTGGAGTAAGTATTTATTTCGATAAACCGGATAAAACAGAATTTAATAACATAGTTATAGAACTGGCAAAGAAAAGTAATATAAAAATTGATGAAAATGAGCTTATATTAAAAGCAAATAAGTGGGAATTATCCCACGGAGGGATGTCAGGAAGATGTGCCAGACAGTTTATTGATTATTTGAGTTATGAGTTGGAGATGGATTCAAAAAATGAGTAATAAAAAATTGTTATTTTTAGACCTTGACGGAACATTATTAGATGAAGAAAAAAAGATTCCTTTAGAAAATAAGAAAGCCATAGAAGAAATGGTTGAAAAAGGACATGACATTATTATAAGCACAGGCAGACATCCTGTGTCAGCAATGCCTATATTAGAAGAATTAAATATGTTTTCCAGAGGAGGTTATGCTGTATTTTATAATGGTGCAGTTATTTATGACTGTAAAAACAAAGTAAAGATACTTGATATGACCATCCCTTTTGATCAGGTCAGAAAGATGTTTGATTATGCCAAAGAAGCAGGTATTCATATTCAAACCTACACAGATGAAAAAATAGTGTGTGAATCGGATATGCCGGGCCTTCATTTTTATTCAAAACGCTCAAAAATAGGCTATGAAATCGTTGAAGATGTTACAAAATCCTTGACAAAAGAGCCAAATAAGCTTATTTTGGTAGACCTTGATAGCAAGGAAAATTTATTGGCTTTTCAAAAAGCCCATGCAGACTATGAAAAAGGAAAATTTAACAGCGTTTTTTCTGAAGATTTCTATCTGGAATATTGTCCGTTAAAAGCTACAAAAGGTGAAGCAGTTTTATATCTGGCGGATTATTTGGGAATTCCTTTATCTGATACTTATGCCGTTGGAGATGGGGAAAATGACATATCAATGATTGAAAAAGCCGGCACCGGTATTGCTATGCGAAACGCAAAAAGGCCAGTGTGTTTTGCCAGCGATTACATTACTGAAAATGATAATAATCACTGCGGAGTGGCTGAAGTAATAAGGAAAATGATTTTGTGCAGATAGTATTGTAGAATTAAAGAAAAATCGTTGTTTTTAACAAATTGTGTTAAATTCACTAATTTGCTATTGTTTTTTAGACACAAATAAGCTATATTTTAGCAAAGATAGGTATCCCGTATAAGGGGAAGGAAAAAAATCAAATATATGCGGTAGATGATCAAATTTATCACGTATTACAATCTATCTAAGGAGAGTAAGGAACACTATGAATTTTGATGAAGCAAATGAGTACCTGCAAAATGCCTCGTTAAGGGGTCGGGTTTACGGGCTTGAGAGAGTCAAGAGGCTGATGAAGGCACTTTCAAATCCGGAGGATGAGCTAAAGATAGTTCACGTTGCGGGAACCAATGGAAAAGGATCTACGGTTGCATTTATTTCTAAAATCTTAGAGAAAGCAGGTTACAAAGTGGGAGTTTATACATCCCCTACTATTGTAACCTACTGGGAACGAATCCAGATTAATGGAGAGATAATTTCGGAAGATGCGGTCGCATCACTTATCAGTAAGTTGGCAGACATTATTAATAATGAATTTGGTGAAGAAGACGATAAACCCACAGTTTTTGAAATAGAAACTGCTATGGCATTTTTGTATTTCAAAGAGCAAAATTGTGACATTGTTATAATTGAAACCGGACTTGGCGGATTAACTGATGCTACCAATTTTATTAATAACACACTTTTAAGTGCAATTTCTTCAATCAGCTTAGATCATATGGATGTTTTAGGAGACAGCATTGCAGAAATTGCAAAAAATAAGGCCGGAATAATGAAAAAAGGTGCAATGGCGGTTTGTTTGCAGCAAGAGCCTCAGGCTATGAAAGTTTTGAAAGAAAAAGCTGATGAACTGGATATTAAGTTAAGAGTTGCTAAAAAATGTAATATATATGATATAAAACATGGTTTTTTAACCCAGCATTTTTCTTACAAAAACAACAAAGAGACAATAGAAGATGTTGAAACAGGACTGCTGGGAACATATCAGCTTGAAAATGCCTCATTGGCAATCGAAGCGGCTTTGGCATTAAAAGAAGCCGGATTTGACATTACTTTAAGCAATATTAAAGAAGGAATAAAGGATACGCAGTTAGTCGGAAGATTTACAAAACTGTCTGAAAAACCTTTATTTATAGTCGATGGTGCACATAATGCAGATGCAGCCGTAAAACTTAAAAAGACTGTTGAGACCTATTTGAAGGGAATGAATATTACCTTTATCATAGGTGTCCTGGCAGATAAGGAGTACAAAAAAATCATTGATACAATGATGGATATCCCACAAAAGATTTATACTATAACTCCACCAAATCCCAGAGCATTGGATGCTAAAGAACTGGCAGAAGATATTTCAAAAGTCAATAAAAATGTGACAGCTTGTGAAAGCATCTATGAAGCGATAAAATTAAGCATGGAAAATACAAAGGAAGATGAAGCAATACTTGCTTTTGGGTCACTTTATTATCTTGGAGACGTAGTAAGAAGTTTAAAGGAGTACAAGGGGGAAAAATAATTATGGTAAACGAAGAAAAAATCAAGCAGGGTGTAAAGCTTATTTTGGAAGGAATCGGTGAAGACATTAATCGTGAAGGTCTTAGGGAGACTCCAGACAGAATTGCCAGAATGTATGGCGAGATAATGGGCGGAATGGAAATGGATCCTGCAAAGCCTCTTTCTAAGGTTTTTGAAGCAGAAAACAATGAAATGGTAGTGGAAAAGGATATTACCTTTTATTCTATGTGCGAACATCATATGCTTCCGTTTTTTGGAAAAGCCCACATTGCCTACATCCCAAACGGAAAAGTTGTAGGACTTAGTAAACTGGCAAGGACAGTAGATATTTACGCAAAAAGACTTCAGTTACAGGAACAGATGACAGCACAGATAGCTGACGCCTTAGAAAAATATCTTCAGCCAAAGGGTGTAATGGTAATGGTTGAAGGTGAGCATCTTTGCATGACTATGAGGGGAATTAAAAAACCGGGAAGTCAGACTGTAAGTACAGTATGCAGAGGTGAATTTGTAAATAATACAGATCTTAAAAACCAGTTTTTTATGATGGTAAAGTAAATGAAAAGATTTAACAGATTGATATCTTCAAAAAAATACAAAGCTACCATGGACATTATTAGTAAAAAAGAAAAAGACAGAATTTATTGTTGTCATGGTTATGAACATCTTTTTTCGGTGGCGAGGATATCAAGTTTAATTGTATGTGAAAAAAGATTAAATGTTGATAAAGAGTTGATTTACGTGACATCTTTTTTGCATGACATAGGAAGAGCTTTTGAGCCTGAACTTCCCCATGATTTGGCTGGGGCTGATTTCGCTAGAGAAATTATGCCTGAATACGGTTTTTCAAATGAAGAGATAAAACTTGTAACAGATACCATTTTAAATCACAGGGGAAGAGCAGATTTGGAAAAACCTACAAATCTGATGTCAGTTATAAAACTTGCGGATAAGCTCTCAAGAAACTGTTTTTTATGTGCTGCAAAGGATTCTTGTAAATGGACAAATGAAGAAAAAAATTACGAGGTATTTTATTAGTATGTTAATAGGAAATAAAGAATTTGATGTATGGAATAATACATATATTATGGGGATTTTAAATGTTACTCCGGATTCATTTTCAGACGGTGGAGATTTTAATAATATTGAAGCAGCTATAAATCATACTGAAAAGATGATAGAAGAAGGTGCAAGCATAATAGATGTGGGAGGAGAATCTACAAGACCAGGATATACACTTATCAGCGACGAAGAAGAGATAAGCAGAGTGGTTCCTGTTATAAAAGCAATAAAAGAAAGATTTGATACGGTGGTTTCAATAGATACATACAAAAGCGGTGTTGCAAAGGCAGCTATAGAAGCGGGAGCAGACATGGTAAATGATATCTGGGGATTAAAATATGATCCAAAGATGGCAAAAGTGGTTGCAAAAGAAGATGTTTGTGTATGTATAATGCATAACCGTGATAATACGGATTATGGCGATTTTATGCCAGATGTACTTGCAGATCTTAAAGAAAGTATAGATATAGCAAAAAAAGCCGGAATTAAAGATGAAAGAATAATCGTTGATCCGGGTGTAGGATTTGGAAAAACCTATGAAAACAATCTTGAAGTAATAAATAAAGTAGAGCAGTTAAAACAATTTGGATATCCGGTTCTTTTAGCAACCTCCAGAAAATCCGTAATTGCAAAAACCTATGAAACAAAGACTCCAAAAGACAGAGTAGAGGGAACATTGGTTACTACGGTAATGGGAGTGGAAAAAGGATGCTCATTTGTAAGAGTTCATGATGTATTTGCCAATAACAGAGCAATTATTATGACAAAAGCAGTTCTTAATTCTTAATGCTTATAAGTGGTGAAAAAATGGATTATGTGAATATAAATAATCTGGAAATCTTTGCCAATCATGGCGTTTTTCCGGAAGAAAACTTTTTAGGACAGAAGTTTTTAGTATCAGCCAAAATGGGGGTTGATATCAGAAAAGCAGGTCTTAGTGATGATCTTAATAATACTCTTAATTATGGTGAAATCTGTCAGTATATTACTGATTTCATGAAAAATAATACTTTTAAGCTTATTGAAACCGTAGTGGAAAGACTGGCTGAAAAGATGTTGTTGAATTTTGAATTATTAAAGAGTATAGAACTGACCATAAAAAAACCTTGGGCTCCAATAGGGCTTCCTTTGGAAACTGCATCTATTACCATAAAAAGATCTTGGCATAGAGCTTTTATAGCTTTAGGTTCTAATATGGGAGATTCCAAGGCATATTTGGATAATGGTTTAAAATCCTTAAACTGTGACAAGATAAAAGTATTAAAAACTTCTGAATATATGGTGACAAAGGCATATGGTTATACAGATCAGCCGGATTTTTTAAATGCCTGTACCATGGTTGATACCTTACTTACTCCCCATGAACTTCTTGACAGACTTCATGAAATCGAAAAAGAAGCTCACAGGGAAAGAATCATAAGATGGGGTCCAAGAACATTGGACTTAGATATTATATTTTATGATAAACTGATTTTTGAAGATGATGAACTGGTAATTCCTCATATAGATATGGAAAACAGAGATTTTGTTCTTTTTCCAATGAAGGAAATAGCACCAAATTTCAGACATCCCATACTAAACAAAACAATGACTCAGTTATCTGAGCAGTTATCTGACAGATAAAAGACATTCTACAAGTTTATCATTGTCATTTTTATTTAATATACAAAAGCGGATATAGGAATCATTTAAGAAAGGAAATGTTTGGCAATCCCTTATCATCATCTTTTCTTTAATTGCTTTTTCAAAGATATATCCGCTTTTTATGTTGTCATCAAGTATCTTTAAAAGAATGAAATTTGCTTCGGCCCTGTAAGGTTTATAGAGACTGCTTTTTGAAAATATTTCGTAAAGTCTTTTTCTTTCCTGTGAAATTAAATTTTTTGTTTTTTCAATGTACTCATTATCGGAAAACATTAATTTTCCGGCTTCTTCTGCTAAAGTATTAATATTCCATGGCTCTTTTTTATTTTCTATCTGAGCTTTTAAACTATCACTTGAATTAATTCCATATCCAAGGCGTAATCCCGGAGCAGCAAAAAATTTGGAAACACCTCTTAGTACCAAAAGATTATCGTAATCCTGTGTAAGTTTAACACTGCTTATTTTATCCACCTGTGAGCAAAACTCAACATAGGTTTCATCGATAATAAGGAAAGTATTATATTCTTTACATAAATCAAGTATTTTTTTGATGGTAATATTGTCAATGGCAGAAGATGTAGGATTATTCGGGTTGCATATAACCAAGAGGTCATAACAGTTAGATAGTTCTTTTGCAAAAGCATCAAAATCTAACTTAAAATCATCACTTTCTTTTAATTCAAAATACTTAGCCTCGCCATTGCAAAGTTTAACCTCTCTTTCATATTCTGAGTAGGTAGGACCAAGAATTAAAGCTTTGGATGGATTAATCAGTCTTATGAATTTTGAAATTAAATCAGAAGTTCCATTTCCTAAAAAAATATTATCCGGATTAATCTGACAGTAATTTCCCATAGCCTGTCTTAATTCAACATATTCTCTGTCAGGATAATTAGAAAGACAGTCAAGCTTTAAAGAAAGTTCTTTCTTTAATTTATCAGAAATTCCAAGAGGGTTTACATTAGAGCTAAAACTAATTATCTCTTCCTTCTTGATTTTATAAATTTTTTCAATTTTTTCTAAATCACTTCCGTGAAAAGGGGTATTTTTTTCAGACATTTTTGCCCTCCTACATTTTTAAAAATTCAATCATTTTTTAGATAAATTCTATTATAATCATGCAGAATTAAAAAGACAATACATCTTGCTTTATAAAAGTGTTTAATTTATAATTAAAGTTATTGAACTGTATGAATTTACAGAAAATTAATTTATTTTATAAAATTATTATAACTATAAGTGGGTGAAGAGTTTGTATAAGAGAATTGAAGAACTATCTAACGGAGAATTCAGGTTTGAACAGCCAAAGGTTAATTTTACCTATGATGACCTGGAGTTTGAAGTTGCGGAAGATGATATATATCACGGAAGATTTGTTATTAGCAGTACAGGAAAATTTAAGTTGGAAGGAACGGTATATTCATCTACTTTTAGGTTCAGATTAGGTTCAATAGTATCCGATGGAGACAAATTAAATATTGAATATGATTTTACCGCTACGGCATTAAAAGCAGGGGAAAAGCTTAATGAAAATGTATATATAATTACCGATTGCGGTGAGTTTATATTGCCTTTAAGAGTCACCATAGTGGATAAAAAAGAGTGTATAGATGAAAACATAAAAGATATGAAGGATTTTTGTCAGCTGGTGAAAAAGGATTTTAAAGCAGGCTTTGAGCTGTTTAAAAGCGAAAAGTTTTTAAATGCCCTGGAAAATGACCAGTTAAGGCTTTTATACAAAGCATTTGGACAAAATAACCCTTTGTATCAGGATCTGGAGGAATTTTTAGTTGCGGCAAGTCTTAAAGATAAGGTTGGCTTTAGACTTTCTACCAGCTCCACCACAATAAAATTTTCAGATTTAAAAGAATATGAATTTGATTTCTCGGTTATAAAAGATAACTGGGGTTATTGTGATATAAGAATTGAAACAGATAATTATAATATTCTTTCCGTTAAAAAAAATACTCAAGAGGAAGAAGATAATGAGCTTGTTTTAAATTATAAAGCTTTTGTGGATCTTTCAAAAATTAAATGCAAAAATTATCAGTTAGAAATTAAAGTATCTTCAGCATATGAATCAAAAACTCTTAAAGTAAATATAGAAAAGGAAATTCCTGTAGGAGAATCTAGCGAAATTTCCCATACAAGACAAGTTGCAAAGGTTGAACTTTTAACTCTTTATAAGGAGTTTAGACTTAACAACCTCTCCCTTTCCATGTGGCTTGAAAGGTCAATGGAGCATATTTTGGATCTTGCCCAGTTAGAGCCTGATAATTGGCTTTACACCCTTATGAGAGCTCAGTTTTTGCTTATGGGGGATGTTGAAAAGAATTCCCAGGAGGCTATTCTTTTAGCAGACAGATTTTTTAAAGAGTATGATGGTGACGAGGATGTTCTTAGAGCCTATGGTTTATATATCAGATGTTTAACGGCGGATGACGGGGAAGCTATAAGACAGTACAAGGAAGAAATAAGAAGTATAAACCAAAAAATTCCTAATAATTACCAGATTTTGTGGTTCTTATTATACATAGATGATGAATATGAGGACAATTACAAAAAATTTAATGCAATTTATGAATTTATTGAAAAAGGTAACTGCGCACCCCTTATACTAATAGAAGCGATAAATCTTATAAATGAAGATCCACTTGTAGTGGTAAATCTTGACAGAACCATCGTTTATATTTTCTACAGAATGATGAAGGAAGACTCCTTAGAGTTTGAAGCTGCCAACAGATTTATGAGTATGATTTCCGGTTATAAGGTTTATAATCCAAGGGTGCTTGATATCGCCATGTATTGTGCGAAAAAATATGAAAATGATACCTTTACCAGCATTATGTGCAGGTATTTGATTAAATGTGACAGAAAAGACAGCAGCAGTCTTGTCTGGTATGAAAAAGCAGTAGAAAAAGACATGAGAATCACGGGAATTTATGAATATTATATCAATTCCATTGATTTAAATGAAAAAAGGGAACTGCCAAAGGTTGTATTTATGTATTTTAGATACAATTCCAATATTGACAATAAAAGAAAAGCATACCTGTATGCAAATCTTATTAAAGTCAAAGATAAATATCCTGATATGTATAAGGCATATACAAAGTCTATTGATAAATTTGTCAGAGATCAGTTAGAAAAGAGAAATATCAATGCCAATCTGGCAAAGCTGTATAACCATGTGGTTTACAGCCAGATGATTACTGAAGAAACAGTGGAAGATATTATTCATATGGCATCTTATTATAAACTTGTTATCGGCAATAAGGACATTATCACCGTTAATGTTGTTTATTCAAAATTCAACAGGGTTTATACTTATGATGTTGTAAACGGTATTTCCTATATCAGACTTCTTTCAAAAGATTATGTTCTGGTATTTATCGATAAAAATGGAGTTAGAACCTGTACAAAAACCACCTTCTTTTTGACAAAAATGATTAATTTTGATGAACTGTTGAAAAGAAGTTTAAGAATGGCACCATATAATGCCGAGGTTTTGGTTATGGCGCTGGAAGAAGGAAAAAAACTCGGTATTTCAGGCTTTGAAAGACTTATTTACGAAAGTAATGCTTTGGGCTTAGAGGAAATAAGCAGTTCTTATAAAGATGTAATTGCAAATGATGTAACAAAATATTACATGGAAAGTGACACTCTTGAATACTTTAAAAATTTTGTTGAGGCATTTAAAAAAATTAAGCTTAATCCTTCCACAAAGAACTCTCTTGCTAAAGTGTATTATAAAAAGGGTTTTTATGAGGAAGCTTATGAAATTATCTCGAATAACGGATGTAATGACTGGGATAATGAAAAACTCTCAGATCTGGCTATGAGAATAGTTCATATAAAGGATTACGAATATGACTATTTCCTTACCTGGCTTTGCTACCATGTTTTTTCCGAAGGTTCAAGAGATGAAACTGTTATAAGGTATCTTGTGGAAAATTATAATGGTTTCATAAATAACATGATTATGATTTACAATGCAGCCATGGATAAAGAAATAGCTGCTGAAAATCTAGCTCAAAAAATAGTGGAAAAAACCCTTATTACCGGAGAAAGCATAGCTGAAATTGAGAATATATTTATTGATTATTATAAATATGCCGGAAGGAATACCACAACCAAGGCTTATTTTGCCTCATATTCATATAATTACATACTAAAAGATATTGATTTAAAAGAAGACTTCTTCGAGGCAGTGGAGGAAGAATTGAAAAAAGATGAAACAAATAATGAGCATTTTATACTTAACATTTGTAAACTTGCATATCTTAAATATCTTTCAGTTAAAAAAGAACTTCATAAAGAAGAAGAAATTACCAAGTACCTTGACTTTTTTGCAAGTAAGAATATATTCTTAAACTTCTTTAAGGATTTTGATTATGAGCTGATAAAGGGATATATGTTTAACAGTTTAAACTTTATTGAGTACAAATCTGATCCTGACAATCAGATATACATAAATTATCATTACATGAACGGAGAAGATGGAGAAGATTTATACATAAAAGAAAAAATGGAATGTGTTATTCCGGGAATTTTTTCCAAGGCTTTTTCAATTTTTTACAAGGATATATTACAGTATTACATTACTGAAAAAAATGAAGAAGGGGAAAAAATTGTGGAAAGTGGCTCCATAAGAAAGACCAATAACGACCTTCAGGATGTTGAAAATGTATTTGATTACATAAATGAGATAGATTTTTGTATAGATATGGATGACAGAGATTCATTAGAATCCATAGTCAGTGAATTTGAAAATAAACGTTATGTAACACGCAAAATATTTAAACTAATGTAAAAAAGCTAAAGGAGACATATGGGAAGAAAAAAAATATACATAGGTTTGGACATAACAAATGAATATACCCAGATTTGTTATAAAGATTCAAGTATGACAAGTCCCAAGTCTTTTAGTACAATAATAGGCGGAGAAAGTTTTTTTATACCTACGGTTTTGTGCAACCGGTATGATAATGCTTCCTGGACTTATGGGACAGAAGCCATTAAAACCGTTGAAGACGGAGAAGGCTTTTTAGTAGATAATCTGTTAAACAAGGCCCTAAACAAAGAAGATGTGGAAATAGGCGATGATGTATATCATGCTGGAGATTTATTGATTTATTTTACGAAAAAGCTGGTTAGACTGGTATCTAAAAATTATGAGTTGGAAGATATTGTTTTAGGTATTGTCTTAAGGCACATAGACAGGGAAATATATGATTTTTTTAAGTCTGAATTTGTAAAGGCAGGTTATTCAAAGGAGAACATACATATTACTGATTACCAGGAAAGCACCTTCTATTTCGTGGTAAATCAGGATAAGAATATTTGGAGTCAGAAGGTTATATTATTTGATTTTCTGGAGGGACATTTCTACCTTTACGAATTTAACAGATATATGTTTTCCGGAGAAAAATATTTCGAAGTACTGGAAAAAGATGCAGATGAGCTCTTTGGGGAAAATGCCTCTTTAGATGATGAAGATTTATCATATTTTGATTCCCTTTTTAGTGAGGTTTTAGTAAAAGTCATCGGAAGCGATTCGGTTTCCGGAATATACCTGACAGGTGGTTTTAATAATAATTACTGGATGCGGGAGTCTAAAAGAGTACTTTGTAAGGGAAGAAAAGCATTTGTGGGAGAAAGTATTTTTGCTTTGGGAGCTTGCTATTTTGCCCTTTGCTCAAACCTTTCAGGAGGCATATACGCTGGAAAGCACAAGTTACAGGGAAGTATTTTTTTAAACAGTTCAGATTTAAAGGACGGTCTGCAACTATGCGAAATCGGAAGATGTATCTATGAAGGTGTTAAAGAACAGGATGTTATAGCCATAGATGAATATAAAATTAGCTTTCAGGTTTATACTGTGGGAAAAAGAGTGGCTGATACAAAGGAATTTGAGATACAGGGAGCAGGTCATAGTCCCGGTTTTAAAACAAGACTTCGTATAAGTCTGGATTTTATTGACGAAAAAAATGTAGTTTTGCATTTTAAAGATTTGGGATTTGGAGATTTTAGTGTCAGTAATCTGTTAGAATGGCAGGAAGAAATTTCTTTCTAAAAAAATGATGGCAAAAGTTTAGGAAAAGAGGAAATAAAGTGGGAAAGGTTTTAGTATGCAATAGTGTGATTGCAAAAACTCCTTATTACATAAAGGAAGCAGGAATAAAGATTTTCACCATAGAAGAGCTGAGCTATTTTATCAGTCAGAATGCGTATTTGTTGGATGAAAGTTTTATGAATGTTGAACTGTGTAACTTTATTAAAAATGAACTGGGGATGGAAGAACTTGGAAACACACTTCGTGAATTAATAAGAAAACAGGGGAAAGTTGCGGAGTTTGCTGCAGAAATTGTCTATTCCAATAATTTTTTCAACGAAGAAGAAAAGAGAAAAATCAGGGATATTCTCCTTAAAATATCCAGTAAAAATGTGTTTTTCAGAAGAAAAGCCAAAGCAGATGAGATGTTTAACAGAAACCAGTATATTAACAGTATTATAGAGTACAATAAGCTTTTGGAAGGGGAAAAGGACAGAACAGTGTCAAATGAAGAGTATGGAAATGCTTATCATAATCTTGCCAGTGCCTATGCCAGATTATTTCTCTTCGGACAGGCTGCAAGATACTATAAGATAGGCTATTCCTACAATAAATCCCAAGAGACTTTTAAGGAGTATCTTTTTTCATTAAGATTTTATAAAGATGATATTTTTGGTGAAGACGGAGTGTTTTTTGATAAGAAAATTACTCCAAAGGATGCAGCTGAACTGGAAGTTTATCTGGAAAACATGATGGATGAAGAAGGAGCAAAAGAGAATATAAAAAAAGTCAAGGAGCTTATGGATTCCAGAGATGAGGGAGATTTTGGAAAGTATTATACAGAGTTGAGAAAAATGCTTGAGCAAAGAAAAAAAGAATACACGCCCTTTTAGCGCATAATTCGTAAGAGGAGAAAAAAATGGGGATATTTGATTTTTTTAAGCGAAACGGTGATAAAGAAAAAATAAAAAAAGACCTTATAGAGGTGTTACCGGAAGTTTTTGAAGAAGAAACAGAGGAAAAAGTTGTTGAAGAAATTGACCTTTCTGATGAAAACTCTAAGAAAAAGTGGTACAGAAGCAGATTTGAAAACTGGGGACAGCTGGAACATTATATTCTAGGACAGTGCGAAAATGTACATGAAACCATTGATTCTGTTGAAAACTGTAAAAATGAATATGATGATTTGACAGCTAAAATAAAGGATATTCAAATCATTGAAAAAATGCCCCCGGATGATAAAAAAGAAATCACTGAACTGGTTCAGGAAATAATGCAGGTCAGTGATGACAGAAATAAATACCACCAGTATTCAAAAAAATTGTCAGATGCATCTTTTGACCGTATCAGGTTATATGAAGATGATTTTCCAAAAGCCATAAAAAGACTTATGTCCAGCGAAACCTATCAGTCAACCATAAAAAAAGACATGGACAGACTTGAAGGTGAAAAAGGACTTCTTTTGACAAAAATCGAGGACTATGGCAATGAATTAAAGATTCTGAAATACCTGGCGATTTCAGTTCCTATAGTTTTATTTGCCTCATTTGGACTTATATTTTTCATAAAAGAAACCTTCCACATAAGAAGCGAATTGACTTTGGCATATTTTATCGCCGCTTTTATATGTGTAGGAATTGGTGCCTTTGTGTTTTTAAGAGGACAAATTGATACTGCAAATCTTAAAAGATGTAATGAAAACCTTAATTATGTCATAATTGCCCTAAATCATATAAAGGTAAAATATGTTAATGAAACCAATGCTGTAGACTATGCCTACAAAAAATTTGCCGTTCATTCAAGCCATGAATTAGAGTATCTTTGGAATGAATACAACAATACAAGGGAACAAAAAGAACAATTTATTCGCTCAACAGATGACCTTGAATTCTTCAATAAAACTCTTAACCAGAAACTAAGTAAATATCTTAAATATCCCGGAATTTGGGAAAGTCAGTCCATGGCCTTAATTGATTCTACCCTTCTTTTAAGCATAAAGGAATTACTTGATGAAAGAAGAAAGAAGCTTAAAGCTCAAATGAGTATGGGAATTGATGAAATGAATAAAACCAAAAACGAAATCAGGGATTTGGCAAAAGCATTTCCGGAATACAGGCTAAAAATTCTTGAATTGATAAAGGCGATAGATACCTGATATTATAAATGATTTGACACAAAAACCATGTTATGGTAGGATTATCTGGTATTTAGTTTAGCGTGGTAAATTGCTAACATGAAAAAGTGGAGGTAGAAAATGAAAAAATTTATTGCAGGTATTTTATGTTTATTAATGACTATGTCGCTTGTAGCATGTGGGGGTAGTGATTCTAAAGACGATCCGGCTAAGAAATCAAGTGATAATAAAGCTTCTGAAGCTGAGACATTTACTGTAGGCTTCGACAAGGATTTTCCACCTTATGGATATGTTGAAGAGGATGGAAGCTATGCAGGTTTTGATATCGATCTTGCAACAGAAGTGGCTAAGAGATTAAATCTTGAAATTAATCTTCAGCCGATTGACTGGGATGCGAAAGACATGGAGCTTTCATCAGGAACAATTGACTGTATCTGGAACGGCTTCACAATCAATGGAAGAGAAGATGAATATACATGGTCTGATGCTTATATGAATAACAGTCAGGTATTCGTTGTAAGAACAAAGGACAATATTAAATCTACAAAAGATCTTGCAGGAAAGATTGTTTCTGTACAAACAGATTCATCAGCTCAGGCTTCTTTGGAAGAAGAAGAAAATGCTGATTTAAAGGCTTCTTTTAAAGAATTAGTTGTATGTGCAGATTACAATTCAGCTTTCATGGATCTTGAAAGCGGTGCAGTAGATGCTATTGCAATGGATGTGGGAGTTGCAAGATATCAAATAACAAAAAGAGATGGAAATGATACTTACGCAGTTCTTGATGAAGAACTTGCTTCTGAACAGTATGGTGTAGGTTTCCTCAAGGGAAATACCAAGCTTAGAGATAAAGTAAATGACACCTTAAAAGAAATGGTTAAAGACGGAACATTTGCAGAAATTTCTGAAAAATGGTTTAGTGAAGATGTAGGTATTATTGGTAAATAGGAGTAAAAAATGAGCTTAAACGTGCTTTTCTTGCAATTATTGGAAGGCATGGTTACCAGTGTCAGTATTTTTGTATTGACACTGGTATTTTCATTGCCTTTGGGACTTGTTATTTCTTTTGGCAGAATGTCAAAAAACATAATAGTCCGAACAATTTCAAAAGCGTATATATCGGTAATGAGGGGAACTCCTTTGATGTTACAGCTTTTGATGGTTTATTTTGGACCACACTTTATTTTTAATATTAATATCAGCTCAAATTACAGATTTTATGCTGTAATTATAGGATTTGTATTAAATTATGCAGCATATTTTGCAGAAATATACAGATCTGGCATTGAATCAATGCCAAAGGGGCAATACGAGGCCGCAAAGGTATTAGGTTATGGGAAATTTTCCACTTTTTTCAGAATTATATTTCCACAGGTTATAAAAATAATACTTCCGCCTATTACAAACGAGGTAATAACCCTTGTAAAGGATACCTCACTGGCATTTGTAATAGCAGTATCCGAAATGTTTGCAACAGCTAAAGCTTTGGCTTCGGCACAGGCTTCAGTAATGCCTTATATTGCTGCAGCCATATTCTATTATGTATTTAATTTATTAGTTGCAAAAATAATGGAAATTATTGAGAAAAAGATGAATTATTACAAATAAGGCGGTGAAACTATGAATGTGTTAAGTTTATCCAACATAAAAAAGAATTTCGGGAGCATAGAGGTTCTTAAAGATATATCCTTAAATGTAAGAGAAGGAGAAGTAATGTCCATTATCGGTTCCTCCGGTTCCGGTAAATCCACAATTTTGCGCTGTGCAACCATGTTAGAAACCATAAATGGAGGTAGCATTATTTATAAGGGCAAAAAGGTAGCCTGGGAAAATCCTGACGGCAGTATAGTATATGCAAACAAAGGGGAACTGACTAAAATAAGGAGTTATTTTGGGCTGGTATTTCAAAATTTTAATTTGTTTCCCCATTATTCTGTTTTAAAAAATATAATAGATGCTCCTATACATGTCCAAAAAATTCATAAGGAAAAAGCTGTTGAAATTGCAAAGGATCTTTTGATTAAAATGGGACTTGAAGGAAAAGAAAACTATTATCCCTGCCAATTATCAGGCGGACAGCAGCAAAGAGTGGCTATAGCAAGAGCCCTGGCCTTAAATCCCAGCATATTATTCTTTGATGAGCCCACCTCAGCCCTTGACCCCGAACTTACAGGGGAGGTATTAAATGTGTTAAAGGATTTGGCAGCTATGCATATGACCATGGTAATAGTTACCCATGAAATGAACTTTGCAAAAGAAGTTTCGGATGAAGTAATGTTTATGGATAAGGGGGTAGTTGCCCAGACAGGTACTCCCGAGGAGGTATTTTCCTCTTCGAATCCAAGGATTAAAGAATTCCTTGGAAGATTTTACGGATAGAGATCCAAAAGGATCTAAACTTTTCAGTATATATTTTATAAACGAGGAGACAGGCAGGAAAAAGGCTGATGTTAAGCCAAAATCCTGCCTGTTTCATTATAAAAAATTACATCCAGTCATCATCACAAGCTCGATAAGCTTCTTCGCAATACTGACAGCGATAGATTTCTTTTTCTTCGTCAGCAAGGTTAAAAATGTGGTTTATTCCCTGTTCAATTGAAGTGATACATCTTGGATTTTTACATTTGATAATATTAACAAGTTTCTTAGGAAGTTGTAGTTTCCTTTTTTCACAAATAGCATTATCTTTAATGATATTAATGGTGATATTGTGGTCAATAAATCCTAAAATATCTACATTTAAGGTATTAATATCACATTCAACCTTAATAATATCCTTTTTTCCCAGTTTAGAACTTCTGGCATTTTTGATTATAGCCACACAGCAGTCTAATTTATCAAGTTCAAGATAGTGATAAATAGACATTCCCTTGCCGGCTTTTATATGATCTAAAACAAATCCTTCATTGATACTTCCAACATTTAACATATCTCAACCTCCAGTAAAGTAAGGATAAGAGCCATTCTTGCATAAACACCATATTGTGCCTGTTTAAAATAAGCAGCTCTTTCGTCATTATCCACATCAACAGAAATTTCATTTACCCTTGGAAGAGGGTGTAAAACCAGCATATCCTTAGGAGCAATATCCATTTTTTTCTTGTTTAATACATAAAAATCTTTCATACGAAGATAATCATCCTCATTAAAGAAACGTTCTTTTTGTACTCTTGTCATATATAAAATATCCAGATTATCCATGGATTGTTCCAAGCTTACAACCTCTTTGTAAGGAATATTATTCTTTTCTAATACATCTTGTCTGATATAATCGGGAATTCTAAGTTCCGGTGGGGATATTAAAGTAAAGCTGATATTGGAATATCTGATTAAAGCATTAATAAGAGAATGAACGGTACGACCAAATTTAAGGTCACCGCAAAGACCAATGTTAAGATTGTCAAGTCTACCTTTGAGACTTCTGATAGTAAGTAAATCCGTAAGAGTCTGTGTAGGATGCTGATGTCCACCGTCTCCGGCATTGATAACCGGGATTTTAGATCTCATGGAAGCAACCATTGGAGCACCTTCTTTTGGATGTCTCATAGCACAGATATCTGCATAACATGAAATAACACTAACAGTATCGGAAACACTTTCACCTTTTGCTGCGGAGCTTGAAGTAGCTTCGGAAAATCCTAAAACATTTCCCCCTAGTTTAAGCATAGCAGATTCAAAACTTAATCGGGTTCTTGTACTTGGTTCATAAAAAAGTGTAGCAAGTGTTTTACCATCACAAGCATGGGCGTATTTGCTGGAATTTTTCTCGATGTCATTTGCCAGGTCAAAAAGTCTGTCAAGTTCCTCGATGGAAAAATCCAATGGACTCATTAAATGTCTCATATTTTCCTCCATTCGTCTGTCTGTATTTATAATCTTTCACATAATATAATAAAACTAGGAAAAATTCAATCAACTTTATAATCTTTTTTTAGCCGTTTTTTTTATCGGAATAAAATTTTTGATTATTTCGACAAAAAAAGCCTGGCTTTTAATTTTTTTTTGTCAGAATTTTATTAAAAAACAAAAAAAGAGGAAGAAAATTAGGCCAATTAAGAAAAATATCAAAGTTGAAATGGAAAATTATATATGATATTCTTGTATTTGCGTGAGTAGGTTTAAATAAAAGGATTAAAAAGGAGTAACTGTTTTTCATGTATAAGTTAGAGGATTTATTAGAAAGGCTGGATTATGAGTTAATCCAGGGCACAATAGAAGCAGAAGTAAATACAGTTGTATATGATTCCAGAAAAGCCCAAAAAGGTTGTCTTTTCGTTGCAATAAAGGGCGCAGTTGCAGACGGTCATAAATTCATTGAAGATGTTTGTAAGAAAGGCTGCAAGGTTGTAGTTGTTGAGGACGAAGTATGTGTAGATGATGATGTTACAGTTATAAAAGTAGATGACACAAGATATGCATTGGCATGTATTTCAGCAGCTTATTTTGGCTATCCGGCTGAAAAACTTCATGTTATCGGTATTACGGGAACAAAAGGAAAAACTACAACTACTTACATGATAAAGTCTATTTTAGACAATGCAGGACATAAAACAGGACTTATCGGTACAATAGAATCCATAATTGGTGATGAAAGAATTCCTTCTTCAAACACCACACCGGAATCCTATACCATACATGAATATCTTAGAAAAATGTATGATGCCGGATGTGACAGCGTAGTTATGGAAGTTTCCTCTCAGGGACTTATGCTAAATAGAACAGCAGGTATTTTATTTGAAATCGGAATTTTTACCAATATTTCTCCTGACCATATTGGACCTGCAGAGCATAAGGATTTTGAGGAATACTTAAAATGTAAATCCCTGCTTTTTAAACAGTGCAAAGTTGGATTTTTAAATATAGATGATGATCATTATGAAGATATTGTACAAGGACACAGATGCTCAGTTGAGACCTTTGGATTTTCTGATGCGGCAAATATTAAGGCCAGTGATGTAAAACTTATAAATGAACCGGGCAGACTTGGTGTGGATTTTAAAGTATCAGGTCTTGTGAATTGTGAAATACAGTTAAATCTACCTGGAAAATTCAGTGTTTATAATGCTTTGGCAGCAGTTGCCGTATGCAGATTTTTTGAAATAGATGAAGAAGTTATGAAAAAATCTCTTCTTAATGCAAAAGCTAAAGGAAGGATTGAAAGGGTTGAAGTATCAAACGATTTCGACCTTATGATAGATTATGCCCATAATGCCATGAGTTTAAAGAGCATTTTAACAACCTTGAGAGAATACCAGCCTAAGAGACTTGTATGTGTATTTGGATGTGGCGGAAACAGAGATAAAAGAAGACGCTATGAAATGGGAGAAATATCCGGAGAATTTGCAGATTTTACCATAATTACTTCGGATAATCCTAGATTTGAAGAGCCACAGGATATAATAGATGACATAAAGGTTGGCATAAAAAAGACCAATGGCGAATACATTGAAATATGTGACAGAAAAGAGGCCATAGCCTATGCCATAAATAATGGAAAGCCGGGAGATGTAATAGTACTGGCAGGAAAAGGTCACGAAGACTATCAAGAGATAAAAGGTGTTAAATATCCTATGGATGAAAGGGTACTGATACAGGAAATATTAAGCGAAAGATAAAAGAGCAGGTGAGACTATATGTCACTATATGCTGATATCATTGTTGATATTACGGCAAAGAACTTGGATAAGACCTTTCAATACATTGTCCCGGTTCAAATGGAAAGTGAGATTAAAGAGGGAATGCAGGTGGACATTCCCTTTGGCAGTTCTAATAAAGTGATAAACGGGTATGTCATTTCATTAAAGGACACACCCGATTTTGATGTGTCCAGATTAAAAAATATCATAAGAATTAATCACGAAAAAACCTATGTTTATTCTGAACTGATAATGCTTGCGGCCTGGATGAAGGATAATTATGGCTCTTCCATGGCGGCAGCCTTAAAAACAGTACTTCCCGTGAAAAGACATATGGAGGTTAAAAAAGACAGGTATTTATTCTTAAACATATCTGAAAAAGAAGCACTTGATTTACTTTCTCAATATGAAAACAAACATTATACGGCAAGAGCCAGATTATTAAAATATATCATTTCAAATTCCGGTACCAAGGAAAAAACTGCTTTAAAAGAAGCAAGTGTCACAAAGTCAAATGTAAATGACCTTCTAAAAAGGGAGGTTATCAAAGAATCGTCAAAACCGGACTATAGAAATCCGGTTAAAAATCAGGAAAACAGTAAATATTCCATAATTTTAAGTGATGAGCAAAAAAATATAGCTGACGATATTATCAATGATGAAGAGAATAAAAAAGCATATCTGATTCATGGAATTACCGGTTCAGGTAAAACCGAAATTTACATGGAAATTATCGCTGACGGGATAAAAAATGGAAAGCAGTCTATATTGCTGATTCCGGAGATAGGTCTTACCTATCAGAATGTAAAAAGATTTTATGAAAGATTTGGAAACAAAGTGACTGTTATAAATTCAAGACTTTCAGCGGGAGAAAAATCCGATCAGTTTTTAAGGGCTGAGAAGGGTGAAGTGGATTTGGTAATAGGACCTCGTTCAGCACTTTTTACCCCTTTTTCAAATTTGGGATATATAATAATAGATGAAGAGCATGACGGGGCTTATAAAAGTGAAATAACCCCAAGATATCATGCCGTAAACACTGCCATACAAAGGGCTTTAATGTGTAATGCAAAAGTTGTTTTGGGCTCGGCAACGCCATCTTTAGAGTCATATAATAATGCTTTAAAGGGCGAATACAAACTTTACAAATTAAATAAAAGAATGAATAATGGAAAACTTCCTACGGTACATATTGTAGACATGAGGGAAGAATTTAACAGGGGAAATCGGTCAATTATCAGTGAAAAGCTAAAGGCTTTAATGAAGGATAGATTAAACAAACACCAGCAGATAATGCTTTTTATAAACAGAAGGGGATATGAAAGTTTTGTTTCCTGCAGAAGCTGTGGTGAAGTCATAAAATGTCCCCATTGTGATGTGGCTTTATCAGAACATAATGGAAAGAAAATGGTTTGCCATTATTGCGGTTACGAGACAAAAAGTATTACAAAATGCCCCACTTGCGGTTCGAAATATATCGGTGGTTTTAAAGCCGGAACCCAGAAAATTGAAAAACTTGTGGCAAATGACTTTCCTGAAGCAAAAATTATGAGAATGGATGCAGATACCACAAAAAGAAAAGGAAGTCATGAAAGAATTGTAGAGAGTTTTTCAAAGGGAGAAGCGGATATACTTATAGGAACCCAAATGATAGTAAAGGGGCATGATTTTAAGAATGTTACCCTGGTAGGTATACTGGCTGCGGATTTATCCCTTTACAGCCCGGATTTTAGGGGAAATGAAAGAACCTTTTCTCTTATAACTCAGGCGGTAGGAAGGGCAGGAAGAAGCAGTGATGACGGGGAAGCGGTGATTCAGACATACAGCCCAGATAATTACAGTATTGTTAATGCAGCCTCCTGTAATTATGAAGGTTTTTATGACGAAGAAATTGCTTTTAGAAAATTAATGGATTATCCGCCATTTACCCATATGCTTATGATAATAATAAATTCAAGAAATGAGATGGATGCCCTTTTAACAGGGGATTTAATAAAGGGGACGATTACATCCTTAATCGGGAAAGATGCACTTGTTTTAGGCCCTGCCAGTCCATTGGTAGGCAAAATCAAGGATGTATATAAAAAAGTGATTTATGTAAGAACAATAAAATATGATACACTAAAAGACATAAGAAAAGGAATCGATGATTTTTTGGCAAAAAATCGTATGCCAAAAGATGTTGGAATTGTATATGATTTCGATCCCTTAACTTATTAATTCAAGCGCAAATAAGAAGGAGATATAGAAATGGCACTTAGAAATATCAGAACAATGGGAGATCCGGTACTTAGTAAAAAATGCAGAGAAGTAACAGAACTTACTCCAAGAATCACAGAACTTATAGAAGATATGTTTGAAACTATGTATGAAGCAGACGGTGTGGGACTGGCTGCTCCACAGGTAGGTATTCTTAAACGAATAGTTGTTATTGATGCAGGAGAACCTGTATGCCTTATAAATCCTGAAATAATCGAAAGTGACGGTTCTCAGACCGGAGATGAAGGTTGCCTTAGCGTACCCGGAAAAGTAGGAATAGTAACAAGACCTAATTATGTAAAAGTAAAGGCAAAAAATGAAAAATTTGAAGATATTGAGATAGAGGCAGAAGAATTGTTTGCCAGAGCTGTATGCCATGAATTAGACCATCTTGATGGAGTTTTATATGTTGAAAAAGTCGAAGGTGAACTATGTGATGTAGAAGAAATTTCGGAAGAGAAGGAGTAATCATTTTGAATATAGTATTTATGGGAACGCCTGATTTTGCAGCAGGAATCTTAAAAAAACTGATAGATGAAAAATTCAATGTAGTGGCAGTATTTACCCAGCCTGACAGACCAAAGGGCAGAGGTAAGGAAATGGCATTTTCAGATGTGAAAACAGCTGCCTTACAAGCCGGAATAAAAAATATATATCAACCGGAAAAGATAAACAATGAAGAATCAGTTAATATATTAGGTCAGATAGAGGCAGATGCCTTTGTAGTTGCGGCTTACGGACAGCTTATCCCTGAAAAAATTCTTGAAATGCCACCTTTAGGTTGTATAAATGTTCATGCTTCATTACTTCCAAAATACAGGGGAGCAGCTCCTATACAGGCATCTATTCTAAACGGAGATAAAGAAAGCGGCATTACAACCATTCTTATGGCTAAAGAACTTGATGCAGGAGATATTCTTTTGCAGGAAAGCATTTTACTTGATGAAAAAGAGACCACCGGAACTTTATTTGATAAATTACAGGATTTGGGTGCAAATCTTATTGTAAAGACTTTGAATGACTTAAAAGAGGGAAAAATAACTCCCCTTAAGCAGGATGAGACAAAGGTTTCTTTTGTAAGACAGATAAATAAAAAATCAGGAAATCTTGATTTTAATAAGAGTGCTAAAGTATTGGAAAGAGAAATAAGGGCATATAATCCATGGCCTACTGCTTTTACCAATCTAAATGATAGGACCTTAAAAATCTGGGATGCAGATGTTTTAGACGATAATCATGGAAAAAATCCTGGAGAAGTTATAAAAGTTACAAAGGACAGCCTTATAGTAGCATGTAAAGAGGGTGCTCTTAAGTTAAATGAGATACAGTTATCAGGTAAAAAGAGAATGAATATTGCTGACTTTTTAAGAGGTTTTAAGATCCAAGAAGGAGAAATATTCCAGTGAAAACGGAAGTTAATCTTAGAAAAATAATACATGAAATACTTATGGAGTCCTTGGAAAACGGGGCTTATCTTACGGAAACAGTAAATGCCGTTCTTGATAAGTTTGATTATCTTGATAAGAAAGAAAAATCCTTTATTAAGATAATATGTCTTGGAACTGTTGAAAAACTTATATATTTAGACTATGTATTAGATTCATTTTCAAAAATTCCGGTTAGAAAAATGAAAGCGGATATCAGAAATATTTTAAGAAGCAGTCTATATCAGGCTTTATTTATGGAATCCGTTCCTGATTCTGCAATCTGTAATGAGGCAGTGAAACTTACAAAAAGCACAAAATGCCGTAGTCTTTCAGGTTTTGTAAACGGACTTTTAAGAAATATTTTAAGAAACAGGGATAAAATAAAATTACCGGATGAAAAAAATGAAGCCAATAAATACTATTCTGTTAAATATTCCATGCCTCAGTGGATTATTGAACAGTTCAGAAAAGATTTTGGTAAAGAAAAACTGGAAATTATGCTTTCTTCCATCAATGAAAAAAAGAAAAATATGATTCGTATAGATACAGGAAAGATAAAACCGAATAAACTGGTGGGTATTCTTTCAAAAAAAGGTATAAATCTTACAAAAGGGCCATATCTTGATGAATGTTACTACATAGACAATGTGGCTGATATTCAGTCATTGGAGGAATTTAAAAAGGGATTTTTTTATATTCAGGATGTAAGTTCCATGATAAGTGTTCTTTCTGCCGGTATAAAAAAAGAGGATACAGTTTTTGATGTATGTGCCGCACCGGGAGGAAAGAGCATATTTGCTGCCTTGCTTACGGGAGAAAAAGGTCAGGTGAAAGCCTTTGACAACAGCTTTTTTAAAGAGGACAAGGTTAATTACAACATAGAAAAAAGCGGATATAAAAATATTTCTTTTGAAATAAAAGACGCCACAATTTACGACAAAAATCTGGAGAAAAAGGCAGATGTACTAATTTGTGACGCACCCTGTTCAGGTCTTGGGGTTCTTAGAAGAAAGCCGGATATTCGTTACAGAATAACAAAAGAAGATGAAGAAAATCTGGCTTTGTTACAAAGAAATATCCTTAAAAATGTACAAAATTATGTAAAACCCGGTGGAGTTTTACTCTATAGTACATGTACCATGAATCACATTGAAAATGATGAAAATGTTAAATGGTTTAAAGAAAACTTTCCTTTTGAACCAGAATCTCTTGATTCTTTTATTCCAAAAGAATTACAATGCGATACCACAAAAGAAGGGTATTTGCAGTTAATTACAGGGATTCACCAATCGGATGGATTTTTCATAGCCAGGTTCAGGAGAAAAGAAAATGATTGAAAAAACAGATTTAAAATCCATGACTAGGGAAGAATTAGAGTGTGAATGTGAAAAACTTGGACTGAAAAAATTCAGGGCAAAACAAATTTTTGAATGGATGCATAAGAAAAAAGCCACAGATTTTGATGAAATGACAAATCTTTCAAAAGAGCTTAGAAATCAGCTTAAAGAAGGATATTTTCTGGATAATCTTACAATACTTGATGTATTGGAGTCTAAAATAGATGGAACTAAAAAATTCCTTTTTAAATTATCTGATGGCAATGTAATAGAAAGTGTATTTATGAAATATTCTTTCGGAAATTCAGTTTGTATTTCTTCTCAGGCAGGTTGTAAAATGGGGTGCCGTTTTTGTGCTTCAGGTATTGGAGGCCTGGCAAAAAGCTTAAGTGCAGCCCAAATGCTCTCACAAATTTATCAAATTGAAAATTTTACAAATGAAAGAGTTTCCCATGTGGTGGTAATGGGCTCGGGAGAACCTTTTGATAATTATGAAAATCTTATAAAATTTATAATGATTATTTCAGATTCTTCTGGTTTAAATATTAGTAAGAGAAATCTTACGGTGTCCACCTGCGGAATCATACCAAAGATAAAGGAATTTTCAGATTTAAAACTACCTGTTACTCTGGCAATATCTTTGCATGCTCCAAATCAGGAAAAAAGAAAAGAGCTTATGCCTGTTGCCAATAAGTATCATTATGATGAACTTATAGAAAGCTGCAAATATTTTGTTAAAGAAACAGGAAGAAGAATTACTTTTGAATACAGTCTTTGTGCCGGTGTCAATGATTCAATACAAGACGCAGATGAGCTTTCAAAAAACTTAAAAGGCATAAATGCTCATGTTAATCTGATACCTGTTAATCCTGTAAAAGAAAGAAGTTTTAAGAATCCATTACAAAAAAGTGTCAAAGATTTTAAAAAGCAACTTGAAAATAATGGAATAAATGTTACTATTAGAAGGGAAATGGGCAGAGATATTAACGGAGCCTGTGGACAGCTAAGAAGAAGCTACATAGAAAGTGAGGAGTTGGGATAAAGATGTGGTTTTTTGCAAAAACGGATATTGGCAAGGTTAGAAAGACCAATCAGGACAAAGTATTTGCCACTGATAAGCCGATAGGTAATCTTTGTAACCTTTTTATAGTGGCTGATGGAATGGGGGGACACAAGGCTGGAGATATTGCTTCAGGACTGGCAGTCGAGCAGATTATAAAATCTGTAGGGATAGACGAAAGTAATAATCCCCATAATATCTTCACAAATGCTATAAAAATGGCCAATTCAGAAATTGTGAAAAAGTCAGCTGAGGATACAAATTATAATGGCATGGGTACTACCATTGTGTTGGCATCTATCAAAAAAGGCCGATTATCAGTAGCTAATGTTGGAGACAGCAGACTATATATTATTAACAAATCTATTAAACAGATAACAGAGGATCATTCTTTAGTTGAAGAAATGGTTAAAATGGGAGAAATCGATAAAAACGAAGCGAGAAAACATCCTGACAAAAACATTATTACCAGGGCAGTTGGTGCTGCAAAGAGGGTGTTGGTTGATTACTTTGAGATTGACCTTGAAGAAGGTGACAGGATATTAATGTGCTCAGACGGACTTACCAATATGGTTGATGACGAAGAGATTAATCATATAATTAACAGTTCCGGGGAAGTGGATGAAGTTGTAGACAGACTTATCGATTCTGCTAACTTAAAGGGAGGAAAGGACAATATTTCTGTTATCTTGATAAAACCATTAGAATTCAATGAGGTGAAAGCATGTTAAGACAAGGCGATTTAATTGGCGGACGATATACCGTAGTCTCAAAAGTAGGCTCAGGTGGGATGTCAGATGTATATAAAGCTAAAGATAATAAATTAAACAGATATGTAGCTATAAAAGTTTTAAAACCGGAGTTTTCGGAAGATGAAGCTTTTGTTTCAAAATTCAGGGTTGAGGCTCAGTCAGCAGCAGGACTGGCACATCCAAATATAGTAAATGTATATGATGTTGGTGATGAAGATGGCATACACTACATAGTTATGGAGTTAGTGGAAGGAATCACCTTAAAAACATATATTGAAAAGAAAGGCAGACTCAGTCAGAAAGAGGCAATAAGTGTTGCTATTCAAGTAGCAAAGGGAATAGAGTCAGCTCACAACAATCATATTATTCACAGAGATATTAAGCCTCAAAATATAATTATTTCAAAAGAAGGTAAAGTAAAGGTTACGGATTTCGGAATTGCAAGAGCTGCTTCTACAAATACCATAAATTCCAATGTTATGGGTTCGGTGCATTATATTTCACCGGAACAGGCAAGAGGAGGATTTGTAGATTCCAAAAGTGATATTTATTCATTAGGTGTAACCCTTTATGAGATGATAACGGGACATGTTCCTTTTGATGCAGATACAGCAGTTTCCGTTGCCATAAAACATATTCAGGATGAAATAATTCCACCAAGTGAATATGTGCCGGGACTTCCAATCAGTGTAGAAAAAATCATATTAAAGTGTACACAAAAAAGTCCGGACAGGCGTTATAAAAATGTAACAGAGCTTATTGCAGATTTAAAACATTCTCTTATAAATCCTAATGAGGATTTTGTTAAGATAATACCTGGAGTTTTAAATGACAAAACACTGGTTTTAAGTGATGAAGATTTAGAAAGGATAAAACGCGGTATTCTTCCGGAGGAAGATGAATATCCACAGGAAGAATATAATGAAGGCTATGAAGAATCCTATGATGAAAATCAGGAAGAATATGATGATAATTATGAAGATGATTATGACGAAGACGAGGAACTTTATGCCAAAGAAGATAATGAAAAAGAACTGAATCCTAAGTTGGATAAGGCGATTACAATAGGTGGTATTATAGTTGCCCTGGTTATAGTAGGTATCGTAATTTACATAATATTGTCTTTTGCAGGTGTTCTTAAATCAACCGCCACCAAAGATAAACCATCTACAAACATTTCCACTCAGGAAGAATCAGACAAGGTTGAGATGGTTAACATTGTTGGAAAAGATTACGAAGATGCAAAAGATGAATTAAATAAATTAGGACTTGGAATTAAAAAAATTGCAGAAGAAGAGTCAGATGTTTATCCTGAAGGATATGTTGTTTTCCAGAGTGTATCCAAGGGAGAAAAGATTAAAAAGAATACAACAATTGAAGTTAAGGTAAGTACCGGAAGCAATAAAACAACAGTTCCAAAGGTAGTTGGAATGGAGCAAAACGCTGCCTTCACAGAAATAGTAAAAGCAGGATTAAACTATACTACTTCCCAGGAGTACAGTGATAGTGTTCCGGAAGGTTGCATAATTTCTTGTGCACCGGGTGAAGGAGAAACTGTTGAAAAAGAGTCTAATGTAAACCTTGTTATCAGTAAGGGAGAAGCACCTAAAACAACTACCGTACCATCAGTTGTAGGTATGAATCAGGCAGAAGCTCAATCAACACTTTCAAACAGTTTACTTAATCTTGGCAGTGTTACACAAGAATACAGTGATACTGTTGCAAAAGACCTGGTAATAAGCCAGGATCAGACAGCAGGTGCAACAGTAAATCAATGGACAAATGTAAACATTGTTATAAGTCTTGGACCTGAAGTTAAAACAACTACGGTACCATCTCTTGCAGGAATGACTCAAGCACAGGCTGAAGTGGCTATTACAGCGGCAGGGCTTACAGTAGGAACAGTAACAGAAGTTCCAAGTGATTCCATTACAGAAGGATATGTAATTGACCAGTCAATTGCTTCAAATACAACTGTTGAAGAAGGAACCACCGTAAACTTTACGGTAAGTGCCGGTCAGGAAGATTCAGGAGATGATAATGAGTAGCCTTACCATGGGCGGACGCATAATTAAAGCAATTTCCGGCTTCTACTACGTTTATGTAGCAGGAGCCGGTATTATTACGTGTCGAGCAAAAGGAGTATTTAGAAAAAATAAAATCACTCCTTTGGTTGGAGACCAGGTAAAAATAGAAATCATTTCCATGGAGGAAAAAGAAGGAAATGTGGTGTCCGTAGAGGAAAGAAAAAACTCACTTATTCGTCCTTCAGTGGCAAATGTTGATCTTGCTTTGGTTATATTCGCCATGAAAGAGCCAAATCCCAATTTCAATATACTAAATAAATACCTTGTATCAATGGAAAAACAAGGTGTAGAAAGCATAATTTGTTTTAACAAAGAAGATTTATGCACAAAAGAAGAAATTGATTATTTGAAGTCAGAATTTTCCAAAACTCCCTATAAAGTCTTTTTTATAAGTGTAAAAGATAAGAAGGGGATAGCAGAAGTGAAAAAAGAACTAAAGGGAAAAACTGCTACAGTAGCAGGCCCTTCAGGAGCAGGAAAATCCTCTCTTATAAACGAAATTGTTCCTGATGGAAATGAAGAAACCGGAGAAATAAGTGAAAAAATAAAAAGGGGAAAACAGACCACCAGACATACAAGACTTATAGTTGTGGATGAGGATACTTTTATAATTGATACACCGGGATTTACTTCCATGAGTATAGATGACATACTATGCCAAGAACTTTGGAATTATTTTCCGGAATTTACAGAATATGAAAAAGAATGTCGTTTCGTAGGCTGCGCCCATATAAATGAACCCGATTGTGGAATAAAAGAAGCCTTGAAACGAGGCGAAATCAGTAAATTACGATACGACAATTACACAGAAATATACCAGGAATTAAAACAGGTCAGGAGGTACCGTTAAAGTGAATATATTAGCACCATCGATTCTTTCAGCAGATTTTTCAAAACTGGGAGAGGAAGTTAAGGCTATAGATGAAGCAGGAGCACAGTATGTGCATATAGATGTAATGGATGGACTTTTTGTCCCAAGCATTTCTTATGGAATGCCTGTTATTAAATCAATAAGAAAATGTACAGACAGATTTTTTGATGCACATCTTATGATAGAGGCACCGGAAAGATATATAAAGGACTTTTACGAAGCAGGATGTGACCTTATAACAGTGCATCAGGAGGCAACCACACATCTTGACAGGACAATTCACCAGATAAAAGAACTAGGGATAAAGGCAGGAGTAGCCCTTAATCCGGCAACACCTTTAGAAACCATAAAATATGTTTTACCTATAGTTGATATGGTACTTATTATGTCTGTAAACCCGGGGTTTGGCGGTCAGAAATACATAGATTATTCCACAAAAAAAATCAGACAGCTTAAAGAAATGATTGATGATAGAGGACTTTCAACGGATATAGAAGTTGATGGTGGAATAAATACAAACAATGTAAAAGAAGTTATAAAAGCTGGTGCAAATGTTATTGTTGCAGGCTCTGCTGTATTTAAAGGCGATAACCGGGCTAATGTAAAAGAATTTTTGGAATTAATGAAATAATTGGTGAAAATATGAAAAACATACTTATTATATCCGGAGGAAATCTTTCAGAATATTTTGTAAAACAATACATAAAAGATTATGGCTATGATTATATTATTGCTGTTGATAAGGGAACAGAGTATTTTTACAATAATAACCTTGTACCTGATTTAATCATAGGGGACTTTGATTCTGCTAACAGAGTTTGTGTGGAGTTTTACAAAGAAAAATACGGCAACAAAGTCAAGCAGTTTGATGCTGAAAAAGACTATACCGATACAACTATTGCTGTATTTGAAGCTCTACAGATTGTAGATGAGGATGGACAGATTGTTATTTTAGGGGGTACCGGCAGTAGATTGGATCATGTAATTGGAAATATACAAATCCTAAAGGCAGCCTATGACAAAAACATAAAGTGTTATATTATTGATCCTCATAATCGTATCCACTTGGCAAAAAGTGGTGAAACCATTAAAAAAAGTCAAAGCTATGGAAAATATATTTCCTTTTTTCCATTGGGAGATAAAGTAACAGGGCTTTGTTTAAAGGGCTTCAAATACAATCTGGAAAATTATATCTTAGAATACGGAAAGTCACTGGGGGTCAGTAATGAGCTTGAAAGTGAAAATGCCTGTATTTCTTTCCAAGATGGAATATTACTAATGATAGAATCTAAAGACTAAAAATTTAAAAAAGTAAAAAAAATATAAAAAAAGCGATACCTATTTATTAGGTATCGCTTTACTATTTATTAAAATTATGATATCATTACACATTAGTAGGGTAAAGGATTAATGTATTGCAATGCTAACAAATCACAATAACAACAAATTAAAGCATTGCCGAATTGCATTTTTATCCTATCAAATTTGAAAAAAGACGGAGGAACAACTAATGAAAAAAAGACTTTTGGCTTTAATGCTGGCAGTCGTAATGACTGTAGGTATGACAGGCTGTGGTGGAGGAAACACAGCTAAAGATACCCAAGGCAGTAGCAAGGAAGCTACCACTACAAATACTAAAGGTGGCGGCTCAACTGATCTTAATGTAATGATTGAAACAGGGGTTGAATCATTAGACCCTCAGCAGGCTACAGATGGTACATCATTTGAAGTTATTGCTGATTTTACAGACGGACTTATGCAGATGGATAAGGATGGAAAACCGATTCCTGCTATAGCAGAAAGTTACGAAGTATCTGAGGATGGACTTACATACACATTTAAACTTCGTGATGATGCTAAATGGAGTAATGGAGATGATGTAACAGCTGCTGATTTCGTATATGGATGGCAAAGAGCAGTTGACCCTGCAGTTGCATCTGAATACGCTTATATGCTTTCAGACATTGGACAGGTAGTAAATGCAGCAGATATTATTGCCGGAAACAAAGATAAATCAGAATTGGGAGTAACAGCTGTAGATGATAAGACACTTGAGGTAAAACTTAATGTACCAGTTTCTTACTTCCTTTCATTAATGTATTTCCCAACATTCTATCCAATCAATCAGAAATTCTTTGAAGAATGTGGAGATAAATATGCAACAAGTGCAGATACACTTCTTTCAAATGGAGCATTTATAGTAGACGAATTTGAACCTGCTGCAACAGCTTTCCATCTTACAAAAAATGAAGATTACTATGGAGCAGCTGATGTATCTCTTACAGGACTTTCATATCAGGTAATTCAGGATTCACAGACAGCTCTTATGAGTTATCAAAACGGAGACCTTGATATTACATTAGTAAACGGAGATCAGGTTGACCAGGTATCAGATGATGAAGCATTCCAGTCAATTGGTGCTGGATATCTCTGGTATGTATCACCTAACATTTCAGCAGTTAAAGAGCTTCAAAACAAAAATATCAGACTTGCTCTTTCATTGGCTATGAATCGTGAAACAATTACATCTGAAGTATTAAAAGACGGTTCTCTTCCTACATACACAGCTATTCCAAGAGAATTCGCTTCAGATTTCTCAAAAGATCAGGAACAGTTTAAAGATTTTTGCCGTGATGATGCAGAAACTGCTACTGAATTATGGGAAAAAGGACTTAAAGAACTTGGAACAGATACTGTAGAACTTGAAATGATTGTTGATGATGATGACGCTCCAAAGAAAGTTGCTACAGTTCTTAAAGAACAGTGGGAAACAGCTCTTAAAGGTTTAACTGTTACAATTACAACAGAGCCTAAGAAACAAAGAGTAAACGATATGCAGGAAGGTAATTACGAAATCGGACTTACAAGATGGGGACCTGACTATGACGATCCAATGACATATCTTGGAATGTGGATTACAGATAATTCAAACAACTATGGATTATGGTCAAACAGCGATTATGACGCAATCATAGCAGAGTGTACAACAGGTGATTTATGTACAGAGCTTGATGCAAGAAGAGATCGTCTCTATGACGCAGAGAAGATTGTTATGGAAGATGCTGTTATCTTCCCTATCTATACACAGGCAAATGCTGAGATGGTATCACCTAATGTAAAAGGTATTGAATTCCATCCTGTAGCTCTTAACCGTGTTTACAAAAACACTGTAAAAACAACAGACTAAGAAATAAATATATATAAAGGTTTCAGGGGGGAAGCCATACTGCTTTAGTATGGCTTCCGTTTTGTTAGAGGAAGTAATATGAAGAAATATATACTGAAAAGAGTATTGACATCTTTTTTTACATTACTGGTTATTGTACTGGTATTGTTTATTTTGATGCAATTTATGCCTGGTTCACCTTTCAATGACGAAAAACTGACAGATGAACAAAGACAGGCTTTATATGTTAAATATGGTTTGGATAAACCCATAGTAATACAGTTTGGAAGATATGTTGTAAATATGTTTCAGGGAGATTTTGGAGTCAGCTATAAGATTTCTAAAAATACACCTATTTCCCAGCTTATACAGTCAAGACTTCCAATTTCTATAAATATTGGTGGTATGGCAGTAACAATAGGTGCGTTGGCAGGTCTTATATTCGGACTTATAGCCTCTTTGAACCGGGATACAATATGGGACACCTTGGCAACGATTATATCTGTAATCGGTGTTTCAGTGCCATCATATGTATTTGCCCTGGCATTATCCTTTACTTTTGGATTCAAATGGCAGATATTTCCAATGTTATATTCTACAGCAGATGAATTAAATTCAAGTATATTGCCATCTGTAGCTTTATCCATGTTTACCATGGCCTCAATAGCCAGATTTACCAGAACAGAAATGATAGAGGTTTTGGGCTCAGATTATATGCTATTAGCTGAAAGTAAAGGTATTTCAGGAAGTGCTCTTATATTAAGACATGCTTTAAGAAATGCCCTTATACCTATTATTACGGTTTTGGCACCACTTATCGTAGATTTAATGACTGGTTCACTGGTTGTTGAAAAGATTTTTGCCATTCCAGGTGTAGGAAGTCTTTTGGTTAATGCAATTCAGTCAAATGATTACAATGTGGTAATTGCATTAAGCTTTATCTATTCTGCATTATATATTGGAATAATGCTGGTAGTAGATATTCTCTATGGAATTATTGATCCAAGAATCAGACTTGGAAAGGAGGGAGAATAAATGACAAACATGGAATATACTCCTGTAGAATCTGATTTTGTACTTAAAGATAATAATGATGATATTTCAATCGATACTAATTTCGCCTCCCAAAACTTTTGGAAAGAGGTAGTAGTAAGATTTTTCAATAAAAAAAGTGCTGTTATGGGAAGTATACTTATAATACTAATTGCTATATTTGCCGTTATCGGGCCTTCAATGAACGAATTTACATTTTCAAATCAGGAATTGAGCCAGAAAAATATGGCACCAAGGATTCCGTTTTTGGAAAACTTTGGAATATTTGACGGTGGTGAGGAAATGAGCACCACAACAGGTTCAAAAGTAATTAACAGTTATGTTGAGCATGGACTTGATAATCTCTATTACTGGTTTGGCTCAGATATGTATGGACGCGATATCTGGACAAGATGCTGGCAGGGAGCAAGAGTATCCCTTATAATTGCAGTGGCAGCAGCTCTTATTGATATGATTATCGGTATGAGTTACGGGCTGATATCCGGATACTTTGGCGGAAAAACAGATATGGTAATGCAAAGAATACTTGAAGTTTGTAATGGAATTCCAAGACTTGTTATAGTAACCCTCTTATTACTTGTATTAAGACCGGGCATGCTCACCATAATATTTGCCCTCATGCTCACAGAATGGGTTGGAATGAGCCGAATAGCCAGAGCAGAAATGCTTAAACTAAAAGAACAGGAATTTGTTCTGGCATCAAGAACCTTAGGAGCAGGAAGCTTCTTTATCATATTTAAAGAGATACTTCCTAATATTGTAGGACCGATAATTACTCAAGTAATGTTTTCAATACCTACAGCTATATTTACAGAAGCATTTTTAAGTTTCGTGGGACTTGGTATTCCGGTTCCTGAGTGCTCATTAGGTTCCCTTATTTCTGACGGATATAATTGTTTTACAACACATCCTTATCAGATAGTACCACCTATTATCATAATGGCTGTGCTCATGCTTAGCTTTAACCTTGTAGGTGATGGTCTTAGAGAAGCTTTTGACCCTAAGATGAAAGAAATGTAAGAGGAGAGATATCAAAAAATGGAAGAAAAAGACTTAATTATGAAAATCCGTGATCTTGATATTTCTTTCAAGACAACAGCGGGTGTCGTTCATGCTATCAGAGGAATAAATATTGACCTTGAAAGAGGTCAGACCATCAGTGTGGTTGGTGAATCCGGTTCTGGAAAATCAGTAACCATGAGAGCTGCCATGGGAATATTGGCAAAAAATGCAACAGTTGAAAGCGGTACTATTGAATTTACATATAAAAATGATAATGGTTCCATGGAAACTGTGGATATACTTAAAAAAGATAAAAAATGGATAAGAAAAAATATCAATGGAAAGCGTATTGCCATGGTATTTCAGGATCCTATGACATCCTTAGACCCAACCATGAACATCGGTAAACAGATAATGGAGGGAATGAGATGGCATTATAATACATCAAAGGAAGAAGCTCATAAAAAAGCCGTTGAATTATTAAAAGAAGTTGGAATAGAAGATGCTGAAAAAAGAATGAAGCAATATCCTCACCAGCTTTCCGGTGGAATGAGACAGCGTGTTGTAATAGCTATTGCCCTGGCTTGTGACCCTGAACTTCTTATCTGTGATGAACCTACCACAGCTTTGGATGTTACAATTCAGGCAAAAATAATAGAATTAATTAGAAGAGAGCAGAAAAAAAGAGGTATATCCGTTATTTATATTACCCACGATCTTGGAGTTGTTGCAAAAGTGGCTGACTTTGTCAATGTAATGTATGCAGGAAAAATCGTTGAGAAGGGAACCGTAAATGAGGTATTTTATGATCCAAAACACCCTTATACCTGGGGACTTTTATCAGCAATGCCTGACCTTAATACAGATGATGACAGATTATATACAATTCCAGGTTCACCGCCGAATCTTCTTCATGAAGTGCCAGGGGATGCATTTGCACCAAGAAACAAATTTGCATTGGTTATAGATGATAAAAAAGAGCCACCAATGTTTAAAATCAGCGAAACCCATTATGCGGCAACCTGGCTTTTAGACGAAAGAGCGCCAAAAGTAGAAATGCCGATTGAGCTTAAAAACAGATTAGAAAGAATGAAAAAGGAGGCTGAGAGATATGGCAGTTGATTATAATTCAAAGCCTCTTTTAAAGGTAGAAGGATTAAAACAATATTTTCCGATTAGTAGAACATTTACAGTGAAGGCTGTGGAGGGAGTATCATTTGAAATATATCCGGGAGAAACCTACGGGCTTGTTGGAGAATCAGGCTCCGGAAAATCAACTATAGGAAGAAGTGTAATAAGACTCTATGACCCAACAGATGGAAAAATAATATTTGATGGAACAGATATTTCAAAAAAATTAAGTCGTGGAGATACAAAAAAGCTTAGAACACAGATGCAGATGATATTTCAGGATCCAATGTCATCTTTGAATCCAAGAAAAAAAGTTGAAGATATAATCGGAGAAGGATTAGATATACATAAGAATTACAAAAATCAGGCAGAAAGAAGCGAAAA
Organism: Acetitomaculum ruminis DSM 5522; assembly: GCF_900112085.1. GTDB lineage: Bacteria > Bacillota > Clostridia > Lachnospirales > Lachnospiraceae > Acetitomaculum > Acetitomaculum ruminis. The sequence goes on from NZ_FOJY01000007.1 coordinate 183,289, forward strand.
AATAAAGGCTATTTTAAAAAAGGTTGGTCTTGCTCCGGAACATGCTTCCCGTTATCCACATCAGTTTTCAGGTGGTCAAAGACAGCGTGTAGGAATTGCAAGAGCACTTATTATGAATCCTAAGCTTATTATTGCTGATGAATGTATTTCAGCTTTGGATGTTTCAATACAGGCACAGGTAGTTAACCTTATGAAAGATATTCAAGAGGAGACCGGTTCAGCTTATCTCTTTATCGCCCATGATCTTTCAATGGTTAAATATATTTCAGACAGAATCGGAGTATTACATTTGGGACATCTCTTAGAAACCGGAACAACCGATGAGATTTTTCAAAATCCAATACATCCATATACAAAAAGTTTATTATCAGCCATTCCTGAGCCTAATCCAATGGTGGAAAAAAACAGAGTTGCAGAATCATATGATTACAAGACTTCAGGAATTAATTACAATCTTGGAGTTGAACATCATGTATCAGGTTCTCATTATGTAAAATGTACAGATGAAGAATTTGAAAAATGGACAAAATAATAGAATAATAAAAAGAATTTTAGCGTAGCAGCTGTAAAGGCCGCTACGCTATTGTTGGATTGAAAACCAATAAAACCACCTGCTATGCAGGTGTGTTCCCAATGAGCTTTAGCTTCAAGAAAAGGAAAACCTCCAATGATATAATAGTGCCGGTTCGACAGCCGCACTAAAAAATCAAAGGAGGTTTATCCAAATGGACAAAAATAGTCTAGCACATACAACATGGGAATGTAAGTATCATATCGTATTCGCACCAAAATTTAGAAGAAAGATAATATATCAAAAAATAAGAGCTGACATAGCCCATATTTTAAGTGAATTATGCAAGAGAAAAGGTGTAGAAATAATTGAAGCAGAAGC
>NZ_FOJY01000019.1 GCF_900112085.1 Acetitomaculum ruminis DSM 5522
AGCAGCCAGTCATGTAATGTCTGTGGTCATAAGCATACCCAGGTTAAAAAATTGTTTGTTAGACAGTGGGTTTGCCCTGAATGCGGAACTTTCCATGATAGGGACATTAATGCTGCTATTAACATAAAAGAAAAAGGTCTAAGTCTACTTGCAGAGCAAATGGCCTAAACCTTAAAATATACGTATAGTAGGGTGGGGCACACCCGAACTAGGCAAAAGTCTTACGCTTGTGGAGACTAACGAGAAAACTGCTTACCTTGGTAGGTGTGACAATAACCGTGGTCATTGAAACAAGAATCCCATTAGCTTTAGCTGATGGGAGTGTCAATATACATATTTCCCCTAACATTTTAAGCTTTACTTCGTTAAAATGATTATAACATAGTTTGTATTTCTTATCCTTTTTCTTTTAATAATAACACAAAATAATAATCCTCTTTTTCTAATTTAGGTAAAAAATTCTTTTACCGTTCTTTATCACTGTCTACTAACATTGACTCCATGACCTTTTTTAAACCTGCCTCAAAAGACTCCGCCGGAATCAGGGCGATTCCTTGCTCGTCACTTAAAACTACAAGGCGACCTCCCCCTTTTAGATTAAACTTTTCTCGTGCTCCTTTTGGAATAACTATCTGACCACGATCATTTATGGTGACACTCCCCCAGATGTTTTTTCCTGCCGGAGCAGGAGGAATCATACCTATACCTTCTTCCTTTGTTGTTTTTATAAGACTGTCAATACTGGTATGATAAACTTTTGCAAGGCGGTTGCATTTTTCAATGTCCGGTATGGTTGCACCGCTCTCCCATTTTGCATATGCCTGCCTGGAGATTCCGATTTGTTCTGCGATTTCCTCCTGGGAATAGCCGTGGAGACTGCGAAGCATCATTAAATTTTCTTTTAACATTACAAATCAATCCTTTCAAAATATTCACAGGCCTTTTTACAGGATAAAATTGTCATTAGAATATAAATCAAAAGGCCAACAATGAGCATGCTCAACTGTAAAATAATATTATCACATCCAAAGGCATTTAATCCTTCAAAGCCCGGTATATGATGTAAAGCCTCAAATACGCCAATTGACAAAAAGGCAACAATTATAAAAATAACAAAGGGTTTTCCGTATTTATAAGCCGTTTTAAAAAATCCCATTACAAAAATCCAGTTAAATAGTCCAAAAATTATAAAGGCTGCTCCCAAAGCAAATAAATTGGCATTCATCATAACATTATTTCTGTAAACCGTAGAATCAGATAATAATGTCATACGTAAAATCATGGCAAGCATCATTAGAAACAAGGAAGAAACTTCAATTGTACACACAAAATAATATTTTCCCTTTACCACATCTTTTTTTGCAATAGGAAGCAAAGCGGAAAAAACTATATCATTTGCCTCTCTGGCTGATTCAAAGCTTTTAAAAATCCCCAATGCACTAAAGAATGCACCACACAATATAGGATAACCCGGAAGAAAAAACATTAATCCAAATAGAATAAATACGTACGTTACCACGCTGGCTGTAAGAAACATCTCTTTTTTAAGTATATTACGCATAAGTAGCCCCTCCTTCGCTTTCCATTCTTAAAATAGTATCTTCAAGACTTTCCCCTTTTTTTGAATAACTCTTTACAAAATCGTTCTTTGAAAGGGCTGCTACTATATTGCCCTTTGAAATATAAACTATAGTATCTGCACATTTTTCAATATCAGAAATTATATGAGTAGAGAAAAATACTGCAACACCTTGTTTTTTTAGCTCTTCAAAAACATCAAGGAGTTCATTTCTTGAAAAAGGATCCAGTCCACTGGTTGGTTCATCTAAAATCAAAACTTCTGCCCGGTGGGAAAGGGCTATTAGAAGGTTGAATTTAACTTTCATTCCTTCAGAAAGCTCCACCGGCATTTTCATTTCATCAAGTCCAAACATATTCAGATATTTTCTGTAGGATTCCTCATCCCAGCTTTCATAAAAAGGTTTAATTGCTCCTGCAATATCTTTAATCTTTTTTCTTGGATACCAGCTTAAAGTCCCAGTGGAATAACCGATGCGTTTTTTTATTTCCACCTCATTATCCGTTAGATTCTTTCCAAAATAAGAAACCTTTCCTCCATCAAGGTGTATAAGATTTAACATGGTTTTAATAGTAGTTGTTTTTCCTGCACCATTTCTTCCTATAAAACCGGTAATCTCTCCACCTTCTATACCAAAAGATGCATTTTTAAGTTCAAATGACGGATATTTTTTGACTATATCACAAACTTCTATAATACTCATAACAAGCCTCCCTTTCACTTTGATTTCTATGATTATTGTAAAGTGTGGTTGCCTTAACTTCAACCAATCATAGTTAACGAAACTTTATATTTTTTGTTATGTTTAGTTGCCTATCCCCTGATTTATTTCGGAAATTAATATGTCCATATTAGGATTCTATGTAAAAAATTCTTTTTACTATTTTCATAAAAGTCTCATATCATTTTTTGCATTATTACAAAGTTGACATACGTGAGACAAAAGAGTTGATATTATTATCTTATAAAGGTAAAATATCAATATTATGATTTATAAAAAAATCATAAACTTTTAGGATAGAAGGGAGAAAATTATTATGGAAAATCTATTATATCTCAATGCATTAATGCCCTATGTATATTTAATACTTTTTTACACTTCAAGTAAAATTCAGGATAGTTGGGGATTAATATATGAGCTAATTGCTAAAGGAATGATTATTGAGATAATTTTTACTTTAATAATCTCGCTATTAGCATCTGATAAAAGCAAGCTGGCAAAGGTGAATTTTAAGGTAAAGCTGATACAGATACCCTATTATATAATATTTTTCGTACTTGCTTCAGGTATTTTTGGTATTTTGATGGCGTTATGCGGGGTAGGAATTTTTGTCTTGCCTATACTCATAGCCATAGATGCAGCAATATTTGCAACAACCGTAATTCCCGCCCAAATATGCACCATCAAACTTAAAAAAAACCAAAAAATAACTACAGGTAAAATGATTTCTTACCTGATTTTTAACATGTGGTATATCGTGGATCTCTTTTTAGCTTCCAAAATAAGAAAAAGGTTTATATCTGCATAATAATAAACAGATGATGTGTTAGCGTAAATTAAACTATCACACCATCTGTTTTTTCATTAATATTTTTACTTTCTAATAAAACATCTATTCTAATTCATCACCATTTGAAGCGATTACCTTTTTATACCATTCAAAGGAATCTTTTTTTCTTCGGCTTAAATCACCGGTTCCATCATCATATTTATCAACGTACACAAATCCGTAACGTTTTGCCATTTCTCCTGTGGAAGCAGAAACCACATCAATCCAGCCCCAAGGAGTATAACCCATAAGGTCTACACCATCTTGAACTGCTCCTATCATTGCTTTGATATGCTTTTTTAAATAATCTATTCGGTAGCTGTCATGAATTTTTCCATCCTCAGAAATCTCATCCCTTGCACCAAGGCCATTTTCCACGACCATAACAGGTATTTCATAGCGGTCATAGATTTCATTAAGGGCATATCTAAGTCCTGTAGGATCAATCTGCCAGCCCCAGTCTGAGGCTTCAAGGTATGGATTTGGAGCGCCTCCTATGATATTTCCATCACCGGATTTATCAGCCTGAGCACTAATACAGCTAGACATATAATAACTAAAGGTATAAAAATCTACTTTTCCCTCTTTAAGAATATCCTCATCTTCCGGCTCCATCTTAATATTTACCCCTAATTTGTCCCAAATCTTCTTTGCGTAAGATGGATATTTTCCACGAACATGTACATCAGAACAGTACCAGTTCATTTTTCTCATAAATTCCTGATTTGCAAGTACATCCTCAGGATTGCAGGTCATTGGGTAACTGGTTGCAAATATGCACATATTTCCCATCTTATAATCAGGATATTTCTCATGGGCAAGCTTTATTACCCTGGCACTTGCCAGAAATTGATGATGAAGTGCCTGATATCTTTCCTGAGGCTTATCCGGTGCTTCATATAACGGGCCGTCAAATCCCTTTACCGTACCGGTGGATAAAACCGAACCAATAGCTTGTGTTCCTGAGTTTATCTCATTAAAGGTCAGCCAATATTTTACCTTACCCTTATATCTTTCAAATATTGTTTCACAATAATGATAAAAATAGTTAATACATTCTCTGCCTTCCCATCCGTTATATTTTTCTATGAGAGCATAAGGCATTTCATAGTGGGAAATGGTTACTAAAGGTTCTATATTATATTTTTTTAATTCATCAAAAACATTGTCATAAAATTTAAGACCTGCCTCTAAAGGCTTATCTTCCATTCCTGTCGGGAAAATCCTTGTCCAGTTGATTGACATACGAAAAACCTTAAAGCCCATTTCTGCCGCAAGAGCGATATCCTCTTTATAATGATGATAAAAATCCGTTGCTTCACGGCTTGGATACAAAGTTCCTTCTTCAAAGTTTATTGTCACCCTTTTAGGTGATGTATGTGAACCATTGGTACAGTGATCGGATATTGAAGCGCCCTTACCATCAACATCCCAGGCACCTTCATATTGATTTGCGGCTGTAGCGCCGCCCCATAGGAAATCTTTTCTTAATATTGACATACAATTCCTCCTGTATATGAAAGGGTCGGCTAAAGGCCTTCCCTCCCATTTAATATATTCTATTCAACATCTATAATACTGTCACCGGCTTTAATATCCACTCCGCCTGCCTTAGGAGAAACTTTGGTATAGTCCTCTGAATTTGTCACAATAACCGGTGTTATAATTGGATATCCTGCATTTTTTATAAGATCAATATCGAACTCCAAAAGCAAATCTCCTTTTCTAACCTTGTCACCCGCTGTTCTTTTCACGGTAAATCCTTCACCTTTTAATTCAACTGTATTCATACCTACATGGATAAGAATCTCAGCACCATTTTCAGTAGTTATTCCAATGGCATGTCCAGTTTCGAAAAATGCAGAAATCTCGCCATCTGCCGGTGCAAAAACTTTTCCTTCCACAGGCTCAATAGCGACACCTTCTCCCATCGTTCCGGAAGCAAACATATCATCAGGAGTTTCTGAAAGTGAAAGAAGTTTTCCTTTTATAGGAGAATAAATGGTTTCCGGAGCATTTGTCACTCCACCATCTGAATCAGCAGCAAATTCTCCTACACCTGCTGCCTTGTCACTATACATAATAAAGGAAAGTACAGCTGCTATGGCAAGACCAAGTGCACCACAGATTGCTCCCCAGATTACTCCAGCATATGGGCTATCTCCACCAATGAATGTAATTAATGATAAGAAAGAAGGAGAACCTCCCATTGAGTAACCTTTAACAGAAGTTATTCCTGCTAAAAGACCTGAAATTCCAGCACCTGTTACGGCTGCTATCATAGGTTTACCAAATCTTAAGTTGATTCCGTACATTGCAGGTTCTGTAACTCCGGCAATTGTAGCTGAAATACCGCAGGCAATACCTTCAGAACGTGTTTCAACATCTTTGGTTTTTGCAGCAACACCAAAAGCTGCACCACCCTGACAAATATTAGAACAAAACATGGTAACAAGTACAATTACGTCCCAACCAAGGGTTGCCATATTATTAATACAAATTGGTATCAATGCATAATGCATACCTGTCATTACTATAAACGGCATAATGGCTGAAAGAATACCTACTGTAAGCCATGGTACTGCATTGTACATGGAGTTAATTATAAATGCCATTCCGTTTCCGATAACTCCACCTAAAGGTCCTAAAACTACTAAAACTACCGGAACACAAATAATCATGAAAATTAATGGTTTTAAAAATGCTTTTAGTACATTTGGAGAAACCTTATCAGCAAATTCTTCCGCCCACATCATAACCGGAGCCATAAGAAGCATCGGAACGACTGATGATGTGTAACTCGTATCTATTACAGGTATTACTCCAAAAAGATATGTACATTGTGAACCCAAAAAAGTACCATATTTTACACCTTCAACGGCTCCTCCTAATAAAGAGGTAAGATCCGGATAGCAAAGCATAGCACCAACAGCTAAATACAATGGAATGCTTCCACCTGTCTTTTTAGCAATTGACCAGCCTAAGAATATTGGCAGGAAGTAGAAGAAAGCATCTGCCATTGCATAAAACATGGTATATGTCGGATTCGTTGATTCTAATACATTAAGGGTGGTACAAAGGGTAAGAACCACCTTTAACATACCGGCTCCAAGAATAGCCGGTAACAGAGGTGTTAAACATCCGGAAATGAATCCCAAAAGTCGCTGTCCTATATTGCCTTCCGGCTTGTTTTGAACACTACCAGCTTCTTCGCCAAAGCCCATGGCTTTAAATTCTTTAAAAAGGTTTGAAACCTCATTTCCGATAACCACCTGGTACTGTCCGCCTTGTTTGATTACGGATTTTACACCCTTAATTTTGTTAACTTTGTCGTCATTTGCCTTTTTCTCATCCACAAGCACCATTCGAAGTCTGGTCATACAATGGGTCGCCGAAGCGATATTCTCCTTACCACCAACAGCTTCGATAATCTTGTCTGCAGTTGATTTGTAATCTAATGCCATCTCTCTTTTCCTCCTTTGGGTTTAAATTACATTCTTTAGTGATACTTTTCTAATATTTCGACAATATTTGTCAATTCATTAACACTAATAGTGCAATATATGCAATAATCAGACTCATTTTGTACTATCAGCGAAAGATATTTTTAATATTTTTGTGAACGCAGTGTAAGCAATCCCCCGCTTCAAAAGCGTAAGCTTTAAGCGGGGGTATAAGCTTACTAGTGTCAGAAGGGGTTAAAGCCCCTTCTGACAGGTGGCACAAAGTGCCACTGCGTTCATGAGGAAGTAGCGAAGCGGATTCCGAATGTCCGCTTTACAGAAGAAAAAACATCTCCTGGCATTTCCATCCTGGGAGGGATGAATGTGGTAAAGCGGGCATGAAAGGCAATAATATCCTCTTGTGATAAGAAAAATATATAGCAGGTTATCAGTTTTTTATTCTTTTCAAAGTTCTAATTTAAGCATACTATCTATTCATACTATTTTACTATGATTTTAATATGGAGGTATTTTAAATGTGCTTTTTAAAAGACATCTCAGATTATATTAGAAACGGAGAAACAACTTCACAAAGGCTTGGACTTGAAATTGAACATTTTATTGTGGATGAAAACGGTGACCAGATTAAATTTGATGAAATATCCTCTCTTATTGAAAAAGTAGGAAATGAAATTCAGGCATCCCTTCACTATATTGACGGCTATGTCGTTGGATATAACACGGATGAATACGCTATCAGCCTTGAACCTTCATGCCAGTTTGAAATAAGCATATCCCCTTATTCTGACATTAAAAAAATCGCTGATGTATACCGGAAATTCATAGCTTTATGGGAGCCGATTTTTACAAAAAGAGGCTATAGCATCAAAACATTTGGTAACCTTCCTAAAGTAGAACTGGGTATTATCACTCCTGATGATATTCCTCTTTCGCCAAAGAAGCGTTATGAATACATGAACAGGCATTTTCTCAAAACCGGAAAATATGGCAAATATATGATGCGAGCATCTGCTTCTACCCAGATTTCCATTGACTATTCTTCTGAAGAAGACATGATTAGAAAGATTCGTTTAATACAAAAGCTTTCCCCTGTTTTTATGATTCTTCTTGAAAGTAAAACTGATGAAAACTCCACTTTAAAAGATGCTCCGGACAGGCCTCATCTTTTCAGAATACAACAATGGGATGATTTAGATTCTGACAGAACAGGTTTTATCCCACATTCATTTGATAATGATTTTGGATATGATTCTTTGTCTAATCTTATATATAGTACTTCCCTGATTTTATATCCGGAATCAGACAAAACCCTTTATGTAGCTGATAAAAGTGCCAGGGATTTGTTTGAATCTTTAGTTATTAAAGAAGATGATTTATCAGATAAACGTAAAAAACAATTGATTGAGCATTTCATTTCTATGGGATTTTTCCATTTAAGAGTTAAAACCTACATAGAAATCAGAGTTGCAGACAGTGTTCCTATTGACAAAGCTCTTGGTTATGTTGCTCTGATTAAAGGACTTATGTATTCAAAAAAGAACCTGGATATACTTGAGCATGCTCTTAGTGACATTAATTCCATTGAAGCTATAAACAAGGCTGTTGATGAAATTGAAAAAAATGGTTTAAATGCCAATATTTATCATGATAAAACCGCCGCAGATTGGGCAGAATATATTATTTTACTTGCATCCAATGAATTAGATGATGAAGATAAGGAGTATCTAAAATGTGTGAACTATTTGGAGTAACAGCAAATAAAAAAATTGTTATAAACCAATGGCTAAAGGATTTTTTTTCTCATTCCAAGGATCATCCCAACGGATGGGGACTTGCTTTTTTTGATGATGGAAATGTTCATGTGGAAAAAGAACCTCTCCAGGCCTTAAAAAGCAATTATCTTAAGTGCAGGCTTAAAGAAAAAATCCAGACTTCTATTTTTCTTGCCCATATCCGACGTGCTACAATCGGTGATGACTCTTATTCTAATTCTCATCCTTTTGTTGCCACTGATAACACAGGCAGAGCCTGGACACTCATTCACAATGGAACCATTTTTGATGCCCCTCAATTAAGCATATATCTCCATCATCAAAAAGGGTCTACTGACAGTGAAAGAATTCTTTTATATCTTATTGACCAGATTAACGATTTAAATAACAAATCCCAGGGTATTTTAAAGGCCAAAGAAAGGTTTAAAGCAGTAGAAAATACTATAAAAAAGCTTGCTCCTGAGAACAAGCTTAATCTGCTTATTTATGACGATGAATATTTATACGTACATATGAATGCTGCCGGTACTCTTTTTGTAAATGAAAAGCCTGGTATATCAGCCTTTTCTACCCATCCTCTTGATGATGAAATATGGAAAGAGGTTTCCCAAAACAGGCTTCTCGTTTACAAAGAGGGATCCCTGGTGTATGAAGGAATCCCTCATAATCATTCCTATATCGATGACCCTGAAAAACTTAAACTGATTTTTATGGATTATGCTCAATTATAGTAATGAACTTTAAATTAATATTCTATTTTTACATCATTTTAAGGTGTGGCAACAAAGCTGACCATAGCATATAGGTCTGGGTCGGGAATGACATAATCATGCCCCGAAGATCAGCTGCTGTCATTTTCTTATCAATTACCAAAGTCAGGTAATCAAGCCATGTTCCTGCCTCACTTCCATAGATTGCAGCACCCACAAGATATCCTTTCTTGTCAAATATCAAATTTACATCTGTGTCTGTCTCATGATTATTCACCCAGTCATTTTGAACGCCCCATGGAATATTCACCACTTTATAAGCATCCGGCGATGCTTTTGCATCATCAAGACTCACGCCAACCTGACCAATACGAGGAAGTGTAAATACCAGATTTGGAATAACCGGATAGACAATTGGTGCATCTAATATTCCAAGGATTTGTGCCGCAATATAATTTGATTCATACTCTGCTGTCGGTGTAAGTTTCGGTATGGTCTTATCCACCACATCACCACTGGCAAAAATATTCGAAACTGAAGTACGCATATGATCATCTACTTCAATTCCTTTACGGGAAGCTTTTATTCCCAGTTCCTCAAGCCCAAGGTCTTCAAAATTTGCAACCCTGCCGGTAGCATCCAAAACATAATCAGCTGTAGCAAAAACTCCATTTTGTGATGTAACTTTATACTGACTTCCTTCCTTTTCAACCGATGCGACAGCTTCATTAAAATGAAATACTGCTCCCTGTGATTCCATCTTTTCAACAAGCTTTTTGACATATTCTTGAGGGTATGCCATCAAAGCCCTAGGTGCAAACTCAAAAAATTGTACTTTCTTTCCAAGAGCCAATGCCATTGATGCAAATTCCATTGATATAATACCTGCACCGATAAATATTATACTATCAGGCATCTCATCCAAATCCAGAAAATGACTGCTTCCGTGAGTGAATTCCTTACCAGGTATTTGAAGCTGTGCATTCCTTTGTCCTGTTCCAATTACAATATATTCTGTCTCATAGGCGGTTCCATCCACTTCCACTGTATGAGCATCTTTAATACGACCCCGTCCACGAATCACATCCACGCCCATGTCAGAAAACAGCTTTTCCAAAATAGGATCAAAAACACCTAAGGTCTGTTTTTTATAGGACATAAGCCTGGTCCAGTCAATTTTTACATCGCTTTCAACGCACAATCCCTCATAACGCTTTAAGCCATCAAGATATTCAAAAGGTCCATCCAGTAAAATCTTGGCATCACATCCGTAGTTGGTACAGGTTCCACCTATTTTTCCCATTTCCACAAATGCCACTTTTTTGCCTGACATGGCTAACATTATTCCTCCATGGTTACACGAGTGACCGCTTCCGATGAAAATCACATCATATTTTGTCATTGTCTCTCCTTTCCGATGCATTTTTTCGCATCTGTTTACTTTTTTTGATAATATCCCTGACTTTTTTTTATCCAATTATTTATAAATGTAACAAAAAGCCAAAATCTTCTTAGTAAAGCGGACATTCGGAATCCGCTTCGCTACTTCCTCATGAACGCAGTGGCACTTTGTGCCACCTGTCAGAAGGGGAGTTAACCCCTTCTGACACTAGTAAGCTTATACCCCCGCTTAAAGCTTACGCTTTTGAAGCGGGGGATTGCTTACACTGCGTTCATATCCCCCTCTTAATCTGTATAGCAACATATATCATGGCAAAAACTTTCCTGATGCCAGATACAGGTCGTACCATTCTTTATGAGTCATATCCACCTTTGTGGAGTCACAAAACTCTTTTAGATGTTCTTGATTCATTGTTCCTGCAATGGCCTGCATTCCTGCCGGATGTCTGAGTATCCACGCTATAGCAACAGCAGTTTTACTTACACCATATACTTCACCAATACGAGCAAGTTCAAGATTAAGCTTCTCATAATCAGGATGGTCAATAAAACATCCCTGAAACATTCCAATCTGTAGAGGTGACCAGGCTTGAATTGTAATATCATGCAACCTGCAGTAATCCAAAACACCATTGTCCCTGTCTGTTGAACGATCAGTTGTTAGATTATTTAAATAAAAGGCACCGTCAATTAACTGTGTCTGATCAAGTGAAAACTGTAACTGATTAAATACCAGCGGCTGTTTTACATACTTTTTTAACAGCTCAAGTTCTCCCGGAGTTACATTACTGACACCAAAATATCTTACTTTTCCTTCTTTATAAAGCTTATCAAAAGCATCCGCCACCTCTTCTGGTTCAAACAAAAGATCCGGTCTGTGCAAAAGCAAAACATCAAGATATTCTGTATGTAGCCTCTGAAGGCTTTCATGAGTACTTTTTATAATGTCATCTCTGCTCCAGTCAAATTCCATTCGGTCAAAATGCAATCCACATTTACTCTGGATATAAAAATCCTCCCTCTTTAGCCCGGTTTTTGCAAAGGCATCTCCAAAGCGCTGCTCCGCCTCACCATCTCCATAACAGGTAGCATGGTCAAAAAAATTAATTCCCTGTTCTGATGCACACTCAATTATACCTGCAGCTTCTTCTACAGACAAAGCCGGCATTCTCATGCATCCTAGTATAACCCTTGAAACATTTTGTGGTCCGTTTACGATATTTTTTGTCTTCAATTTACATACCTCCTGTTTTTTTATCGCACCCTTATATCCGTAATTGCAACCTGCTCCCCTGTCAATGCCACATATACTTTTTCTACTCCATCATTAATGGTAGTTACATTTTCCATATCAATTCCAAAATTACAGGTTTTTAATATGATACGATTATTCTTCTTTCTCAATAATACTTCACATTCCATTCCTTTTTTGTTGTTTTCTTTCCACTCATCCCAGCCCGGAAATTCCTCTGTCTTTTTCATTGTTATACTGTTTTGAGCATAATCCGTATCACCATCATTTTCACCATATATTTTAACGAGACCATATTCACGGTAATTCTTACCTTCAACTTTTCCATCCTCGGAATAAAAAACCACAAAATAAGGACAATGCCATACTAAACTTGCACTTGGCAAACTCATTGTATGAAATTTAACCCTGAGACGATCTTTAAGTTCTATCCCCTGGGTATAAGCAGACCGTAATCTGTCTATTTGCAAATTCTTAATATCTGATTCCATACGGTCTATATAACTTGTTATACTTACTATTCTGGTTATATCATCTTGTGTAACCTTTACACCGGTTAGTTCTATAGAAATATCTTTTATCCTGCAATACTCACCAGTAATAGCAAGATATGCAGACCTAGAACCATCCGAAAGAGCGACAATTACTTCCTTTTCATAGGATGGGCTTATCATTTTAAGTTTTAGATGGTCTTCATATTTACCCATACAAATCTCATAATTTGTCCCATCCCCCACAGATGTTTCATTATCACCTCTTTTAATCGTTTCTTTAAATCTTCTAGCTTCTGTCCGGACGCTGTGATCATCAAACCATATTTCCCCATATTCAACGTATTTATATGCTTCAATGGATTTCTCGTTGTCATGAACATATCTGTCATAAGCTGCAAATAATATAATTGATGGTGCAGAAAATCCATTATCCTCCACATCTGTTAAGGATTCACATTCAAATGTAATCTTTGTAATATTATCTGTAATAGGAATTCCGGTTGACACCTGCTGTCTGTATTCTAAGCAGGTAAGATTCTTTTCTACCTCTTTTTTATCAAATTCCTCTTCTTTACTGTTTTCATCAATTATTTTTATCATGATTTCGGCATACTTAGGGTCAAACCTCTCTCCTGCTCCTTTAAGAAGAGCTTCTTTTACCACAAAGTCCGGTAACAAACGACTAAAACTGCTGGCAGTTTTCATAAGCACATATGCATCTGCCACAGCAACTATCCGTGCAAAGTCAGGAATATCATCACCTTTTAACCCCTCAGGCTGACCGGTTCCGTCATAATTTTCGTGACAGCAATATGCTACCCTGGCAAGATAGGGTAATTCCCTAATGTTTGATAAGATCTCATTTCCGATAATAGGTAATGGGGCAAAAATCTCAGGTGCCTTATCAGGACATTCAACAGCTGTTAAAACATCAGCATCTGAAATTCCAACCATTCCGATATTATGAAGTAATCCCGCATAATACACCTTTTCACATTCCGACTCATTCATCCCGCTAAGTCTGGCAATCTTTTTTGCACATTCTGCAACCCTGACAGAACATCCTTCGATAGAAGTGTCTTTTTTTTCTACAACGGAAACAAAAGCTTTTGCAGTCTGATCAAATAGCCTTTGCATTTTTGCTTTTTCTCCCTGCATTCCTCTGATTTCAATCTCATGAGCACGTTCTACTGTATTATTGATATCAATATATGTAAAAAGATACAAAGATATGGAGACTGCCACCATAGCCATGTTGACAATAGAAATCCCGTATACGAAAATCTGAAGTATTCCACATACAATCGGTACATATATGTACAATACCATAGATATATAAATCACCTTGCTAAATATATTCTTATACTGTCTTATGACGGTATATTGTAAAATCGGACATATAATAGGAATAATATATGCAATCAAAAATCCCGGTCCCCTGTGATACATATTATTTTCATCAAAATAATAATATAATCCCGTAAAAGCAGATATAACTGCAAGAAGCATTCCCATAAGAGAAAACACCCTGGTTACTTTTAACCTGTAAGGTAATAATGCTAAACTTAAACCGCCTTCATTGACAAGATAATCTCTTAGATACATGTTGAATGCAAATACAACACCGGATGTAAGGAAAAAAACCATGAAATTACTGAGTCTGACCATAATATAACTTGTTTGACCTAAAGTACCGGAGTAAATATATGCCGCTCTGTCAAACCATAATAAAAACAAGGCAAAAAGTTCCATAAGAATAAGAATTCTTTTTCTGCTGCCGTTTAAAAACCGGGTCATAAAAAGAAGGATTGTTAATATCGCACAGGCTCCGCAAAGCAACAGCATAATATTTAATTGATGTATTCGAATAAGTTCAAACATATTATCCTTCTCCTTTGCCTCTAAATCTCATCTTATTTGTGCAATATAAAAAACTCCTGCAATTTTTCTAAAAGCTCCTCTTTTTGAATATTTTTTAAGAAGTACCCTTCCGGACGAAGTGATACAACTTCCATAACACTATCCTTATCTCCTTTTCCGGTTAAAAACATTACGGGAATTGATCTCGTTTCACTGTCACTTCTTAACATTTCTAGTACCTGTGGTCCACTGGTTACAGGCATTTCATGATCCAAAAGAATTAAATCCACCTTATTTTTTCCAAGCCACTTAATAGCCTGTAAACCGGAATTTGCCATGGATACTTTATAGGTTCCCTTAAGCCACTCTCTGATAATAGTCAGGTATTGAGGATCATCGTCTACTATTAAAATACTCTTCTTAAATGCTCCGGAATCAGCTTTTGCAAAATACTCAGTAACCGCCCCTACAAATTTGTTATTATCTACAGGTCTTGTAAAAGTCATATATATCATTTCTCCCGGAACATGGTCGCATACATATTGTATATCAGGATGCTCTCCCACAATAATCATCTCAAGGGACTTTTCCTCCAATGTATCTGTAAGAAAATGTAATATATCCTCTCCAGGTCTGTCCCCATCATCCATGTACAATACTATAAGAGACACTCCCTCCAGACCAGAACTTATCTCATTTACAGTCCAGGTTACAAAATTGCACTCTGCGCCGGTAGCACTTACCTTGTTAATAAGGACACGAACTATAAATGATTCCTTTTGACTTATAACCATCATCTTTTCCTTTGACATTTAATTTCCTCCATCCTTTGAATCATTGTTGCAAATCAAATCTTCCATACCGTCCCAGTCAAATACCCTAAGCATACTTTGTAATTCTTTCATTATTTTCTCATCCTCTTCAGGCAATAAATATTCATTTAAGCTTTCAAGTATCATTTCTACTGAATCATAATCCATCTGAGGTATGACATCAGATAATGCTAAATAGGCATCCTTTAGCATATCCTCTGGTACAATACTCTTATCTTTTTTATCTTCTTCATCATGAATCCTGTTAAGTTTTTTAATAAAACTTTCATATTCCTCAAGTAAAGCAACGATATTAGCATCAATATATGACATATCTTCACTATTACCGGAATTTTCCATTTCTAAAGCCATCTCAGATAATTTGTTTGCACCAATTATCCTTGCAGAGCTTTTAAGAGCATGTACCTTTATTGTAAACAGTCTTATATTCCCGGCTTCATAAGAATCCCTGATAATTTTTGCATTATTTTCCACCGTATCATAAAACATACCAAGAGAGAGTAAAAATCCCCCGATTCCACCGGAATTTTTGATTCCCTCTGCTACTGTTATTCCCTCGGTTTCATAAATCCACATTTTATCCTCCGGGATTTGTGTTAATTCTTCTCCTATATCATCTTTAGTCGGCTTTTCCATAATGGTTTCCGGCAGATGTTTCATAATGGTACCTTCTAAAACTTCACTATCTATCGGTTTTGCAAGATATCCGTTAAATCCTTTAGATATATAGAAGACTTCATCTACGGCAGTATTTGCAGTAAGAGCATAAACCGGAAGTTCCGGATCAATCTTTCGTATTTTTTCTACAGTTTCAATACCATCCATACCTGGCATCATATGATCAAGAAGCACCACATTAAATCGAGTATCTTTTATCTTTTCTAATGCTTCCTCTCCGCTTAATGCCGTGGATACAAATACCTTTGTAGGTTTAAGAAGTCCCTTTATTACATTTAAATTCATAGGCGTATCATCCACCACAAGAATGTCCGCATCAGGAGCGATGAATTTAGGCACATAAGGTCCGCTTGATTTTTTATCATCATGTTCCATAAATACACCTATTGGTGTTTTATCAACAATTTTTTGATTAACCGCAAGAATAAATTCAGAGCCTTTTCCAAATTCACTTTCACATATAAGAGTCCCCCCCATAAGCTCTGCAAATCTTCTGGAAATATCAAGTCCCAGACCGGTTCCCTGTATACCACTGTTTTTTTCTTCATCAAGACGCTCATATGCCGTAAAGAGTTTTTCCATGTCCTCTTTTCTTATACCCATACCTGTATCTTTTACGGAAAATTGCAGCTTACATATATCATTTTTTCTTTCTTCCATTGAAACAGATAAGGCAAAACCTCCTGCATCTGTATATTTCACGGCATTTGTCAAAAGATTTAAAACTACCTGCTTTATTTTACCGTCGTCACCATACATTCGCCCCGGCAAAATCTCATCTATAATTACATCAAATATCAGCTGTTTTTCATTACTCCTTACTCTAATCATGGAAACAATTGATCTAAGCATATCCTGCAAGTCATATTCCCGTTCCACAAGATGCATCTTTCCGGATTCGATTTTAGACATATCAAGTAAGTCATTTATTAATGATAAAAGTGATTCTGAGGCATTTCTTATATCAAAAGCATAGTTCATCATGGACATAAAATAAGGCTTTGGAACTCCGGCAGCATCTTCTCTAAGTGCCATTTCATTCATTCCCATTATGGTATTAATAGGAGTTCTTATCTCGTGGGACATATTAGCAAGAAATCTTGTCTTAGCAGTATTTGCTCTCTCAGCTTCTTCCTTTGCCTTTTTGATTTCTCCGTATTGTTTTCTTATAACAGTGGTGTTGGTAACATGCCATACAATAGCACCTGCAAGTAAAGCCACCGCCACAATAACAAGGATAACAAACACCGGAAGCTCCGTAAGTCTGGCCTTTTTTACAATCTGATAAGTATCATCTATAAGTTCTTTTCCATCATTATCAATACATTGTACATGAAGAGTATAATTTCCATATTTAAGATTGGTATACTCAAGGGATTCTAAATCTGCCCTTTTTACTTCCAACCCATCATTTTCCATGCCTTCTATATATATCTTCACCGTTGGATTCATCATGGTATAATCCAACACAGATGCAGTAATACTCACTCTTTCTTCCGAATTAGGAATAGTAAAAACTCCTTCTTCATCAGGAAGGATTTTCTCATCTCCACAATAAATGGAGCTTATAGCTGATTTTACAACCACATGTTCTTTTTTTATTTGATTTATATTTACCATACATACACCGGTTCTTCCGGGAATGTATAAAAATCCATCACTAAGGGCACTGTATGAATTCGAAGTAGGGGTACTTGTAAGACCATTTGCTATGGTATAAAGCTCATAGTCAGTAACATCATCCTTAAGCATCTTATCAATGCTTACCTTATAGATGCCATAGGAAGAAAGTATCCACATATTATGATAATCATCAAAATATAAGTCATAATTATTATTATAGGGAAATGTAGTAACCTCCTTTATTTTACCGTCCTTCATATATTCAATTGAATTAGAGGTAACAAGCCAATAACCCCCGTTTTCCTCATCCTTTTTGATTCTCATAACGACGTCACTTGTAAGTCCGTCTTCCCGTCCAAGCCTGGAAACAGTGTCGTCTTTTATAATATAAATGCCATCTCCATCAGACCCTGCATAGATTTCTCCATTATCTCCCTGTGCCACAGTAAGAAAAACGGTATTTTCAATTTTCTCTTTTTCCCCAACACATTTTTTAACAACACCGTCTTTTATAATAGCTAAGCCTGCGTTTGTCCCTACAAGAAGCGTCTTATCTTCTGCCATCACACAACATCTTATTTCGTTTGAAAGTAATCCGTTTTCTGTAGTAAAACTCTTTATTTCTCCACTTTTTGTCTGACATACAAGACCAAGATCATGGTTATATGTTGATACCCAAAGATTTCCGTCATCATCGGAAGTTATACATCTTACCCTGGCATCTCCAATATATTTCGTAAGTTCATCTTCTATTTTTTTATAATCTGAATCAACTATATAAATTCCATTATCAGTGCCAACATATATCCTTCCATTATAAAGACAGGTAGTATTTGCCACTTCTTTTGGAAGAGCAGCCCGTTCTGACAAATTAATGAAACTGGTGGCTACAACCTTCATGACTCCCTGAGTCGATGAAGCAAACCACATATTTCCCTGATAGTCAGATGTCGTCATTTCTATACCACTATTTATCGGAATATCAGAAAGAACATTAAACCGGTCATTCTGGATATATCCGACAAGAGATGTGGACGAAACCCATACCCTTCCACAATCGTAAGAAAGCCAGTGTATATTTTCAATGGGAGCTACCGGTATTTTCTTCATATGAGTAGCATCAGCCCCAAAATCGCCATAGTATAAACCTTCTCCTTCAGTTCCCAAATAAAGCTTTCCATCGTGGTCAGGATCTGCAAGAATTGTAGTTATTTTTTTTATACCAAGCTGACTGCTTTCATAAAGTTTTGAAACATGATGGTCTTCTATTGAAAAAATGATACCATTAGTTGTCTGTCCATATATTATTCCCTTAGAATCAGACACAAGCTTTAATACTCGTTCCTCATTTATTCTTTCGTCATCAACAACATGTAGTTTCATATCAGAATCCACATAAGATACTCCGGCAGTAGTTCCTATATAGATATCTCCATCCAAATCTTCCTCAAATATACGAATAGAAGAGGACGGTAAGCCCTCTTTATATGTAAAATGCATTCTCTCTTCGCCATCAATAACCACAACACCGTTGTCATTTGTAGCTATCCATATTCTACCCCTGCTATCTTCAAAAAAGCCCCTTGCACTGGTAAGCCCTCCTGACGTATCAAGTTTCTCAAAGGTTGTACCATCATAACGAATAATCCCGCTGTAGCCACCAATCCAGACATAACCGTTTGTTGCACCTAAAATAAAGTTAGCATCAGATGTAGGAAGAGCATTTGTTGCATCATATAGCACCGATGTGTACCCTGTATTTTTAATCTGACCGGTTACTGCGTAGCCTCCACCTGCCACATTATATTTTTCTTTTGTATCTCCAGCCGCAAAAACAGGAACAAAGCAACATGAAAAAATAACAATCATTATCAAATAATATCTCACTAACCTGATTTTGGAATTATTTTGCCACATATATATTCCTCCTGTCACAATGCTTCCGGATTATATTTGCTAAGGACAACCTTCACCTCGTCTAACGAATCCATAAACACTTCAACACACTTTGGATCAAATTGAGTGCCCTTTCCCTCTTCCAATATTAATAACGCCTTTACCAGAGAAAAAGCCTCTTTATATATACGTGGTGATGTAAGAGCATCAAAAACATCAGCAACAGCCATAATACGTGCTGAAAGAGGTATCACTTCCCCATGCAAGCCTTCAGGATACCCCTTACCATCCCATCTTTCATGATGGTAGGCTGCCATATTTCTTGCTTCTTTAAGATAATTATCCCCCTCTACAGTACTGATGGCGTTTTCTACGATACGCTTTCCCGCAGTTGTATGGGTTTTCATAATCTCATATTCTTCATCGGTTAATTTTCCGGGTTTATTCAAAATTTCATCCGGGATATCAATCTTTCCCACATCATGAAGGGGAGCCGAACGTACCGCATCAGACATAAATTTAGGTGTTAGTTTTTCTGCGTAGTACCCTTTTTTCTTCAAGCCATCTACAATAATTTTTACATAAGCAGCTGTCTTTTGGATATGTGCTCCGGTATCCGAGTCACGATTTTCCACCATATCCGCCATAGTTATTACAAGGCCGTCCTGCATCTTTGCTGTAGAATCAGACAATCTTCTAATGCTTCGTATCTGTTCCGTCTGATTTGATGACATATTGCATACGGCATTGTATAATAATTCAACTTCATCCCCGGTTCGAACATCTATCTCCCTTAAGCTTTTTACTTTTTCATCCAGTTCCTTTTGGGTATTATCGGAACTTACAAAACTGTAAACCCTGTTGGTTATGGTTTTAAGGGGCAGACTCACCTGATATTCCGCCATCCAATTCATAAGCACGCAAAGTACTACAAATAATCCAATATATACTGAAATCATCTCTGTTAAATAACTGTTTATTTTACTGTTTATTACCCCAAGAGTAACATCTGCCCCCACATAGCATACGCATCTGTCCTGGGAATCATAAACAGGATAATAAGCCGTAAGAAGGTACAAGCGGGAATCATCTGTCACAATAGGCTCTATCTCTTTACCTGCCAAAAGTTTTGGAACATAATCATGAAATCTTTCTTCTAATTCTACGATTGCTCCTGTTTTTTTAGCTTCTATGTCATCGGTTTCTATATCATAAACAACACGACATCCGTCCTCTAAAACTTTATATACATACAAATGCTCAATTTCCGTGGAATTTTGCAAAATATTATCTAAAATTACAAGTGTATCATCATAGCCTTTGGCATCATGGCCTTTTTTTATAAATTCATCCACTCTGTCTCCGTCAATAATAGCTGCTGCCGCTTTAGCAGTCCCTGTAGCTATGCGAGAATGTTCATCAATAATAGTTTCCCGGTAAATCCCAACACTTAAAGATACTCCAACAACGGATATAACAATCAAAGACAATGCCTGTGTAAGAATTACCTTTAACTTAAGGGAACTTATTCGAGTTTTAGACTTATCTGTTAAATCAAATTCAGCGTCTTTAAGAGGCTTTTGCGCCCACCAGACAAATCCAAGACGATCTGTGTATTTTTCGGGAACAAGGTACAAGATAATAAGGACAATTAAAACTGTAGCAACCTTATCAGGTATCTCCATAACAATGCTTGATAAAATATGTGACGATAAGGCATCAAAATACCCTGTCTCATATAGCATCTCACTCATAGACTTACTGTAAAATGAAAGTCCTTCCATAAACCAGGGAATTAAATTTCCCAGTCCACCACCTATTAATACGAATGCCAAAGTCATTCCGATAATACCGGCTACGTGTTTTAACCAGCCCCTTTTAGAAATGAAGGTAGCAAAAAAAGCTATCAATACATTAACTGAAACATAGTATAGTGACGTGGGATTTGAAATACTCTTTATGATATTGGTAACCAACCCAACAATAACACCTGGCAAATAACCTCCTAAAACGGCTACCGAAACTGTTCCTACAGTATCAAGATAAAGCGGCAAATCCATTGTCACAGCTACTGTATTCAGCACTAAATTGATAGCTATTCCAACTATGCAAATAAAAAGTGCAAGTACATTTTGTCTTTTCAAAATATGTACGATCTTTTGAAATCCTTTCATTAGTGCCCCCCTCAAAAAGGCTGGAAAATCTCCATCTTATGAAATTCCACTTTTTAGCCATATCTGCTGTCATTTAAGATTACATTTTCTTTACTTAAGTTAATCACTAATAAATACAGTATATGCCTGACAAATACTGATAACAAGATTGCAGACATATTTGTGTCACTTTTTAACGTAATGTGAACGAAATGGCACTTTTGGGGAAATTATTACACAACGTAGCTTTAGAAGCAGCAATTATCCTAGTTTATCTTGATTTCACATAATTTTACCACTTTAATACATAAGCTCTTCAAGCATGATATATGGATTTCTGTATCTGGCTGAGCTTTTTTACTTTTTATGATGAATTGCATTTTTCGTACAGTTTTGGATACAGGCTCCACAACTAACACAATTACTTCCAAATATAGGGGTCCAGTTCCCAAGACTGATGTTTTTCATAGGACACAAAGCTGTCCACATACTGCTCCCGGGAAAAAGCCATAAGTTGCTACTGCAAACAAGTAAGATGTCCTTATATTACTCTTCTCAATAAAATCCACAATAAAAGGTGGAACACATAATCCATAATGAATGCCACAGGCAGTAGCGGATTCTTTTTATCTTCTGTTTTCATCTGAGAGTTTCTGCATAACACTGCAATCTGTGTGCCAATATAAGCCCAGATTGTAAGCATAAGGATATTCTCAAGAAAAACGAGAATTCCTGCTTTCACATAATCAAGGAAAGCAAAGGGAACACGGAAGAAAAGATAATCCGGCATTCCATTCCTAATGAATAAAAACAGACCGATACCTGCTACAATACATAATGCTGCAGATATCACCGTCTTCAACTTATCTGTAATCCGTAGCCTTGCAAACATTACCGGAATATGCATTCCAAGATGCAATCCCATGAGCACAAATGCCCAATGAGACATGGATAGATGCATCCTTCTGGCAAAAGAAACCCTCGTCATTCCATACAGGAAAGGTACTGCATGCAGCCGCCCTTCACTCTTTCTTTACTGTAAACCCTCTATCCAGGATCTGATTTCATCCTCTGATGCTCCGGCACCAAATCGCATACCATCAAGCCATGTACCGGTTCCTGCATTATCTGCAAGATTCTGACCGCTTCTTCCTATTCCACTGCTGCTTGAGGTACAGAAAGGGATCATGGTAATGCCATCAAAGCTATAACTCTCTACAAATGTATCCATGATGCGTGGTTCTTCTCCCCACCAGATTGGATACCCAATATAAATGGTTGTATAGCCGTCAAGAGAGATTGCATCACTTCCAATCTCAGATCTAGCGGATGAATCATTCTGCTCCTTGGTTGAACGGCTGCTTGAATCATTCCAGTTAAGATCTGCATCTGTGTATTCCTGCGCAGCCTTGATCTCATAGGTATCTGCACCTGTGATACCTGCAATCTCTTCCGCTACACCCTTAGTGGTTCCGGTTGCTGAGAAATATACGACAAGAGTACCACCGTTTTCCTCGGGGCTCTCTGTCACTTCCGAAGAAATATCTCCCACTATTTCATCGTTTGTGTTTGAAGCAGCTTCTTTCGTCACAGCCTGCTGTGTTTCTTCAGGGTTATTTGAAGTGTCTGTTTCCTTTGCGCTCTCCGCTTGTATTGTCTGAGTAGTATCATTTGTAGCCTGTGCTGCATTATTTCCACACGCAGCAAGACCAAAAGCCAATAAAACAGCGGCAAGTACCGATATCTTTTTCTTCATTTTGCGTCAGCCTCCTTACATCTTTCCTCCAAACACAGGGAAAAAGCCATGTTCGCCGTAATCCTTTATATGCTCCACATTTTTTAGCGCTTCCATGTCTTCATCAGAGATTACAAATTCAACGTCAGCATTACTCTTCATGTGCTCCGGATTTGCAGTCTTTGGAAGTACTATCATTCCAAGCTGAATGTCGTAACGGATGCAGAGTTGTGGAACAGATACTCCATACTTTTTAGCCATATCCGCTATCCTTTCATTCTTAAGTGCTTCTCCATGAGCTACAGGTGAATATGCTTCCATCACTATTCCTTTATTCTGACAATATTTGATCAGTTCCATAGGTGTATTAGATATATGACAGAGCACCTGATTCACCATAGGCTTTTCATCAGCATTATTCCAGATATTATCAATGTCTTCTTTTTGGAAATTGGAAACACCTATAGCACGGAGCTTACCTGCCTTATATGCATCCGTAAGTGCTCTCCACGCCTCCAGATTTCCTTCAAAATATCTGTCATCGGATTGGTTTACTTTTACCCAGGGCTGTGGGCTGTGGATGATCATCATATCTATATGATTAAGTCCCATTGCTTTCAGAGAACCATCGATCCCGTCCATCGCAGATTTATAATCCTTATGCTCCGCAGCAACCTTTGTTGTAACAAAGAGCTCATCTCTGGCAACACCTGAGTTTCTGATGCCTTCACCCACACCGGCTTCATTCATATATGCCTGTGCGGTATCTATATGTCTGTAGCCGATTTCTATTGCAGACTTCACTGCATCAGCCACCTTATCGTTATCTATAAGCCATGTTCCGAGCGCAAGCTGCGGAACAACAACACCATTTGATAATGTGATCGTAGTATTAAACATCTTTTTTCCTCCTGTTAACCATTTATGATAATTTGCCGTAGTCTTCATCAGATACAGCTTCCAGCCATTCATTGCTCGTTTCTTCACCGGCAACTTCTATTGCGAGATGTGAGAACCATGAATCCGGTGCTGCTCCGTGCCAGTGCTTTACTTCAGCAGGAATGTTTATTACTTTACCTGGAGTCATCTCCACGGCTTCTTTGCCCCATTCCTGATAATATCCTCTTCCACCGATGCAGATCAGCATCTGTCCGCCTCCACTCTTGGCATGGTGGATATGCCAGTTATTTCTGCATTCCGGCTCAAAAGTTACGTTGAAAATAGAAACCTGCTCTTTTGATACAGGAGCCAGATAACTCTGTCCTACAAAGAACTCTCCATAAGGATTCTCTTCTCCAATGGGGAAGAAAATGGAATTCTGATACTTATCCTTCTCTGTAACAACCTCTGTCGTTTCATTCCACACTTCTTTTGCCAGTCTGAATACTGCCCAACCTTTAGGCCATCCTACATACATAGTGGCGTGAGTAATGATCGCTGCAATCTCTTCCTTTGTGACACCGTGTGTCTTCGCATTCTGAAGATGATAGGTCAGGGAAGAATCTGTGATACCTGAAGCCATAAGCGAAACCACTGTAATAATACATTTGGTCTTCACATCAATGGCTTCTTCATTCCATACCTCACCAAATAATACGTCATCATTTAAATGTACGAACATTGGTGCAAATTCACCAAGCTGTTCTCTTCCTGCTGTCTGTACAATTCTCTCTGCCATTTTATTTTTCTCCTCCCAATATTTTCTGTGCTCCTGTAGTCCATACATGTTTCTTGGATGCATCAGTTCTTTTATTCTGCGCCATAACACCTGCAAGCGGGTGAGGCACATATGGCTCTTCGAGATACTTTCGTTCATCATCCGTAAGCTCAATGTCCACAGCCTTCGCCGCACCTTCTATATGATGGTGCTTGGTCGCACCTACCACAGGAGACGTTACCTTGGTAAGAAGCCAAGCCAGTGATATTTCCGTCATAGTCACGCCATGTTTCTCAGCCAGCTCTGCCACACGGTCTATGATTACAGCATCCAGCTCCGCCGTAGCATCATATTTAAACTTGGCATAGGTATCCTCGGCAGCTCTCTTGCTATCTCCCTCACCGGGCTTTCTGGATAGTCTTCCACTTGCCAGCGCACTGTACGGAGTCAGTGCGATATTCTCTTCTTCACAATAAGGCACCATCTCACGCTCTTCTTCACGGAAGATCAGATTATAAAGCCCCTGGATAGAAACAAATTTTGCAAATCCTTCTTTTTCTGCAAGTGCATTGGCCTTTGCAATCTGCCATGCAAAGCAGTTAGAAATGCCGATATATCTTGCCTTTCCTGCTTTTACGATGCGGTTAAGCCCATCCATGATATCGTAGATATCTGTATTCCAATCCCACATGTGATAGATATACAGATCCACATGATCCATTCCAAGATTTTGAAGGCTTGTGTTTATCATGTTTTCTATATGCTGCTGACCGGTAATTCCTTTTTCGATCTCTTCCTGTGTTCTCGGAAGAAATTTAGTAGCAACAACCACATCCTCGCGCTTTGCAAAATCTCTGAGAGCCCTGCCTACATACTGCTCGCTGGTGCCGCTTTGGTATGCAATAGCTGTATCATAGAAATTAACTCCAAGATCCAGACCTTTCTTTATGATCTCTCTCGAATGCTCTTCGTCAATCGTCCAGCTGTGCTGTCCTCTCGTCGCATCGCCAAATCCCATACAACCCATGCATATACGGGATACGTTCAGATCTGAATTCCCAAGTTTTGTATATTTCATTGCCTGACTCCTTTCCGTTTAAAGTACTTCATCAAGCCACTTTTTAATCACAGCTTCATCCGAGCGATTGATCTGTGTGCCTTTTTCCCACTTCACGTCACCCTTTACATTCTTATGGATCTCTTCGTCACTTCTTCCTACACCGCTTCCTCCGGATGTGCAGAAAGGAATGATGGTCTTTCCGCTGAAATCATAGCTTTCAAGGAAGGTCTCTATGATCCTCGGAGCCACTCCCCACCAGATTGGAAATCCGATGATCACCTTTTCGTATGAAGCCATGTCAGACACCATCCCTGTGATCTCAGGTCTCGCAGCCGGGTCATTCATCTCAACGCTGCTCCTACTCTGCTTGTTCATCCAGTTAAGATCATCATCCGTATATATTTCCTTTGGAACTATTTCAAAAAAATCCGCACCTACGATACGAGCAATCTCTTCACCCACTTTTTTTGTCACACCGCTTGCTGAAAATACAGCCACTAAAGTTTTTCCTGCC
This sequence comes from Acetitomaculum ruminis DSM 5522, assembly GCF_900112085.1. Taxonomy (GTDB): domain Bacteria; phylum Bacillota; class Clostridia; order Lachnospirales; family Lachnospiraceae; genus Acetitomaculum; species Acetitomaculum ruminis. The sequence continues at coordinate 26,232 of NZ_FOJY01000019.1, forward strand.
ATTTTTTATCCTCCATTCTTATACAAACAAGCCTCTGACCTTTTAAGGCCAGAAACCAGAAAAATCAGTTTATCTTTCCACAGTTTCCTTTGCTTTCTCCGGTAACGAAATACTCATAAGTCGGGAATTCAAACAACACCGGCTTAAAGGTATGGTAGTCGATCTTGCCCTGCTCGTTCAAAACTGCTTCATCCGCATAGGTCGCAAGTATCTTGCAGATAAAGTGGTCGAAATTTTCCAGTTCATAGTTCCCATCAACCTCGCACTCGATAGAAACCTTGGCTTCATCAATAAGAGGTGCTCCATTTTCACTCATGGTCCATGCAAATGCCTCAGACTTATCCTCTTTGTTTCCGCTGATTGTTCCCATCTTATCTGCCTTGGCAAGCCATGACTCATCTACTACATTTACAGAGAGTTTTTTATTCTCACGAATGCCCTTGTTGATATAATGTGCCTGTACCAGGGATACCATCAGATGACTGTGTGCCACAGTTCCGGCATGTGCTACAAGAGTCCATGTAGGTTTATCATTTACCATTGCCCCAACAACGATCACAGGGCATGGATATAACGCAAGTGTTGCCCCAATATTTTTCTTTGCCATATTATTTCATCTCCTTTTCCCAAAAACGAATTACATTAAGTTCCAGACTATCCGCTACTTTTTCAATTGAGGATACTTCCTCATCTGTAAGTGTGATATTTGCAGCCTTTACTGCATCAAGTACCTGATTTTCCTTGGTCACACCAATGATAGGAAGGGTTTCCTTTGCTATTGCCCACGCTACAGGAATCTGAGCCATTCCTACACCATATTTGTCTGCAAGTTTCTTAAGCTCTTCATTAAGGATCTCCAGCTTATCAAGTACAGGATTATAGATCTCTGCCCTTGCAGAGCCTTCCGGCATAGGATGCTTTGTATCATACTTGCCTGACAATGCTCCCTGCTCAAGAACCATGTATGAAAAGAAGGTAATGTCATTTTCTTTACAATAATCCAGGATCCCTGAGTCTTCTGATGATCTGTTGATCAGGCTGTAATGGTTCTGTACCGCTGACAGCTTAAGACCGTGAGCCTTCAGGATCTCATTTGCCTGTTTGATCTCAGAAAGGTTATGGTTAGACACTCCAAGAAGAGGCACATTGTCCTTGCCTTCAAAGTACTTAGCCAATTCTTCCGTCCACTTTGGTGCACCAGACACATTGTGGATCCAGTAAACATCAAACCTGTCCAGATCCATAAGGCCAAGCTGCATCTCTATCATATCCTTCATTGCAGAAGCTGAAGATGCATCTGCACACTGTGGAGTAAACTTATCGGAAATGAGGTAAGACTCCCTTGGCAGCCCTTCAAGAAATCCTGCAAGCACCTTCTCTGATGTTCCCATGCCATAAGCATAGGCTGTATCCCAAAGGTTAAGTTCATTTTCCATTGCCGTGTCAAAAATAGGCTTAAGGCTCTCTGCTGTAAGATTGTTTCCAAATGTTCCGTCGTTGCCCCATGCCCATGCACCAAGAGCGATCTTAGGTAAATTTGCCATTTTGCTTTGTCCTCCTTGAAATTAGTGTTTTTATTAGTCTGCCTCGCTTTATAAAAGCTTCAGCAGACAGTTATTTGTTATCTCATAAATGGACTGATATACATAGTCCACATTTGCCTGTTTCATGGCTTCCCTCTGTTTATCCGTTACTGCGGTATAAGGAAAAATACCAAACATAAAAGGGAAAAATATGTATATAAAGTTTTGAATTTCCTGAACCGATTTCTCCGGACAAAATTTTGTGATTATCCTGCATACATTTTTCATAGACTCGCCATAAGCTACCTTAAAAGATGTAAGAAGTTCAGGTCTGCTGTTTTCCTCCATATCGTAGTTATTCATGGAGAGAAGTTTTAGCAGTTGCTGCCTGTTTGCTATGGATGATGCAAGCTTGTTTGCAAGCTGCTCCTTGGAAAGCTTCTCATTTTCCTGAAGAATAGATTGTAATTCTTCATTCCAGCGAATGTACTCCCTCTCAAAAAGGGCCAAAAATATTTCCTCTTTTGTCTGGTAGTAGTTATATATTGTCGGTCTTGAGAAGGATGTTTCATTCCCGATCTCTTTAAGAGTGATATCTTTAAAGCTCATGGTCTGATACAGCTTCTCGCAGGCACTTATGATTTCTTCTTTTCTTGCTGCGGTTCTTTCCGGTGATCCTTTTGGCATATATCTGTCTCCTAATTTTTTATTCTGACTTCGTGTCAATATGAATTATATCCGTTTTCTGACACAGTGTCAATATTTTTTTAAAAAATTAATATACGACTTATAGAAAAAAGGATTGATGTCGTTCTACTATTAGACAAAAGAAAAAGGCGCATAAATCATATGGTCTATATGCCTAATACCTTTATTGAAACAATATGCATCCCCATTCTGATCCTTGCCGCTTTAATTCTCTGTCCCAGTGTTTCTTCATTAATAAAATTCTTCATCTTCTCCCTCTTTTTGGGCCAAAACCAGAAAAAGGAACAAAGAAAAAGGACGCACAATAAGATATCAGCCTTTAACTGATTTCTTATCATGCGTCCGCGGTGGGCTATACCCCCATATCATGATGCCCTCGTTTAGTTGTCATTGTTATGCACGGATCTCCGCGCCTATGTTCAAATTCATTTACAGATAGCACCTGCCGGATGCGCCTGCTCTCTGTATTATCTTGCCCTCAGTATATTTCTTGAGGGTTACTAATCTAGTGCACTTGTTTGTGTGGCACCTGATACTGATCCCATTCATAACCGGAGTATCCTTATCTCCGGTAAGTTCGTAAGACATCTTCATGCTCTTACGGCATTTCTTGCAATAAAACTCAATTTCCTGCATTTAGACTGCGCACCTCCAAATCAAAGATTTGTTCAAAAGCTTGAAAAGGAAAGGGAAAGTCACCTTTACAAGTCATTGAGAATGTTCCTATATTTGCTTTTCCGGATAAGCCGACTATAAGTCTCCGAGGTCCGAGCAGCTTATCAAAAACCTCTGTATATTTTATGAATTCATGCGCAGAAGGCGGATGCCTCATGTCCCTCTACGCATATAAACATCCTTCTCCATATGTTCATTACCTCCATTATCCCCAACATAAGATACAGCCGTTTTCCGTTTACACTGAGGCAAGTGCCGTCTGTATGTTTCCTCCCGACATAGATTACTATAATTCTATTCAGAATTTAAATCAAGGCTAGTATATGTCACAATTTGTAATAACATTTGATTTATATTGAAATACACTGTTTTAAATGGTATATTCTTATACAGAGATTTGATACCTACCAACGACAGAAGAGAAAGGCAGACCATGAAAAATATCGGTGAAGTAATTGCATTCCACAGAAAAAATAAAAAGATATCCCAGATTGATATTGCTACAGAGCTTGAGAAATATGATATTCATATCAAAAACGCTGCTGTGAGCGCCTGGGAAAAGAGAAATAGTATACCATCTGCTGATACCTTGCTTGCATTGTGTGAAATACTTGGAATCAATGACATTTATACAGAATTTATTGGAGAAAATCCGAATGATCCATTTAAGGATTTAAATGAAGAAGGTGTAAAGAAAGTTCTTGATTACATAGAGCTTTTGAAAAAGACCGAGGATTATCAGAAGCAAACTGCTGAGATTGTTGAATTTAAGCCACGTATCATGAAGGTTGCTCTACTTCCAGCTTCAGCCGGAACCGGTTACTTTATTGACGATGAAAACTTCGATGAAGTAGAAATCTATGATCAAGTTCCAAGAAAAGCCACCTTTGGCGTTTACCTTGATGGTGACAGTATGGAACCAAGATTTAAAGATGAGCAGCTTGTATGGATAGAGCAGACAGACTGCCTTGATTCCGGTGATATAGGGTTATTCTACCTAGACGGAAAGACCTATTTCAAAAAATATATTGTAAAGTCAGCCGGAACATTCCTATTATCACTAAATGCAAAATATAAGCCCATTCCGATAAGCGAATATAGCTCATTCAAAATTTTCGGCAAGCTTGCCATTGATTAGAGTCTGATATATTGTACACCCTCTTTGGTAAAATGGTACTTGTCAGAAAGACTTTACCTATTACACGAGAGGAGTTGATGTTTTGAAAGATTTGACCTATTCCAACAATATCTATGACCTTCGTAAAAAGAACCATATAAGCCAGAACAAAATGGCTGATGATTTAGGAATCAATCGGCGTACTATAAGCCTTATCGAAAACGGCGAACAGAATGTGTCACTTGATTATGCCTATAGGATTTCAGCCTATTTTAATCTGCTGGTTCAGGAAGTATTCCCAGAGACAAAGGAAGAAGCTGAAACAACTGAAACTGAATAATTCTTTGTACATCAGCCCGCTACAAGAGCGGGCATTTATTATTATTTTGAAAGTCTTGCTCCCATCTGAAAAGCCATATCGAGATCTGCTGGAAACTGCTTCTCTCGCATTTCTTTCTTATGTTCTTCACTAAAGCCTGCCATATTAAACTTGCTATAGTCTGCTACCTGCAAAGTATCACAGCAAGGATATATTTCGACAGTTCCATTAAGTGCTTTAAATGCTTCCATTTGTCTCTCCATCTGAGCCTTATATGCGCTTTCATAAAAGGCTTTGGGAGCATTCATAGTAAGCACTACTCCTACATTCACCTTTCCCTTAAAATAGTTAGAATAATCATCGTATGACAAAGCACAAAAATGTAGCCTTTCAATCAATGCATGAACCTGGCTGGTGATATCTCCAAGATAAATCGGAGAGCCTATAAACATTGCATCTGCAGAAAATATCTTATCTATAACAGGAGACAAATCATCCTTCCAGAAGCAGTGGCATCTTTCTATATCCTTGCGTTTGCAGGCCATACAGCTTCTACATCCGGTATAGTTCAAGCTGTATAAATCAATGTACTCCGTCTCTGCACCAACTGACTCAGCACCCTTCTGCACGGACTTAAGCATTTCTGCTGTATTCCAGTTTTTTCTTGGGCTTCCATTTAAAATGATAGTTTTCATAGTTCCTCCTAACATGATCAAATCACTTTATATCCAGCCTCTTCAAGTACCGATAATGCTCTGTCAAAATTATCAGCTTTAGTCAGGATATAATCTGTATTATAGGTCGATACTGCAAATATCCCTATCTTATTATCAGCCAATATGGCTGAAATCTTTGAAAGAATTCCAATCAGAGAGTAATCCAAAACTCCCTGTATCCGAAATGCACTCCATCCATCGTCCCTTTCCAAAGTATTGGCAGGAGCATCCTCTGTCTTACATACTAAAGATATCTCCTCATCAGTCTTCCCAACAAAATAAAAACTCTTTGTGACATCTATATCTGAATCTTGTTTTAATTTACATACTGTAAAATCATAAGGTATCTTCTTTAATTCCATATAGTCATTCTCCACTCTAAAAGGAAGATGTTCGTATTATCCATGGATTCTCTCCATCTTCACATGAGGAATACCATCTTCCATAAATGGCTCTGACACAACCTCAAAGCCTTCTTTTGCATAATAGCCTATGGCATATTCCTGGGCTTCAAGGTATATCTTCTTAGCCTTTAGCCGCTCTATTGCTACCCTTACGCCTTCATGAAGGATCTGTCCTCCAATGCCTTTACCATGCTCCAGTGTAACGACTCTTCCAATCTGAGCTACTCCGGATGCTTCATCATGGTCTTTCCAAAATACCCTGAGACATCCTGCAACTCTCCTGGAATCGTTATAACAAAATACATGTATCGCATCCTGATCTTTATCATCCATATCCTGATAAATGCATTCCTGCTCTGTGACAAATATCTCAAATCTTGTTTTTAATCTCTCATAAAGCTCTGAGGTACTGAGCTCATTAAAATGCTTAACTATCAAATCCATCCAGTATCTTTATTAACTCCTTATTTCTTTCAAGCATATTATAAATGCCATCCTCTGATAGCACTCTTTTTTAAACCTCTTTAAACTTCTCAGCATCCAATGTCTTGATCACTCTTGCCGGACTGCCTGTCATATATTGCCTGTTCCTCAGGTGTGCGTTCTCTCATATCTACTCTTAATTCTTCCATCATCATTAACCCCGTTCTCTATAGTTTTTTCTCAAAAGCAATGTCCCCGCGCTCATATTCATAGTCAGCGAGTTTTACTTCTGTAAAACCGTACTTTTCATAGATATGCAAAGCCGGAGAAAGCTTACTGTTTGAAATCAAAAACAAGCGGCCTGCACCGTGCTGAATCGCCCAATTCATGGCAGCCTCAAATACCATGCTTCCACTTCCAGAATGCTTGCGTTCTTTATTAGAGCCAAGTTTACACAGTTCCCAGGTGCTTCCTTCCATAGGCTTTGCCATACATGTAGCCAGAGCCGTTCCGTCATCGTCAATGGCAAAATAAATCATGGCTCCGTCTTTCATTTCATCTTCAATATGCTCAAAGGTCTCATAATCTTCCGGTTCAAGATGACCGAAGTTATCCTCTATCCAGTCAGTGTTAAAATCTATAAAATCCTGCTTATATTTTTTGTCATACTCAATTAGTTTCACTTATTCGTATCTCCGTGTTAAATATATTATGTCAATTAAAAATCCGTTTATAGCTCTATGCTCTCTAAATCATCCGGAACATATAAATTTCCATGATAATACTGAGTTCCTTCTTCCTTATAGAGCTTTGCCCTGTCAGAAAGATTTTTATCCTCATATTCATATGGAATATCTACCTCTGTAACCTTACACTTATAAAAAATTGCAGATACAGGTGCGCCTACATACATAAATACCGTATCACCCTTTATAATCCTAGCGCCCTGCTTCCAATCAATTTCATCAGTTTCATCAAATGCATGTTCAATGTCATAATACTTTGGATTTGCAGGTACTAACCATTCCTTAGCCTGACAGAACTTATCCTTTTTCTTCCTAGATGCAGTGTCTAAAAAACTGGCATCTATCATGTTGCAGATCTCATCTACTTTCACAGTTCCATCAAGCAGAATAGTTATCCAGCTGCCCTTGTTCATGTGATAAGCAGGCAGGAAACCTTCCTGTTGTAACAAGATATCACGAAGCATAAGATCATCAATTTTTACATCAATGATATCTATACGTTCAGTACCTGGAAGCCCAAGTTTATCGGCATCAACATCCATAATTATCGCAAACCATTTTCTGTTGTCTTCATGTCTGAAAACCGCATAATCAGGGTATCTTTTCCAGAGATATTCCGGAGATGCTTTGTATTTTTTCTTTATATATTTTTCGACATCTTCTCTTAAATCCATTTCATCACTCATCATAGCTAAGATCAAACAACATAACTCTCATTTTCACTAATTGCCCTGGATGAGAATTCGAGATATACACACACTCAAATTCATTCTTATCCAGTTCCCTTAAGAATCGCATATTCTCCAAATTATTAAGTGCGTCTTTTGCTTTTTCAAGCACTTTAATAAAGTCTTTTTGTCTTACAAATACAATCAAAGCAGTCTTACAATCTCTCCATGTAAGATAGCCATCCAGCTGGTCAACCGCATCTGTTAATGCCTTAGCTCCCTTCCATATTTTACACTCAGCAACAAAAGCTGCTCTATTTTCTTGCTCTATGCAAATATCAGTTTTTCCTTTTCGTCTAAACGTTTCTCCTGTCGCTGTACCTTTGTATGTAGCGTTTAATGTTGCAAGAAGAGTATTTCTCAAATCTTCTTCCTGCATAGATTTGTATGATTCTGGTGTTCTCTCATATGTAGATAAAGTATGCTTTAATGTATCAAGAACATCTTTGTAATCCGAATCAGAAACATTGTAATAAGATTCACTATCATATTTATGCGCTATAGGAACGATTTTTCTTTCTAAAGGGACATGTTTACGAGCATATTCCTTCTTTTCTATCGAAACTTCAAACATCTGCGCTATATTGTAAAATGATTGTACTTTACTTTTTCTTGTTCTAATTGCTTCGCTAATGTATCTTCTAAGGCCATTATTAAAGGCGTTTACATCAGAATTAGCAAATCCCAATCCCTGTTTTACATCATCTAGCTCATCTTTGACTGCAGCTAGCAACCTATCTTTAGCTCCATCTCCATTCATTTCATTTAGAGCTCTTTCTGCCTTAATGATTAAATATCCATTATGTAGCGTTATCTCCGGATATCCACCTAATGAAAATGTTGAAGCCTGGCACTTAAACAAAACATCATCGCCAGAATACGGATAAAAAAAGCTTGCTATAATTCCATCAACATCTACGTATTCCTTATCATACTCAGTCCTAAAGAATGGATCTATGTATTTCCTTATTTTGCCCTGAACTATACTTCTCTTTTCAAAATCTTCCTCTTCAACTGTAACTGGTTCAATATAAAATTCTTGATACAAATTATCCGTCAGAACATCTAGGTAATTTGCCATAACCTCTTCATTTGAAAGCTTATCTATTTTTTCATTTATAGCTTTATATTGATTTCCCAACACATTTCTTAATTCATAATCCTTAAACGGTTTCATTATACTTAAGTACCTTCTCACTCTTTCTAAACATTTGAATACTCCCCTTCAAAAGACTCTCACGCAAGAATTATATCTATTAAATGCTCTTCTTTGCGGCGCCTAATCTGTCATGAAGTGCATCATAAAATCTTGGCATGGTATCGCACTGGAATTTAATCATTTTGTCCCAATCAGCTCTATCTTTAACATTGACTCCTTCCAGACGAGCAGATATACGGCAAGACTTCTTCTCATCCAGCCTTTCCCAAAACAAATCAGCGCCAAAATCTTTTTCTATATCCGCTTTCTTTGCCTTTTGATTGTTTCAATCGATTCATCAATTCTATCATTCAGCTCTTGGTATTCAGTTTCAGCATTTTTTAATGCAGTAGAAATATTCGTAGCAAATTCAAAATGATCATCATTGACGCTCAGTCCAATAATCACGTTTTTGCTCTCAATCAAATCCGCCATTTCTGGTCCCCCCTCGTTCCCGAGAATTTATAAGCCATTTTTAATGCAGTAATCCGCAATTCTGGCATACAGTCACTTAAATAAATCAAACAGTGAAAAACTCGTCTTCTTGTATATCTTGTTATATGCGGCCTTTTTAGGATTCTTAATCCATCCCATACCCTTCTTCCCATATCCGGGAATTAAGGCTTTCTTCACAGCTCTTTTTGCACGTCCCGTTGTACGTGCCTTTAGACTTCTCTTAAGACTAGGTTTTCTCATTCCAAATTTCATTAGTTGCCTCCCTTTACATTCCTAAGAATCGTTTAAAATCAATCATACGCTGAACATAATACTCTGCATCCTTTGCCGGATTCTTCCTACGTCCCGTAAAATGACTAATTAAAGCTTGCCTTGCCTCATCCAAAGAATCATCAGATTTTAACCATTCTTTAAAATCGCGATCCTCATGCTTCTCCAAAAAGAATGTATCCGTAGCCATTGTCTTTAAAGTTACATCGGAGTAAGGAGCTTTACCCTCTTTTTGTCTGGAGTCATCAGTTACCTTCCTTAAGAAATCCATATACCTTTCAAAGTACTGTTCTCTATACTGACCACCCATTTTTCTAACCATGACTCATCCTCCAATCATCCTCATCTTCCTCATCGTCTTCATCAAGCGCTTCGTCGTCTAACGCACCCAACATAGAAAGAGTAATAAGATCATCTACAAAATCTATGGAGCCATCTCCGGTCCAATCAAATCCAAACATAACGCACCTCCTTATAAACCCTCCCAAAAGCAATCTCTGATTATAAGATACTGCATGATGTTTACGTTAAAAATGTCAGGCCATTCAATCACCGAAATAGCCCAGTCCCTGACGAGGCTTGTAGTGATATGCCCCGTCTCTATATTCTAAATAATCTGTAGTTGTACGATTTATAAGATCAACTGCCAGATTATCCGGCAATGGCATATACCAATAATAATGATCTCCAAGAATCAAGTAATTGTTCTCATGTTCATAGAAATATCCCACAACCGATTCTTTTCTTATTGTTGCAACAAACCGCTCATACAATAATTTATCTTCATCTACCAGCCATTTCTTCATAAGATACTCGTGTGGTGCAGTTTTTGCATAGGTAGAAGCGAATTTCCAAAAATGACTTTCTGCATACAGCTTTGCCCCTTCAAGCGAAAATGGCACAGCCGCATTTTCTCTTTCTCGCTCATCTTCAAGCATTTGCAGTTTTGCTTTGGCCTCTTCTTCCGATTTGTAGATAAGTGGTTTCCAATCTTCACAATAGATTTCCGGAGGATTCTTCCGATCGTCATATAGACAATGTCTTTGCTCTCCTTCATCCTCACACATTCCAATATATAGCTTCGGCATAAATCATACCTCTGTTTTTCTCATTGCATTCAATATTTGATTCATCAGATCAACTGCGATTTCATCAAGTTGTGAATCTAACAAAGGATGCAACGCAATGCCTATGGTGTTACCAAACATAGATCTTTCGTATTCCGGTATGGCTTTTAATTTCTTTTTTAATTCCTCTGTTTGTTTCCACTCATTATCATTAAAGTAGAACCAAAATGGCGTTTCAGCAGATCTTGGATCCATCCAGGCACTCCGATCATATATAAGTGCAACAGCATATTCATTTATTTTTAAATATTTAATATATCCATTGCGGTTAGGGCTAGACTTTAATCCCTTTCCAGATGCCTTGATACTTTTATTTGCAACTAGGGTATCAAATAATCTATCTAAAACTTGAAAATACCGTTCCTCCCTACGTGCAATGTCTGGCCCCATGTCTTCAGAGGCAAATGGAATAAACGCTGTGCTATCCATCATGTCACAGAATCCAGCCAACTGCGCAATATCTGGTAATGCTTCGACAGCCACTGAGGAAGCTGTCCTTCGCAACACTTCAATAATCTCTGCCCAGGAAATGACTGCCATGGCCACGCCATCAACCTCAACCCTAAATCCGTTTTCACCAGTTAATTCCCTGTCTGCTTCTCTACACAGATCCGTTATTTTGTTCCATAGCGAAACTCGACGTTGTTCCGGGCATACAAAAACAAGCGCTTTTCCATGTTCTTTAATCAGACGATCCAAATAACCGTTTGGTTGATTAGAAGTTAATCCCGCATAGAACTTCATTTCACAAAGAACAACTTCTTTTCCGGATTGATCTACACCGGACATATCCGGCCGCTCACTGTTTTCACCCACCGATTGACAGGAATATGTTATATTATCATCTAAATCAAGGTTTAAAGCATCGCTAAGAAGCCTGTTAAATGCTTCGTTAAGACTATTTGAAGATGAGATAATATATCGCAGCGACACTGTTGCAACATCCTCCTGAGATCCTTTAATTCTTGAATATAAATGTGCCAATAATGATTCTGCCATAACAAATGACCCTTTCCATCAATCACAAATTACGCTTATTCTTCATTTCCCATTTTTTGAGAAATATCTTTGAGTGTTTTATTTAACTCTTCATCATCTACATATGTTGCAGCTATAGACAAAAAATATGCTGCCGTATTAAGGTCATCGTTTTCATAGAAATGCATCCCATAAGAATATGCTATTTTGATTATTTCTTCCTCCGGCCCGTATGGAATCTCATTTTCTTTAAAGTAATTAACCAGGTCTCCCTGGGTTGGGTTATAAACTTCTCCCATCTCCTGGCTTATATAATACAATTCCGAATTACCAACATCTGTCTTATCAAATTGATTTGCAAAAAGCATACAGCGGCTTTATATTCTTTCTTCTCCACGAGATAAAACGCCATGTTTCGATAACATCTGGCTAAATCCTTTGGGTAGTAGGCATACTTAAACGTTTCCTTGGTCAGCTTGGCAAATTCATCTAACATCCCACGCATTTTATATGATTCAGCATGCTCAAATGCCAATCTTGCATATGCCGGATTCCATCTTTTAGCCTTTGTCAATACTTCTGTTGCATCTTCAGTCCGGTTTAATTCGATAAGCAGACTTCCATACAACAGATACATTTCAGCATAGTCAACCTGTGATCTTCTTAAGTCTTTCTTGGGTTCGTTATACTCACGATAAAGGATTTCTTCCATAGGTTCTCTGAAACAGTAATACTCACTTACAGCATCATTCTCATACATGCCCATTTCTTCGTATTTCTGTACCATAGCTTCCATCAGTTTTAACGCAACATCTAATCTTTTCTCATAGATATTGAATCGGATTTCATCGAGCGCCGCATCAAATCCCATTGCGTTCTTCCCAAAACCCTTGCCAAGTTCTTCTTTCTTATCATCTGGAAGTACTTGGTACATTAACCTTCCACATGCACGTACAATTTCTTTCCCATACTCATGATCCTTATATTTTTCACTCTGTTCCTGGAGAAATTTTATGTCAGCCTTAGAGTCACCACTTAATCCTGCGGTAATGCTTGTCATAATTGCCTCAAAGTCTTTTTTGTCAGCCATTTCAATACCTCCTACGCACATGCGAATGCAGAAAAATCAATTAAGCTACCAATTGTATTGCCGATTTCCGTCGGCTCCATATATTCCTTGATTTTCCGTAAGGTCTTATCAAACAGTTCTTCGTCTCTGAAAATCTGCAGAAGCTCTGCTGTGTTCCTTGCATCATCTAATGAATCATGTTCTCTGCCGGAAAAATCTACACCGGCCATATCCAAAGCCATCTTCAAGGACAGCTGTCTCTCAAATCCAAGATTAGAATCAAACTCCTGCTGGAAGTCTGACCAAGCATTACCAAGCAGTTCTGCTTCCTGGTCCGATACTTCATATCCCTTCAGGGTCATCTCCTTAGAAATCTGGCCATAATCTGACTCACTCCAAGCATAAATTGTGACATCATCGCCGGTTCCCAGGCACCAGTTCGTGAACATGCGAAGTGCATCATTGAAGTTTGGAGCATTTACCACCATATCGTCCGTGATTCCGGTAAGCTTGGAAATCTTCTTCACGATGCCATCGTTATACTCAGGCTTCACATATGTACGGAAGGATGAAATCTCCTGCAGGTTGTCATCTAACATGACTGCACCGATCTCAATAGTTTCCATCGTGAATATTCTGCGTGCCTTAGACTTCTGACGAATGTTATTCATTTCTAAATCAACAACGATATGCTTCATGCGGTATTCCTCCTTACAATGACTAGTGTACTGAGTACCTCTGTCTGAGTGACATATACAACCTTTCATGCCAGGGTGTGTAGTATAGGCATTTTCAAGGGTTGCTACACATAATGGAGCCTTCATATTGGTATCCATCGCTAACCCTAAAACAGTTGCATCAAAA
>NZ_FOJY01000025.1 GCF_900112085.1 Acetitomaculum ruminis DSM 5522
GGCTATGTCACAACAAACAGTTGATAAATAGCCATTTTTATAGGGGAGTATCAGAACTCCCCTACAAACTGTTATTTGCAGTTATCTATACTCATTTGGAATTTCGATATGAAGTGTCTCACACAATAACTTCACATCATGTGCATCATTTTCATCAAACTCGTATCCCAGATGGAACATTACTTGACTATATGGTTCAATACAGGAAACCTCTATTTCCTCAATTCTTCCTTTACCCGAAAAAGTTTCTACCGGAAAACAATCCCCATCATAAAGAATTTCACCTTCGTCCGTATATTCAAAACAATGCAAATCAATAATTCTGTTTTTCAAATCTTCCCATACAGTATGGTTCAATGTTGTATATTCCATCTTAATCTCATAAAAGCCATTAGCTTTCATTATTTCTATAAAGTTCTGATAATCGTTCTTTTCTACAAAAATGTCAATATCATTATGGGCTCTTGACTGATATCCAAGAAGAGCATCTACACCCCAGCCACCATCAAGAAAGACTTTAATCTCCGCATCTATTGCAAATTGAAGAATCTGTTTTACATCTGTTATATTGACCATCTTATCATCTCCACAAATTCTAATTAGGCGACCAGAGGAACTGCTGGTCTGTTTGATAAATCTCTGCATTTAGCAGTTTTCAATGTTGCCAAAACGAAAGTTAAGAAGATGTTCCTTTTCTCCATGTCGCTTTCTTTGGCGTAATTTACAAGGTTATTCCACACAAGATAGTTGTTCAGATACTTGGTAGAAACACCGTTAAAGCCACGCATAAACCTCTTTAGCTGGCTATGGTAGCTATTGATATGTTGGATATTATAAATGCCTTTCTTGGCTTTGCCAGTCTTTAACTGCACAAGGTCAATGCCATTGGCATTTGTAAATCTCACATAGGAGTTCATCTTGTCCGTAACAAGAGTGGAATTGGTCTTAATCCTACCATCATAAATATGATGTAAATCTCTTGTAGAAACTCTACCAGTATTCGTAATCTTGGAGATAGACAAGCCATTCCTATTAACCGCACAAGGAACACATACCTTTTCTTGGGACAAGCCTCTGATATGTGTAGAATGACCACGCTTATGAGCCTTGCGTGGCATAGCAAATGTCTTACTCTTGCTATGATTGCCCTTGTACGAGATGGCGAAAAAAGTTTCGTCAGCCTCAATAATACCGTCAAGGGTAACATCGTCTGCCATATTCTGAAGTGCATCCAAAATCTTGTGTCTCCAAAGGAATGCGGTGTTTCTGTGAATCCCACAAGCAACAGCAGTCTTACGAATGGATAAGCCATTCATCATACAATCAATGTACTGCTCCCACACGGACAAGTCTTTTCTTGTACCAGACACAATGGAGTTCGTAGCAATCACGAAGGACTTGCCACAATCCTTACATACATATCGCTGTGTGCCATCTTTACGATGACCATTGCGAACCACATGGATACAGCCACAAAGAGGGCATACACGACCATTTGCAAAGCGTTCCTTTGCTACGAAATCTTCAATATTCAAAGACTTTACAAAGGCAGGACTTAAAAGCATTGTTTTAAGGCTTTCCTGCTCTGCGACAGTCAACTTACCGATAATATCTAATGCGTCTTTGATAGTAGGCATATCCAATTACCTCCTTCGGTGGTACTGTTTCTTACTATTATTATACGCTATTTCTCGTCAAAAACCAACCATTTGTTGTGACAGAGCCAAATATAAAAAGCAGTGCTGAAAAAATGTCAGAAGAAAAATTAACTAACGAACATTGTCATCACCATGACCATGAACATACACATGCAGACGGAACAACACATACACATGAGGATGGAACAACTCATTGTCACGATCATGAACATCATCATCACGATCATGAGCATCATCATGACCATGAACATCATCACCACGATCATGACCATGAGCATCATCACCACCATGATCACGACCATGAGCATCATCATCATCACCACGATCATGATCATGGCAGCCAGACAAAGGCAGATAAGACTACAGCTTTATTAGAATACATGGTAGGACATAATAAAGACCATGCTGATGAGCTTGCAGTTATGGCTGATAAATTGGCTGAGAAAAATCCTGAAGCTGCTCAAAAGATTAAAGAGGGTGTTGCTAAATTCAATGAGGCAAATGTAATCTTTGAGGAAGCACTTAAATTGGTAAAATAGTAATTTGAACGCTTTTTTCGTTCATAAAACACCAGCGGAAAATCTCCGCTTTTGCATTTAAGGAGGCGAGTACTATGTGCCTTGCAACAGCATTTAGAAAGACACAGTCTCCAGACAAAATGATCTGTGAAAATATCAGCAAGATTTTTGTTGATGGAGACAAAATTACAATGGTGGATATAATCGGAGAGGAAATAGTTATTGAAGGAAAAATCTCTATGGTTGATCTTTCAAAAAGTATTGTTCTTATAGACCCATTGGATTAATAAAATTTCATATTCTGCGGGACTTTGAATTTTCAAAGTCCTTTTTTTTCGATTTTACTTGATAAATCTTATGCATAAATATATAATAAAGTTGTTGTATATGCATAAATTAAAGATTATTAAATTAAAACACAGCAAATATATCATTTGTTATATGCTGTTATGAAAAGAGGAGGAATTATTATGAAAAAATTAATCGCTTGTATCCTTATTGGTGTTACTGCTTTTTCCCTTGCAGCCTGTGGACAAAGCAAATCTTCAGACAAGGCTGCTTCTGATGGTAAGGCTACCGCAAAAATCGAATCCATGAAGGATTTAAATGGAAAGACTATAGGAGTTCAAACCGGTACCACTGGTGATTTGTATGTATCAGATGACCCTGAGTTGGCAGATGCTACCGTAGAGCGTTACAACAAAGGTTATGAGGCAGTTCAGGCTTTGGTTGAAGGAAAAATAGATGCCGTTGTTATTGATGACCAGCCGGCAGAAGTATTTGTTAGCCAAAATGAGGGTCTTAAAATTCTTGACGAAGAATACACAAACGAAGAATATGCTATGTGTCTTGCAAAAAATAACTCAGACCTTACAAAAGAAATCAACAAAGCTTTAAAAGAATTAAAAGATGACGGTACTCTTGATAATATCATTAAATATTACATTGACAATGAAAATGATGATGTAAAAAAATACGAAAAACAGGATGTTGAAAGAGATGGAGAACTTGTAATGGCTACAAATGCCGAGTTTCCACCATATGAGTACTATAGTGATGATGAAGCAGAAATAATGGGTATTGATGTGGATATTGCCCAGGCTGTTGCAGACAAACTTGGTAAAAATCTTAAAATTGAAGACATGGCATTTGATTCAATCATTGCAGCTGTATCTACCGGAAAAGCTGATTTTGGCGCAGCAGGTATGACAGTTACTGATGAAAGAAAAGAGTCTGTAGACTTTACAGATACTTATTGTACAGCGCGTCAGGTTATTATAATTAAAGAATAATAATAATACTAATAAAACAATTCTAAGCCGGCGGGCTTTATGCCTACCGGCTGATTTCGTTAAAAAATAAGTTGTTAAACAAAAACTGGAGGAAGAAATTTTGGATAATCTGTTACATGATTTATACAGAAATTTTATTGAAGGAAATCGTTATAACTATATTTTAAGTGGTTTGGGTGTTACCTTAAAAGTGACGGTATTTGCACTGCTTATAGGGGTTATTATGGGATTTTTGATAGCAGTGGTGCGTTCTACTTTTGAATTAAACGGTCAGCTTAAATTACTTAGTCTTATTTGCAAGATATATGTCACTATAATTAGAGGAACTCCTGTTGTTGTTCAGTTACTTATTATATATTTTTGTGTTTTCGCAGCAGTAGATATAAGTAAAACACTGGTTGCCATCATTGCATTTGGTTGTAATTCAGCAGCCTATGTTTCAGAAATATTCAGATCAGGTATTCTTTCAATAGATAAAGGACAGTTCGAGGCAGGAAGAAGTCTTGGCTTTAGTTACAGACAGACAATGTTTACCATAATAATGCCTCAGGCTATTAAAAATGTCATTCCTACCCTGGGTAATGAATTTATTTCTCTTTTGAAAGAAACATCCGTAGCAGGTTATATTGCTTTACAGGATCTTACAAAGGCCGGAGATATTATTAGAAGCCGTACATTTGACGCTTTTATACCATTGTTTACCGTAGCCGCAATCTACCTGATAATGGTGCTTATTTTAACAAAAATGGTAGCTGTTTTAGAAAGGAGACTCAGGGTAAGTGAGCGAAGATAATATTAAATTAAACAAAGACAAAGAAGTAATATTAAAGGTTAAAGATCTGGTTAAAATATATGGTGAAAATACAGTTTTAGACGGGATAAGCGAAGAAATTTATCGTGGCGAGGTTTTAGTAATAATAGGACCTTCCGGTTCTGGTAAATCTACCTTCCTTCGCTCATTAAATCTACTGGAAACTCCTACTTCAGGACATATTTATTTTGAAGGAACAGACCTTACGGATAAAAATACAGACCTTGATTTATTAAGACAGAAAATGGGAATGGTATTCCAGCATTTTAATCTTTTCCCACATATGACAATTCTTAAAAATCTCACTGTAGCACCTATGAAGCTTCAAAACAAAAGCCAAAAAGAAGCAGAAGCAGAGGCTATGAAACTTCTTAAAAGGGTAGGTCTTTCTGACAGGGCAAATGACTATCCTTCCCAGCTTTCCGGTGGACAAAAACAGCGTATTGCTATTGTCAGATCTTTAGCCATGGGACCGGATGTTATGCTTTTTGATGAGCCAACCTCAGCTCTTGACCCGGAAATGGTAGGAGAAGTTTTAGAAATTATGAAAGAACTTGCAAAAGAAGGAATGACAATGGTGGTTGTAACCCATGAAATGGGCTTTGCCAGAGAAGTTGCCAACAGGGTAATGTTTATTAACGAGGGAAAAATTGGAGAACAAAATACTCCGGAGGAATTTTTTGAACATCCCCAAAACCCTCGTTTAAAGGATTTTCTTTCTAAGGTATTGTAAAATTTATATCTATTGAAAATAAATATTGTCATTATTTTTTATAAAATATTGAAAATATCAGAAGGCATTGTGCAGATGCTGAAATGACTATATCATATCAGCCACAATGTCTTTTTATATTTATATGATTTTTTCGTTGATAAGAAATATTTTTTAAATTATTATATAAAAGCATCAATATTTAAGGGGAAAATATAAGGAAACAAGAAAAGCTTAAAAAACTGATTTAACTTGCTAAATAAAAGGAATGTGATAAAATGAATGAGTTTAGGGAAGCCTTGTCTGACTTTGTAAACAATTTTGCTTATACCGGTGCAATTATACACCTTGTAAACAGAGGATATAGCATTGATAGAATAATACGAGAAGAAAAAGTACCTTGTTCAAGAGAGCATATTGTAAAAGTCATTGAAAAAAACAAAGATAAAATTACAATAAGTTTGGAGGATTTTGAGTGGTGAAATCATTAAAAGAAGAAATAGAAAAAAGAAGAACATTTGCGATTATTTCCCATCCTGATGCCGGAAAGACTACCTTAACAGAGAAGTTTTTGTTATATGGTGGTGCTATAAATCTGGCAGGAAGTGTTAAGGGAAAAGCAACTGCAAGACATGCTGTATCCGACTGGATGGAGATTGAAAAAGAAAGAGGTATTTCCGTAACATCCTCAGCTCTTCAATTTAATTATGATGGATATTGTGTAAATATTCTGGATACACCTGGACATCAGGACTTCTCAGAGGATACTTACAGAACTCTTATGGCAGCAGACTCAGCAGTTATGGTTATCGATGGTTCTAAAGGTGTCGAGGCACAAACAAGAAAACTTTTTAAAGTATGTGCCATGAGACATATTCCTATTTTTACTTTTATTAATAAAATGGACAGAGATGCAAGGGACAGCTTTGATCTTATAGATGAGGTTGAAAAAGAACTTGGAATAGCAACCTGTCCTATAAACTGGCCTATTGGTTCTGGAAAAAACTTTAAAGGTGTATATCAAAGGGATAATAAAAAAGTGGCATTTTTCTTTGACACCGAAAAAGGAACCAAAGAAGGACAAGAAAAAGATATAGAACTTACATCTGCCGAAATAGATCAGTATTTAGATGAAGATGAAAAAGAAACTCTTTTAGGAGAGCTTGAATTATTAGATGGTGCAGCTGCAGAATATGATTTAGACAGGGTAAGAGCAGGAGAGCTTTCACCTGTATTTTTCGGGTCAGCTCTTACAAACTTCGGTGTGGAGATATTCTTGAAGCATTTCCTTAATATGACCACTCCGCCTACACCAAGACATTCTGATTTAGGAGTTGTTGATCCTTTTAGTGAAGACTTTTCAGCCTTTGTATTTAAAATTCAGGCAAATATGAACAAGGCTCACAGAGACAGAATCGCTTTCATGCGTATATGTTCAGGAAAATATGAAGCAGGTATGGAAGTAAACCATATTCAAGGAAACAAGAAGATAAAGCTTGCTCAGCCTCAGCAGCTTATGGCATCTGAAAGAAAGATTATTGAAAATGCCTACTCTGGAGATATTATAGGTGTATTTGACCCGGGTATTTTTTCCATTGGAGATACAATTACAACAAGTAAAGACAAGTTTAAATTTGATGGTATTCCTACCTTTGCACCGGAGCATTTCGCCAAGGTTCATCAGCTTGACACCATGAAAAGAAAACAGTTTGTAAAGGGTGTCAGCCAGATTGCCAAAGAAGGTGCTATCCAGATTTTCCAGGAATACAACATGGGTATGGAAGAGATAATAGTGGGAGTTGTAGGTGTCCTTCAGTTTGAAGTATTAAAATATCGCCTTGAAAACGAATACAAAGTTGAAATCAGAATGGAAAACCTTCCTTACGAATACATAAGAAAGGTTAAAAATCCTGATATTGATATAAATAAAATCAACGGAACTTCAGATATGAAACGAATCAGTGACCTTGACGGAAATCCAATGCTTCTTTTCGTAAACAGCTGGAGCATAGGCATGACCTTAGACAGAAATGAGGGACTTGAATTAGAGGAGTTCGGAATTAACCAGTAAATTTTTAATAATTGGGCCTTCGGGCCCTTTTTTTTCTTGCAAAATCCTTTATTTTATAATATTATTAATTAGGTGTGTGTAACATCGGTTGTCAGTATCGCTATATATCTTAGCATTTTTCCTTTATAGAAATTATAGAAAGAACGTTGACAAAACATTTGTTTTGTTATATTATACAAAAGGATGCGAACAAAGGTTCAAGTGTCGGATTAATAGAAGTTTTTGGGGATATGAATTTGTCCCGGTTGTAGCTTACTATAAAAAGACTTTTTGTATATGTATTATACTTAAGAATAATAAATATAATAATTGAAAAAAACATAAGAAATAACAATTACGATAGGAGAAAATTTGATGAGAACAGATACAAAAAAAGAAATCAGCCATGAAGAAAAATTAAAGGCATTAGAAGCTGCTGTTACAAAGATAGAAAAAGACTTTGGAAAAGGTTCTATTATGAAACTAGGTGATTCCAGAGCAAATATGGACATTGAGACAGTTCCTACAGGCTCTTTAAGTCTTGATATTGCATTGGGACTTGGTGGTATTCCAAAGGGAAGAATCGTTGAAATTTATGGTCCTGAGTCTAGTGGTAAAACCACAGTTGCTCTTCATATGGTGGCAGAAGTACAAAAAAGAGGCGGTATTGCAGGTTTTATAGATGCTGAGCACGCCTTGGATCCTGCATATGCTAAGAACATAGGCGTTGACATTGATAATTTATACATTTCACAGCCGGATTGTGGTGAGCAGGCTTTAGAAATTACTGAGATGATGGTCAGATCCGGAGCTGTTGATATTATTATTGTGGATTCAGTAGCAGCATTAGTTCCAAGAGCTGAGATTGACGGAGATATGGGAGACTCTCATGTGGGACTTCAGGCAAGACTTATGTCCCAGGCTCTTAGAAAGCTTACTTCCATTGTTAATAAATCAAAATGTGTTGTTATTTTCATAAACCAGCTTCGTGAAAAAGTGGGAGTAATGTTTGGAAATCCTGAAACTACAACCGGTGGACGTGCTCTTAAATTTTACTCTTCCCTAAGACTTGATGTAAGAAGAGTAGAAGCTTTAAAACAGGGTGGAGAGGTTATCGGAAACCACACCAGAATAAAAGTTGTTAAAAATAAAATTGCACCACCTTTTAAAGAGGCAGAATTTGACATTATGTTTGGAAAGGGTATCTCAAGAGAAGGAGATATTATTGATCTTGCAGCAGACCTTGACATCGTTAATAAGTCCGGTGCCTGGTATGCTTATAACTCCGAAAAGATTGGCCAGGGTAGAGAAAATGCAAAGACCTTCTTAAGAGAGCATCCAGATATTATGGATGAAATAGAAAAGAAAGTTCGTTTACATTATCATTTAGATGCAGCAACAGAAGAAAATACAGCTAATACTGAAGAAGAAACTGCAAAATCATCAGATTCTGAGTAATGATTAATCATCAATTATATTAGTAAGTATTACATTCCTTTTTCATAAAGATGCAAAGGGGATAACAATAAAGAAGTATTGCAAAATATTTGGCGGATGACTTGTTTATGATACATCATCCGCCTTTTTTGTTAAAACATACCATATCGATGAAAAATATCGATAAATCAAACACATCATATAAAAAAACTAATAGAACAAAATAAACCATATCGAAAAAATAATACTAATACAGCAAACCCATCATATCAAAGTATAAAAATCAGATATGGTAAAACACACCATATCTAATTTATTTATAAATAATAATTTATGTAAAACACTTAATATTTTAAAACTATTCCAGAAAAATAATAATGTAGATTTCTACGCATAAAAGATTCACAACTAATAAATTCCCTGGTAAATCACTCAATTTAAGAATATGTATATAAATCTTCTATTAAATATGATACACTTAAAATGTTCGCTTAAAAAATAAAATATAAAATCAAAGAAATATTTAAAAATTCTTACTGAGAATTCAGAAAATTCATGAATATAATCACAAAAAAATGTATGAGGAGGATACAATGAAAAAAAGATTTATAGCAATTCTTTTATCAGCAAGTTTACTGTTCACATCAGTTTCCGCGTCAAGTGTAATTGAAAGTAATGCAAAAACCAAGGAAAATGAAGTTGTTACCCTTGATGAAACAAGAGCAATGACGGCAGATGAAAAACTGTCTGCACCGGTTTTAAAAATGTCATCCGTAAGCTATGACAGTGTTACATTAAAATGGACTATGGAAAATATTTCAGAGGTAGCAGGATACAATATCTATGAAATTCCATATTCCAAAATAGATAATTATAAGAAAAACGACTTAAAACTAATTGCAAAAGTCGAAAGTGGAGCTACTTTTACATATACTGTTTCAGACCTTGAAAATGCAAAAAATTATTATTATTTGATTTGTGCTTATGATAGTAATAAAACTGAAGGAAACTATTCCGAATATGTTAAAGCTACAACAAAAACCCTTGGGGTTAGCACTTTAAAGTCTATTACTAATATCAGTAATACCAGCGTAAAACTTAACTTTTCAAAGGTTTCAGCAGCTACTGCTTATGAGATTTACAGATCAAACTCCAAAACATCCGGATTTAAGCGGATTGCTACCGTAACAACCACAAATTATTTAGACGAAAATCTAACCTGTGGAAGAACTTATTATTACAAAATAAGAACAGTTAAAAACAATAATCTTTCAGAATTTTCAAATGTTTTATCCATAAAGGCAAAACCTGCGAAAATAAAGGTTACTTTAAGATATGATTCAGCCCTTTCTTATGTAAGGATAAATTTTAAAACTGTTGAAGGGGCTACAGGTTATACTGTTTATAAATCTTTATCAAAAGATGGTAGTTTTAAACGAATAGCTAAAATAAAAAGTGGAAAAGAATTAACCTTTATAGACAAGGATGTAAAAAAAGGTCAGAAATATTATTATATGGTCAAGGCCTATAAAACCACAAAAACATATGGAAATATATATTCAGACTCTAGTGTAGTAAAAACAGTAAAAATGATACCCAAGGCAGTAGATAATTTAAATGCTGCAAGCAGTACTTATAACAGCGTAAAACTTACCTGGAAGGCATCCTCAAAGGCTGAAGGTTACAGAATTTATTATTCAACAAACAAAGAAGGAAGTTATACTTTAGCAGCTGATATAAAAGGTCAGTCTAAGACTGCTACCATCGTAAGTTCACTAAAATGCGGGAAAAAATATTACTTTAAGGTAAGGGCATACCAAAAGGATGATAATAACAAAAAAATTATTGGTTATTCATCTGAGATTAAATGTACAAAACCTGTTCCTTCCGCACCAAGTGTTAAAATAACCGCATCAGCTTCCAATAAACTTATCCTCAGCTGGAAAAAAGTCGCAGGAGCCAAAAGTTATGTAGTTTTAAGACGTCTTGTGGGAGAAAGCTCCTATAAAATCGTAAAAGCAGGTTTAACAAACACAGAATTTACAAATTCTAAACTTAAGGCAGGACAAAAATATGTATATAAAGTTTATGCTATTAGAGGTTTGGTAGTAGGAAAGTATTCAAAAGCAGTCTCAAAAATGGCAGTTTCTTTGGATGTAAGTGTTACAAGCACATCTATTCTTAAGGGTGGAAAGCTTAAAATAACAGCTACAGCGTCCCCAAAAGCCACAGTAAAATGGTCAAGTTCAAAAACTTCAGTTGCAACGGTTTCAAGCAAAGGTGTTGTTTCTGCTAAAAAGAACGGAACAGCTTATATTTATGCCAAGGCAAATGGCATACAAAAGAAAATTAAGGTTGTAGTATTTACACAGATAAACGGTATAGATGTATCCAAATGGCAGGGAAGTATAAACTGGAGCCAGGTTAAGGCAAGTGGTATAGGTGCAGCTATTTTACGAGTTGGCTCAGGAAATAATGTGGCAAGTCAGGATGATCCTACTTTTGCAACAAATGCCAATGGCTGTCAGTCAGTGGGAATGAGCTATGGTGTATATATTTATTCATATGCTTTAAATATTTCCGAAGCTGTAAGTGAGGCAGATCATGTGGCAAGGATGCTTAAGGGAAGAAGTTTATCTTATCCTATATTTTTAGACATGGAGGATGGCTCGCAGGGAGCTCTTTCCAATAGCCAGATTTTAGATATTGCAAAGACCTTTATCGGAACATTAAGAGATAAATACGGTTATACCAATGTTGGTATTTATGCAAATTATTATTGGTGGACAACTAAGCTTACAGACAGCTATTATGATGGTTATAAACGCTGGGTTGCCAGATATAACAGCTTTTTAGGTTATAATAAAAGCTACTTTGGATGGCAGTATTCTTCAACAGGAAGAGTAGCGGGAATTGCCGGAAATGTTGACATGGATTATTTTTACGGATAAAAACAAATATCAGATTTTTTGGAGATAGAAATGAAAGAGATAAGACCCGATGAACTAGAATTATTGAGTAAGGATTCATATATTTTAATTGATTTAAGAGATGAAGTATCTTTTAATAACGGTAGGCTTCCAGGGGCAGTCAGGCTTTCTGAAAGCCTGGTTATTGAACAATATAAGGAATATGAGGGAGATAAAACACTCATAATATATTGTTTAAGGGGAGAAGCAAGTAGGAGAGTTGTTGAAGAACTGGAAGAATATGATGTAGAAGCCGTAAGTTTAAAAGGCGGTTATAATGCCTGGCTTTTAAACAAAATACAAAAAGAAGAAATAAAAGACAATATAGACGAATGTATAACAAGTTTATACAATGAAAAAATATACACAAAATTTGAAAAAGCGATAAAAGATTACCAATTAATATCAGCCAAAGATAAAATTGCGGTTTGTATTTCCGGTGGAAAAGATTCCATGCTTATGGCAAAGCTTTTTATGATATTAAAAAGTAAAAACGAATATGACTTTGAACCGGTTTTTCTGGTAATGGACCCGGGATACAATTCGTTTAATCGCAAGGTAATTGAAAATAACGCAAAAAAATTAGAAATACCTATTGAAATATTTGAAACCCAAATATTTGACTCTGTGGATAATATAGAAAAATCCCCCTGTTATATTTGTGCCCGTATGAGAAGGGGGTATTTGTACAACGAAGCCAAATTAAGAGGCTGCAATAAAATAGCCCTTGGGCATCACTATGATGATGTAATTGAAACAATTCTTATGGGAATGTTGTATGGAGGCCAGGTTCAGACCATGATGCCAAAGCTTAGAAGTACTAATTTTGAAGGCATGGAGCTTATAAGACCTCTTTATTACATAAGAGAAGATGACATTATTGATTTCAGGGATTATAATGGACTTAATTTTATTCAATGCGCCTGTCATTTTACAGAAACTTGTGAGACCTGTCATACGGACGGTACCACCAGTTCAAAAAGACTTGAGACGAAGAAACTGATTGCAAGATTAAAAAATGACATTCCTGATGTGGAAGAAAATATTTTTAGAAGCGTAGAAAATGTTAATTTAAACGGAATTGTAAAATATAAAAATAAAAAGGGTGAGTAAAGTGCTTGCAGAGGAAAGAAAAAATCTCATAGAGGAGAAAATTAATCAAACAGGGGTTGTTAAGGTTTCTGAGCTGAGCAAATATTTAAAAGCTACAGAAGCTACAATAAGGCGGGATTTAGAAGAATTACAGTTGGAAAACAAGTTAAAAAGAACTCATGGAGGAGCCATATCCATTAATCCGGTTAATGAAAATCATATGCCGGCACAAGATCAAATAAAATGCCTTAAGGAAAAGCAGGCTATTGCCCAAAAAGCATATGAGTATATTAATGATTTTGACACTATTTTGTTCGATGGTTCAAGCACAGTATTAGAGCTATGCAAACTGGTAGCTAAGGGGGATAAAAAAGGAATAATAGTTGTTACCAATTCTCTGGGAGTTGCCAATGTATTGTCAAATAAAAAAGATATCACGGTAATAACCATTGGTGGAGAGATGCGTTATGCTATAAATTCTACTGTGGGGCAATTTGCGGAAAGAGTAGTAAAAGATTTAAGAGTAGAAAAAACTTTTATGGGTGTGAATGGTATAGATGCCTCATATGGATATTCCATAACATTTTTTGAAGAAGCATCCCTAAAAAAATTGATGCTAAAAAATGCCAAGGAAACTTTTGTGCTGGCTGACCACACCAAGTTTGGTGAAACTTATCTGGCTAAAGTAGCTGATTTTAACGGAGGAGTTCATAACCTTGTTACAGATAAACTGGTTAAAGATTTTGATTATGAATTCATTAAAGAAAATGTAAATTTAATAGTAGCAGGATAAATAAATCCCACATATCAAACGCATTAAGCTTAAGATATGTGGGATATTTTTTAATTATATATCTTGAATAATCTAAATTATAAAAGTTTATTTAGTCTTTCGATAGCCTCTATGGTATTTTCTCTGTTTCCAAAAGAGGTAAGACGGAAATAGTGAGTTCCATTTTTACCAAATCCTGCTCCAGGTGTACCTACAATCTGAGCGTTATTTAAAAGATAATCAAAGAAATCCCATGATTCCATATTATTAGGACACTCAAACCAGATATATGGGGAGTTTATACCACCGTAAAAGCGTATATTTTTTTCTTTAAGACACTCTGCAATAAGTCTTGCATTTTCTTTATAATAAGCAATATTTTCCTGACACTGTGCCATACCTTCTTTTGTAAAGGCCTTGGCTGCACCCTTTTGAACAATATAAGAAGCACCGTTAAATTTTGTGGACTGTCTGCGGTTCCACATAGCATTAAGGCTCATTTCTTTTCCGGTGGAAGAGGTGAATTTAAGGTCTTCAGGAACAATGGTATAACCGCATCTTGCACCGGTAAATCCTGCTGTTTTAGAAAGTGAACAAAACTCGATAGCACATTTTTTAGCCCCTTCAATTGCAAAAATACTTCTTGGAAGGTCTGGATCTGAAATAAAAGCTTCATATGCAGAGTCAAAAAGAATAATTGCATCGTTTTCTAATGCATAATCAACCCATTCCTTAAGCTGTGCATGATTATAAACAGCACCTGTAGGATTGTTAGGTGAACAAATATAAATAATATCTGCGTGAACATTTTTATCAGGCATTGCAAGAAAATCATTCTTTTCCGAAGCATCCATATAGGTGATTTCTCTGCCGTTCATCATATTTGAATCAACATATACTGGATAAGTCGGATCTGGTATAAGGATAACATTTCCAGGTCCAAACATATCAGTTATATTACCTGTATCACTTTTGGCACCATCTGAGATAAATACCTCCTCAGCAGTAATATCAACGCCATTTCTCTTATAATAATCTACAATTGCCTCTCTTAAAAACATATAACCGTGTTCCGGACCGTAGCCCATAAAAGTTTCAGCTTTTGAAAGATCATTTACACCTTCATGTAATGCATCTATAACTTCGCTTCCTAAAGGTAATGTAACATCTCCGATACCAAGGGATATTACATTCTTATCAGGATTTTCTTTTTTATATTTATTTACTCTGTTGGCTATTTCTGAAAATAGGTAGCTCTCTTTTAAATTTAAATAATTTTCATTTAACTTTGGCATTTTAAAACCTCCTAATTCTTTTAAAAAATCATAGCAAAATAAAAAGACGGTGTCAATGAATAAAAATACAGCTCAACTAAATATTTACTTATAATCATCTTTGATTAGTGTTAAGTAACATCCAAGTCGAGCTGTATAAAAAAATATTCGTTAATGAAATCATTGTGCATCAATAAATTCTATCAATTCCTCCTTAGGTATAGCACCTATAGAAGTTTTTACGACTTCGCCATTAATAATAAGAAGAAGAGCCGGAATACTCATTATCTTAAATTTTCTAGCTATTGCCGGATAATCATCAACGTTAAGTTTACAAGTTTTAAGACTTCCTTCACGTTCAACCGCTATTTCATCCACCAAAGGGGACATCATCTTACATGGTCCACACCATGATGCCCAAAAATCAATGAGTACCGGAAGGTCTGAAGCCATTACTTCTGAATCGAAGTTCTCATCAGTAATAGTAACAACTGACATAATATTCCTCCTTTTTTTATATTTTTAAATAAACTTTTAATTAAAAAACTACCCATATAAATCATAACAAAGACAGTTGAAAAGTCAATACACTTACCCCCTTTTTTAATAAAATGTTTAGTCATTTCTTAGGAATTCTTTAAAAAGACATAGAATATTCTGATAATTGCGTAAACATATTTTTGTTATAAATTGTTCAAGAAATAGACACAGTTTTTAAATATAATCAAAAACATAAAAGTTGTAATAAGGCTGTCAAAAAAATGCTTCTTTTATAAGAGCCTCTAAACAGCTTATTAAAAATCTTTTAGGAGGAATAAAAATGTCGGAAATAAATAATACAAATAACACTCGTAAAAAAGGTTATAAAACTTTGGCAATAGTTTTATCATTGGCACTTCTTGCCGGTATCAGTGGTGGAATCGGTTACGAATACGAACGAAATCAAATAAAAAATAAAAACAATTCAGAATTGGATTTAAACAGCTCTGCTAACAAATCCAGTGCCATAAAAAAGGTTTCTCTGGTTACAAACAATTCAGACTATGATCTTTCAGAAGTAGTGGAAAACACAATGCCATCCATAGTGGCAGTTACCTGCTCACAATATATTTCAAACAGTGCGGATTCATTTTTTGATTACTTTTACAATTATGATAATCGCAATGACCAGGGTAGGGAAGGAAATACCTTCAGTGCCTTTGGTAAGGGCGAAAATGATGAATTTACAGAAAAAAAAGATAATAAAGAAAATAAAGACAATGATGAGGAAGATTCAAATCTTCAGGAATCTTCAGCAGGAAGTGGAATAATAATTGGTCAGGACAGTAAAAAAGTTTATATTGTTACTAATTATCATGTAATTGCAGATGCAGATTCCGTAAAGCTTACCTTCAATGATGAGTCAGAATTAAAATGCGAGGTAACAGGTTATAATGAGGCTTCTGATTTAGCCGTATTAGAGGTAAACATATCAGATATTCCTCAAAAAACCCTGAAAAATATTAAGATTGCTTCCATTGGAAGTTCGGAATCAGTGGACGAAGGAGAAAGTGTTATCGCCATAGGAAATGCCCTGGGATACGGACAATCAGTAACTACAGGTATTGTATCTGCCAGCAGCAGAATAGTTCAGCTATCAGATACTGCCATGAATCTTATTCAGACAGATGCGGCTATTAATCCGGGAAACAGCGGTGGTGCCCTTTTAAATGCCAGTGGTCAGCTTATTGGTATTAACTCTGCAAAATATGCAGCAGATGATGTGGAAGGAATGGGATTTGCCATACCGATTTCAGACGCTGTTCCTAAAATAGAAGCCATAATAAACTCAACTGACCTAGATGCTTCTTCCAATGAAGGTTATTTAGGAGTTATTGGGGCAGATGTTGAAAATACCTATCAAAATATCTATGGTATGCCGGCAGGAGTTTATATTTCACAGGTTGATAAAGATTCACCTGCAGAAAAAGCTGGTCTTTACCAGGGAATGATTATTACGGAATTTGATGGAAAAAGTGTAACCTCCATGGAAGTGTTATCAGCTCTTATAAAGGCTCACAAACCAAATGATACAGTGACCATGACCGTTAAAGTGGCTAATATGGGAAAATATGAAGAACAAAAAGTGACAGTTACATTAGGAAGTTCATCTCAAGCCAATACCGGTTATAATAACTAGACAAGGAGAAGTTTTTTAAATGAAAAAGTACCACATACCTTTGAATAATTCATGGGTATGTGGCACTTTGTTTTTTAAGAAAATCAATAATTAATTACATTTTTTCCGGTTCCGGATAATCAACACCGAATGTCTCTACAGTGACAGTTTTCATTACCTGATCTACTAAAGGTCTGTCAGAGTAATCTGTATCAGTAGTAGCAATTTTGTCTACATTTTCCATACCTTCAATAACTTTACCGAAACCTGCATAAGAACCATCAAGATGTGGTGCATCCTTATGCATGATAAAAAACTGTGAACCGGCTGAATCCGGCATCATGGTACGAGCCATTGATAAAACTCCTGCTGTATGAAGAAGTCTGTTGTCAAAACCATTGATATTAAATTCACCTGCTATGGAATAACCAGGACCTCCCATTCCGGTTCCATCCGGATCTCCACCCTGAATCATAAAACCATTTATAACTCTGTGAAAAATAATTCCGTCATAATAATGTTTTTTAACAAGACTGATAAAATTATTAACTGTATTTGGAGCCATATCCGGATACAATTCGGCTTTAATAATATCTCCGTTTTCCATTTCAATTGTAACAATTGGATTCTGTGCCATTTTAATTTCCTTTCTTCCCTTGAATTTATTTGATAAGTGGTATTATTATATCATATAAATAAAGAATAAAACAAACTTAGAGGTTTAGAAATGACTAATAAGGAATACATACTAAAAAATGTAATTATATATTATGAGGAAATCAGCAAAAAAGTAAGGCACAAGGAAAAGTTTTTTACTGATTTTACTTATTTTTTCAGGACTCTGAATGAAAATAATATAAGCATTTTTTTAATCTTCAACGATAAAAAATATGAAGTTACGACAGATAACGAAATAAAAGAGTTAAAAAGAGACATAGATTTTAAGTATGACGATTCTATAATTATTTCTGCAAACAGACAAAATATTGATAATTGGGTAGAAAAAAACTTTTCGGTTATTGAATTTATAGGGGATAAAAATATGGAAGAAGATTTTTCAAAAGCAAAAGTGGCTATTACAAAATTCGATGGAATAGATTATTCATTTTTAAAAAAGCATTTTGGCAGGCATTTTAATCTTCCCTGGGAAGTTTTGGAAACTGACAGACTTATTATAAGAGAACTTGAAATAGCAGACATTGATAGATTATATGAAATCTATAATGATGACGATATAGTCAGATATACCGAATCCTTGTTTGAAGATAAAGACATGGAAATAGAATATCTTAAGGGATACATTGAAAACATATATAAATTCTTTGATTTAGGCATCTGGGGTATTGTTTTAAAAGATGAAAATCTCCTTATAGGAAGGGCAGGCATAGATGTTAAGGCTGACGATAAAGGAGAAAGTATTTATGAAATAGGTTATCTTATTGATAAAAAATATCAACAACAAGGTTATGCATACGAAAGCTGTCTGGCAATAATCAACTATTGCTTTGAAAACACAGGGATAGAAAAAATAATATGTATTATTGAAAAAGAAAATATTGCTTCTTTAAAACTGGCAAAAAAATTAGGCTTTCAATTTGAAGATTTTATAGAAAAAGATGGAAAGCTTCTTGAAAGATACATTATTGTAAAAGAATAGAAAAAATGATATACTACTGTACTATGGATTATTTTGAACTTAAGTGTCAAAATGTGATCATTAAGTTCATGAGAAAGTAGCAAAGCGGATTTAAAAGACCCGCTTTACATTTACTATTTATGCATTATAGGAGGAAATATAATGAAAACCATTGACGATTATATTAGAAGTATTCCGGACTTCCCAGAGGAAGGTAATATTTTTAGAGATATTACTACAGTTATTTCCGATAAAGATGGCTTACAGTTAGCTATCGATGAAATGGCTGCCCTTGCAGATGTTGATTTTGACCATGTTGTGGGACTTGAAGCCAGGGGATTTATTTTTGGAATGCCTTTAGCCTATAAGTTAAAAAAAGGATTTATTCCCGTAAGAAAAAAAGGTAAATTACCATGTGAAACGGAATCACAGGAATATGATCTTGAATATGGTACAGCGACTATTGAAATTCATAAAGATGCTTTAAAACCGGGTGATAAGGTAGTTATCGTGGATGATTTACTGGCTACCGGAGGAACAATAGAAGCGGCTATAAAACTGGTTGAAAAGCTTGGCGCAAAGGTTGAAAAGATAGTTGTGCTTGTTGAGCTTAAAGGATTAAACGGAAGAGAAAAAATTGGTAATTATAACATAGCAAGTGTAGTTGCATATGATGGTAAATAAAAATAACTAAGAAATGGTGATGTGTATGAAAGAAAGTTCCGAATTCGCAAAAGGAGAAAAAAAGGAAGAATTCGTAGAAGAAAATGTCAGGGACATGGATGACTTTACCAGTCCGGAAGATATTTATAAAGAGCTTATTGCAAGCGTAAAAAAATATCATCCTTCTGATGATACTTCTATGATTGAAAAGGCTTATAATTTGGCGAAGACTGCCCATGAGGGACAAAAGCGTAAATCAGGTGAGCCATACATCATTCATCCTTTATGTACAGCTCTTATACTGGCTGATTTAGAACTTGATAAAGAAACAATTACAGCAGGAATTTTACACGATGTGGTAGAAGATACCATTAAAACTCTTGATGAGATAAAGGATGAGTTTGGCGAAGAAGTGGCTTTGCTTGTGGATGGAGTCACGAAGTTGGGACAACTTTCATACGACGCAGATAAAATAGAAATTCAGGCTGAAAACTTAAGAAAAATGTTTTTGGCTATGGCAAATGACATAAGAGTAATTCTTATAAAACTGGCCGACAGACTTCATAATATGAGAACCTTGCAGTATATGAGGCCTGAAAAGCAAAAAGAAAAAGCCAGAGAGACCATGGATATTTACGCTCCTATAGCTCAAAGACTTGGTATTTCAAAGATTAAGATAGAACTGGATGATCTGGCTTTAAAATATCTGGAACCGGATGTTTACAGAGATTTAGTTGAAAAGATAAATTTAAGAAAAAGCGAAAGAGAGTACTTTATAAAAGATATAGTTGAAGTCATAAGTGATTATCTTAAAGAATCTGATATAGATGCTTATATATATGGTAGAGCCAAGCATTTTTTCAGTATCTATAAAAAAATGGTAAATCAAAACAAAACTCTGGATCAGATATATGACCTTTTTGCCATTAGAATAATAGTTGAATCCATAAAGGATTGTTATGCGGTACTTGGTATAATACATACAAAATACAAGCCTATTCCTGGGCGTTTCAAAGACTACATTGCCATGCCAAAAGACAATATGTACCAGTCTTTACACACTACTCTTATTAGTGATAACGGTACACCTTTTGAAGTTCAGATAAGAACCTATGAAATGCACAGAATTGCCGAATACGGTATTGCGGCTCACTGGAAATACAAAGAAAGCTCTGACGGAAAAAAAGTAGGCAAAAACCAGGAAGAGGAAAAACTTGCCTGGCTTAGACAGATTCTTGAATGGCAGCAGGATATGTCAGATAACAAAGAATTCATGAATCTTTTAAAAAGCGACCTGGATCTTTTCTCTGATTCAGTATTTTGCTTTACACCTACAGGAGATGTAAAATCTCTTCCGGCAGGTTCAACTCCGGTGGATTTTGCATATAGTATACATAGTGCCGTGGGAAATAAAATGATTGGTGCCAAGATAAATGGCAAGCTTGTTCCTATTGATTACCGACTTCAAAACGGAGACAGGGTGGAAGTTTTAACATCCCAAAATTCCAAGGGACCAAGCAGAGACTGGCTGAACATTGTAAAAAGTACTCAGGCTAAAAACAAGATAAATCAATGGTTTAGACATGCCAGCAAAGACGATAATATTGCCAAAGGAAAAGAACTTTTAGGACAGTATTGTAAAGTTAAAGGCATAAATCAAAGTGACATTTCAAAAAGCGAATATATTACTACAATAACAAAAAAATATGGCTTTGATTCCTGGGATTCTGTTTTGGCTACTGTGGGGCGAGGTGGACTTAAAGAAGGTCAGGTTATAAACAGACTGGTAGAAGAATTCAGAAAAGATAAAGTCAAAAGTGTAACAGATAAGGATATATTAGAACAACAGGATAATGAGATAAATCAGGTACATGACAAGCCTCGTTCAAAAAGCGGTATCACAGTAAAAGGCATACATGATGTAGCTGTCAGATTCTCAAAATGTTGCTCACCTGTTCCCGGTGATGAAATATGTGGTTTTGTTACAAGAGGAAGAGGAGTTTCCATACACAGAACAGATTGCATAAATATTATTAATCTTTCTGAATTTGACAGAAACAGGCTTATAGATGCGGAATGGGAGTCAGTTAATGAAAGAATTCCGGGTCTTTATCTGGCAGAGATAAAAATATATGGAAACAATAGAACAGGACTTTTGGTTGACATCAGTAAAATATTTACTGAAAGACAAATAGATATAAATTCGATCAACTCAAGAACCAGTAAACAGGGTATTGCTACCATAGCGATAGCCTTTGGTATAAAAAGCAAGACCGAACTAAACAGCCTTATTGAAAAGATAAGACAGGTGGAAAGTGTTATTGATGTTGAAAGAACAACCGGTTGATATGGAGAGAAAATATGTTTGAATTAAAGAGGTATCTGGTAGGAGAAATACAGACAAATTGCTATATTCTTTATAATGATGATACAAAAGAATGTATTATGGTTGACCCGGGAGACGAGGGTAAGCGTCTTTACAAAATTCTTGAAGATGAAGGGCTTACATTAAAGGCTATTCTTATAACCCATGCCCATTTTGACCATATTTGTGCAGCACAGTTTATAGCAGATAAAACCGGGGCTAAAATAATAGCAGGTAGCGACGAAAAAGAATCATTTTTAAATGATGTCATAAATCTTACCGGATATTATCATGGACAGTCACCAAAGGTGGATGTTTTTTACGATGATGGAGATGAAATATCTTTGATAGGTTTATCCATAAAAGTTATATTTACTCCTGGACATACGATAGGAAGTGTCTGTTATTATATAGATAGCGAAAAGCTTTTATTTAGCGGAGATACTTTATTTAACTATTCCGTTGGAAGAACTGATTTTCCTACGGGAGATAAAGATGCAATAGTCAGATCTTTAAATGACAGACTTATGAAACTTGATGATGATGTAAAAGTAATGCCGGGACATGGACCGGATACTACCATTGGTTTTGAGAGGGAAAATAATCCTTTTGTTTTATAAAAATGATAAAAGTATATTTAAATAAAGATGAATTTAGCTATGATGTCT
Source organism: Acetitomaculum ruminis DSM 5522 (assembly GCF_900112085.1). Lineage (GTDB taxonomy): Bacteria > Bacillota > Clostridia > Lachnospirales > Lachnospiraceae > Acetitomaculum > Acetitomaculum ruminis. Next base: position 22,076 of record NZ_FOJY01000025.1, read on the forward strand.
ATTCCTTGATAAAGGCATTTTATCCAAAAGAGGATATAAGCATGAAAGAAGATGAACCTTCCGACATGCTTTTTAAAATTGAATATGAAAAAAATGAAATTATAGTCAGCTGTTTTAAAAATGAAGAGCTGATTAATTCATGTAAAGATAAATGTGATTACACAGATAAAAAAATTACAAAAAATATTTTAAAAAGAGTATTGTATAAATGTCTTTCAAACACCCAAAAAAAAGAACTTCCCTGGGGAACTATGACTGGTATCAGACCTGTACGAATAGTTTCTAATCTTTTAGAAGAAAAAAACTATAGTGATAATGAAATAAAAAAATATCTTAAAGATTATTATTTTGTTTCTGATAAAAAATGCGACCTGGCTATAGAAGTGGCTAAAGTTGAGAAAAAGGTTTTAGATTCCTTTGATTACAAAAAAGGTTACAGTCTTTATATTGGGATTCCTTTTTGCCCAAGTAGATGTCTTTATTGCTCATTTACAGCCTATTCCATAGATAAAATGAGACATTTTGTTATGCCTTATATTGAAGCTTTACAAAAAGAGCTGGCATTTATAAGAGAATATATGGATATGGAACCGGATACAATTTATGTTGGAGGAGGAACTCCTACAGCATTAAATGAAGAAGAGTTGGAAATACTCTTAAAAAGTATAAATAATACTTTTGATGTTACTTCTTTAAGAGAATTTTGTGTTGAGGCCGGTCGTCCGGACAGTATTACAAAAGAAAAACTTCGCATTTTAAAAGAATATAATACGGAAAGAATATCCATAAATCCCCAGTCTATGAATCAAAAAACCCTGGATATTATAGGAAGGGCTCATAGTGTAGCAGATATCTATAAAACCTTTGAAGATGCCAGAGATGCAGGGTTTAAAAACATAAATATGGACATGATTACAGGACTTCCAAATGAAGACGAAGAAGATGTGATGCACACCTTAGAATGTATAAAAGAATTATCACCGGAATGCCTTACGGTACATTCACTGGCATTAAAGAAAAAGTCCAGACTAAATCTTAATAAAGAAGATTATACTAATCTTAAAATAATCAATGATGGAAATATAAATACAAAAACCTATGATTTTGCAAAAGATATGGGAATGAATCCTTATTATTTATACAGACAGCAAAATATAGCCGGAAACTATGAAAACATAGGATACAGTCTGCCGGGTATGGAGGGAATATATAATATTTTAACCATGGAGGAAAGACAGAGTGTATTGGCGGCAGGTGCCGGAAGTATTAGCAAAAGGGTATATTCCGATGGCACTACCATTAAAAGATGTGATAATGTTAAAGATATAAAACTGTTTATAGAAAATATAGATGAAATGCTTGAAAGGAAAAGAGAACTTTTTAAGACTTTTCATGAAGATTTATAAAAGCTGAAAATTGGAGGAAGAAAAATGGCACTTAAGAAGAAACCTGTAACAGGAATGAAGGACATACTCCCTAAAGAAATGGCTATCAGGGAATATGTTCAGGCACAGATTAGAGAAACCTACAAATCTTTTGGATTTTCATCTATTGAAACTCCTTGCGTGGAACACATTGAAAATCTTTCAAGTAAGCAGGGTGGAGAAAATGAAAAGCTTATTTTTAAAATTTTAAAAAGAGGAGAAAAATTAAAAATTGATGAGGCAAAAAGCCAGGAGGATTTAGTTGACGGAGGTCTTAGATATGACTTAACTCTTCCTCTTTCAAGATATTTTTCAAATAATTCAAGTGTATTATCCCAGCCTTTTAAGGCACTTCAAATGGGAAATGTGTGGAGAGCTGACAGACCTCAAAGAGGCCGTTTCAGACAATTTATGCAATGTGATATAGATATTTTAGGAGAGGCATCTGTTTTGGCAGAGATTGATCTTATCTTAGCCATGACAACTTTGCTAGGAAAACTGGGCTTTAAAAACTATTCCATTAGAATAAATGACAGAAGAATGCTTAAAGCCATGGCTTCCTATAGCGGATTTTCAGCAGATATATTTGATACAGTATTTATTATACTTGATAAAATGGATAAGATAGGGCTTGAAGGAGTAAGAAAAGAGCTTTTAGAGGAAGGCATTGAAGAAGAAAAAATAGATAAATATTTAGCTCTTTATGAAGAAGTGACTAATGACCTTTCAGGAATCAGTTACTTAAAAGGAAAGCTTGGAGATTTTCTTTCACAAGAAGTTTCAACAGGTTTGGAAACCATTATTTCCAGCGTTTTAGATGCCGGAAATGAAAACTTTAATATAATATTTGACCCGACTTTGGTAAGAGGAATGTCATATTATACAGGACCTATTTTTGAAATATCCATGGATGAATTCGGTGGCTCTGTAGGAGGCGGTGGACGCTATGATGAAATGATTGGAAAATTCACAGGAATGGATATACCTGCCTGCGGATTTTCAGTAGGATTTGAAAGAATAGTTATGCTTCTTATGGAAAGTGGTTTTGAAGTACCTGATGAAGGAGAAAAAATAGCTTATTTAGCTGATAAAAAGCTTTCAAAAGATGAACTTTTGGAGGTATTAAAACTTGCTTCCAAAGAAAGAGCAAATGGAAAATGTATAAGTGTAGTTACAATGAATAAAAATAAAAAATTCCAGAAACAGCAACTTAGTGAGGCTGGATATACTGAATTTAAGGAATTTTTTCCACAATAATATATATACGGAGGAATAAAAAATGTCAGAGTCAATGCAAGGACTTAAAAGAAGCCATAGATGTGCAGAGCTTTCAAACTCAAATATAGGCAATGAAGTTACAGTAATGGGTTGGGTTCAAAAAAGAAGAAACCTGGGAAGTCTGATATTTGTGGACTTAAGAGATAGAAGCGGATTACTTCAGATAGTTTTTGATGAAAACAGTGTTGGAAAAGAAGGGTTTGAAAAAGCCGGAACCTTAAGAAGTGAATTTGTACTTGCTGTTACAGGAGAAGTTGTAAAAAGAAGTGGAGCAGTAAATACAAATTTAAAAACCGGAGAAATCGAAGTTATAGCCAAATCCTTTAGGATTTTATCAGAGTCTGAGACCCCTCCATTTCCGATTGAAGCTAATTCACAAACAAAGGATGAAATTCGTTTAAAATACAGATTTTTAGACTTAAGGCGTCCGGATATTCAAAGAAATCTTATTCTTAGAAGTAAAGCTGCCACAGTAATAAGAAACTTCCTTACAGAAGAAGGATTTTTAGAGATAGAAACACCTATACTTATGAAATCCACACCTGAAGGCGCAAGAGATTATCTTGTACCAAGCCGTGTTCACCATGGAAAGTTTTATGCTCTTCCACAGTCACCACAGTTATTTAAGCAACTTTTAATGTGCTCAGGATATGACAGATATTTCCAAATTGCAAAATGCTTTAGAGATGAGGACTTAAGAGCTGACCGTCAGCCGGAGTTTACCCAGGTTGATATGGAGTTATCCTTTGTAAATGACGAAGATGTAATGGAAGTCAATGAAAGACTTATACAAAAATTATTCAAAGATTTAATAGATGTAGATGTTGAGCTTCCTCTTCAAAGAATGAAATGGATAGATGCCATGAACCAATATGGTTCAGATAAACCGGATACCCGTTTTGAAATGAAAATTATAGATGTATCAGAAGTAGTAAAGAACTGCGGTTTTGGTGTATTTACTTCAGCCCTTGAAAATAATGGATATGTAAGAGGTTTAAATGTAAAGGGACAGGCAGGTATGCCTAGAAAGAAAATTGACGCATTGGTCAAAGATGCAAAAGAATTAGGGGCAAAAGGACTTGCTTATCTTTGTGTAAATGAAGATGGCAGTTACAAATCCTCTTTCGCAAAATTTATGGCAGATGAAGAATTAAAAGCAATTTGTCAGGCTATGAATGCTGAAAATGGAGACCTTCTTTTATTTGCAGCTGATTCCTTCAAGGTAGTATGTGATGTACTTGGAACTTTAAGATTAAAACTTGCAAAAACCTTAGATTTAATAGATGAAAACAAATTCAACTTCTTATGGGTAACAGAATTCCCACTTCTTGAGTGGTCAGAGGAAGAAAACAGATATACGGCAATGCATCATCCATTTACAATGCCTATGGAAGAAGATCTGGATAAGATAGAAACAGACCCGGGGGCAGTAAGAGCGATTGCTTATGACATAGTATTAAATGGTGTAGAGCTTGGTGGTGGTTCAGTTCGTATCCATCAAAACGACATTCAGGAAAAAATGTTTGAAACCTTAGGCTTTACAAAAGAAGATGCTCATGAAAGATTTGGATTTTTGTTAAATGCATTTAAGTACGGAGTTCCGCCACATGCAGGACTGGCTTATGGATTTGACAGACTTATAATGCTTATGGTAAAAGCAGACAGTATCAGAGATGTAATGGCATTTCCAAAGGTTAAAGATGCTTCCTGTCTTATGACAAAAGCTCCTGATGTGGTAGATGCAGAACAGTTAAAAGAACTTGGTATAGAGATTTTAGATGAGGAAAGCGAAGAGTAGTAGTTAAGAAAACTATCTAAAGCGATATTTTAATCTAAAAAGTAAGTTTATTCACACCCTTTTGTAAGGCTTTGATAACACAAACTTTCAATAGACACGAAAAAACACTTAGGATATAATAGTTTTAATTTGAATTCAGTGGCACGAAGTGCCACTGAATTCATGAGGAAGAAGCGAAGCGGATTCCGAATATCCGATTTACAAAAGTGGCACGAAGTGCCACTGAATTCATGAGGAAGAAGCGAAGCGGATTTAAGAATGTCCGATTACTTTGTTAGGCGGTATTTGTGCCGCCTAATTGTTTGAACGCAGTGTAAGCAATCCCCCGCTTCAAAAGCGTAAGCTTTAAGCGGGGGTATAAGCTTACTAGTGTCAGAAGGGGTTAAAGCCCCTTCTGACAGGTGGCACAAAGTGCCACTGAGTTCATGAGGAAGAAGCGAAGCGGATTCCGAATGTCCGCTTTACTAATGTAAGTATTGAAAGAATCATATTAACCCCAAAAACAGATAAAAAATATAGAAAACAGGTGTGATAAATTATGGCAAATATAGCAATAGTAACAGATAGTAATTCAGGTATCACTCAGGCTATGGCAAAAGAAATGGGGATACATGTTCTCCCTATGCCTTTTACTATAGATGGCGAATTGTTTTACGAAGATATTAGTCTCACTCAGGAACAGTTTTATGAAAAATTGCTTTCTGACGCTGAAGTATCTACATCCCAGCCGTCACCGGGGGATGTTTTGGATCTTTGGGATAAGCTTCTTTTAGAGTATGATGAGATAGTACATATTCCAATGTCATCAGGTCTTAGTAGTTCCTGCTCCACAGCCACAGCCTTGAGTGCTGACTATGACGGAAGAGTACAAGTTGTTAATAATCAAAGAATTTCGGTTACCATGAGACAAAGTGTGGAAGATGCAGTAAACATGGCAAAAGCTGGTAAAACAGCAAAAGAAATCAAAGAAATCATGGAAGAAGAAAAATTTGAGTCAAGCATCTATATTATGTTAGATACCCTTAAATATCTAAAAAAAGGTGGAAGAATAACTCCGGCAGCAGCTGCTATTGGTACAGTTCTTAAGCTTAAACCGGTATTACAGATTCAGGGAGAAAAGCTGGATGCGTTTTCAAAATCACGAAATATTAAACAGGCTAAAAAAGTAATGATTAGTGCTATGAAAGATGATTTTGAAAAGAGATTTTCCAAGGCGTATGCTGATAATGATATGACACTTGCAATTGCTCATACTCAAAATTTTGAAGCTGCCAGTGAGTTGGCAAAGGAATTATCTGAAACCTTTGATTTGGAAGTAAAATATGTTGATCCTCTGTCATTAAGTGTTTCCTGCCACATTGGCCCTGGAGCTTTAGCAGTTGCCTGCGCGAAAAGATGGCATGAATAATTTTTTATAAAAATGGATATTGTATTGAAAATAGCTGTCCTGCTGTATTTTGTAGGGCAGTTTTTGCTTGTAAAAATAAGGAAGAGGAAAAACTATAAAGTTTAAAAATTAAAGAAAACAGTTATGTGAAAAAAACATTGGATTATTAATAAAAATTTTCAAAGAAGTAAGAAAACTATTTACATAATAAAATTACAGTGTTATAATTTCTATTGGTATTTGGTGAATTTGCACTAAAGTACCGCGTCAAAGATTAGTGGGAGTTGCTAATTATATAAATATTAATCGGCTTATTTCAAAATATAATGTTAAAAAAATTTAAAATCGTGTTTATTTGTAAGTGATATATGGTAATCATTTACAAGATTTTATATTTGTTAAAAACAAGGAATCCGGTGCAAATCCGGAACACGCTTGCCCGTACTGTAAGGCGGACGAAAGCAGCAATATTATATATGTGCATTCCAGTATGTTGTGCTTTTCATCGTATTAAAGATATTCACATTACAATTACAATATAAAAGATGATTTTCCTTTTTATATATTAAGGATAAATGCACGGAACAAAACGAATTGCAAATGTATAATAATCCACTGGATGAAAATCCGGGAAGGTGCTGTTATTAGGCTGATGCTAAGTCAGGATACATAATAATTAAAACTTAACTTTGGGAAGAAGTGGGTTTTTGTGTTAATATTTTAATTCGGTTAAAATATTAATGAAAAAAGTTGAGATCTATCTTATCGCTATTATCTAAAACGATAATTAAATCTGGCATTTAAATGAGTAAGTACTATGTGGGAATAAAAATTATTCTTGTTAAAAAAGAAAAAAATTCCAGTATATAGAAAATATGACCATTCATTTCTAAAAATAATCCCAAAGTTGAGATATAAAAAGGTAAGCCTTCCTTGCTTAAATAATGAAGGTAAAGGTCAAAATCCAAATTTTTACTGTATAGTTTTAATGAAGCAGTAGTAAAGCAAATTAAAGTGACTAAAAAATAATTGCTTTATTTATTTTATAAGTCGCAAAAGATTAGGGATGGACTTTTCCTCATTACAATAAAGATAAAACAGAGAAAGTCTGTTTTTAAGATGGGAGATGATGAAAAAGGTTATGAAGACAAGAAATATATTGAGTCTTTTTAACGGTAACCCGTAAACATTTCTTTGAAAGAAATACTGCACAACCACTTAAATAATAGAGGAAGGAAGATTATGAAAAGTGGAAAAAGAAAAATTAAAAACTATATTTTTAGGAGGAAAAAACATGAAAAGAAATAGTATTAAAAAACTGTTAACCCTTATGTTAGCCTTTGTTATGGCTTTCACACTTTATTTACCGGCAGCTGCTGAAGAACAGCAACCTACAGAACCTGTAACTCAGAATACCATTACAGTTAGCGTAAAGGTTAGAACAACAGCTCTTAATGAAAAAACGTTGACATCAAATGAGAAAGTAACACTTCCTGCCGGTTCTACGGCTTTAGATGCTATAAGAGCAGTATATGGGGGGTTACATCTAAAAACAACAGTCAAAGATGGAGTTACATATTATGAAGATGGGATGTTAAAATGGCATACTTCTCAATGGGGAAACTATCTTACTGCAGTTAAGGTACCTGGTCATAGCAATACTAATAAATATTTTGGAGATAATGGAACTCCTTCTACATGGCATATTTCAAGTGGGGAAGGATATAAGTTTATTGGTAATTTAAATGATCTTGAAGATGACTTATATGGTGAAGGTAATATTAATTCAACTTTTACTAATAAAGTAAATGAAAATGGTTATTTAAGTGAAAAAGATTATAATAAATATGCAGGCTGGATGATAATTATCAATAAAAGCACAGATAATCTTGGCTGTGATCAAGTATTAAAAAATAATGACAAGGTAGATCTTAACTTTACTATGTTTATGGGATTTGATTTAGGGCAAAAAAGCTGGGCAGAAAATGCTCAAGGCCAATGGGTTGAAAAACCAGCTTGGACCATTTATTCTTTTGAAAATAATGAATTTCCTATAATCTTATAAAAATTAATTAAAAAACTTACAAATCTATAAAATCAGGAGTCTTTAGGGCTTATATTATAAGGCTACTGATTTTTTAGAATCAATTTTTAAATACAGCGGATAGAAAATATTTGCTATAAAAAACTAAAATGTGAGTTTAAAGATAGGAGAAAAAATGTTTAATAAAATAAAAAGAAATAGCATTTATTTAGTAGCTGTTTTTATGGCAGCTTTTATATGTTTTAGCGGACAAAAAGTCTTGGCAGAAGGCACATTTGCTCCGGATGCAGAAGGCATTTATCATATAAATTCTCTGGAAGACTGGGATGCTTTTTTTGAAACCCTTGGGACAGGAGAAAATTTTAAAGAAAAGACAGTATGTCTTGAAACAGATTTAAGTATAAAAGCTAAAACTTATGAAAATAATACTAATTTAAAATTTAAAGGGGTGTTTGATGGTAAGGGACATAAAATTACCTATTCTAATGATAATATGACAAGGGATACTGCTTTATTTCCTATAAGCATAAGAAGTTCAACCATTAAAAATTTAGAAGTTTTTGCAAAAGACTGTATTCTTGATGCCAAAGAAAAATTTAGGACTGAAGGGTGTATATTAAATGGTTATGGTGGAAGTTCCAGTGAACAATTAACTTTTGAGAATATTAAAATCTATGGTGATATAAAGGTTATTTTAGATCCTTCTAATCATAATAATATAAATTGTGGCGGAATGGTAACGGGCAAATCAAAAGTTAAAAATTGTGTTGCAAAAGTAAATTATACTATAGATGAAGAATCTCTTGATGCATTTTTACAAAATACGGAACAAAGAAAAGCTAGTATAGTATTAGGCCAATTTGGTTATCAACCATCAGCGTCAGGTGTGCAATATGAAAATTGCTATGCTTTGGGAGAATGTTCAGAATCTGTTTTAACTGCTGCAAAAAAATTATCGGATTATTATTCTAAACTAGAAGAGAATAGTTCTTCTAATTATATGTTAGTAGCAGCTTTTGTGGGAGGTAGAAGTACCAGTACACAAGAAGATTGTTTTTATGTTAAAGACAAAGCAAATGTAGCTTGTAATGAAGAAGTTGCAGTTGGACTTAAAACTTTCTTTTTCGCTGATGAGTCCATGGAAAAAACTATAGAAGAGCTTAAAAATCAGGATACCTTTATTAGCTATGATTTAGTCGATACCTGGGGAATGTCTGAGTACATAAATGATGGATATCCTTATCTTAAAGCTTTAGTAAATGAAGACCTTGTAAATATTGTAAACGGTATTGCAGCACTTCCTGATGCTGACAAGCTTACTTTAAAAGATAAGGAAACTGTTACAAATCTTAAAAAAGCTTTCGATGCCTTAAGCGAGGATGATAAGGCTGACATTTCTTACGACCTTTTAAATGAAAAACTTACAAATGCTAAAGAAACAGTTGATACATTAGAAAAACAAGAAGAAGAGCGTAAGAAAAAAGAAGAGGAAGAAAAAAAGAAACAGGAAGAAGAACGCAAGAAAAAAGAAGAAGAACGTAAGAGAAAAGAAGCTACAAAGAAGGGTAAGAAGTTTAGCTTAAAAGGTTATAAATATACAATAACCACAGCTTCACAAAAAAATCCTACAGTTACCATTACAGGTTACAAGAATAAGAACCTTAAGAAAATCTCCGTTCCGGAAAC
>NZ_FOJY01000014.1 GCF_900112085.1 Acetitomaculum ruminis DSM 5522
TTTCTGAAATATCTTCTTTTTCCTCAAGATTCCCCTTTGCATCGTAACGCGTCATTATTGGAAAATCTTTAAATCCCCTATCTGCAAAATCCTTTTTTGCCTGCTTTTCTGATACCTGATTAGGTGATGATTCCACATCTGTCTTTGATAGTATTTCCGAAGTCCTGTTATAGTACTCCTCTACATCAACAGATGATGTGCTGTAAGAATCAGAAGAATCTTCCTCCATCTGCTCTGAATAATCTGAATATTCCCCATCATATTCCTGGTAAGTATCAGAAAACTCCTCTTTCTTAGAATTAGCGATATTATCCTTCTTATTTGCTAAAGATTCATTTTTGTTACATCCGCTTAAAAAACTTAAGGATGTAACTGCAATTAATAGTGCCAGAACTGTTCTTTTTTTCATTTATTATTTCCCCCTAGACTTTTTAATATTTTAGTAATCCGTTTTTCTACCTGTTCATATAGAAGTAGCATTTCCTGTTCTTTTAGAAACTTTCAAGAACCCTCTTAAATAATTACAAAATTTTTTGTTCTTTACATAAAGTAGATATATAAAGCTGATTATTAAATGAATATATTTTTATTATATATAATTTTATGCATATTATACAATACTTTTCCCAAATATGCCATTCCAAAAGTGACACTTTTTACTTTATACTACTACTATTAGTACAATTTAGTGTGCAGTGAAAGTGCGACGCATTAAAATCTTGAATTAAAAAGAGACTGTACTTCATAAATTTTTCCCCCTAAATCTTTAGTTGTAATATGTATATTTCTTTTCTGAATCTTCAATTGAGTCCGCTATAAATTTCTTCATTGTCTCATCCAAAAAACATGTTCCCCTCATTATTTTTTGAATTTTCGTATTATTGCCGGGTAAATATGTGCTACAATGATATCGATGCACCGTGCTAAAGAGATAGGATATTAATTTATCCTTGGTTTTCGGTGTAGTTTATAAAGATTTCAGGAGGAAATAAATATGCAACAGGAAACAAAATGCATTGAAGCCGGATATACACCTAAAAACGGTGAACCAAGAATGATACCCATAGTTCAAAGTACAACTTTCAAATATGATACAAGTGCCGATATGGGAAAACTCTTTGATTTGGAGGCAGAAGGATACTTCTATTCCAGACTTCAAAATCCTACAAATGATATGGTAGCTGCTAAAATAGCCGCTTTAGAAGGGGGAAGTGCTGCCATGCTCACCTCTTCAGGACAGGCTGCTACATTTTTTTCCGTATTTAATATAGCAGGCGCAGGCGACCATGTAATTGCATCATCTACCATTTATGGCGGAAGTTTCAATCTTTTTAATGTAACAATGAGAAAAATGGGAATTGACTTTACCTTTGTTGACCCAGAATGCTCAGATGAGGAATTAGAAGCCGCATTTAAACCAAATACCAAGGCTGTTTTTGGTGAAACCATTGCTAATCCGGCACTTATTGTTTTTGATATAGAAAGATTTGCAAAAGCTGCTCATAAGCATGGAGTACCATTAATAATCGACAACACCTTTGCAACACCGATAAACTGCAGACCTTTTGAATGGGGTGCCGATATTGTCACTCATTCCACCACAAAATACATGGACGGCCATGACTCAACAGTAGGTGGAGCAATAGTTGATTCAGGAAACTTCGACTGGATGGCTCATGCCGATAAATTCCCAGGACTTTGTACACCGGATGAATCCTATCACGGCATTACCTACGCAGAAAAATTCGGGAAAGAAAAAGCTTATATCACAAAAGCAACTGTCCAGCTTATGAGGGATTTAGGTGCTGTTCCTTCAGCTATAAACTGTTATATTTTAAATCTCGGTTTGGAATCAATGGCTGTCAGAGTACAAAGACATTGTGAAAATGCTCAGAAAGTTGCAGAATTTTTAAACAATAATGAGAATGTTTCTTATGTAACTTATCCGGGACTTACCGGGGATAAATATTACGATCGTGCAAAAAAATATATGCCTAATGGAACCTGTGGCGTAATATCTTTTGGAGTAAAAGGTGGAAGAAAAACTGCTGAGGAATTTATGAAGAATTTAAAACTCGCCATTATTGCCACCCATGTTGCAGATGCTCACACCTGTGTCCTTCACCCAGCTTCATCTACTCACCGCCAGATGACTGACGAAGAGCTTTTGGCAGGTGGTGTAAAAGCCGATATGGTAAGACTTTCCGTAGGAATTGAAAATGTAAATGATATTATTGCGGATCTTAAGCAGGCTCTTGAAGCAGCTAAGAACTAGTAGATATTTATATAAAGCCCACTGAAAATACGATTACAAGTAAAGCGGACATTCTTAAATCCGCTTCGCTACTTCCTCATGAACGCAGTGGCACTTTGTGCCACCTGTCAGAAGGGGCTTTAACCCCTTCTGACAAGTTTCTGTTACGATTTCTATCGGCAAAAATTAATCTGAATAAGCCCAAAAAAACGGGTAAATAATAATCTTATGATAAAAATTAAACCTCTGAATATCAACTCTATCATCATGGCTATCCAGACACCTCTAAGCCCCCAGATTCCTGCCATATATATTGATAATGGAATTCTCACTACCCACATGCTAAAAAGGTTCATTATTCCCGGTATCAAGGTGTCCTCTGCTCCTCTAAATATTCCCGTTATGATTATGGATGCCCCGAAAAATGGTTCGGCAAAAGCTTCTATTCTTAAAACCATTGTTCCAAGAGCAATTATTTCGGCATCAGGAGATAGGATACCTATCATATCAGGTGCCAGAAAATACATTATCCCACCGCTGATAGTCATTAATGCCATGCCAAAAAGAACGGTCATCCAGGCTAGTTTTTTTGCCATTTTCTTTTGGCCTGCTCCGATGCATTGTCCGGTAATGGTGGTAGCCGCAGCCCCTATTCCATAACTTGGCATATAGCAAAGGCTTTCTGCTGTTATAGAAAAAGAATGTGCCGCCACAGCCGTCGTTCCCAGGGTTGCCACAATTCCCGTAGATACTACATAGGAGGCACCTACTGCAATTGACTCAATTGCAACCGGAAGGGAGATTTTTATAGCTTTGATAAATACATTTATAAATTTAATTTCATAAGGCTCTTTTCTTAATTTTAGACTTTCCGAATAAAACAATAGAAAATAAAGCATTAATACTGCAGCTATTAATTCTGCCAGGGCAGTTCCAAGCGCAGCTCCCAAGGCTCCCAGTCCCAGACCGGGAATTTTGTAAATATTTCCCAAAATGCTCATTTCTCTTTCCGGAAATATGAAAAAGAAATTGAAAATCACATCTAAAAGGCACATTAATATATCTAAAATGCTGGGAATTTTCATATTCCCGCTACACTGAAGCATGCCTGCCCCCACAAAATTTAATGCCAAAAAGGGTAATGACAGGGAAAATACGCTAAAATAAGCCACTGCTGCCGGTCTGATTTCTTTTGTTCCTCCAAGCCAAACCGGAATCCATCCGCTAATGGACAAAGAAATGAGTCCAATAATCAGATTTAACAAAAATGCAGTTAAAATTCCATATCTCACCACATTTCTTGCTTTCACATTTTCCTTTGCCCCGATTCTATGAGCTACCTGAACATTAAATCCAATTGCAATAGCTGACGCTAGGCCGTCTAAAAGCCAGGTGCTTGAGGAAATAAGTCCAATAGAAGCGGCAGAGTTTGTATCCAAATGCCCCACCATGGAAGCATCTATATATTGCATAATAACAGCGGTAATCTGGGCAAGAATTACCGGGATACTCAGCCTTACTATCATGGACAGGGACTCTCTTTTATTTAAATATTTACCATCTCTTATTGCTTTTAAATAGTCTTTCAAAATATTCACCTGATATAAAGCGGACATTATTAAATCCGCTTTTTATTTTCTTCAAATTTTTATACACGACTGTTCATTAATTTAATGCCTTCCAATAAGCTCCTCCAATACAAATGGAAGCATATATAAAGGCTTATATTTTAACTCGTCATCATGCCCAACATCCTTTTGAGAGAACAAATACATTTCCCCAACATGCTTAGAATATTTTTTATAAAAATTATCGATAGATTCATGTTTCTTTGAGGCAGACGATTTTATTTCCATCGGAACAATTTTGGTATCCTTCTGAACAATAAAATCCACTTCATATGAGTGCGTACTATCATCCTTTTTCCAGGTATGATAATAAAGATCTGTGTTGGTCGCAGCTATTATCTGAGCTACTGCATTTTCATACAAATATCCCAAATCAGCAGGTAACTTGTCACTTAGAAGCTTACTGTATATATTCTCACTAGTCCTCGCAGATGCTTTAAAAATCATTGTCGTAAATAATCCTATGTCAGATAAATATAGTTTATAAGTATCCTCATCCTTTGTCTGAGATAATGCTACATTAGGATTTTGGGTATTATAACAGGGAAGTACTGTTTTTGAATCAATTAAGTCAGACAGCCGTTGCTTATCTTTGTTTGTTTTTCTCTTTCCGGTAGCCTGAGAAATCATATATTTTTTCTTATTCGTTGCCAATTGACTTGGAATAGATTCGTACATCTTGCCAATCAACCCTGATGAATCAATCTTCTTAAAATCATCAATATATAAATTTATAATATCTCTTTTTATCCTGTCAATCATAGAGAAATTATCACCATTTATATAAGAATCAACAGCCTGTGGCATACCACCAACTGCCATATAAATTCGAAAGTCCCTCATTAGCTTTCTATTAACACCATTACCAACTTCTATACCTAATTTATAAAACTCCCTCAGCCTGTCATATGTATCATTGCCTATCGCCCACATAAATTCCTCATAATCCATTGGATATACCAGAATCCTATGTTCCTCTGATGGTATAACTATGTTCTCTACATTTTTTTTAATACTAATCAGTGAACCAGTTTCTATGTAATCATATCTGCCATCTGCGACCAGATACTTTATCGCCTGTCTTACTTTAGGTTGAAGCTGGATTTCATCAAAAATTATAACTGATTCACCTTGATACAATGTAATATCAGTAAAAGCCTGTAGGCGTAGAAAAAAGACTTCAAGATTAGCGATATCATCAAAAACTTTTAATAATTCATTAGTTATATTTGCGAAATCAACTTTTATATATGACTTGTAATTATTCCTTGCAAATTCCTCGGCAACGGTCGATTTTCCAACACGCCTTGCTCCTTCAAGCAAAGCCGCATATTTAGGGGCATAATTGTCTTTCCAATTTTTCAATTTATCATATACTTTTCGCTTAAACATTACATCTCCTTTTATAATAAATGTAAAATTTCAACATTGTTTTCCAGCAAAATGTCATTATTTCATTATTATTATATAGATAATATGTCATTATTTCAATATTATTTTCTGATACAAATATCATTATTTCACTATTTTAAAATAGATATATGTACCAGTCAAGAAAAGTAGTAAGAATAAAAGACCGATATGACTATTCAAAGGGGGATTATACTGGGGTCGCAGGAATAGCAATTTCAATTATGGCTGATGCACAAACCTTTGGTGTTATTACACCTTATATGGTAAAAATGACGTGTTAGCCTGGAGAAAGGAAGAATATTTATGAAACATAAATCTATAATACTAATACCACTTGTAATAGTATTCTTTTTAATCTCTTTTTATCTTATGTTTTTTGTATTTTTCAAGAAGAATATACTTCAAGATTTAAATCTAACTTGGAATACCGAATTTGTAGGTAATGCAACAACGGTTGCAAAGGGAGATTTAGGTCCAAAAGGAGAACAAATTCTACTTTACAAAATATCCTCTTGGGGCAACGAAGCATATGTGAAACAACTAAATTCTGAAGGAAAAACTATTTATAATAATATATCCGATAAATTACAGGAAGAAAATATTTTAGACGATTCTAAGGAAGCTTTGGAATATCTAAAAAATGGCAAATATGAAGTAATAGAAAAAGATGAAAACTCCAAATTATACATATGGAATGGGGATAAAAATTCATTGTATATATTTGTAGAAAACATTTAACTGATAAAGCTACATTAAAAAAAATAAAAAGTCTCGGATTTAAGTGCCAAAACACTACAAAATCCGAGACTTTATGTTTACTTTAATTTTTCACTAACAGTTGTCTAAATTATTGTATTTTTTCAAAATCAGCCACACCATGCTTACATATCGGACAAATATAATCTGCCGGTAGGTCTTCCTCCTCGTAGATAAAACCGCAAACTTTGCAAATCCATCCTTTTTTGCCTTCGGTAGCCGGCTTTGGTTTTACATTTTCCTGGTAGAAGTTGTAAGTAATTGTCCTGTCATCTGATATAAGTCTCATCTCTTTTATTTCACATATAAACAGTGTATGACTTACCATGTCTATCATATTATCAACTTCTAAGGATATAACTGCATTTATGTAGTGTTTTAAGAAAGGAAGTCCGTTATCTGTCCTATTTACTTCTATTCCTTCAAATTTGTCTACATCTCGTCCACTTTGGAAACCAAATCTCTGGAAAACTGAAAAAACTGCCCTTTCACTTAATACATTTACATTCAATTTTTTTGTCTTTTCTATAGTTTCACAGGAATAATTCTTTTTATTTATACCTACAGCAATTCTTGTTGGGTTTTCAGAAACCTGTGTTACTGTATTTACTATCAGACCATTATCTCTGTTTCCGTCATTACTTGTTACAACATAAAGACCGTATCCAATCTTGAATAAAGCTGAAATATCATCTTTGACTGCAAGCTTATCACTGGCAGCTATATATTCCTGACAAAGTTCATTTGCCATTGCTTCAAGTTTTTCTTTGTTTTCATCTGTCAGGCCGGACCAAATTGTCAGATTATTCTTTGTATAATAAAGCTTGCCACCTTCTTTAAGCATTTCTTTCATCACAAGCATTGCCCTTGGTGACCAGCTTCCATTTTCAATAAATGCTACGCTACGATTGCAGAAGTTTCGTTCCGTAAGTCTGTGAATATAGTCTTTCATAAATGGATATATGTCTGCGTTGTAGGTTGTTGTTGCCAAAACCAGCTTACTGTATTTAAAGGCATCAGCTATTGCCAAAGCCATATCACACCTTGCCAAATCATGTACTACTACCTTAGGGCAAGCCTTTTCTTTTAATTTTTCTGCCAATAATAAAGCGGCTTCTTTTGTATCTCCATAAACTGAAGTGTATGCCACTACAATTCCGTCTTCTTCCGGAGAATATGAAGACCATTTATCATATAATGAAATGTAATGTCCCAGATTATCTGTAAGCACCGGACCATGAAGAGGACAAATTATCTGTATATCCAGCGTCGCAGCCACTTTCAAGAGATTTTGCACCTGTTGTCCGTATTTTCCAACAATTCCAATAAAATATCTTCTGGATTCATCATCCCAATCTTCTTCCACATCATTGGCACCGAATTTACCAAAGCCGTCTGCTGAAAACAGCACCTTTTCTGTTGACTCATAAGAAACCATTACTTCCGGCCAGTGAACCATTGGAGCAAATACAAAAGTCAAGGTATGTTTTCCAAAGGATAATGTTCCACCATTTTCCACTACTACCTGCTTATCTTCCCAGTTTTCCCCATAAAACTGTCTCATCATCTGGAAAATCTGCGCATTTCCCACTATTTGAGCATCAGGATATTTTTCCTTGAAAGTACGAATACTTCCGGCGTGGTCCATTTCCATATGCTGTATTACAAGATAATCAGGTTTTTTTCCATTTAAAACCTCTTCAATATTAGATATCCACTCATTTCCGAAATGAACATCTACCGTATCCATTACCGCAATTTTATCGTCCATAATTACATAGGAATTATAAGACATTCCATTTGGTACTACATACTGACCTTCAAACAGGTCCACCTGGTGATCGTTTACACCTACATAAAATATAGAATCTGTTACTTTTTTTACATTGCTCATGTTTTGGTCCCTCCATACCAGATTTAAGCCCTTACTTGCGACTTTTTAAAAATTTCCATCTTCGTCCCACTTTTAATGTTTAACACTTTCTTCCCTAAGTATATCGACTATATAAATTTATTTTTCATGTTTTTTAATAAATTCCTATGATACTTGTTTTTTCAAGTCAATATTTTTATAATTATTTCATTTTTTTACTTGTCAGAATACTTTTATTGGTTTATAATTATGTAAGATTGTTCAGGGGAGATTTCAAATTGTATTAACAAATCATCCCTGCTATAAATGTTTTGATAACAGGTTTCAGTGTAATTTGTATTATTTATTTGGAGGAAATACAATGAAAACTATTGAGTTAAAAGTAACCGGAATGACTTGTAAAAATTGTGAAAGACATGTTGCCGATGCCATTGAAACCGTTTCGGGAGTTGAAAAAGCCATCGCAGATCATAGACATGACAGAGTTTTAGTAAGGCTTACAGATGATGACGCCAGCGTAGACGCCATGAAAGCTGCTATTGAAGACGATACAGACTTCAAAATGGTCGAAGTCGTAGAGTGAATTATTTAGATTTTAATATATTCCTAAAAAATTTTTCATATATTTTTTACTCTATAATTTTATTATAGATCGTACCTGTCTAATTAGACAGGTACATTTTTTTGCGATTTCTTCTATTAATTTAGTTTTTTTCTGCACTTTTGCTTTACCTGCCATTTGCCAGATTTCCAATCTCTGTGGCAATTACCGCAAAGCCTTTACCAACTTCTCCTGCCAAGGTAGTGACATTTTCCACAATTTTATAA
This sequence comes from Acetitomaculum ruminis DSM 5522, assembly GCF_900112085.1. Classification (GTDB taxonomy): domain Bacteria; phylum Bacillota; class Clostridia; order Lachnospirales; family Lachnospiraceae; genus Acetitomaculum; species Acetitomaculum ruminis. The sequence continues at coordinate 8,753 of NZ_FOJY01000014.1, forward strand.
GACAAAAAAAAGAGAACCACTCTGTGATTCTCTTCAGGATGTACGGGAAGGGATTCGAACCCTCGACCTACCGCTTAGGAGGCGGTTGCGCTATCCAGCTGTGCCACCCATACATGTATGAAATTTGATAAAAAAACCTTTAATTGTCGTCCTCCAGATGACAATTATTAAATTAAACAGCTATAAAATTAATAATACATCTATCAAACGCCAAATCATTATAAACTTTTTTTATGAAAAAGTAAAGCTATTATAAAATATTTATCTTTCCCTGCAACCACAAAATACCTTTAAATCTTCTACCAACAGCAGGTTCTCCTGTAAGATCCTTTTTGTTGATACAAAAATCAAATACCAAATCGTTGCAATTTAATTTCATTACAATGATTTCTCCAAAGGTTTCTTCATTTTTTATCTCTCTTACTTCTAATATCTCTCCCATAACGGAGTATTGGTCGCCTTCTACACCATAAGGCATAAAATACGTATCTATGAGGGTAAATATGTCTTCATAACGGGCTTTTCTTGAAACATTATAAAAGATATCCATATCTTCTAGTGTCAGGCTTTCCATCGCCTCCTCATCACCCTTTCTAGCTTCGGTAAGAAGCTTGTTTCTTTTCTTTTGAGTAATGATTCCGGCCTGTATTTGTTTGGGATTTTTACTTATAGGTAAAAGTACTGAACCTGATATAGAAAGTCCTGAAATAGTAACTGTATAAGGCTCTTTTAATTTTCCAAAGGCAATATTGTGATTTATATAATCCAAAGAATTTAAAATATGGAAAACAAGAGCTATGCCCAATTTCATCTCATCACATACACCTGCATAGAAATCCTGGTCTTTTCTTTCTTCTACGGTTATGGTCTCAGTAGTTGTGATACCACTACCTTTAAAATAAGGATAACAACTGCAAACTACAAAATTTCCTAATGGGTCTCTTTCCCCCCTTACAGCAATGCCTATTCCATCGCCATAGTCCTTTTTGTACTCTACTAATCTGTAACCATCCTCTAAGCTTACTTCATTTTTGGAAGTGTAATTTTTCGTAATGGCATCAATTATTTCGTCCATATCACATCTATGTTTAAAATTTTCAAAACCAATTGCCCTATAATAGCTGTTCATCTACTTCATTACACCTCTCTTAATTCACATTTATACGTTTCTATCAAAAAGCGGATATTAAGTTTCTAATACCCGCTTTGTAATTTTTCATAATATTCAAATCTTTTTCATATAAACCCTAGCGAATTTCGGTTACGCCACCCATATAAGGAACTAAAACATCCGGAACTTTAATGCTTCCGTCTGCCTGCTGATAATTTTCGAGAATAGCAGCTGTTGTTCTACCTGCTGCAACTCCACTACCATTTAAGGTATGTACATATTTTGCTTTGTCTTTAATGTTGTCTTTATATTTAATATTAGCTCTTCTAGCCTGGAATTCTTCAAAGTTAGAACAGCTTGAAATCTCAACAAATCTGTTGTAACTTGGCATCCACACCTCAATATCGTACTTCATAGCCGCTGTAAATCCTAAATCTCCGATACAAATCTTTACAACTCTGTATGGAAGTTTAAGTAACTGAAGCACCTCTTCTGCATCATGAGTAAGTTTTTCAAGTTCTTCATAGGAATTTTCCGGTTTACAGAACTTAACAAGCTCTACTTTATTGAACTGATGCTGTCTGATAAGCCCTCTTGTATCTCTTCCGGCTGAACCTGCCTCAGCTCTGAAACATGCAGTATATGCACAATGCTTAATAGGAAGTTCATCACCTTTAAGAATCTGCTCTCTGTACATATTTGTAACAGGAACCTCTGCTGTAGGAATAAGGAAATACTCTTTTCCATCTCCGTAAGCTTTGTATGCGTCCTCTTCAAACTTAGGAAGCTGGCCTGTACCGGTCATGCTGTCACGGCTAACCATAAATGGTGGGAACACTTCTGTATATCCATGTTTTTCAGTGTGAGTATCCAAAAAGAAATTCACTATTGCTCTTTCAAGTCTTGCTCCAAGACCTTTATAGAAGGTGAATCTTGAGCCAGACACCTTAGCCGCTGTCTCCGGATCAACAATACCCAGATTATTTCCTAAATCCCAATGTGCTAAAGGCTCAAAGTCAAACTTCGTAGGCTCCATAAATCTTCTGATTTCCACATTATCCTCATCTGTTTCACCTGCCGGTACTGTAGGATTTGGAATATTAGGAATAGTAAGCATATATTTATTTAATTCATCATCTGCTTCATTTAATTTTGTATTTAAAACTTTAACTTTCTCTGAAAGTTCTTTCATTTCTGCAAGTACATCTGTAACATCCTCGCCATTTTTTTTCATTTGAGGAACCTTTTTCGAAGTAGCGTTCTGTTTTGCCTTTAACTCTTCAAGTTCTGCAATGATTTCTCTTCTGTTCTCATCCAGATCCTTAAATTTACTTAAATCAAAATCTTCATTTCTTGTTGATAAAGCTTTTTCAACTTCTTCAAAATTATTTCTTAATAATTTTATATCTAGCATTTTGCTATCCGCTCCTTCGTTTATAAATTTCTATATCTTAAGCTTTTCGCTTAAATACTTGCATAATTGTGGCTTTTGCCACTATCTTTTTAATTATATTATAATATTTTATGCTTTGCAATCCATTGTTTATACCATTTTAATCACATGTAGTCTTCTTTTTTCAGCAATTTTTCATAGCTTTCAAAATTATCTTTGTTTAAATCCTCTTCTAAAATCACAAGAGGTTCATCGGCATTTTCTCCCTGTCTTATAACAAGAACCGTTTTTCCATCTTTAAGAGTAATCTTACTTCCGGTTGTAAATTTTCCGATAATTCTGTCTAAAATATCAACTACTTCTTTGTTGTATTTAATGCCACTATTGGCCTTCAGATATTCTTTTGCCTCTACCAAGCTGCATTTTCTTGTGCTTATTCCCCTTAATTTTCTATCAAAGGTATCAGTAACAGCCACAATCTGTGTCAAAAGAGTCATATTCTTTTGTTTTAAAGGAAAACCGCTACCATCAAGGCATTCATGGTGAGACAAAATTATCTTTCGGACATCATCATTTAGCCATTCTTCCTTTTCAACGGCGCAATAACCGTAAATTGTGTGTTTTTTGTACTCAAATACCTGCTCCGGCTCAATCTCATCCAAATCAACATTCAGCATTGGGACATCAATATACCTGTAACCCAAATCGTGTAAAACCGCCCCTTTACTTATTTCTTCAATCTCCTGACTGCTTAGATTCATTTTCTTTGCAATAAGTATGGACAAGGCTGTCACCATTAATGTATGTTCCCAGATATTTTCCTTGGTAATTATATAGTCGTAAACATTTTTTTCATCATTTCCAACTGTATTTACCAGCTCATCGGCAATGTCCTCAAGCCTTATTAAAGTTGCATGATTAGTATGAATATGACATTCAAAGATTTCTTTTATCCTGTTCTCATATTCAATCTGGGTTTTCGTATCTAAAAGTTCTGTTTTTTCTAAATAATTGTCGATTTCATCTTTGACATAGATGTATTCTATGTCTAATTCTTTTAGGATATCAATATATTCGGGCTTTAAAACAGTATCTTTGCTGACAAGGACAGTGCCGTCAACCTCTATGTTTTCTGCCAGTATTTCCCCGTCTTTAACCTCACTTAAAACTTTTCTTATCATAATTATACCCCACGCGGTTATTCACCAATGGCTAATTTCAAAGCTTCCTTCTCTTCCTCTGATAAAACTATATATGACTCCCCTTTTATTATTTCTTTAATGTATGTATAACATCCCTCTCTGCTGTGCATTGAGTTAATGACAAATCCGTTGTTGTCTTTATCAAGCATAGCATAGGCATAACTCATATTTCCACCCATTTCCTTAAAGGCATCGTATTTTACAATGCTGCTTTTCTGGAAAGCTTTTTGTAAATCTTTTTTTATATCCACAATGTCACTTGTGTTTTTATCCATATTTTTCTTTACGGATTCAATAATTGAAAACTCCTTATTAATTTTTTCTTCTAAGGATTTTGCGTCTTTTCCCATCATAAAGGCGTTATATTTCTTTTTTAACTTGCTGTATTTGCCCATATTGATAATAAGCAATATAAACATAATAAACATAATCGCCAACATACCTATAAGAATATAAGCCAAATCAATTCCAATATATTCTAATATTTCACTTCGCATTTTTCTTCCTCACATTTTCTTTCAATTATTCTCTTAACTTCTTGAAATACTAAGCAGCATATCATAAATACGCTCAAAATCGTCTAAAGAATAATATTCAATCTCAATCTTTCCTTTACCCTTTGTGTTTCCGTTTACTTTGACCTTAGAGCCAAATATTCCTGATATCTTTTCCTCAACCTCCACATATGTGTTATCAGGTGTTTTGGAAGGCTTTTGCGGCTCTCCCTTTTTGATGCGTTTAACAAGTTTTTCGGTTTCTCTTACACTAAGCTTTTCATCAAAAATCTTTTGTGCAAGTTCATATTGCAACTCTTCATCTTCAATAGGTATCAGAGCCCTTGCATGGCCGGTACTTATCATCTCGTCAATAAGCATTGCCTGAACTTTTTCGCATAAGTTCAAAAGTCTTAACGAGTTTGTAACGGCGGTTCTGCTTTTGGAAACCCTTTCTGCCAGCTCATCCTGCTTTAAATTAAAGTTTTCCAGCAAGTTCTTATATGCCAGGGCTTCCTCTACAGGATTCAAATCCTGTCTTTGAATATTTTCAATAAGGGAAATTTCCATGGTTTCAAGTTCATTATAATCTTTTATAATAACAGGAACCTTTTTTAAACCTGCAAGTTTTGAAGCTCTCCACCTTCTTTCCCCTGCAATTATCTCATAATAACCCTTGTCTATCTTCCTTACAACTATGGGCTGAATTAGTCCGAATTGTTTAATGGATTCAGATAATTCTGCCAAAGCATCCTCATCAAAATTCTTTCTGGGTTGTTTTTTATTAGGTTCTATCTTATTGATTTCAATTTCCAAAGCATCTTTTTTCTCGGATGTTTTTTTATTAACTTTTACTTCTTTTTCTTCTTCATCTTCGACTCTTGGAATCAGAGAATCCAGTCCCTTTCCCAAAGCTTTTGTTTTTTTCGGCATAATTAACTCTCTCTTCCCTGATTAATAACCTCTCTGGCCAAACCTCTGTAACTTTCCGCACCAGTTGATTTAGTATCATATATATTTATGGGCATGCCATGGGACGGTGCCTCTGCCAGTCTGACATTCCTTGGAATTATGGTCTTGTAGATGTTTTGTTTCAGATTTTTCTTAACATCTTCAACAACCTGTAAGGATAAATTGGTTCTTGCATCATACATTGTAAAAACAACGCCTTCAATTTCAAGTTTGCTGTTTAATCTCTTTTTAACAAGTCCTATGGTATGCATAAGCTGTGCTAAACCTTCAAGTGCATAAAACTCACACTGAATAGGCACAAGAACCGTATCCGCCGTAGTCAGGGCATTTATTGTTAAAAGGTTTAGAGAGGGCGGACAATCAATAATTATATAATCGAAGTCCTCCCTGACTTTGTCTATTTCTTTTTTTAAAACATATTCCTTTTTTTCTATATCAAGTAATTCTATCTCTGCCCCTGCAAGGTTTTCATCTGAAGCCAGGACAAAAAGATTGTCATACTCTGTTTTCGTCATACAGTCATCTATGTTTTTATTTCCGATTATCAACTGATATACCGTATTTTCAACTGATTTTTTATCTACTCCAAGACCACTTGTGGTGTTTCCCTGAGGATCCACATCAATAGTCAACACTTTTTTACCAAATTCAGCCAAACATGCGGATAAATTTATGGAAGTGGTAGTCTTTCCCACTCCGCCTTTTTGATTTGCAATTGCAATAATTCTTCCCATCTAAAATCCCTTTCCGCTCAACTTACGGCTTAAACTTATTATATTCATATTAACCTTTAAATTAAATAATACAATATTCCCACTAAAATCAGCCTTTCCGGCTTTTTATTTACGGGTTGCGTATGTTCCTTTTAAATCAAAGCACACTACCTTTTATTATATATCCATTAGAAGATTAAATCTAGATTTTGTTTAACTTATCTGACTTTTCTGTTAAATATTCTTTTAAATATAAAAGAGACTGTTTATATATTCTATAGTACAAACAGCCTCTTGTAATATCTTTATTCAACTCCGTGCATCCTGCTTTGAACCTCGACCACGAACGTTACCTGCACAGTTAACTCGGCCCAGGCTGCCTTACGGCACACAAGAGGTTTCACTTAGTGCTGCTCCATTCCTGACCTGACACGGTTCATGAATTCTTGTTGCGTAAGACCCAGACGTCAACGCCACTTATACAGGGCAGCTAAGCAATCGATGAGCCCGAGGCAGGATATCACCCCAACTGTAGCGGATTGATGGTACAGGGCACCGCTAAGACCCCGGCTGCACGGATGCTTTATAACAATATTAGCACTAACATTTTAAACATTTATGCCTTGATTGTCAATAAAATTTTAAATGATATTTTATATGTATTTTAAGTCATTTAGAAATAAGTCTTGATTTTTACAATTTGTTGATGTAGTATTAGTTTATCTTACACATAGTTTTAAATACTACGTTATATGTTTTATTTTTCAACAATATAAAGTCACTATAATTATATATTTTTGTATTTCTAAGTTTTATAAGGGAGGGTTATATTATGAAACTAAAAGATCCGGGAAGTGCTATTACACATTTTATAGGCATGCTTATGTCTGCTTTTGCAGCTTTGCCTCTTCTTATCAAGGCCTCTGGTCAGCCTGATAAGATACATGTTATTTCTTTATCTATTTTTATTGTCAGTATGACTATGCTTTATGCTGCAAGCACTCTTTATCATTCCTTAGATCTTTCAGAAAAAGCAAATACTGTCTTAAAAAAGATTGACCATTGCATGATTTCAGTGATGATTGCAGGCTCTTACACCCCGGTTTGTCTTTTGGTTTTAAAAGGGCGTATGGGGATTATTCTTTTAAGTCTGGTATGGGGACTGGCTATCGCAGGAATTATTATTAAACTTTTTTATGTGAATTGTCCAAGATGGTTTTCTTCATTTTTGTATATAGCTATGGGCTGGTGCTGTATTCTGGCTTTCACCCAGATTTTGAATTCTCTGCCAAGAACGGCATTTTTATTGTTACTGGCAGGGGGCGTTATCTATACGGCCGGTGGTGTAATTTATGCGATTAAATGTCCTAAATTCAATGAAAGACATAAAAATTTTGGTAACCATGAAATTTTCCATGTATTTATAATGGCAGGAAGTGTTTGTCATTTCATTATGATGTATCAGTATCTGGCTTGACTTAGTCCCACGGGTAAATGCATCTCGTATTTTCCCGGTTTCTTTTTTACCTCATGGTAAAATATTCAAATACCGGCTGACCGCAAAGTGTTGCAATGCCAAGTCCCAGGACGGTTATCAGCCACATTATAAATGAAGTTATTTCTTCGATAGACTGCAGTATATTATTTTTATCTTTACTGATTATATGGTTAAAAATCACAAAAAGTGAATATCCTAATCCTGCACCTACAGTATTATTAAATAAATCATCCAGTTCAAATACGCCTACATTGAAAAAATACTGGGAAGACTCTACTGCCAAAGACAGAAAAAATCCTGTTAATATGACTTTCCAGTAGGCTCTTTTACTTTCAAAAAAAACCGGCAAAATAATTCCCACAGGTATAAACATTACAATATTTCCTATAATAAAATACCAGTACAGGGCACTTTGATAATCCCAGGCTCTTTGAAAGCACATAAAAAGCTGCATATTAATCTGCGGCTCATCTGAAGGTATTCGACCTATGATTGTCATATTTAAAACTATAATTCCCCAATATATTAATAATAAAAAACCTGTTAAATGCTTCCATTTTGTATTATCCAAAAAAAATCTGCTTATTACGGAAATCCCAAATATTCCTCCCAGGATTAATAATAAAATTATTTTTTCATACTGAAAAAATTCCGGAAGCAGACTGTAAAATTCTAATTCCATATTTTTATCCCCAACAAATATACTTACTAAACTAATATCTTTTCAGTTTTACCTTGTGGTAATTTTCCTGCTTTTTTTATCAAAACTTTCTTTTACCTACTCTGAGATTTTGAGCAGGACAAACCATTTAAAATCCGCCTTTTCGGCTGTAAAGCGGACGTTCGGAATCCGCTTCGCTACTTCCTCATGAACGCAGTGGCACTTTGTGCCACCTGCGTTCAAATTATAAAATCTATCTTTTACTATAGTGTGTTCTTTAGATATAATATTTATTAATTTACTATTACAAATTACTTAATTTATCCCCAGATTGATTTAACTGTTTCTTCATAGTCACTGCATTTTTTGCATTTTTTTATCTGCTTAAATTGCTTTTTATATTTATCCTCATCAAAATAATTTTTAAGATAATGCCAAAACTCCTTCATTTTAAATAAAATCGGGGCATCCGGAGACATTTTTTCTTTTATTGTCGTATAGTACAGGTCATGAAATTTCTTTATTTTTTCAATTTTTTCTTCATAAGAAAGGCTGTTACCTTTAATATCATCCACTAAAGTCGGATTAATTAAAAAGCCTCTGCCAATCATTATCCCCTTTACCTGGGGAAAATTTGCCTCAACATTTTCAAAATCATCTAAAGTAAGAATATCTCCATTGTATATTAATTCGTTACGACTCAGCTCATAAACGCTCTTAAAAGCATTAATGTTCACACTGTTTTTGTACATGTCCTTTCGATTTCTGGGATGAACAATAAGCCTGGACATCTTATATTTATTATAAATCCCCATTAATTCATCAATATCCTCAAAATCATCCAGTCCAAGTCTTGTTTTTATAGAAATTTCGTAGTTGTTCTTATCGGCAAAATCAAAAATATCTGACAAAAAGCAATCCAATTCGTATAAGTCCTCCAGCATTCCACAACCTCTGTGTTTGCTTACCACAGTTGACATGGGACAGCCCAGGTTTAGATTTATCTCCTTATATCCAAATCTTTCATTTATTTCTTTTGCATAAAAATTAAATTCCTCTGATTTATTGGCAAGTAACTGGGGAATAAGAGTGATATTTTTGTTGTTTTCCGGATTTATATCCAAAAGCTCCCTGTTTTTAAATTTATAGGTTTTATTTGCAACAATAAAGGGAGCAAAATATTCTTCCACCCCCGGAAAAACTTCATTAAATATATTTCTAAAAATATATCCGGTAATTCCTTCTAATGGAGCAAAATATATATTCATTTCTATCCTCCATGGGTTTATTTTCTAAAAACACCGTCTAATTCTCACATTATAGCATGGAGTTTTTATGGGGTAAACTGATAAAAATTTTTTTATTATTTTTGATAAAATATCACTATTATGATACTTATATGTGACTTAACCTTTGTATAATTTAGCAGTATACTATTTTAAACAGCAAAAATAATTTATACGAATATATATAACTTTTTATAAAATCAATTCTAATGAGGGAAATACTATGAAAAAATTATCTGTAAAAACACTGGCTTCCACCATCGTCACAAACAGGAAAAAAAAGAAGATTACCCAGGCTCAATTAGCTGATATGACAGGGATTCATCGTGCTATGATTGGCCGAATCGAAAACGAGGATTATATTCCTACTATAGACCAGCTCCAAAAACTGGCTGAAGTTCTTGATTTTGATATTATTGAACTTTTTAAAGAGGAGAAAAAAGAATCTTTACAAGTAAAAAATTCAAAAAAATATAACATTGCTGTTGCAGGTACCGGTTATGTAGGCTTATCCATTGCAGTTTTGCTTTCTCAGAATAATCATGTAACGGCTGTGGATATTGTACCTGACAAGGTGGAAATGATTAATAATAAAAAATCACCTATCCAGGATGATTACATTGAAAAATATCTTTCGGACTACCAGCTTGATCTTGTGGCCACACTAGATGGTGAAAGTGCCTATAAAAATGCAGATATTGTTGTTATAGCTGCACCTACAAATTATGACAGCAATAAAAACTTTTTTGATACTTCTGCAGTTGAAGCTGTTATCGAGCTGGTTTTAAAGGTTAATCCAACAGCTCTTATGGTTATTAAATCCACTATTCCCGTAGGATACACCACTTATATACGAGAAAAATATAATTGCAAAAATATTATTTTCAGCCCGGAATTTCTTCGTGAATCAAAGGCTCTTTATGACAATCTTTATCCTTCAAGGATTATTGTTTCCTGTGATGAAGAAACAAAAGAACAAGCTGAGATTTTTGCAAAACTTCTAAACGAAGGTGCCTTAAAAGAGGATATAGATACTTTATTTATGGGCTTTACAGAGGCAGAGGCTGTTAAGCTCTTTTCCAACACCTATCTTGCCCTTAGAGTTTCTTATTTTAACGAACTTGATACCTACGCTGAAACCAAGGGCTTAAATACCAAAGAAATAATAAACGGTGTTTGTCTGGATCCCCGTATAGGAAGCCATTATAACAATCCTTCCTTCGGATATGGCGGATATTGTTTACCAAAGGATACAAAGCAGCTTTTAGCTAATTTTAATGATGTACCTCAAAATATGATAAGTGCCATTGTAGAATCAAATAAAACTAGAAAAGATTTTATCGCAGACCAGGTTCTTCATATGGCAGGTTATTATGATTATTATAATCAGGGTTCTTTTTCACCGGAAAATGAAAAGGAATGCGTAATTGGTGTTTACAGACTGACCATGAAAAGCAATTCAGACAACTTCAGACAATCCTCTATTCAGGGGGTTATGAAAAGAATTAAGGCAAAGGGAGCAATAGTTTTAATATATGAACCTACCCTTGAAGATGGAAGCACCTTCTTTGGTTCAGTTGTAATTAATAATTTGAAAAAATTCAAAAAATTAAGTCAGGCTGTTATTGCCAACAGATATGACTCCTGCCTTGATGATATAAAAGAAAAAGTATACACCCGTGATTTATTTAGAAGAGATTAATTAAATAATTATTTAAAATACAAATATATAAGCCCCACCTAAACTTTCAGGTCGGGGCTTATATTCTGCTTTCCTATCAGTTTTTCTTTTTCTTTTCTGGAAAGCTTTTTTATATGATATTCTCTGCTCATGGCTTCTTTTTTTGTTTCGAAACATTCAAAATATACCAATTTTACCGGAAGTCTGCTTCGAGTGTATTTCCCACCCTGGCCGCTGTTATGGGTTTTCACTCTTTTTACCAGATCATTTGTCCAACCGGTATAATAAGTCCCGTCAAAACATTCTAATATATATGTATAGTTCTTCATTTTTCATCCAAAATGCCAATTTTACTTAATTTCTTCTACCAGATAATTTGTAAAAGTCGCAAAATCCTCTAAAGTAAAGGTTTCTCCTCGAACTGTTAGACTTTTTTCCATTTTTTCAAGGACAACTTTTACAAGTTCTTTATTTGCCGGAACTTCCGGACTGTTGTTTAGGGCATTAACCATGGTTTTTCTTCTTTGATTAAAAACTGCTCTGATAATTCTAAACATCAATTTTTCATTTTTCACTTCTACCGGTGGATTTTCGTGACGAAGAAGTTTTATTACACTTGAGCCTACTTTAGGTGCAGGTATAAAACATTTCGGACCTGCACTAGCTATTATTTCCGGTTTTGCATAATATTGCACTGCCAAAGAAAGTGCTCCGTAATCCTTGGTTCCAGGGCCTACCTGCATTCTTTCAGCCACTTCACTTTGCACCATAACGGTAATGCTTTTTAGAGGAACTCTTGCTTCAAAAAGCTTCATTATGATGGGAGTTGTAATATAATAAGGCAGATTTGCCACTACTTTTATGGGATTTCCATTATTTTCTTCTTCCACCAGTTTATTGATGTCAACTTTTAAAATATCATTATTGATTATTTCTACATTTTTATATTCTGCCAATGTTTCATCTAAAATCGGAAGTAGCGCCTTATCAAGCTCTACGGCAATTACCTTTCCTGCTGCCTCGCAAAGATACTGGGTCATGGTTCCGATTCCGGGACCGATTTCTAAAACGCAGTCATCCTTTGTAATTTCGGATTTTTCAACAATTGTCTCTAAAATATTGGCATCAATAAGAAAATTCTGGCCATAGTCTTTTCTGAAATTAAAACCATATCTTTTTATCAGCCCCAATGTTTTGGTGGGATTTGCTAAATATGCCATTATCTGTTTCCTTTCAAGTGATTAAGTTCCTTTATTATTCTGTCCTTCTTAAAAAACACCTCTCTGGCATTTTTGTTTGTTACTTCAATTACCGTTTGAGGACTTACATCTTTTATTTCGGCAATTTTTTGGACAACATATGGCAAATACAGGGAAGAATTTCTTTTTCCCCGGAATGGAACCGGTGCCATATAAGGACAATCTGTTTCCAATAGTATCTTCTCCAGAGGAATATTTTCCACTACATGACAAAGTTTTTTGGAATTTTTAAAGGTCACTGCCCCACCTACTCCGATGTGATAACCCATTTTAATATATTCAAGAGCAATTTCCAAAGAATAGGAAAAACAGTGAATTACACCCCCTAAAGAAGGATATTCCTTCATTATTGTAAGATTATCATTTGCTGCATCTCTGCTATGAACAATAACAGGAAGCTTTTCTTCTTTGGCAATATCTAACTGGGCTTTAAAATATTTGGCCTGTAAATATTTGGTTTCATCATCATTTTCGTAATGATAATCAAGCCCCACCTCACCTATTGCCACACATTTTTCGTTTTTTGCCAACTGGCGAATCCTGGTGATTTTAGCATCATCAAGATTTCTTACATCATCAGGATGAGCTCCTACTGCTGCATAAATAAAGGGATATTTATCTGCAAAATCCAGGCTTTTTTTTGATGTTTTAAGATTTGATCCCACATTAATAACATACTCAATTCCATTTAAGGGGAGGGAAGAAATCAGCTCCTCCCTGTCCCCGTCAAAAGCTTCATCATCAAAATGGGCATGGCTTTCAAATATTCCTAGCATATTTGGGCACCTGAAGGCATATCTTTGCCTACTTCCGGAACCATAAGTGCCAGCTCTCCCTTTTCATTTTCGGCACATAAAATCATTCCCTCTGATAAAACACCGGCCAATTTTGCAGGTTTAAGATTTACTAACACCATTACCTTTTTTCCTACCATTTCTTCCGGAGTATAATGGGCTCTTATTCCTGATACAATCTGTTTTGTAATGTTACCGATTTTTACCTGTGAACATAGAAGTTTTTTTGATTTTTTAACAGCCTCACAGGCTACAATCTCTCCAACTGCAAATTGCATTTTATCAAAATCATCAATGGATATCTTCTCTTTTTCAGTAATTTCAATAACAGGCTCTTCTTTTGCTGCATATTTTGCATTGATAACTTCTACTTTTTCCATTACCTCTTTTTCATCAAGACGAGCAAATAAAATTTCAGGTTTTTCAATTACCTTTGTTTTTGATGGTAAAAGTCCGAATTTTTCCAAATCATCATAATCTCTGATACATGTATTAAGCTGTTTTAAAACCTTTGTGGCGGTTTCAGGCATAAAGCTTTCAAGCAAGGTTGCACCGATTGTGATGGATTCTGCAAGATTGTATAAAACTGTGGCAAGTCTGTCTTTTTTGCTTTCGTCTTTTGCAAGAATCCAAGGTTCTGTTTCGTCTATATATTTGTTACAGCGTTTAAATAAAGCAAAAATCTCGCTAATGGAATCAGCAACTCTAAGACCATCCATTTTTTCTTCTACTTTTTTAACAAGACCTGTTGCAACATTTTTTAAATCTTCGTCAACTTCCTCTGAAACTTCTTTATTTTCAAGGATTCCGCCAAAGTATTTATTTGTCATGGCAATGGTTCTGTTTACAAGATTTCCAAGAGTATTGGCAAGGTCAGAATTTAATCTTTCTACTAGTAATTCCCAGGTGATAACTCCATCACTTTCAAATGGAATGTCATGAAGCACAAAATAACGCACTGCATCTACTCCAAACATATCCACAAGATCATCTGCATATATTACATTTCCCTTTGATTTACTCATTTTTCCATCGCCTTGTAAAAGCCACGGATGACCAAATACCTGTTTTGGAAGCGGAAGGTCTAATGCCATTAAAAATATCGGCCAGTATATTGTATGGAAACGAAGGATATCTTTTCCAATAAGGTGAAGATTTGCCGGCCACATTTTCTTAAACTGTTCACTGCTTTCTCCGTCACACTCATAACCGATACCTGTAATATAGTTTGTCAAGGCATCAAGCCATACATAAACAACATGTTTTGAATCAAAGTCAACTGGAATTCCCCATTTAAAGGAAGTTCTTGAAACACAAAGGTCTTGTAATCCCGGTTTTAAGAAGTTGTTTACCATTTCTTTTTTACGGGATTCCGGCTGAATAAATTCAGGGTTTTCCTCAATATGTTTCATAAGTCGGTCTGCATATTTACTCATTTTAAAGAAATATGCTTCTTCTTTCATTTTTTCTACCGGTCTTCCACAGTCTGGACATTTTCCGTCAACTGCCTGAGTTTCGGTAAAAAATGATTCACAAGGAGTACAATACCATCCTTCGTATTCACTTTTGTAGATGTCACCTTTTTCATAAAGCTTTTTAAAGATTTTTTGAACCTGTTTTTCATGATAGGAATCTGTTGTTCTGATGAATTTATCATAACTTGTATTCATTAAATCCCAGATTTGTTTAATCTGACCTGAAACCTCATCTACAAATTCCTTTGGTGTAATCCCCTTTTCATTTGCCTTGTTTTCTATTTTTTGCCCATGCTCATCTGTTCCGGTCTGGAAAAACACCTCGTAGCCTTGCTGACGCCTGAAACGGGCGATGCTGTCTGCCAGAACTATCTCATAGGTATTTCCAATATGTGGTTTACCGGAAGTATAGGCAATAGCTGTTGTCATATAAAATTTTCCTCTATCCATAATTAACCTCCTGAATATTTTAAATAAAAAAGCCTTCCTACTATGGCAAATGCCATAATAAGAAGGCGAATCAACGCGTTACCACTTCTTCTTCATTCATTCCTCACGAAATGAACCTCAGCGGATGTCCATTAACATCCTACGCTATAACAGGCGTTCCTGTCATGAGCTAAAAAACCTTAAAATAAAGTATTTCACCCATGCCGCTCCAAAGCCATCTTCGATATTTTTTCCGTTACCCCGTCTCAGCAAAGGGGCTCTCTGTGAACTTTTTAAATATCTACTCTCTTTTTCTTCGCGTTATGTCATATGAAATTAAAATAAACCAATTTATCAAAAGTGTCAAGTATCAGGTCATCTGCACCTTACTAGTTTACCGTAATGGTAACAGTGCATGCCTTTGTTGCTTTCTTATAATTTTTCGTTGCGGCTGCAGTTATTTTAAATTTAACTGTGTATTTACCTCGTTTTAGGCCTTTAGCAACAGTTACTTTTCCATTTTTTGCAATTTTTATCTTTGAATTTCCACTTGTTTTCTTAAAGGTCTTTTTAGCTGCGCCTTTTACTTTTGAAGTAATCCAGAATTTCTGGTCTTTATTTGAAAGACTGCTGAATTTTACCGTTTTCTTTGATAAAACATTTGTAATACTTTGTTTTGCTTTGTTAATTACAAGTTTAACAGCCTTTGAGGTTGCTGAATTACAGGAATAAGTAGCTGCAACACTTGCTTTTACATAATAGGTTCCTGCAATAACCGGTGCCTCACCATTGGTTCTTGAGCCGTTTTTTGACTTGGTAGTCAGTTTTGTACAAGCTGAATTTATATAATATTTATAAGTAATTTTTCCCCAGCTTCCGGTGACATCAGCATCGCCTATTTTTATGGCTTTTCCATTATAAGTAGCTGTTTTTGCCTTTAAGCTTATGGTTGATTTTATCTTATTAATTTTTAATGTTGCCACATTTGAAGTTGCCCCTTTATGGGTGGCATCTGCTGCAAGGCTTGCTTTTACATAATAGGTTCCACAGCTTATCGGTGGGCCTCCTGCCGATGCTGCTTTACTGTTTGAAGTTGTGGTTTTATTCTTACAATTCTTATCAATATAATAGGTATAACTTACAGTTCCCGTACTTCCGCTGACACTTGCCGGATCAATTATAATTGCGTAACCTGTATAAGTGACGCTTTTATTTTTTAAAGTAATGCTACTATCAAGTTTTTCAATAGTAAGTAAAACAGGGCTTGAAACTGCTCCATTATAGTTTGCATCTGATTTTACCGTAACTCTTACATAATATTTTCCTGCATTAACCGGAGCCTGACCTTCTGCAGCTGCTCCGCTGTTTTCACTTGTAGTTTTTGTCTTGCAGGCACTGTCAATATAATATGTATAAGTTACAGCTCCGGTGCTTCCTTCTATCTTTGCTTCACCTATAGTTATTGCCGAACCGGTATATTTAGCGGTTTTAGGTGATAGGGTAATTGTTGTGGTTAATTTACCGTTTTCAATCGTTGAATATTTATATCCGTTTTCTTTACAATAGGTCTCTGCATAAGAACCCGGATCTACTATTACGGTGGTAACTTCCTTATTTACGAAATTTTCACCTATATCTTCAAGGGCTTCCGTAACAGTAAGGGTTTCAAGATTATCACAATTACAAAAGCTTTCTGCCTCAAGTTTTGTAATATTTTCATTTAATACTACAGATTCAATTAATTTACAAGAGTCAAAGGCATCTTTTTCAATGCTCTTTGTAGAATCCGGTATGGTGTAGCTTCCATCCTTTCCTCCCGGAAATCTGATAAGTCTGCTGCCATTATAAGTAAATAATACTCCATTAACAGATTTATAATTTTTATTTCCTGAATCAACAGAATATGCGGTCACACTCTGGCATCCCTTAAATGCCTCAGTTCCAATACTTGTAAGACTTGCCGGGAGTTTAAAATAGTTAACAGTCTTATCACCTGCAAAGGCTCTGTCTCCGATTTTTTCCAGATTTGATGGGAGGTTGACGGTTTTTAGGCTTTCGCAGTTTTCAAAGGTACTTTCTCCAATTTCTTTAACCTGCTCAGGTATTCTTATGAATCCAAGTTTTTTGCAGTTTTCAAAAGTATGATTTCCAAGGCTTGTTATATTACTTTTACCATTATCTAGTAAAAAACCTGCTGTTTCAAGATTTGAACATCCATAAAATGTATAATCTTTAATTTCAGTTACATCTTTTGAAATATATATTTTTTCAAGATTTTCATCTTCATAAAATGCTTTTTCTCCCAAATAGCTTACGCCTTCCGGAATATTAATTTTATTCAGCAATGTATTTTTACTAAAGGCTTCATCTCCAATTGATGTAACCCCTTTTGGAATATGGACCTCTTTAAGATTTGCACAGTTTGAAAATGCATTATTTCCAATACTTACAACTCCATCAGGTATAATAATCTCAGAAAGAAGACTACAAGAATCAAAGGTATTGTCTTTAATTTCCTTAACACCGGTTGGAATGTTAATCTCTGTAAGGGCCTTACAATTTTGAAAAGCATTTTTTCCTATTTCACTAACTGTTGACGGAACACTCAAGGTATTAAGGGCTTCATTACCGGCAAAGGCATAATCTCCTATTTTTGTAATTCCTTCAGGGATAACTAGGTTCTTTAAAACCTTACAGTCTTTAAAGACATTTTCACTTATTTCCCCAATATTTGCAGGAATATTAGCACTAGCTAAAGATATATCTCCGGCAAAGGCACCTTCACCAAGATAGTTAAGTCCATCCGGAAGGGAAATTCTAGGAAGACTTTCACATCCTGTAAAGGCATAGGTACCTATGCTAACAACTGTTGAAGGAATACTTATTTCATTCATTTTTTTACAATTAGCAAAGGCACTGTTTCCAATATGGGTCAGAGTTTTAGATAATGATACAGTTTCAAGATTTTCACAATTTGCAAAAGCAAAATCACCGATGCTCATAACTCCAGACTCAACAATTAAATCCGTAATACCGTTACTGCCTTCAAAAGCGTAACTATCTATATAAGTAACTGTTTCCGGAATAAACAATTTTCCGTTTATGTTATTGGAACACCAGATTATTCTAGTTCTATTAATGTCATAAAGCACACCTTTTTCATAAACAAAATATTTGTTTTTTGGATCAACAGTAACTGATGTCAAGGATGTGCAAGCAGCAAATACCCCGTTTCCAATATTTTCAACAGTTTCCGGAATATTTAATGTGGTAAGACTGCTGCACCCTGAAAAGGCTCCGTCATTAATATTTGTTACTGTGGCAGGTATTTCGATGCTCTTAAGATTACTGCAATCTTTAAAAGCATTTTCATCTATTACTTTTAAATTGCCCGGTAAAGTTGCACTTTCAAGTTTTTTACAGTTTTCAAAAGCATTTTTGCCTATTTTTTCCACCGGCCCCGAAATTGAAATGTTTTTGAGGCTTTCGCAGTTTAAAAAAGCTTCATCATCGATTTTTGTTATATTTTTAGATAGACTGACTGAGCCTAAGGAAGTACAGCCCTCAAAAAGATTGGCATTTATTTCCTCTAAAGACTGAGGAAGGGTAGCCGAAGTAAGACCAGTACAATCTTTAAATGTTTTAGTATTTACAAATGTTACTCCCTCAGGAATATTTATGGTTTTCAGACTGCCACATCCTTCAAAAGCACCTTCGTAAATGCTTTCTTCATCCAAATCTTCCTCATCACTATTTCCAATACTTTGAAGTGTTTTTGGAAGATTAATTGTTTTTAAACTACTGCAACCATAAAAAGCCCCTGCCTTGATTTCCTTTACTCCTTCAGGGATGGTGACAGATGTGATATTTGTGTTTTCATAAAAGGCGTCAGTACCGATACCAACGACTTTATAGCCATTTATGGTAGATGGAATCGCTACACTACTTTTATCTCCATCATAACAGCTTATCTCAATTTCAACCTTTTCATCGGTTGTAACGTCTGTAAGAATGCTGTAAGAAAATTCTTCGTTTTCAGAATCTGAATCCTCCTGTGCCCCTCTGATTACCTGTATGCCATTTGTGTCAGTTGCTGCCAGGGAATTTAAAGGCATGGAAATATTTCCGGCCAAAAGCGATAACACCAATAATATTGCCAACTTTTTCTTCATTTGTCTACGCTCCTCTTCCTAAATTTATAATTACCTTTTTTACTATCGAAACGACGGTTTTCTCCCTATTAAAACAAAGGTTAATAACCTATATCATTTTTCGGTTATTTTCATAAAAACATTATAAAAATCAAAAGCAAATTTGAGCAAAGATGGGGGATTTCCGAAAAAAAAGAACATCTTACAATCAAGATGTCCTTTTTCTTTTATTTTTATCGTAACCATTTAAAAAATAATAAGTGGTTTTTACCCTATCCTTAAAAAGATAAATCTCATTATTTTCTTCAAAATCAATAATTGCATCTGCATGTTCTTCTAAATGAGCAGCCTTACTCCAGACCTCAATCTCCTTACAGCTAACCAGTCTTTCTATAAATCTAATGGTGCTTTTAGCTACAAAGGCTGACTTCTTAATCATTTTTCTTGTAATTTTTTCTTGAATAGACCTTTCAAGAATGTCAATAACCATGTCAGGATTAACAAATTTTTTTGATTTATTAAGAACTTTCATCGCAGTTGAATTAAGCTCATTTATAAAAGGATCCCCACCTAAAATATCAAAATAAATCCCCAGATTATAATACTCAAGAATTTCAAGTCCGGAATGCATTTTCCCTCTTTTATCAATATAAATAAGCTTTTTTATTTTACCGGCAACTGCACTATCATACATATCAAAAGATACCGTAACCAGATAATTGCCAATATCGTCATTAGAACTTAAAATTTTTTTAAGCTCATCAATACCGTGACTTTTATGTTTTGTCACGCTGTTAAACATGTGAAAATCAACATGGGGTTTCAAATCATAATACCTGGAGGCTTTTTCCCATATAGAGTCCTTGGAAAAAACCGGTTTCCATGGACTTTCAGGATCAATACCAACTTTAAGCTTCATTATGCAGTTTTTCCTTTCATATTGTGATTCCCCATATTCTTAGAATAGCTTCTCTCTAAAAAAGTGTTTCCCAATTTAATACCTGTTTTACCCTTAAAATTTCTAACTCAATAAATATTTTGTCACTTTTTCTTTTCACAGTCAAGCGTTTATTATATATTTACTAGATTTTTTCTAAATATTTTTAATTTCATTTTCTATATTTTTATATATTGAAATACAATTCCCACCCTTTAACAAAATATTGATACAAATCAAAGAATTGTCAAAAAATATAACCCATTGCAAGTTTTTACCTACAATGGGTTACTTATTTAAGATATTTTTTTACATTATCATTACCATTTGATTACATAAGATTTTACACTACTCCACTTACTATAAATATTTTTGGAGCCGGATTTCTTATAAGCCCGGACTCTTACATAATAAGTAACATTTTTCTTATTTCCAGTGCCATATCTATGATAGACATAGTTGTTTGTTATTGTTCCTTTAATCGGACTTTTAAAATTCTTATTAGTGCACACCTGTGCCTCATAACCATCAGCCTTGGAAACTTTGCCCCAGGTGATTTTAAAGTACACATAACCATCAGCTTTTGAATCGTATTTGATGCTATTTATAACAGGTTTTTTCAGACTGGTTCCCCCTGTGAAAGTACCATATACTTCAGCAAAACCTGCATATTTTGAGGTGCTGTTACAGCTCCAGGTTTTCTTACTTGAGCAAGTAATGGTATATGTTCCTGCAGATAAGGTTTTATTAGGAAAAACATCCCACCATTGGTTATAATAGCGTCCTTTTGCTTTCCAGGTTCCAATCTTTTTGCTGCCTTTTTTCAAAGTAATCTTACCTGGAGTAACTCCTCTTGCGTAATTGTAATGATACAGGGTTATGGCCTGAAGTTTAAGTTTTTTACCGGATGAAACTTTAAAGGTGGTGGACTTTGTTGGTCCATTTTGAACAGCGGCTGTATTTACATTTGTCCAGGCCTTTTTATAGTCCGAAACGCTCTTGGCCTCAGCTTTCAACGGCATCTGAATAATAAGTGCAGCCAACATTGTCATTACTGTTAACATTGCTAACAAACTATTTTTCTTTAATCTCTTCATAACTTGTACCTCCTTACATACATTAGGATATTCCCTTGGAAATTAAATTATTTCTTATATATATTATCGTACGTTTTACTATCAAAATGAATGAACCGCCTGCAAGGCCTGTTTGAGGCAGACAAAAAAGCGTTCATGAGAAATTTTTAGCAATATCCTCATGAACGCTATACAAACAAATAGTATAGTATTTAAACTCCTTTTTTCTTATTTCCTACATATCCATTCATATAGAAATAAGTATTTTTAAAAGCTCCGTTGAAAAAATATAATTCATTATTTTCTTCATCATCCAAAATGGCTTTTTTAATCCGGTCAGGGTGGGAAACCTCTCTCCAGATTTCAATTTCTTTGCAGCTGATAACCCTTTCCAAAAATTTTAAAGTAATCCTTGCCACAGCTTCTGCCTTTTCCTTCATCTTATCCTTAATCATTTTGTTTAAGCTTTCTTTAAGCTCATTCAGCTTTTTTTCGCAGTCTATGGCTGAATCTAAAGAATAAAAAACCTTTGTGGCATGCAAATCCAGCTCACGCAAAAATTTATCTCCTCCAAGAACATCATAGCAAATTCCTACAACATAATTATCCAAAAGTTCCCTTCCAAAATGCATCTTACCCCTGCTATCAATATAGACAATTTTATCAAATTTGTTTCCATCTTCATTGCTTGTCATATTAAAAGATGTGGATAAGACATAATTATGGATATCATCATTTGAATTTAAAATCCTTGCCAACTCATCAAATCCTTTACAGGTAACTTTTGTCACATCATTAAAAATATAAAATTCAAGATTTGGTTCAAGATTAATCCACTGGCTTACCTTTTCCCAAACGGTATCCTTTTGAAAAATCGGTTTCCATGGAGCATTCCTGTCAACTTCTACTTTCAACTTCATAATATAATCCTCTCAATTTTTCCTACTATCCTGTTTATATTCTTCTTTTGCCCCGGTGATTAAATAAATTTTTGTGTTTATAAATACTTTTCTTGATTGTCTAAGTATTTTGACACCTGATAGAATCTTAGTCAATAGAGTTTTTCTTATTTATGAGTTTTTTAATTTAGAGTTTTTGAGTACTTTTCTGAAAATTAAGAAAGTTTTCTCCATGGTTTTTTTAGTCATTATTTTAATAAAAATGTATACCTGTCTGCCTTCTTTTTTTACTCTTCTTTATTTGATTTTTCATAATTTTTAGCTTTTCCCTAAATAAAGCATGCAACAAAATGGCCTTTTTCAACTTCTTTAAGTTGAGGTCTTTCTTTAAAACACTGCTCTTTAGCAAAAGAACACCTTTTTGCAAAGGCACAGCCCTCTCCTATATTTAAAGGACTAGGGGGATCCCCTTCCAGAACCTTTAATTCATCCTCCTGATTGCAATAAACATCAAAAGCAGCCTCTCTAAGGGCTTTTGTATAGGGATGAAGTGGATTTTTTTCTAGCATTTGACTATTCATGTATTCCACAATTCTTCCAAGATACATAACCGCCACATTATCGCTTATACTTCCTACTACAGCCAAATCATGTCCTATAAATATACAAGATATTTTTTCTTTATGAATTAATTTATCAATAAGTTCAACTATTTTATTTTGAATTGTTACATCAAGGGCTCCGGTCGCCTCATCACAAATCAATAATTTGGGAGAAACAGATATAGCTCTAGCTATGGCAACTCTTTGAAGCTGACCTCCTGATAATTCATGGGGATATCTGTTAATAAAATCTTTTTTTAGACCTACCATTTCTAAAAGCTCTTTTGCTTGACTTATGGCATCCTTCTTTTTTATTTTGTCATAATTAAGCCGGGGTTCTGCAAGATAATTTCCTATTTTCATTCTGGGAGGAAATGAACTTATGGGATCTTGAAATACCATTTGTATATTTCTCCAAAAATCTCTTTTTTCTTTTCCTTTGAGATTTAAATATTCTATTCCTTCTAATCTTATAGTTCCCCCACTAGGTTTTAAGCTTCCCACTATCATTTTAACAAGAGTGCTTTTACCACATCCGCTTTCTCCCACTATTCCAAGGCACTGTCCTTTCTTTATAGACAGACTTATATTATCAACTGCTGTCAGTTTTTCTTTTTTTACCTTGAAATATTTAGTCAATTCCTTTATTTCTAGTAAATTTTCCTGGCTCATCTACTGTCTCCAAACCTGATAACTGAATTTAAAAGCTCTTTTGTATATTGGCTTTGGGGATGATATATCACCCTGTCTCGTTCTCCGAATTCAACCATTTCACCGTCTTTCATAACTCCGATTTTATCGGAAATATATGAAGCAATCCCCATATTGTGAGTTACCATAATTATTGCGCAATTTTTTTCTTTTCCCAATTGTTTAAGCAATTTAACAATTTGTGCCTGTATGGTAACATCCAAAGCAGATGTGGGTTCGTCAGCCAGCAAAAGTCTGGGATTTACAGAAGTTGCCATGGCTATGCCCACTCTTTGCTTCATTCCACCACTTAACTCAAACGGGTATGAAGATAGAATCCTTTTTTTATCAGGAAGTCTTACCCCATCAAGCATTTTATCTATCAACTTTTCTATCAGACTTTTTTTCATCTTTTGAGAACTTTTAAGCGCCTCTTTAAAGGAATATCCGATTTTTCTTATGGGGTCGATGCTTTCACCGGCATCCTGAAAAATCATTGTCATCTCTTTACCTCTTAAGCTGTTAAAGGCCTCTTCATTGTCCTTTGAAAGAGTTTTTCCATCAAAGATGATTTCTCCACCTGTTATCCTGCCATTTTCCGGCAAAAGTCCCATTATAGCCCGTATTAGAGTAGTTTTCCCGCTTCCGCTTTCTCCCACTATGGAAATAATCTCCCTTTCCCTAAGGGAAAGAGAGACATTTTTTACTGCATCAACGCCGTTTCCATAAGATATTGAACAATTATTTATTTTTAAAATAATGTTTTTTTCTTCCATTAATTCTCCAATGTCCATTCGTTAGTAACAAGATAGTAATCAATAGGAAATACTGTTACATTTCCAATTTTCTTTGAATTTACCAGAGTAATATTATCATTTGCATAAAGCCAGATGCATGGTGATTCATCAGCAAGTACCTGCTGAGCTTCTACAAATGCTGCAATACGCTCATCTTTATCAAAAGCCTTGTCTAGTTTTTCAAGTACTGCTTCAAACTTTTCACTCGTGTATTTTCCATAGTTGTCAGTAGAATCCGTTTTCCATCTGTTTGCAAGATATTTTTGTCCATCTCCGGCATTTACTGTCTGCCAACCTGAATCTGCTAATATGTCAAAATCTCCGTTTTTTCTGATAGTTGAGGTATCTTCCAACATTTCAATCTCCGTTTTAACGCCTATTTTTTCCCACATATCCTGTAAAGTTTCTGAAACTGCTGAGTTTGATGAGCTTGATAAGGATATTTTAAGTTCCAGATTTTCACCATTTTTATCTACATAGCCATCTGAATCTGAATCTTTATATCCGGCATTTTCAAGGCATTCCTTAGCCTTGTCCACATCATAGTTCTGACCCTTTACCTTATCAGAATCATAACCTACAGTTTCAGGAAATGCAGTTGTAAGTGGTGAAGAATAACCATTTCCGGCAACTTTTGCAACAACATCTCTGTCTATTGCATAGGAAAGAGCAAGTCTTAAGTTAACATCACCAAGAGGACTGTCTTCTTTGCAGTTAAGCCAGAAATCATTTTCTCTTGTTCCTGTAACTTTAACAATATCCACATCATCATTTCCTTCAACATTTGAAAGAGTTGTGGCTGCCGGTCCCTGGGCAAGATCAATATCTCCTGCTAAAATTGCATCAGTTTTTGTATCACTGTCAATGTTTAAAGCTGTAATTGATTTAATTTCTGCAACCTTATCCCAGTAATTTTCATTTGCTTCCAGCTCTATTTTTTCTTCGGAAACATATTCTTTTACATAATAAGGTCCTGTACAAATAGGCTTTGTGTCGTAATTTGAGGTATCAGCAGTTGTATCAACAATTACAGTCATTGGCTCAGTCATATTGTATACAAAGGCGCTAAATGGCTCTTTTGTGGTAAATATTACATTTTCACCATCTACTTTGATTGAGTCAATTTTTAAATCCTGACCTCTTGAATTGTTTTCAATACTTCTTTCGATTGAAGCCTTAACAATTTCCGGTGTAAGTTCAGTTCCGTTACTGAATTTAACACCCTTTCTAATATGAAAACTATAAGTTGTATCATCTACCTGCTCATATGAATCTGCAAGCAAAGGTTCAATTTCCATATTTTCATTTACAGTTACAAGAGTTTCTCCTACACCACATCTTGTGAGGTTCCATCCACACCAGTCTGTCGCCGGGTCCATTCCCTCAATATAAGTAAATAAAGCGATATTTACATGACTGTCTTGGGCTTCTTTGCTGACTGACACCTTATCTGAGGATTTGTCTGATTTAGAAACTTCTTTTCCACAACCTGCTAACGATGCGAATGTCATCGCAGCAATCATTAATAATACTAGTGTTTTTTTCATTTTTTTCTCCTTTAAATTAATATTATTCATATTTATTAAAGGCTTTTATAAGCCTTATTTTCTTAATTAAATAGCTGATTTTTTTGGATTTAGCACATTTTGTAATGCATCTCCCAAAAGATTAAATACTATAACATTTATCAAAATAATAATCCCCGGAAATAAAAGCATCCATGGAGCCGAATTCATATATTCTTTTCCCTCGGAAAGCATATATCCCCACTCCGGTGTAGGCGGCTGTGAACCTAAGCCCAAAAGGGAAAGACCTGCAATGGTAAGAAGCTTTGAGCCTATATCCTGAGATATGTAAACCAGTAACGGAGGTATTATTACCGGTAAAATATAACAATTTAATACTTTTATGGGATTTGCACCCCCAAGCCTTGCCTGTTCTATATAATTATTGTTTTTTATGGAAAGTACCATAGAACGGCTTAGTCTTGCATAATATGTCCACCCTGTAAGAGACATGGCAATAATTAAATTCACAAGCCCGGTTCCCATAAAACTGACTAAAGCAATAGTAAAAATCGAGCCGGGAAATGCCATTAGCATATCTGAAATACGCATCAGTATGCCATCCACAACTCCTCCGCAAAAACCGGAAACCGCCCCTATAACTATACCCGTCACTGATATAATAGCTGTAACCAGAAAGGCTATCAGTAAAGATGTCCTTCCTCCGTATAATATTCTTGAAAAAATATCCCTTCCAAGCTGGTCGGTTCCAAAAAAATATTGGGAACAGGGAGCCTTTAGTAAATTATCATAATCTGTGGCCAGGGGATTATTAGGTGCAAATTTATAGGAAAAAGTTGCAATTAAAATAAAAACAATTGCCGCAAAAACTGCCATAAAAAGAGCAATGTAATCCCTGTTTCGTTTTATCTTATCCATTAATTTCCACCCTTTCTGCCTTTTCTTCTTATTCTGGGATCAAACCACTGATAGGACAAGTCAACAAAAAGGTTCACCATTACATATATAAAGCCCATCCACAGTACATATCCTTGAATAACCTGATAGTCCCTTTTTGAAATAGCATCCACAGCAGTCTTTCCTATTCCATTGTAACTAAATACCGTTTCTACTATCATTGTTCCTCCAAGTAATCCTCCAAAGCTCATTCCAAGCATGGTAACAATGGACAACAGGGAATTTGGAAGTATATGTTTAAATATTATTGCTGATTTTTTTACCCCTCTTGACAAACAACCTATTATGTAATTTTCCCCCATTTGTTCCAACATGACTGCCCGTATTCTTCTGATGTAATATGCGCTCATTCCCAATCCCAATGTAAGAGTAGGCATAATAAGCTTTTCAAAAGAACCTGAGCCGCCAACCGGCAGTAAATGAAGCTTTACACTAAAAAGGTAAATAAGCATCATCCCCACCCAGAAACCCGGTATGGATACTCCAATAAAGGACATAAATCTTATAATATAATCTGCAATTTTATTCTTATATACTGCTGATATAATTCCCAATGGAAAGGACACTGCTATCATAAAAATAAAGGAAGTCACTGCTAAAATAACAGTATTAGGTAATTTTCTTGCAAGTACCTTAGCCACCGGCTGACCATATTGTACCGATAAGCCAAAATCTCCGTGAAAAATTCCGTTTAACCAGACCATATACTGTTCAACAAAGGGTTTATCAAGACCATACTTTTCTCTCATCCTGGACATCACTTCTTCATCATGACCGGCTCCCATGGACTCAACCAGCTGTTCAACCGGATCTGATGGTAAAATATAAGTTAGAGAAAAAGTAAGAATAGACAAGCCAAATAAAATAACGACCAATGAGGCCATTCTTGTAGAAATCTCTTTTATCTGTTCCATAATTATCCTCTTTTTTTAATTAATATTATCCCTGTAATCATTCCTGTAATTTAGTACCACGCGATACTATCTTTTTATTAGACTAGCATTAACCCTTTATTATGTCAATGCTTTTATTAAAAATATATTTATTGATTTTTTAAAATTATATGGTATTCTTAATATATATGTTTTGTTATCAGAAGAAATATATGTTTAAAACAACACTGCGCTTATGTATAAATTTATATTATTTTTTTAAATATAATATGTTAGGATTTTTAAATCCAATAGTAAATAATTAATATAGAGGGAATTTCTTATGAATAAAACTATTAAAGAATTTTGGGATTACAGGGCAAAAAGCTACGGTGTATTGCGAAGCGAGCATCTAAACAGTTCCAATTTCACCTTTTGGAAACAGGAATTAGAAAGCAATTTTCCTCCCGGAAAAAGACTAAGGGTACTTGATATTGGTACATCTACAGGATTTATGGCAATAGCTGCTGCATCATTGGGACACCATGTTTATGCCATTGATATTTCAGATAAAATGATAGAAGAAGCAAAAAAAGCTTCAAAGAATTTTTTAGAAAATGACAAACTTACCTTTATCCATTTTAAGGTTATGGATGCAGAAGCTTTAGAATATGAAGATGACTATTTTGATGCTGTCATATCCCGAAACACCACCTGGACTCTTTGTGATGTTAAAAAAACCTACGAAGAAGCCTTTAGAGTTTTAAAACCCGGTGGAGTTTTTTTAAACTATGATGCAGATTACGGAAAAATAAGCTTTTATAATAATTTTTTGGAAACTCATGATTCCAAGGATATTCAAGATAAAGAATTTGTAAAATATTGTAAACTTAGCGATGAATATAAATCACAGCTTCCCATTAGTTTTGTAAGCCGTCCCCAATGGGATGTTACTGTTTTAAGAAGTCTGGGATTTGCCCATTGTGAATATGAAACCGATATAAGCAGCAAATTCAATCCCCACGGAAATATCGGAAATAAACGAAGCGACATGTTTTTCATATATGCCGTTAAACCCATATCCAGACAATCGGATTCGGAAAATGTCTATATGAAAATCTTTATGCAACATCTTTTTTTAAAAAAAAGAGAAGAACGCTTTTATGCCAATTTCTTTGAAAAATCCAATATTCCCATGAGTCATTTTCTTGTACTTTTATTATTAATGGAACACGAAGAAGGACTAAGACCCAGTGATATTTCTGATTATCTGCTTATCCCAAGGCAAAGTATAACAAGGATTATCTCATCTTTTATTGATAATCATTATGTTAAAGCCATTAAAAATTCAAAAGATGCAAGAAGTTTTTTGGCCGTAATAACTAAAAAGGGAAAAAACTATGCAAATCATCTGTTTGAACAGGTTAGCCCTTCTCAAATAAAAGCCATTGATTATTGTGGTGTAGAAAACTGGAAAGAAGCTAATAAATTCTATAAAAATTTTCTGGATTATATTGAAAACTGTTAAACCAGGATGTAAAAAACCGGGCTTTACTAAAAAGCCCGGATTGTTTTATTCATCATCATCCCCGTCAAAATCTTCACCCATGTTTTCACGGCTAAATACTCTTTTCTTCTGGCGTTCCTCTTCAACCTTGTCTGATAAAAGCTCCATTACTTTTGAAGCATCCTTTACTTTTTCAATTTCAAAATCCCCAAGACTTTTATCAGAAGAATGAACCTCTATGGTTCCCACTCCAAAGATTCTTTGTCCCAGGGGTTTTCTGATTCCCAGGTCTAAAATTCTGTATAGTCTTACTTCATCTTCTACAATGTTTAAAAAACCTCTTTTAACAATTAGTTTATCCTCTTTTAGGGTGTATCTTGTGAAACTAATTGGTAAACCCAGGTGTCTTTTTTTATCTGTCCATAATTCGTTGTTATTTGTGTCTCCCATAACCATCCTCCTGTATTTGGTTAATTATTAAATCTGCTATGCTTAAATTATCAAAAATAATTATACACTATTTTCCCTTTTATTGTGTATTTTTATTAGATTATTATGGAATTAAATCTACTTTTCATTGCCAAAGGACTGTTTTAGTGATATTATTTATAAAGTATGTATTGACTTGGATGTACCAATTTAATTCTAATTGTTAAACGGCGAATTTCCTTGAAAGATTTCGGCGAAGATGCCGGCTTTTATGGGAATTTTTTGCTTTTACAACAGGTACATCAAATAATAAAAAGCGAGGTGTTTTATATGAAAAAGAAATTTATGAAACTTTGCAGCCTTGTTATGGTTGCAGCAATTACCCTTTCTTTAGCCGGATGTGGCAATAATAATTCAGGTAATTCAAGCAGTTCGGAAAAATCCGAAGAGGATGTATTAAAAGTAGGTATGGAATGTGCATATGCTCCTTTTAACTGGACTCAGACAGATGATTCCAACGATGCTGTAGAAATCGAAGGCGGTGGATATGCCAGCGGTTATGATGTTATGATTGCCAAAAAAATTGCTGATGGCTTAGGAAAAAAACTTGTAATCGTAAAAACCGAATGGGATGGATTAAGTCCTGCCATTACTTCCGGAAAAATCGATATGATTATTGCCGGTATGTCAGCTACTTCAGAACGTAAAGAAACCCTTGACTTTTCTGACAATTACTACACTTCTGATTTAGTTGTGGTTGTAAAAAAAGATGGTGATTTCGCAAAGGCAAAAACTATCAATGATTTCAAAGGAGCTAAAATTACAGCTCAGCTTAATACTTTCCACTACACTGTAATCGACCAAATGAAGGATGTTGATAAGCAAACCGCTTTAGAAAACTTCCCTGATATGATTGTTGCTTTACAATCAGGTAAAATCGACGGATATATTTCCGAAAAACCGGGTGCGCTTTCAGCTGTTGCTGCAAACGATGACCTTTCCTATGTTGAATTTGGTGAAGGTGACGGTTTTGAATACAACACTGATGAAGTATCCATCGCTGTAGGTCTTAAAAAAGGAAGCGAGCTTACTGATAAAGTTAACGATATCCTTTCAGAAATCTCTGAGGATGATAGAGACGAAATGATGAAAGAAGCTATCAAAACTCAGCCGGTAAATGCGAATTAATTAATAAAAATATATATGATTTGAATTAACTAGAAGGAGCAAATTATTTATGGAGTCAAAAACTTTTTGGGACTGGGTCAGTGTAATTCTTGATCAATACTGGCCGATGTTCCTGCAAGGTGCCGGTGTGACCATGCTCATTGCCATGGTTGGTACTATTTTAGGATTTATTATTGGATTGATTGTTGCATCAATAAGGACAATTCCTGTTCGTCCACAGGATCATCAGGTAAAAAAAGCTGTTATGTCAGTTGTTAATTTCCTTATTGCAGTTTATGTTGAGGTATTTCGTGGTACCCCTATGATGGTTCAGGCTATGATTGTTTATTATGGTCTTATGGAGGCATTTAATATTGACCTTGCCCCACTTACCGCAGCATTTTTAATCGTTTCAATAAATACCGGAGCTTATATGGCAGAGATTGTCCGCGGTGGAATTGACTCTGTAGATGATGGACAGTTTGATGCTGCCCACGCTATTGGAATGACTCATTGGCAGACAATGTTTAATGTTGTTTTACCACAGGCCATAAGAAATATCTTACCTGCCATTGGAAATGAATTTGTCATTAATATAAAGGATACCTCCGTACTTAATGTAATTTCCGTTTCCGAATTGTTCTTTGTTACAAAGACAGTAAAAGGTATAGCCCTTAGAACTTTTGAAACTTTCTTTATCGCTGGTATTGTTTACCTGGTGCTTACATTCACAGTTACCAGAATTTTAAGATATATAGAGAAGAAAATGGATGGTTCAGATTCGTATACCATCATGTCTTCTTCCACAATGCCGGAAAACGGACTTAAAATTAAAGGAGGCTTTGAAAACAGATGAGTGAACAGCATAATAACAAAAATACAGTTATTGAAATAAAAGGACTCAAAAAAAATTTTGGGGAAAGAGAAATCTTAAAAGGCATTAATTTTGATGTTCACTATGGCGAAGTCGTTTCTCTTATTGGTTCTAGTGGTTCTGGAAAATCAACTCTTTTAAGATGTATAAATCTTTTAGAGTATCCAAGCGGTGGAGAAATATATTTCCATGGAAACAATGTTTTAACAAAAGGCTATGATATTACAAAATACCGTGCAAAACTTGGTATGGTATTTCAATCCTTTAAT
Source organism: Acetitomaculum ruminis DSM 5522 (assembly GCF_900112085.1). Classification (GTDB taxonomy): domain Bacteria; phylum Bacillota; class Clostridia; order Lachnospirales; family Lachnospiraceae; genus Acetitomaculum; species Acetitomaculum ruminis. Next base: position 40,474 of record NZ_FOJY01000014.1, read on the forward strand.
CTTTTTGAAAATAAAACTGTTTTGGACAATTGTATGTTGGGACAGATGAAGGTTTTGAAAATTGACAAAGAAACAGCCAGAAAAACTTCTCTTAAATATCTGGAAAAGGTTGGTATGAAAGAATACATCAATGCAAAACCACGCCAGTTATCCGGTGGTCAAAAACAGCGTGTTGCCATTGCAAGAGCTCTTTCCATGGAACCGGAAGCCTTATTATTTGATGAGCCGACTTCCGCTTTGGACCCGGAGATGGTAGGCGAAGTTATGAAGGTTATAAAAGATCTTGCTGACAGCGGTCTTACAATGATAGTTGTAACCCACGAAATGCAGTTTGCCAAAGAGGTTTCAAACAGGGTAGTATTTATGAATGAGGGAGTTATCCTCGAAGATGACACCCCGGAAAATATTTTCAATGCCCCAAAACATCAAAGAACAAAGGAATTTTTAAGCAGATCATTAAATCAATACTAGAATAAAAAAAGGAGCTTAGGCTCCTTTTTTTTGTATTTTTTCTTTATAACTCTTAATTTTCTTCAAAAAACTAAGAATCCAATATAAATCTTACGATAAGAAAATAAATGATTTTATAATAAAGTTTTTATTTAGGAGGTCAAAATGAACAAACTTAGAAAATATTTTTTTGTAATGTTATCAATGTTAATTGTTTTATCATTTAATTACATGTGTGTGTTTGCGAAAGAAACTATCTCTTTAAAAGAAGTATCTGGTTTGTCAGATGATACATATAATGAAAAGGTTCCTGAAGAAACCAGAACAGCGAATTATCAAATTTTTGAAGATAATTTCAAATCAGCTAATGATTATTTAAGATACAATTTTTCTTTAGATTTTTCTAAAATGGACTCTGCAGCTGTATGTTTAGTTAGAAAAGGTTATGTTGGAGCTCGAATTAAAGTTTTTGATGAAAAAGGAAATCAAATACTACAAAAGGAAGTCGGTTATAGACATGCAAAAAATTGGGGATTTATTGATAAGCCATCAGCTGATGCCACGATTTGCAATTATACAATTACGGTTACACCGATTTCGTATCAGAATAAAGCAAGTAATTTTAGAATAATTGTAGGTGATAAAAAAGATACTGAGTTGATGATGAGCGGAAAAGATAATGCTGTATTATTGGACGAGTATTGTGAATCAAAAGTAAATTTAGAAAATAATCAATATGTTCCTAATGTTGGAGAATATTGGTTCAAATTTACAAAATCAACTAGAAGCGTTATAACTGTCCTAAGTAATGTTTATAATATTCATTTTAAAGTTTTAAAGGCTAGTAACTTATTTCCTGAGTATGATTCCTCATTAGATAACAAATCACATAAGACCTCTTTTTTAGGAAATGGACCATGGAAATGTGCGGAAAAAAGCGATTTAACAGACATTATTGATTTTGACGAATATTACTTAGTAGTTTATTCCGAAAATCCACAAAATGGATTATTTTTAAAAACAGGAACTATGGCTACCGCAGTAGGGAATCCCGTTATGTCTCCTGGAAACATTACCATATCACCAAATATTCATATGAAAATTAATAATTCTCGTTATACACCATTATATTTTAATTTTAACCAAATAACTTATTTACCAAATACAGCCCAAGCTATTGATGTTAATCTCGAAGACGTACGTTTATCATATGTGGACAGTTGGAAAATAAAGACACCAGATAAGCCGTATTGGTTTACAAGCCCGCCAACAGGTTATCAAAAAATTGATATGAATTTTGTCAAAGACTCTCTTAACAATGTTAGTCTAAATGGAACTTGGTGTGCAAGTATTAAGGCAAGTAGTTCATATAAAAATCTTACTATTACCCCTAGTTTTTATATCTCTTACTACTATGAATTTGGTGATTAAACATGCAATTTACAATGCTACTAACATACATCAACATTTCTTTTATTCAGGGAGGTATACGTAATGAATATAGAAAGTCTAAACTTGTACAATACGGATAACATTTCCGTTTATAATAATCCTATAAATAAAAATCATTCCGATACACTTTTATCAAGAAATGAACAAAATTTTGACACTTATGAAAAGAGCGAAAATATAGACTGTTACGAAAACTATTCTAAATACCGAGAGAAATTTAGTATGCCAGAAAGTATCTTTTCAGACCACTATGCCTGGGATATGCAAACAAAAATAGCATATTACATGAATGATTTTTATTCAGGTAAGGTGAGCCAAAGTGATTTGGAAAATTTTTTTAAGAAATGTTGTGAGTCAATGCGTATTTACAGAACCCAAAAACATCAAACTACCGGAAATAATTTAAATGATAATAAACAAATCCTTAGTCAAATGTATGAATTTTTTGCTATGGATAACTTGAGAGCAGCTAATCGTGCAAACGAAATCGAAGGTGATATACAAACTCAAAAATATGGAGGCGTCCAGCGTTACTTGGTATATTACAATTCCGATTATTATTATAAATGTCAGGACACAAAAATGTTACTAAGAGATTTTTTAAAAAATGTAGAAGGTGATTGGGATTTACCCTCAATAGACCCACAAAAAATCGAAGATAATTCAAGAAAACATTATGCCGATGGAAAATTTAGTTTTAACATTCTATGGAACGATACATTTAAATCCTCCCTTAAAAATGCTAAAATTGAAAATGTAAATTTTGTTCCTCCCAAAAATTTTAAACTTTTTTTTAACATAAATGCTTCAAATGGTGACAGGATATTAAATATATGTTCTGACAAGGATAATTATGACTTTGATGCTCCGTTTACAATTGGTTACTATGGAATTTTGGGTACACAGGAATTTGACTTAAATGAGCTCTTGTCTGAATTATCTATATCTAAAAAAAGCAAAAATCAAAAATCTCAAAAAGACATCTTTATTGGGTTACCAGTATTAACAAAGTGGTATTCTTTTAAGAGCAATAAGAATCATTTTTGGGGTATTATGTACTATGTAGAAGGAGATAGAAAATATCATTTTAAATCTTTCTAAAAAACGTGGCTGTCGTATTAATGCGATAGCCTTTTATAGTTGCTTATTTTTGAAAATGAAAAAAAGCCTCACATCATAAAATAATTTAGCGCGCTATAAAAGGTTTGTTTTTACTCGAAACTTGTATATTATATAAGAAAAGCACCTATTTCATATATTAATTAAAGGAGAGTTTTTATGTCAGCCATATGGGGTATTATTTCAAATAATATAAGCGAAAATAATTTAACCTTGCAGATAGATGCCATGTCAGCTATCTATGAAAACCGTTGCAAACTGGATAAAATAAACCATATAAAAGAAAATGATATTGCTTTTTGTTGCGGTTTACAATTCATTACCAAAGAGTCAGAAAATGAAACTTTACCCTATTATGATAAAGAAAGGGACATTTTTTTTACTGCCGACTGCCTTCTTGATAACAGAACTGAATTAATTAAAAAGTTAAGTATCAAGGATACCGAAATATGTGATGGTATGATTATTTACAAAGCCTTTCTAAAATACGGGATTGATTGTCTGAAGTATTTAGAGGGACTTTTTTCCATTGCCATTTACGATAATAAGAAAAAAACTTTCTACCTTGCTGCTGATAAACTTTCGCAAAGGTCAATCTATTATTATGTAAATGATGGAAATATCTATTTTTCCACCCTTATTGACCCTGTTTTACAGGCGAATCCAAACTTAAAAATAAACGAAAATTACTTAAAAGACTTTCTTTTAGCTCCGGGAATGATGCCAAATATTGTTGCAGGTGAAACTCCTTACGATAATATTTTTCAGATTATCGCATCTTCTTATATTAAGATAGAAAATGAAGAAGTAAGTAAAGTAAAATACTTTAATATTTTAGATAATATCTCTATTTCCAATATTAGAAATGAAAAAGAAGTTGCCAAAAGATTTGTTAAAGTATATTCAGATTGCGTAAAATCAGCCCTCAGATGCCAAAAGGAAGTGGCAATAAGTCTTAGCAGCGGTCTTGATTCTTCAAGCGTTGCAGCCTTATCATCCCTGGAATTAAGCAGGAAAAACAAAAAGCTTTTTTCATTTACCTATGTAAATTATGAAAAACCACCTTTAAACAGAAAGAATTATTTTATAAATGACGAAACCGACCTGGTAAAAAAATTAATTGAGCTTTATCCAAATATTATTCCTGAATTTGTGAATAATGAAGGGAAGAATTCTATCTTAGAAATACCTGAAATATTAAAAATCATGGAAATCCCCTTTAAAGCCACAGTTAATCTGCCTAACCTTTATGAAATATATAAAAAAGCATATGAAAAAAACTGCAGAATAGTTTTAACAGGTCAATTCGGAAACAGTACTGTTTCCTATGGTGATATTCAAAATGTGCTCTATGACCTGTATACTAACAAAAAGTATATTAAATTTCTCAAGTGTCTAAACGGATATTGTACAAATGTTGTACCTCAAAGCAGAAAAAGGGCACTTTTAGATACCATAAAACATTTTACAAATATCAAAAGAAAATCAACTATTGACATTGATACAAATAATTTAACGGATAATCCACTTTTAGCTAAAGATATACACAAAAATTATTCTATAATTGACCGCTTTGGGGATACTGATTTTATACAAAAGCTTTCGGGACTGCCTGAAGACCATATCAGCTACCAAAGTAATCTTACTTTACCTGCATCCTATGCCTATATTGGTTCATATGAAACAAAACTTGGCCTAGCCTGTGGCATTGTAGTTAGAGATCCTACAAGAGATATACGCCTGCAAAAATTCTGTTTAAGCCTTCCATTTCATTTTTTTGCCTTCAATGGAAATGTAAGATGGCTTATTCGTGGTGCAATGCATGATTTTTTACCAAAAGAATATGTAGATGTCTGGCCAAGATACGGCTTACAAAACGCCGACTGGCATATAAGAATAATTAGAGATTGGAAAAAAATAAGAGAAAAATATTATGACCTGTTTACTAATCCAAAAATGGATAAATATATCGATCAGGCCTCTTGTAATGATTTATTAGAGTTTTTAGATAATGTTTCTATAAAAGATCTTTATGAAATAGATAAATTTAGTGCTATAGACGAAAGTAAATTACAATATCTATCTTTTGTTATAGTATTATATGAATTTTTACCCTAAAAAAATCATATAATTTTAACTTTATTCCTTCTTATAAATATTCATGTTACTTTATTATCTAACAAATTTGTTATATTCACTTTTCTTTTATCAAATTTGACTATATAATGAGTGGGCGTTGAGTGGAACGCTTTTAAAAAATGTAACTACTAGGAGGAAAGAAATGAAAGCTTGGAAAAAACCTGAAATGGAAGTTTTAAATGTAGCAGCTACAGCACATGCATGGATTGGAATTTATAAAGATGGTGGATATATCGGAGATGGTGAAATCTCAGGACATCTTAGTTGGACAAAACCTGAATCAAACAATAACAACAACAATCCAACTCCAACACCAACTAATAACACACCAGATATGTTTAGCTAATTAGTTAATTTCCACCTCAAATTCTTTAGAATTTGAGGTATTTTTTTATCTCTGTTATTAAATTTTTATAAATTATATTTATATATTTTATATTTAATTTATTATTCTAACAATTCTCCTCTTACTCTTTACAGTACTTATGCCACAGTCTATAATAATTTAGGTTATATAAATAAAATTCTGCATGAAATGAATGTGGCTCATTCTTATTGCAGAGATAAGTTAAAAAATGTTCTGATTCTAGAACATGTGAAACACATTTATATTTCTTTCTTCAATCAACACCTTGTGTTGATAATTATTTCTTCAATTCTATTAAAGGGGCAGAACTTCAGGTTCTGTCCTTTTATATATTCCTAACTTGACTAATTTTCTTCTTCCATATATCATACAGATTGTAATCAAAAACATATTGTCTAAATAAATATAGCAGACGGTTTTGTCTGCTATAAATTATCATTGAGGAAAAATGGAAAAATATTATTATACCGTTTACGGAGAAAATATCGAATGTGATTTTGAAATTCCTGAATTGGTTTCGATTCCCCCAGATAGTGATATTACGATACACATCTGTTTAGAGGATATTCCACCGGAGATTTTAGCCGGTCAAAATAGCATAAAAGATGTCTTGGCTACGCCAAAGCTTTGTTGCTTTGAAATTGAATCGGTAGGCTATTATTTCATTCAGGAGGGAAAACGAATCAGTATTCAATGTAATAAAGATTTTGACCCTTACAAGAGAAAAATATTTACACTAGGCTCTGCTTTAGGTATTGCCATGATATTAAAAGGACGCATTCCTATTCACGGAGGAACGGTTGTTCAAAATGATAAAGCAGTAATTATCACCGGAGATGCCGGTGCCGGTAAATCCACCATTTCCACAGCTCTTCGCCTTGACGGTATGGGATTTTTAGCCGATGATGTCTCTGTATTAGATAAGAAAAGTGATAATAACTGGATTGTTGAACCAGCCTATCCTCAGCAAAAACTTTGCAGGGATGCCGCTGTTTCATTTGGATATGAACTTTCTGATTTAATTTATATTGACGAAGAAAGGGATAAATTTGCAGTCAGATTCAGTGAAGGCTTTGTCAACAAGGGACTTCCCCTTAAAGCTTTTGTAGAGCTTAATTTAGGAGAAGATAATCAAAAAGAAGACCTTATTATATCTGAAATCCTAGGTACCGATAAAATAAAGTGTATGCTTAAAAATACCTATCGCAGCTTTATTTTTAACATGATTGGATTTGCCCCGGCTCTTATGAAAAATTATATTGAAATTCTAAATCAGACTCCCATTTATAAAATAACCAGAAAACCGGGAGTGGATACCACAAAAAAGATTATCAATATGATACGGGGACTTGACGAGCTAAAATAATACACACCAGGAGAAAGAATGAAATCATTAAAAACTGCCAGAATCAACATTATTTTATATATTTTAATGGGCTTTTATCGCCTTCAAATTTTGCTTATTTCTTCAGATAAACTTAGAAAGCACTGGGGAAAGGAAGGTGAAGAATCCCCAAAAACCGAACCCATAGACCATTATTATTATGCAAGATATATCTGTAAACATATTGATAAAATCTCAAAAAAAACCCCCTGGGAAAGTAAATGCCTGGTTCAGGCTCTTACAGCCAGATTTCTTCTAAATCGTAAACATATTAACAATACTCTTTATTTAGGGGTTGGAAGAGATGAAAGCGGAAAAATGGTTGCCCATGCCTGGATTCGCACCGGAGAAGCATTTGTTACCGGTGGAAACGGAGAAGGCTATGGTAAGGTTGCCAGCTTTGCAAATATTTTCTGATAACAAAAAAGCTTTTCTTTAGCTTAATGATAAACTAAGGAAAGGCTTTTTTTATTGTTATTCTTTAATTATTTTTACAAGTTCCTGGATTTCTTCATCTGTAATATCCCCCGGATTCCAAAGAATATGGGCTCCATCATTTTTATATCTTGGGATTAAATGCAGATGATAATGTGGTACCGTTTGGCCGGCTGCTTCTTTATTATTCTGAACCACATTAAATCCATCACATTTTAGTGCTTTTGTCATTTTTTCTACCATTTTTTTAGAAAGCACTGCCACTTTTTTAAGAGTTTCCTCGTCGATTTCGTATAAATCCTCAAAATGATTTTTTGGTAATATTAATGCATGTCCTTTTGTCGCCGGTCCCCTGTCTAATATTACTCTGAAATCTTCATCTTCATACAAGGTTCCTGATGGAATCTCTCCTGCTGCTATTTTGCAAAAAATACAATCATCCTTTTTCATTTTTTCCTCCTTTAAGCTGATTCTCCCGCTTTTATAATATTAAAACTAAATACTCTGTCTAACTGTCTTAAAACATTAAATTTTCCTCTGGCGCTCATGCTGCCTTCCATAAATGCCCTTTGAAAAGTCATATGTCCGGCGATTATCTCATCAAAAACCTTGGAAGTCATTTTCATAATAACTTCAGTATTTCTTCTTTGAGTACCGTATTCCACATTTAATCCTGCTCCGTCTATTTCCAAAACAATGGATTTGTTCAGGTCAGATACCAAAATAAGATAATTACTCTTATAAGCCTCTGTCGGTCTAAAATGTTTTCTTAAGGAATTAATATATTTATCCTCGTCCTGCTCATCTTTAACCAGCATATCCTTAAACATAGTGGCAAGTTCTTTCAAATCTTCTTTTTGTGTCTTAACAAACTCATCATCTGATACATATTTAGACAGCTGCTCACTTTCCTGTGGTGTAAAATTAATTTTCTTTGTGCGCAAAACATTGGTTTTAACCGCCTGATTACTGGTTGGCAATTCCCTTAATTTTTGAGATATATTCCTGTAAAAATTCTCTGCTTTTTTTTCAATTATCTTGGAATATTCTTTATTCATTTCAAATTCCAAAGGATCACTAACATATCCGCACATTCCCCTTGAAGGAATTCCACCTAATATTTCCCAGGAATTTAAAAGGGTAAGCTCTCCCTCTTTTTCCCCATAGGTAGTGGACATAACCACCGGAAGCATATAAAGTTCGCTTATCTTTTCTTTATCACCATACTGCCAGCAGGCATCTAAAAACTGCTGCATATATCCGCCTATTCCAAACCATTCAACTGTAGATGCCAATATAATTCCATCTGCATTTTTAAAGGTATTTGGCAATGTAACAAGTGAATTTTTCTGTTCGAAAAGATTAAAACGCTCCACCTTAACATTTAATTCCTCGAAAACCATTTGCATTTTTTCTAAAACATACAAAGTCGGATCATCTAAAAATCCTCTTCCCCCATAATAAATGTTAATTTTCATACTATAATTTTAGCCTTTCTTTTGTATTATCATACTTCTTGTTTCCTAATGGTCTGCATAAAACGGCTGCCAAGATTATTCCGCATAAAAGTCCTCCCAAATGAGCGACATTGTCCACACCATCGCTGGTAAAACCTATCAGCAGACTCAAAGCTATCATAAATGTCATTCTTAAAACAGATAATTCTCTGATTTTTCCCTTATTAATTATTGTCACATAAAGCAAAGCTCCGATAACTGAAAAAATAGCTCCGCTTGCACCACCTGATACGGCATTTTCTCCTGATTTATATGCGGCATATAAAGAAATAACATTTCCTCCAATACCACCTAAAATATAAATCATCAAAAACTTAATCTTTCCGTAGGTTCTTTCTAAAATATCTCCGATAAAATACAAAATAAACATGTTGTTAAGCATGTGGTCAATACCAAAATGTACAAACATGCTGGTGAATAAGAGATAATACCTGTGTTCCATTAAAACATAGGGTGGATACATTGCACCGTGAGAAAGCATAAAATCACTTTCCGTGGTATTTCCCAAATATTCCAATAAAGCAAAAATCCCTATGTTAATAAGTATTATCATTACATTAATCACCGGAAAACTTACTTTTCTTCTTACCGGAATAATCACTTCAACTTTTTCGGCATCCTCAAGGGGATTATCCTCAAACTCTACTGCATTTTTAATCTGTTTTTTCAGTGGTCTTGGCTTAATCCAGGGATTATCAGTGGTAAATTCTTCGTCAAATAATCCAAACTCCGAAGGCTGATCATCAAAGATTAAAAGCCTGTGTTTTATACCATCTATAAGCCAGTATTTTATATTTTGAGGCAGTTTTTGACGCATACTTAAGGCATCATCTGCTGCAACCATATATAAAATATCCACATCCGTATTTTGTCTGTCATATTCTATAGGCAGAGTATTATCTTCTTCATCTCTAAAGATGTTTATGATTTTTTTGTTGATAATTTCCAACTGTTCTTTTGTATATTCCTCGCCCTTTTGACAGTCCATCAATACAGCGACATCAATCTGAGGACCAAATTTTCTATAATAGACAGAAATCTGGTGAAGATTTGTCTTGACACTGCTATATAAATTTTCATGCATCACCTGATGCAGCTTAAAAAAATCCATAATTTTTCCTTTCATATAATCAGATTTCTTATAAAAAGGATGTTTACCTCATTTTTATTAAGAAGTCAACTAAAAAGCTTCCTAAAACTCATTATATCATAAGCATTAACTTATAAATAAACATTTTCCATGTTTTTTCATATATTCTTAAAATAATTATCGAAATTTTTCCGGTGATTTTTAATTTCCAAAGTACTGGTCTATTCCATCTGCAATTCCTGAAACTATCTTAAACTGATAAGGCTCTGAAGCCATAAGTAAATCCTCTCTTGGATTGCTCATATAACCCATTTCCACAATGGTTACCGGAACCTGACACCAGTTTATTCCACTCATAGTGTCTGTTTCCCACACATATTCTCTTCTACAGCCTGTACTTTTCACCATATTATCAAGAACATATGTGGATAAAGCCTTACTTTTTTGGTAAAGATGTGAATTATATGGGTTTGACGGCGTCATACATATAGTCATGGCACCATTAGCTGCCGAACTGATAGAACCATTGGCATGAATCCTTATAAAGGCATCTGCATGAGCATTGTTCGCCACTGCCGCCCTTTGACTGTTACTTAGATTTACATCATTAGAGGTTCTAACCATTATTACTTTATAACCTCTTTTGTTAAGCTCGTTTTCTAACTTTAAGGAAACTCTTAAATTCAATTCATATTCAGTAAGACCACTTGCAACTCCGCTGGTTCCCCCGGTAACCTTGGTTTTCATGGTTTTTGCTCCCGGTCCGATAGGCTCAAGAGCAGTATTTGCATATCTTTGATGTCCGGCATCTATTACAATAAGCTTTTTTTGTAAAATTCCATTGGAATCAAAAGTATATTCTTTTCCATCAATAACCTGTTGTCCTGTCAGAGCTCTTCCATCATTGCCAAAATAGCTTCTGTTTCCATTTATATCCACCCATTTATTTCTGGCTGCTTTTCCACTTTCTTCAAAATAATATTTGAAGTTATCCACATATTTTATACAATTTGTAACAGCCCGCCCCTTGCTTTGAAAATAATAATAATCATTATCTACCTTTATTAAACTGTTCAGGGCAGCCTTTCCCTTTTGGGTAAAGTAATAATAATAGGTCTTTCCCTTGATTTTCAAGGATTTTAATGTATTTGTCAAAGCCTTTGCGTTTTTACCAAAAAAGTAATAATTATTTTTATTTCCACTTTTTATTTTCTTAAGGACTTCTTTTATGGCCTTTCCATCTTTACCAAAATAATAATAACTAACTTTTCCCTTAACTTTTATGCTTTTAAATTTGTTTATAAGGGCTCTTGAATTTTTATTAAAATAGTAATAATTAGTGGTTTTTCCTCTTTTTATTGTTTTAAAAGTATTGGTTATTGCTCTTGCATTATTTCCAAAGTAATAATAATTATATTTCTTTCCTGTTTTTATTTTTTTAAGGGTATTACTTATTGCTTTTGCATTGCTTCCAAAATAGTAAACATAGCCCTTATCCCCTGATTTTACGCGTTTTAAGGCATTTGTTACAGCACGGGCATTTCCATTAAAGTAATAATAATTTATACGATTTCCTGTTTTTACCTTTTTAAGGGTTTTCTTTAATGCTTTTCCATTTTTTCCAAAATAGTAAATATAGCTCTTAGCCCCTGATTTTACGCGTTTTAAGGCGTTTATCACCCCTCTTGCATTTTCATTAAAGTAGTAATAGTTGTTTTGTATTTTTTTTAGGCTGTTTCTTATCGCCTTCCCGTTTCCTCCAAAGTAAAACAAGTATTTACCATTTCCATATTTAAGATATTTTAATGTATTTTTTGTAGCTTTTCCGTCTTTTCCAAAGTAATAATAATAGCCTGTATTCCCTGATTTTACGCATTTTAAGGTATTTTGAAGTGCCTTGGCATCTCTTCCAAAATAATAGTAACAGCTTTCATTTCCCTTTTTAATTACTTTTAGGGTATTTGTCAAAGCTTTACCATCCCTGCCAAAATAATAATAGTATTTTTTATTACCTTCAGCTATTATTTTAAAAGTATTTTTTACGGCTTTTCCATCTTCCCCAAAGTAATAATAATCTCCATTAATTTCTTTAAGAACATTTTTTAAATCTGTTTCATCTGAAGTTATTGTATTACTATTTTCCTCAGCCTGAAGTTTAATAGAGTTTATTGGAATCATTGCCATAATAAATACAACAAGTAATATAATTATTGTCCCTTTATTTTTCATAATAACATCCTTTTATCAACTAAAATATACATCAATACCATTTGCTATACCTGTAACTATCTTATTTTGATAGTCCTCACTTGCCATAAGTAAGTCCTCGTTGGCATTTGACATATATCCCATTTCAACTATGGTTACCGGAACCTGACACCAATTTATTCCACTCATAGTATCCGTTTCCCAAACATATTCTTTATTGCATAAGGTCGCCTCTACCAAAGCATCTAATACTGCTGTTGAAAGGGCTTTACTTTGAGAGTATAGATTTCCGTTATAGGGGTTTGATGCAGTTTGACAAATGGTCATTGCCCCATTTGTTGACGAGTTTTCCGAACCGTTTGCATGAATCCTGATAAAAGCATCAGCTCCTGCATTATTGGCAACTGCTGCTCTTTCACTGTTACTGATGTTTACATCATTGCTGGTTCTGACCATTATTACTTCATAGCCTCTTTTTGTTAATTCTGCCTGTAATTTAAGTGCTACCTGCAAATTAAGCTCATATTCATACAAACCGCTGGCAACACCTCTGGTTCCACCGGTTACTTTTGCCTTAGTTTCTGATGCTCCAGGTCCTACAGGCTCTACACTGTCATCTCCTACTCTTTGATGTCCTGCATCAATTACAATAAGCTTATTGCCTGTTTTTTGTACAGTCTGTTCTTCTTCCTTATATTCCTTAAGTAACTGACTGTAAACATATAATTTTTTTTCTTTATAATAAATTACAGACCATTCTCCCTCATCACAAATCTTATCAACCTGCGTATTTCCACTTAACTTTTCAAAAATATCATATTCCTCTCCAGGGCCGTATCTTACATTTACAATATCAGTGGTTTCCATTTTAATTAAAGCATTTACATCTATATCCCCGGCATCATTTCTACTTTCATCAAATCCGGTATTTATATTATTTTCCTCTTTTTGGGATTTATAATTGACCTCATTTTCTTTTTTATCCTTCTTAGTATCACTTTTATCTTCTGTCACTTTTGATTCCTCTTTATCCTTGATCTTTTTTTCTTCTTTGGTGGAAATGTCATTGGTAGTTACTTTTCTCTTTCCACATCCTCCTAACAAACAGCTAAAAATTATCATACAAATAATTGTTAAAAATAATCTCTTGTATCTTTTTTTCATTCTTTTCTCCTTATTCATTGGTTTTTTCTGACTATATTTAACTATAACAGATTTTTACTTATTTTGTTAAAAATTACATATGTTTTACGAAAAAAAGCAGAAGAATTTTTCTCCTGCTCTTATCCTTAATACTATAATAATATTTTTAACCAAATCTCTTAAAAATCCTTCATCATTTTGTGAAGTATCCTATACAAATCGGCCGCATCTTTCTTATCAATACATACACATGAACCCATTTTTTCCGGAATTTCTACAGCCTTATCCCTAAGCTTTTCACCTTCTTCGGTTAAGGAAACAATCAGACTTCTTTCGTCAGTTTTACATCTTTCCCTATTAATATATCCCTTTTTCTCAAGTGTTTTAAGAACTGGTGTTAATGTTCCGGAATCCAAATAAAGAAATTCTCCCATTTCTTTAACTGATAATTTCTTGTGCTCCCAGATAACCATCAAGGTTATATACTGGGTATACGTAATTCCCAATTCATCAAGGAAAGGCTTATATTTCCTTACAACTTCTTTTGCACATGCATATAAAGGAAAGCAAAGCTGATTCTCTAATTTTAGGCAATCATATTTTTCCATAGATATTTTCCTCCAAAACATTTTATACCTTTGACTTTACCACAATATTTAAGAGTTATCCATGTAATTAACGATTTTTTTTTAATTTTTTCAAATTAAATTATTTTCTTACTAATTTTAATTAACTTTTACCTTGTTTTAAATGATTTCTATTGGTTATTTCTTCCAAATCCATTTGTTAAATCCTTTATTACTTCACCAGCTAACACCAAACCTGCTACTGCCGGTGTAAAAGCAATTGAGCCTGGAATACTACGACGGTCAGTACATTTATGTTCTGCTCCTGGAGGACATATACAATTTGTCTTACAGCTTATCCCCATATCTTCAATAGGACGGATGGGTTTTTCATCTGAAAAGACAACCTTTAGCTTTTTCACTCCCCGCTTTTTCATCTCTCTACGCATTACTTTTGCAAGGGGACACATGGTAGTCTTATAAATATCAGCCACCTTAAAACGACTGGGATCAAGCTTGTTACCGGCACCCATGCAACTTATTACCGGCACATTCTCACTTTTACATTTCATTATAATTTCTATCTTTGCAGTAACGGTATCAACCGCATCCACCACATAATCATAGGATTTAAAATCAAATTCATTAGAATTTTCCGGAAGGAAAAAGCATTTATGTGCCACAATGTCCACTTTCGGATTAATTTCCAGCATTCGCTCTTTCATTACATCTACTTTATGTTTTCCCACTGTTTTTCGGGTAGCAATTATCTGTCTGTTAAGATTTGTAAGACATACCTTATCGTCATCTATTAAATCAAAATGGCCAATTCCGGAGCGAACCAGTGCCTCGCAGACATATCCCCCTACACCTCCGATTCCAAAAACAGCCACTTTCTTATTTTTTAATTCTTCCATTGCATCCTTGCCAAGAAGGAGTTCGGTTCTTGAAAACTGATTTAACATAATTATCCTCTTTACACTATGAAACAAGCAGATGATATATACCATCTGCCTGTTAACCTACTGAAACACTAGGTTTATATTATTAAATTTATCTTGCTTTGTCAATGATTAAAATTTAGATAAAGTCACCTACAGTAGTTGTTTCTTCAGTAATTCCTGTGGCTTTATAAATATAATCTGCTGCATCTTCCAGATTAGTTATTTCATCACCAAACCAGTTATTTTTATAAGCTCTATTAGTATTAAATATTCCAGAATCAAAGTCCTTTTTTACATACATAAGCACTACAATTCCTGCATCATTGAGATGTCTTACTACCTCTTTTATCCCTTCATTATTTTCAGGAATGTATAAATATGTATGTCTGCCTCTGTTGGAAAGTTCTCTTTCAATCCGTCTTGCAAAATCAAGATTAATAATATTACTTTCTTTTAATTCAAAAGTAATGGCTCTTTGTCCCTTCCAGTTACTTCTTATTTCCCTGTCAATAACAGTTTTTCCTAAACCTTCCTCCCCCTTGTACAACTGAGTTACAACACCGCAGGCTGAGGTCATATTTGTAATTCTATCTATAAGAATTAATTCTCCAAGGGTTTTGTGTTTTGAGAAGGTATCCACAACAATCCCATCGGCAAATTTAAGTTCACATACTGCAATTTCATTTTTTTCCAAATTGCTTGCTTCTTTTTTAACTCCCGTATTCACATCAATGGTATTTCTGATATGAGTAACAGTTCCGGGAATCAGCTTTGTACCTATTTTTACAAAGTAATTTTTTCCCGTTTCAAGCCTTTCATCATCCATCCAAAGCAAAGTCGCCTCTATAGAAGAGGTAACTCCTATTTCTCCTTCTGAAAATAGAACGCTTCCCCTTGAAACATCCACTTCCCTGTTTAGCTGAATTGTAACTGCTCTGTTTTTAGAAGCCTCCGTTGCCTCTTTATCAAGAATGTGTATACTTTTTACTTTTGCCTTTTCATTGCCGGGAAGAATTCTTACTTCATCCCCTACATGAATTGTTCCTGATTCAATCTGTCCCTGAAATCCTCTAAAAGTATGGTTTGGACGACACACTCTTTGAACCGGCATATAAAATCCCTTTTCACTTTTATTTTCAGTAACATCCACTTTTTCAAGGTATTCCAGCAACACCGGACCATCATACCATTTTATATTTTCAGAAGGAGTCGTTACATTGTCACCTTCCGTAGCTGATACCGGTATAATCACAACATTTTCCAGCTTCAATTCCTCAACAAGTTCTTTTATCTGATGTTGTATTGTATCAAATCTTTCTTTACTATATAAAACCAGATCCATCTTATTTACTGCAAATACGAAATATTTAATTCCCATAAGAGAACAAATTCTTGCATGTCTTCTTGTCTGTACCAGTACACCTTGTTTGGCATCAATCAAAATCACCGCTAAATCTGCAAATGACGCCCCTACAGCCATATTTCTTGTATATTCTTCGTGTCCCGGTGTATCTGCCACAATAAAGCTTCTGTTATCTGTTGTAAAATATCTGTATGCTACGTCTATTGTAATTCCCTGCTCTCTTTCTGCCATCAATCCATCAAGCAAAAGGGAATAATCAATAGCCCCATCTCTGCTTCCAACCTTTGATTCCAGCTCTAAGGCCTTTTTCTGGTCTGCGTATAAAAGTTTTGAATCATAAAGAATATGTCCAATGAGAGTGGATTTTCCATCGTCAACACTTCCGCAAGTAATAAATTTTAATAATTCCATTAGAAATATCCCTCCCTTTTTCTTCGCTCCATTGAACCTGTTTCTTCGTTATCAATTACCCTTGTAGTTCGTTCACTTGAAACGGCACTTAAAGTTTCCTCTATAATTTTATCCAAAGTATCCGCCTCTGATTCAACTCCACCGGTTAAGGGATAACATCCTAAAGTCCTAAATCTCACCATTTTATTCTGAATTTTTTCATTTTTTTCAAGTCTTTTTTCCATTCGCTCATCATCCACCATTATTATGTTTCCATCTCTGTAAACCACAGGACGAACTTTTGCAAAATAAAGTGATGGAATCTCAATATTTTCCTTTTTTATGTATTGCCATATATCCTTTTCCGTCCAGTTAGAAAGGGGAAAAACTCTTACTTCCTCGCCCTTAAAAAGCTTTGTATTAAACAATTTCCACATCTCTGGTCTTTGATTTTTAGGATCCCAGGCATGAGCAGAATTTCTAAAAGAAAAAATACGCTCTTTTGCTCTGGATTTTTCCTCATCCCTTCTTCCGCCACCAAAAGCAGCCGTAAATCCATACTTGTCAAGTGCCTGTTTTAAAGCCTGCGTTTTCATAATATCCGTATAAGCACTTCCATGGTCAAAGGGATTTATTCCTTGTTCAACGCCTTCTTCGTTAATATATTCAAGCATTGTCAATCCATATTTTTTTGCAACTGCATCACGAAATTCTATCATTTCCTTAAATTTCCAGGTAGTATTTACATGTAAAAAAGGAAAAGGTGGTTTTTCCGGATAAAATGCCTTTAAGGCAAGATGAAGCATTACCGAACTATCCTTTCCAATAGAATAAAGCATTACAGGTTTTTCACATTCTGCTGCCACTTCACGAATTATATATATTGCCTCTGTCTCCAATTCATCAAGATGCGTTAATCTGCTCATAATAATCCTCTCACTTAATACTTATTAGATTCTTTCATATTTACTACAATAATTTCCTTACTTCCATCCCGTTTTGTTACAATCCATTTTCTAAAATTATCCTTTTCCTCCACAGAAAGAAGAGATCCTTTTCCTCCAATATCCGCCCCAAGAAAAAATTTAATTGCATTTTTTTTGCATTCTTTTATACATGAGGTACATCCCCAGCAATCCTTTTGTCTTTTTATACAAGCTTTATCATTAATAATTTTAATAAGATTTCCCGGACAAACTTCCACACACTTTTTACAACCTACGCAGGATTTTTCATCAATTCTGATGCTCATATCACTTCACCTCCTGCATCAACAGCATTTTTATCATCAAATTTAAAAATCAATGGTTGATAATCTCCTGTTACTAGAGGCCTTTTAATAATCTTGATTTTCCCATTCTTTTTTATGGAATTAATATATAAATCAAAATCTTTGCTTTCCAAAGGATAGCTTTTATTTTCTGAAAATCCATGCCAACGGGTTTCTTTCCTTGCCTTTAAATGCTCAATTAAAGATAGACTTATTATTAATCTTTCTTTGATTTCATATATCTGCAATAGTTCATCTGTATCTTCTGCTGATAAGCCTTTTAAAACCTCAAATAAACCTTCAATTTTTTCTTTGGCAAGATTAAGTCCGGTTTCATTATATTGATAATTTTTTGAAATTCCTCCGGCATATTCATCCATTATTTTTTGCATGCTCTCCTCGAGTTGTTCAATGGATATAATTCCCTGCTCATTGTTTAAATATCTTTCATATTCACTAATAATTTCTTTTTCACCATCCACCTGAGCATGCTCAACTTCATTTTTGAGATAATCCATAATGGAATGAGCAGCAAGTTTTCCTTCAGCTAAAGCTCCAGTTACATATTTTTGAGGTGCACCCCCTGCCACATCTCCTGCAGCATATAACCCTTTTATTGTAGTGGCTCTATTATTATCCACCCAGAAACCGCTGGCAGTATGTCCCCCCACTATATAGGGTTCCGTACCTTCAATTTCAACATTATTTTGAGAAGGTCCTTTTCCTGCTTCTATCCACTTTAGGGTTTGAGAGGGTGCCATGTTTAGATAGGCTTTATATAAATCCTCCTCCTGCTCTTTTGAAATTTCGTCTGTTTTTAAATAGCATGGACCCTTTCCATCTTTGTTTTCCTCTGTAGTTCCATATACCCTTTCACATGTGGCAAGTCCATATTTATTTTCATAAATTTCTCCATAACTGTTAATCTGTTTTGCTCTAACTCCCTGGGCAATAGTTCCTGTAGGTGCTATGGTATCCTTGCATCTAAGAGCAATAAATCTCATTTCAAAAGTTGTCATTTCTGCTCCGGCATTTATACCCATTGCATATCCCCCACCGGTATTAAAAGGCGGATACCACATCTTATGTCTTGAAAATCCGGGATTATTTGGTCTGTATATACCTGCGGCCCCTCCTGTAGAGATAAGAACTGCCCTGGCATTAATTACATAGGCCTCATTTTTATTTACATCAAACCCCACAGCTGCGTACACTTTATTATCTTTTACCAACAAATCCGTAATATTAAGATGATTTATAACTGAAATATTTTCTGAAGATTCAGCCATTTTTGCCAAAATAGGTTTGATGTTTTCTCCGTTAATTTTAATGTTTCTATTTCCTCTGGTAACATATTTACCCTTTTCATCCTTTAAAATCACAAGTCCGTTTTCTTCAAGAATTCCGGTTACTTCATTAAGGTTTTCTGAAATCGACAAAAGTAAGTCTTCTCTTACAATACCCTTAGCATCATTCTTACAATAATCCACATAATCCTTGGGAGTTCTGCCCTCAGTTATATAGGCATTTATGGCATTTACTCCCGCAGCAAGACATCCGCTTCTTTTAATATTTGCCTTTTCAGCAATTATTACCTTAAAATCACCCTGTTTAGAAAAAGTGTAGGCTGCATAGCATCCTGCCGTTCCACCACCTATTATCAAAATATCTGTATTAATTTTCTTAATATCCATTGACTTTCTCATAAATACCTACCTAAATAACCATTTCTTCTTCTACCAATGAGCTGTTATTTGCCAGAATAACTTCATTATCTTTTACTATGTAAAGTCGGTGAATAAATACATCAACTTTTTCTCCCAGATTTATTTCTGCATCATTGATACTTCTTATGGCCGAAATAATATTTCCATGAATTTTAACCTTTATTTCAATGCTACTGCCCCTGAAAATTTTGTCACAAACAGTGCCTTCTTCTGCAGAATTTGCATATTGAATACTTTCACCTTTTTTAAAAACACTTACAAACTCAGGTCTGATATATGCTTTTTCTCCCTCTTGTTTTCTGTCAAAATATCTAAAATCCTGGTAGTTTTCCACTGCTACGGAATTTCCTATAAATTCAGCTACAAAAGGTGTGGCAGGATTTTTATATAATTCCTGTGGAGAACCCACCTGTTCAACTCTTCCTTTGTTAGTAACTACTATTTCATCCGCAACTTCAATGGCTTCATCCTGATCATGTGTAACAAAAATACTTGTTATATTAAGTCTGGTTATCATCTGTCTAAGCCAGGTTCTAAGCTCTAATCTTACCTTTGCATCAATAGCCGCAAAGGGCTCGTCTAAAAGAAGAATCTGAGGATTATGAGCCAATGCTCTGGCAAAAGCTACCCTTTGTTGCTGACCACCTGATAACTGGCTTGGATATCTTTTTTCAAGTCCTTGACAGTTAATTAACTCCAAAAGTTCATTTACCCTTTCTTTTACCTTACTTTCCGGTGTCTTTTTTACTCTAAGACCAAAAGCAATATTGTCAAAAACTGTCATATATCTAAATAATGCATAATTTTGAAATACAAAACCAATTCCTCTTTCACTTCCTGGAATATTATTAACAACTTTTCCATCTATAATAACTTCTCCCGAATCAGGATTTTCAAGGCCTGCAATCATTCTAAGAATTGTTGTTTTTCCACTTCCCGAAGGTCCTAAAAGTGCTACAAGCTTTCCTTTTTCAATGGAAAAATTAATATTTTTAGATGCATGGAATTTTTTAAAATGTTTATTTATATCATGAAGCTCAACATATGCCATATCATTCACCCTTCTAAACTACTAAAATCATTATTTCTTTATATCTAAATTTTTCTCTCCCCTTTTTTCAATTACCAGCCTTAAAACTAATACTACAACTGCAAATATTACTAATATCGAAGAAGCTGCAAAGGCTCCGGTAAAATCGTAACCCTGATACAATAGTTCAATATAAAGAGGTAATGTGTTGGTTTTTCCCCTTAAATGCCCGGATAAAACTGAAACAGCTCCAAATTCTCCTATAGATCTTGCCGTACAAAGTACTATTCCATAAAGAAGCGCCCATTTCACATTAGGAAAAGTTACTTTTTTAAAAATCTTAAATAATCCCGCTCCCATAAGAGCAGCCGCTTCCTCCTCATCTGTTCCTTGAGATGTTAATACCGGAATAAGTTCCCTTGAAATAAAAGGAAATGTAACAAATATGGTAGCCAAAACAATTCCCGGTACTGCAAAAATAATCTGTATCCCGTAGGAATCTAATATGGGAAATAAACTACTTTGTCTTCCAAAAGTCAAAACATAAATCAAACCTGCTATAATAGGGGAAACCGTTACCGGTAAATCAATAAAAGTTGATAAAATTTTTTTTCCTCTAAATGTATATTTAGTAATAAGCCAGGCTGCAAAAACTCCAAATATTGTGTTTACAACAACTGCAATTAATGTTGCTTCTAAAGTTAATAATGCCGCCTTAATTGCATATTCATCAGAAATTGCATTAACATATGCAGCTACCCCGTTTTTCAAAGCAGTTATAATTATGTAAATCAGGGGAAGTATCAAAAATACCCCAAGAAATATAAAACTGATAATTATCAGAAAATATTTTAATGCTTTATTTTCTTTTCTCAAATTCATACAAATACTCCTAAATTTTTCCATTCACTCTTTTTGAAACAATACCTTGAGCCAATGCATTTACTGACAAAATAACTACTGAAATAGCCAACATTACAAGAGCAATAGATGTCGCTGCCGAATAATCAAATTCTTGAAGCTCAGACATTATAAGAAGTGGTGCAATCTCTGTTTCATAAGGGGTATTACCTGCTATAAAAACAACACTTCCATATTCACCAATAGATCTGGCAAAGGCTAGGGTAAACCCGGAAATAATGGCAGGTAGTATTTCCGGAAAGATTACTTTTAAAAAAGTAGTTTTGGAATCTGCACCTAAAATAAAAGCTGCTTCTTCATACTTAATATCAATTTTTTCTAATACAGGTTGTACACTTCGAACAACAAAAGGGATTCCTATAAAAATAAGTGCTATGGTAATTCCAATTCTTGTATAAGCAATCTTAATTCCAAACAATTTATAAAAAATCTGTCCTACCCATCCATTTGTCGTGGTCAAATGTGTAAGAGATATACCGGCAACTGCAGTAGGAAGCGCAAAAGGAAGTTCGATAATACCATCAATAAATCTTTTTCCTTTAAAATCATATCTCACCAATACCCAAGCCAATGCCAGACCCATAAAAACATTTATCAAAGAAGCAATAAATGATGTTGATATGGAAACAAAATATCCTGATAAAACCCTTGGTCTTGTAACTGTATATATAAATTCCGAAAAACTAAGCTTTGCAGAAAAGATTACCAGTGAAGAAAGTGGAATTAAAACCACAATACTAAGTATGCTAATTGTTATCCCCATTGAAATTCCAAATCCAGGTATTATTCTCTTTTTCTTATTCATTTTCTGATAATCCTCTCTACAAAAACTTTTATTTCTAAACTATTCTTCGTAAATACTATCGAAGTTTGCTCCATCCGCAAAATGAGTTGCACGAGCTTTTTTCCAGCCTCCGAAATGATTAATGTCAGTCAGTGTAATTTTGTCATTAATCCATTTTCCATCTTCCGGAATTTTAGTTATAGTATCTGAATTTTCTGAAGAAACATACTCATTGTAAATTTCCTTTGTACTTGGACGATAGAAATTCTCTGCTTCTATTTCCTGTGCTTCATCAGAATACAGATAACTTAAATACTCTTTAGCAACATCTTGAGTTTCATGTTTTTTAGCCACTTCATCTACTACTGCAACTGTTGGCTGGCAAAGAATTGATACGGAAGGAACAACAATTTCATATTCACCCGGATATTCCTTAAGTGAAAGAAATGCTTCATTCTCCCAGGCAATAAGCACATCTCCCTGTTTATTTTCTACAAAAGATGTAGTAGCACCTCTTGCACCTGAATCAAGAACAACAACATTACTGTAAAGTTTTTTAATTGAATCAAGAATATCTGATTCGCTTTGTCCTTGTTGTTCGAAATAATACCATGCAGCAAGATAATTCCACATTGCACCGCCTGAAGTCTTTGGATTCGGTGTGATTACTCCCACATCATCTCTAATTAAATCATTCCAGTCTTTTATATTCTTTGGATTTCCGGAGCGAACAAGAAATACAATTGTTGATGTGTATGGTGAACTGTCAAGATCAAATTCAGATGTAAATCCATCATCAATAAGTCCTGCATCTGCAACTACCTGAACATCTCCTTCAAGAGCAAGTGTAACAACATCAGCTTCCAGACCATTCGCCACCTCAAGAGCCTGTTTTCCTGAACCACCATGGGATTGTGTTACTTCAACCGTATCTCCGAATTCCTCTTTATAATGTTTTTCAAAAAGTTCATTATATGCTGCATATAATTCTCTTGTTGGATCGTAAGATACATTTGTTAGTTCGATTGTTTTTCCCCCTTCACCTTCTGCTTTTGCACTTATATCATTAGTGCTACTTTTAGAATTTCCGCATCCTAAAATCGATGCTCCAATTGCTGCAATTAATAAAATAGATAAAATTCTTTTTTTCATAATTTTCTTCCTCCAATTTTTAATCACTACTTTCTCTATCTGGTAAGTAGGATTATATGTCAGAAATGACGTAAATTCAATACTTTTGGTTACTGTATAATTTTAGAGCCAGCTATAAATTCAATTTATAACCACAAAAAAATCCCTCTTTACTATTTAAATAGTAAAGAGAGATTATAGAAAAATTGAGTATCGTGTTGTCTTATATATATCTAAAAAAGAAGACTTTTAAATTATACTGTGAACTCTACTTACAAAAATTATTTATTATCCAACCTTTTCTGCAATTGATTTATCAAATGCTTTTCTTACGGCAATAGATAATTGGTTAGAGCAAGAAGTTGGTCTTCTGCCACATTTAATCCCGCCTAATTTACTTTCAATTTCATCTACTGTCATTCCATCAACTAATGATGAAATTGCCTTTAAATTTCCATTGCATCCACCATAAAAGGAAATATTTTTAACCTTATCTCCGTCTAAATCAAAGCTTATCACCTGTGAACAGGTATTTTCTGTAGTATAATCAAAATGTTTCAAATTAGAGTACCTCCTGTATTTTTTCCTTTACTTTACCAATATTCGTTGTAGGCTCAAACCTTTCAACTATCTCACCATTCTTATCAATTAAAAATTTGGTGAAATTCCATTTTACATTGCCATTTTTCTTATAATCTTTATCCATTTTCTTTACAACCGGTGCTAAAACCAGCTTCATAGGACCGCTAAATCCCTCGAATTTTGTATTTTCGCTAAGCCATTTAAATAGTGGACTGGCATTATCTCCCAAAACATCAATCTTGCTAAACTGTTCAAAAGTAATACCAAATCTTCCTGTACAAAAACTATGAATTTCTTCATCACTTCCCGGCGCCTGATCTGCAAATTGGTTACATGGAAAATCCAATATTTCCAATCCTTTATCCTTTAACTCTTCATACATATCTTGAAGCTCGTCATATTGAGGAGTAAATCCACAACCTGTTGCAGTGTTTACAACCAAAACTGTCTTTCCCTTATATTTTGAAAGATCAACTTCTGTTCCATCCTGTGCCATTACTTTAAAATCATATAAATTCATTGCTTACCTCCTGTAATTCATTCAAAATATTATTTATATCTCGCTGTATTTTTCTATAGGTCATTTTTAATTAATTATAATTATATTCCTATTGCAATAAACTTCTTTTGCACAATTGACTTATAACAAGAGAAACTTAACTTAATTTTTTGCTTTAAATTCTCTATTCTTTTTATATCTCTTGTGCGCAATTAAGTTGTGTTGTTTATAATTAAGATTGTACACAATCTATTTTATTTTGTCAATAATTAATTTTAAAAACTTTCTTAGATACTCGTTCATACTGTAATACTTAAAGTAAGAATCCCCGAATTTAGATATTAACTTTTTTCTATTTTATGTCTAAATATTATTTATTTATCAATCAGTTATTAAAAATTTATACTTAATTAAAAATAATTAATTTATTATTAACATTATATAATATAATTGTATAATTAATTATGTAATTAAATCATGACTTTTTATGCGTTTTTGTGATCACCAAAACATTTATCTTCTTCTCTTTCGAGAATAGGTTATTTTACGATAATTATTTAATTCTAATTAAAAAGTTTATGTGACTTTTTAATGTATTAATATTTAATATTTCTAAAATTTTTAAAAATGATTTGGAGGAACAACACGAAAAAATTTTTTTGCTTTATTTATGTTATTTATGATTTTGGGGTCATGTAAAGCGGACATTCGAAATCCGCTTCGCTACTTCCTCATGAACGCAGTGTAAGCAATCAAGTAAATGCTTCACAGATTTATAATTCTAATAACCTCAGTAAATTTGACACTATTCATCAAATTAATTATAAGCAAGATATTAACGAAATCTATGGTTCAGCTACGTTAGAAAAATATCAGGATTATACAAGGAATGAGTATGAAATCAAATCCTAAAATCTTTAGAAAATTCCAATATAGTTTGACATTACCGGTGTAACATTGTCATCAGAAGCAAAAAATCAAACATATCATACCTATTATTCTTCTACAAAGAAAACTTGTAAAATCACTTGTAATTATACAGATGTGTCATATATTTTTACACCGGCTGGAAGAATTGAAATAGCAAGATCAGATGCATTTCAACAGTTTAAATGGAATTATAAAAAAGGGGTTTATGCAGGAAAAGGTGGATATGGTTCTGCTGATAACTCATTTTAATAATATATAATTAAGGAGGCATTTTTATGAGTCAAATATTTGTTGATACATTATTATTAATTTTTTCATTGCTATCATTTATAGGTGTTTTTGTAATTGCATTTGTCTTAATTAAATATTTTGGTAAAAAAAATTCAAATAATGATAAGTCCGCAAATAATTTTAACTAAGATAATTAATATTATTTTATAACTTAATGAGCTTCTATTTGTTTTATAACTTATATTTTAAGTAAGATAAATAGAAGCTTATTTTTATTTTATATTTTACAATCTTAAATATATCTTTTTTTATTAATGATTTTGAAAAATACACTGGTTGATTATGGTTTACAAGACAAGGTTTTATTAATAATCCTCAAGGTATTGGAGCTGCTACTGAAAAATCAGTTAAATATATTTATTCCACAGTAATCCACCATTTTGGAAAAATTGATATTTTATAAATAATGCTGCTGACAAAGATATGGATGGCAACGATACAATAGAAAAAGTCATTAATGATACATTCGCCGTTATTGTACTCGGAAATATCTTTATGACAAAAGAATTTATCAAGAATCATAATGACTATGAAAGAATAATTAATTTTTCAACTGATTCATCACAGATTTTCACAGAACAAATAATAAAAAATTCCGGCGGATATGTTTTATAATATCTTTCTTTATTTTTCTTTTTTTAGTTCTCTTTTACCTGGAAATAGTTTTACCATAATATAATTCTTTATCACACAAGTATTCATTAAACCTCTGTAACATACACTCATTTGGAAATCTTTCACTCACATTTGAAGTACTTTTACGCACATTTCAAGAATTTTTACTCACATTTGTAAATCTTTTACTCATATTTGAAGTACTTTCATGCATATTTCAAGAACTTTTACGCATATTTGGAGGCAAAATACAAATACATCTCACTTTAATTTTTATAGATTTAATTAATTATTTTTTTTTAATGTAATTTTACTATGACAAAAACTAGTAATTTTTTTACATTGCTATAATAGGATCTATAATTCTTATTTCTATTCCTGATTAGTTATCCTTACAATTGCTTTAACTATACATCTCATGTTTCACATGAAACTATAAAGATAATAATACTTACTTCTGAAAACATTTCTTTATACCAATATGGGATAGATAGTGATTAATTTCTTATTATGATATTACTATTGAAATTCTATATTTCTAACACAAATATTCCAATTTACTGACCAATTTCATGTGAACTACCCACTACCTAAAGGAAGTGGGCTTCGTAGAGCCATTCGGCTCTTTTTAAGAAGTTTGATATTTAAGTTTCCACCCGATTACTCAGGCAATTCTTATTCTTACGGGCATGTCCACTTCGCCCCTAGTGAATAGTCCTTCTAAGGACACAAAATTACTTTTACGTAGAATATTTAATGCTCCGTTTACGTCAGCATTAAGACATTTGCCGTTTTTGCATTGATACATTCCTCTATGAATTCTATCACCGCTAAATGTGTATGTCTTAGGATTATCATTATTGTAAACTGGAAGTTCATCTTTATCCTAGAACGATGCTTTTGATATGTAGCTTTCTTCCTGTTTTACAAAGACAATACCATTTAGCTCGCAAAGATATTCTAATTTAGAGCACAACTGACCATATGGGATATTTGCAAAATTCTGATTGTTTCTTTTTCCCATATCAGTACCACGCTGGAATGTCTTATTATAGCCAACCACTAAAGTTCCTATATCATTAGAAATACAGTAGTCTATGATTTTACCAGCACCTTTGTTCATAAAGTCCATTTACTTTATTATTTCTATCTCTGGTATTACTTTTTTGTCTATTAGTTGGACTATAGCCTAAATGCTGTTTATCTTTAATTGACTGTAAATAAGCATTGCGTTTGTTATACCACTGATTGAGAGATTTAAGTCGATTTCTTTAACTATGAGTAATATGTTTCACATGAAACTTTCTAAATAATAATACTAATTTCTTGACACTTATATCACATTATAATATCATATATTATCAAAACTTCTATCATTTTATTAATAATTGCGATTGATAATCTACATTCCTAAATTCTTATACTTAGATTTATTTTAGTAACTGATTTAAAACTAATGTAATATCACTCTACCCGTTGAAAATATTTTATAACAACATCCATATATTCTCAACATCTTAATATTTTAAGTAAATCGGACATTCGGAATCCGCTTCGCTACTTCCTCATGAACGCAGTGACACTTTGTGCCACCTGTCAGAGGGGGCTTTAACCCCTTCTGACACTAGTAAGCAATCCCCCGCTTAAAGCTAACGCTTTTGAAGCGGGGGATTGCTTACACTGTGTTCAAAAAGAAGATTTGCCTGATTCAGATATTTTTATTTTTAACCATTTAAAGATATACTCATAAAGCCAAGATTTTATTACCAATATTCAAATATCTATATGTTATAATTAATACCTTTAACTTTTAATAATATGTTTCACATGAAACATTCTAAATAATAAATTCGCTTCATGAAATTGCTATTACATTTTATAGCATAGGTTCTATAATACGTTGAGTGAACGACTCGGTGTTAACTCATTCTGCATCATTTAATAAAATCTTCTTTTTGACCCCAAATTTTGCGTTTTGGGGATAGTGTCTTAAATGAAAAATATTATAATTAAGCCATTCCAGACAACGCTAACGAAAAAGTCAACACGACAAACAGACAACTCACATCTTTCGTTGAAGAAGTAAATGTGACCTGTCTTTTTTATAATGTATTGACACGTTGATTACCTCTGCAGCTCTTAATTATTTTTGATTACTTGTTAAACAACTCTGGAGTCAAATGCACTTCATCTGCCGGGAT
Source organism: Acetitomaculum ruminis DSM 5522 (assembly GCF_900112085.1). Classification (GTDB taxonomy): domain Bacteria; phylum Bacillota; class Clostridia; order Lachnospirales; family Lachnospiraceae; genus Acetitomaculum; species Acetitomaculum ruminis. Next base: position 69,022 of record NZ_FOJY01000014.1, read on the forward strand.
GGGGTGCATTTTTAATAACTCAAACAATGCTTGCATGTCTTCATCATCTTCTTCAACAAGCTCATATGGAGATTTCCAACCAAGTCCTCTCCTCTTAGTACTGTTGATATGATTCATCAGAAGCGTTATATCTTCCTGCTCATAACAATCCAACGACTTCCCTTTGGGTAGCACATACCTTATATATTCATGGTTCTTCTCAACATGTGGTTTTTGCCATGAAGCCATTGGAGCACAGTAATACACGTTTGTCCTGTAGAGCATTTCAGAATTGAGTTCCATGGCATCTACATTTCTAAATTCAGAACCATTATCAGTAAAGAACACTGGGAATAGCCTGTTGAATTTCTCCGTGCCTAGTCCACTTTCCAGATAGTAAAAAACTCTTATAACTGATTCAGATTTATAATCAGGTAAAAGAAATAAGAGCATTACGGTGGTTTTAACAAATATCATTGTAAGGAGTGTCTTTCCTTTTTTCTCTTACTCCTCGTACAGTGTCTATTTCTACTATGTCTTCTTCAATCCACTTTATACCAAGTTCTTACTGAAGATCATTATAGGTTCGTCCTTCACGGTAATACGAATTGCTTGAAGCTATGCTCCCTTTATGTTTTCGTCTGGCTTTATAACCCACCTTACGTCTCAGGTCGATATTGGCGACTCCCCAAATCTATCCCTGATCAATGTAGTTATAAAGCGTTCTAAGGCCTACCGGTAGCTCATTCTCATGTTCTGCATAGATATGAGTCAACGGCTGTCCCTTCTTAATCAATGGACGTATAAGCTGCGCAAGTTCTTTTAGTTCTTCTTTTGAAAGCCGCACTCCCTGTCTACTTTCAGAACGTCTACGTTTTACAGCTACATCAGCATATCTTGCATTGTAATAGTATCGTTTTTTCTTACAGTTCTTCTTTGCATTCTAGTGATTCATATTTGTCACAAACAAGATGACAGTTAAAACTCTTGCATTGCTTGCACTTATAATCACACGCATCTTCACTCGTCCCACACAATTGAGTTATATGGCAAGAACTATAAAACTTGCAGTCATTTCCATATGGATATGCAGAAGGGATATGGGTTCTGTTATACTTAATCTCCCTTGCTATTGTGTGCGGATGTTTTCTCAGTTTCTCAGCAATCTTAGTAAATGAATCCTTTCTGGCTAATCCGATTTCAATTGCAACCCTATCAGTAAGATCTAGTTTAGTGTTGTAAGGTATATATTCTAGTTCTTTCATATCTGCTCCTATCCTGCAGATAGTAATCAACTTTTCAAATATACCTTATTGCAATACTCGGTGTTAGCTTTTTAGCAATAAAAATCGTCTGAGGTAACGTTTAATTTTTCATTTAAAGAGATTCTATAATATATAATATTACTGTTGTTGTCCAATATTCCGAAGCACAGATATTCAGATTTATTTACCCCTTAGGATTCAAAGTTAAATATGTCTACTAGACAACAAAATATATTTATTAATCAAAAGACTAAAAATATCACTATATACACTTAGAACTTAAAAGGTTAAGTTATTATGCTACACTTAACTTCTTCATCTATTGAAAATATTACTCTTAAAAACATTAATAACTTACTAATCATTTACAATATATCAACTACAGCATTAAACAATTTTTATAAACTATAATAATATCAAGTTTCACATGAAACATTTGAAATAATAAATTTGCTCCATGAAATTTCTATTACATTAGATAGCATAGTTTCTAACAAATATAATAATACTGTTGTTGTCTTATATTCCAAAACAGAAATATTCAGATTTATTTAATCTTTAGCAACCAAGGTTAAATATTTCAACTAGACAACAAAATATATTTTAAATATTTATTAATCAAAAAACCAAAATCACTATATACACTTAGAACTTAAAAAGTTAAGTTATTATGCTATACTTAACTTCTTCATCTATTGAAAATATTACTCTTAAAAACATTAATAACTCACTAATCATTTATAATATATCAACTACAGCTTTAAAATATTTATTATTTTGGGCTATATTAATAATATGTTTCACATGAAACATTCTACATAAAAAATATTCTCCAAAATATTTCTATTACATTCTAAAGCACAAGTATAGTTTAATCATACATAAAAAATTAATAATACTGTTGATATTCTATCTTAAAAATATTCAGAATTACCTTTCAATCTTCTTATCAACGAAGTTACTAATAAGTATTATAAAACTTTTTGCCTAATCAACCATTCTATTAGACATCAGGAATATAAGAAAAGACTAAATAAGTAAAGCGGACATTCGGAATCCGCTTCGCTACTTCCTCATGAACGCAGTGGCACTTTGTGCCACCTGTCAGAAGGGGCTTTAACCCCTTCTGACACTAGTAAGCTTATACCCAAGCTTAAAGCTTACGCTTTTGAAGCAGGGAATTGCTTACACTGCGTTCAAATAAATAATTTTCAAACTACGTGCCCTCCTAGAATATATAAATAATAAACCTATTTCGATCAAATTGACATAAATTAAAGAAAAACTTTATATGCCTCAAAAATATGGTAAATATATGGCAAATAGAAATTATATATAAATAAATTAAATTTAAAATAACCAAAATTTGAAACGCCAATATACTTCCTGTTGCCTAAAGATAATGGACTTCTAAGAGCCTAATGGCTCTATTTAAGAAGATTGATATTTAATTTTCTACCTAAAAATTCAGGCAATCTGTATTCTAACAAGCATTTCTACTTCGCCTAACTGAGATTCACAAAGCAACAATTAGTCATTATATTTAATGTGGCATTAACATCGGCATTAAAACTAAAGACAATGGCACTATTTTATATTTCACGATGTATTCTGCTACTACTGAACTGAAATTTCTAAGAAATCTCATCATTGTTAACAGGAATAATATTTTTATCTCAAAATAACGCCTTTAATATATAGCTTTGTTCCTGGTTGACATAATAAATGTTATATACCTGCATAAATTTGGATAACAAAAATTAAAAAACATTCACTCTCATGTAAATATTCTATATCAAATTTCCATCCTAAATGAAAACTTTTTCTATTATAGGAACAGCATCACTAAAGCATGTAACATTTACTAATATATAAACTATTTTTAAATATCACGTGATTTTTCACAACAAAAAAACAAGCACCTACAATAGGTGCTTGTAAAAATAGGGGAGTTTATGAAAAAAATTTATTACCTTAGTAATTCCTAAGATGTATATATAATAACCCATGCTTATGGTGGAATTTTGTATTATTTCTATATAATATAAAAATAATTATATCTTTTTTCTATAAAATATAAGTGAAATACAATAAATACAAAAGTATTCTTAATATATAAATAATTGCTTTTAAATCAGATAACAATTTTCTAAAGTTGAGTAAAAGAGCCATTTTTCGGGTTAAAATGCTTAATTATACTTATAATAAGAAGCAGAAAAAAATATAATTTAGTTATATAAAACTAGCATAGTCCAAACATATAACTAAATCATATTATTTTAAAACTAATTTTAAATTTCCACAAAAAAGAAGTACTTCCCCTTTTATAAAGCATAAAGCTAATACATAAAAAACTATTTTTCATCTATTACATAGTAACCCATACCGGCAAATGTATAAATTGTGAACAAAACAAATAATTTTACGATCCATATTAAATGCTTTTTTCTCGTAGTAAAAGGAATACCCTCATAATTGAACTTTATACTAAATATCAGAAGAAATTAAAAATCACCACTAACAAAAATATCCCTTTCTTAAATCTAATACTTTTACAGCGTAGAATTTTATCCTTGACAGGTGTGCCAAGGATAACTATGTACTTTCTTAATTCTTATACTTTTAAGTCGTAAAATCACTTACATTACGGTATATCATTTTAGAGATAATTCCCATCTATACCCCTAAGCATCTAAGATACTAATTACTATATTTCATATAAAATTAGAGCTTCTACAATATGAAAGTTGAAAAACTTCCTTTACATATATTAATTAATTTAAAATCTGCATTATATTAGATCAAAAAACTCCTATAAGATTATTTCTTATGGCAAAAACAGCTGCCTGAGTACGATCGGCAACACCTATTTTTTTAAATATATTTGACACATGATTTTTTACTGTTCTCTCACTAATATTAAGAGTTGATGCAATCTCCTTATTAAATAATCCCTGAGCCAGCAATTTCAATACATCAAATTCTCTTTTTGTTAAAGATTCTATTTTAATCTTGTCGGATTCTTTTCTAACCATTCTGGAATTTAACATAGGTGTAAGAGATGGCTGAATAAAAGTATCACCATTATTAATTGTAAAAATAGCTTTTTTAAGAACTGAAGATTCCGAATCTTTTAAAATATAACCATCAATTCCTATTTCAACAGCTGACATTAAATATTCTATTTCATTATGAATAGTTAAAATCAAGACCTTAACATTCATTTTTTCTTTACGAATAATTTTTAAAACGTCTAATCCATTCTTGTTTGGCATATTTATATCCAACAATAAAACATCAGGTTTTTCTGCCTTTAATTTTTCAAGACATTCATCACCGTCACCGGCCTCAGCAATGACCTTAACATCCCCATCTATTTCCAATAAATTTCTTAACCCTTCTCTTATCATCGAATGGTCATCTGCAATCATAATATTAACGCTCAAATTTTTTCCTCCTGCTCTCCTATTGGAATTTTTATTTTTATTTTTGTACCCTTTTTTAAATCAGATTTTATGCTGATATTTCCTGATAATAAATTAACTCTTTCCTGCATCATAGATAATCCGAAAGTTCTTTTACCATTATTTAATGCTTTATCAACATCAAAACCTTTGCCATCATTATTTATAGTAATAACTATATTGTTTTTATTATAAGTTAAAGTTACATTAATAAGATTAAATTTGCAATGCTTAATTGCATTATTACAAGCTTCCTGTATTATTCTTACAATAGTAATAGTAACAATACTCTTTAATTTTTTTGCTTCCCCAAAACTTTCAAATTTGATATTAACATGATTTAAATTTTCAAGTTTAGTCAATTCATTTGAAATATAATCATTTAACGTCAAATCATCCAAGGCCATAGGATGTAAATTATAAACAATATTTCTCATATCATCTATGGTAGAACGTAAATTATTTTCCAGAATTTTTAATTCTAATTTAGATTTTACAAGATCCTTATCAACTAATTTCGATATATATTCAATTTTATGAACAAAACTAGTTAAATTCTGTATAGAAGTATCATGGAGATCTCTGGCTATTCTTTGTCTTTCTTTCTCCAACTCTTCAAGTACTTTCAAATTATTTCCATGATTTTCCTCAGGAAACAGAGTATTTTCATTATTCACAATTGAAATTGGTTCAATCGAAACAAACTTTTCTTCATTGCCTTTGATAAGGTCTTTTATATGACTCAAAATATATTCAATATCTTTTTCTTTGATGCTTATTTCCTCAATTTTTGAAGAAAGGGATCTATTTCTGTCTTTTAAATTGGTAATATTACTGTTTAGATTTTTTATCTTTATATTCTTGGTTCCAAAAGTACTTTTTTTAGGATAAAAAACATCTGCTGTTGATGTTTTTTTACTTTCTTCTTCAAGAATCATTGTTAGTTTTTCAATTTCAATCTCATTTGTTTCCAATTCTTTTTTTAATGCATCTATTTCGTTATGAACAGATACTTTTTCTTTTTCTAAAAATTGTATTTTTTCCATAAAACTCACTACTTTACTAATGGTGATTTTTTTATCATTGCTGCATTTCTTGGAAATTTACTCCCCGTATTCTTTACCTTTTTTATGAAAACAAGATTTCTAACCATATCCGTATCTGGTAACATAAAATTTTCTATTTTATCAATTTTTCCCCCAAGAATATCTATAGCAAAATTTGCTTCTTTTATCTCATCCTCTGTTTTAATAGATTTATAACTAATAAAATATCCACCTTTTTTTACCAAAGGGATAGTATATTCACATAAAACAGGTAATCTGGCTACAGCCCTTGATACACAAAAATCAAATTTTTCTCTGTATTCTAAATTTTTTCCGGTTTCCTCTGCTCTTGAATGTATAGCTTTTATTTTTGATAATCCCAGTTCCTTTATAACATAATTCAGGAAATTGATTCTTTTATTTAAAGAATCAATAAGAACAAATTCCACATCCGGTCTTAAAATTTTTAAAGGAATGCCTGGGAAACCGGCCCCTGTACCGATATCTACCACACTTTGTCCTTCCTTTAAATCAATATATTTCAATAATGAAACACTATCAAAAAAATGCTTGATACATACATCATCATAATCTGTAATTGCAGTAAGATTCATCTTACTGTTCCATTCAATCAATAATTGATAATAGGCATTTAATTTATCCGCCTTTTCTTCATCAATTACAAATTCCCATTTTTTAAATTTTTCTATTAAATTATTATTGTCCAAAACTGATTCCTTTTTTATTTGCGATGCTCTAAATATACAAGTAAAACTGATATGTCTGCCGGAGAAACCCCCGAAATCCTTGAAGCCTGTCCAATAGATAAAGGTCTAATTTTATCAAGTTTTTGTCTTGCTTCTATTCTGAGATTTTGAATTGACATATAATCTATCTTCTCCGGAATTTTTTTATTTTCCATCTTCTTAAATTTTTCAACGGAACGAAGTTCCCTTGCAATGTAACCCTCATATTTAATATTAATATTAACTTGATTACATACATCTGATGGAAGTGTAGGTCTGTTTTCATCTATTTCTTCTAATACAAAATAATTCAACTCAGGTCTTTTAATTAAATTATATAGTGTTTCAGAATTACTAAGACTAGTACTTCCATTTTTTTCCAAAAATTCCTGTACTTTCTTCTTTCCTCCTATACTAACTGATTTAAGTCTATCAACCTCTTTTTCAATTAAATTTTCTTTTTCAATAAGCTTATCATATCTTTCCTGACTTATAAGCCCAAACTTATAACCTATAGGAGTAAGACGAATATCTGCATTATCTTGTCTTAATAATAATCTGTACTCCGCCCTAGAAGTCATCATTCTATAAGGCTCATGATTTTCTTTGGTTACTAAATCATCAATTAAAACACCAATATATGACTCAGACCTTTTGAGCACCAGCATTTCTTTGTTTTTTACAAACATTGAAGCATTGATTCCAGCGACAATCCCTTGTGCAGCCGCTTCTTCATATCCCGAACTACCATTAAACTGACCGGCACTAAACAGTCCGGAAATATTTTTAAATTCCAATGTAGGCTTTAACTGTAATGCATTTATACAGTCATATTCAATAGCATACCCGTTTCTGACTATTTTTGCATTTTCAAGACCACTAACACTTCTGTACATCTTTTCCTGAACATCCTCAGGTAAAGATGTAGACATTCCACCTATATACATTTCATTTGTATATTCACCTTCAGGCTCTATAAAAACCTGATGCCTGTTTTTATCAGCAAATTTTACAACCTTATCTTCTATTGAAGGACAGTATCTAGGCCCTGTACCTTCAATGATTCCTGCATAAATAGGCGATCTGTCAAGATTATCTTTTATAATCTCGTGAGTTGTCTCATTTGTATATGTAAGCCAGCAGGATTGCTGTTCTTTTTGAATCTCGTCTTCATTAGTTGTAAAAGAAAATGGAACAATTCTTTCATCCCCAAACTGCTCTTCCATTTTTGAAAAATCTATTGATCTCTTGTCAATTCTTGCAGGTGTTCCCGTTTTAAATCTAAAGATTTCAATTTCATTTTCCCTTAATGAATCCGTAAGGTGATTAGCTGGCTGAAGCCCGTTAGGACCAGTATAATTAATTGAAGAACCACATAAACATCTGGCTTTTAAATAAACTCCGGTACAAAGGATTACTGCTTTTGATAAGTATTTTCCACCTGAAAAAGTCTTTACTCCCTTTATTACATCGTCTTCAATTAACAATTCTGTAACTTCTGCCTGTTTTATCGTGAGATTTTCGGTATTTTGTAAAACCATTCTCATAGCTCTGGAATACTCTGCTTTATCAGCTTGAGCTCTTAATGAATGAACAGCCGGACCTTTTGATTTATTAAGCATCTTTGACTGGATAAAAGTTTTATCTATTATTTTACCCATTTCTCCACCTAATGCATCTATTTCTCTTACAAGATGTCCTTTTGAGCTTCCTCCAATATTAGGATTACATGGCATCAATGCAATACTATCAACACTTACCGTAAAAACTATAGTATTAAGTCCTAATCTGGCACAGGCTAAAGCAGCTTCACAACCTGCATGACCGGCTCCAACTACACATACATCATAATTTTCAATTAATTCTGACATCAAAATATTCCTCTTTCTAATGGTTAAAACTTTTTTTATATACAAATAAATTATTCCACATTAAATATTTTACTATATTTGAATATATTAAACAAATATTAGATTATTTTCCCATACAAAATTTGCTGAAAATATTATCTGCTAAGTCATCATTAAATGTTTCCCCGATAATATCTCCTAAAAAATTATATGCATCCATAAGATCCACGGTATAAAAATCTTCCGGAAGTCCGTCATATATAGCTCCAAGAACAAGTTCAAGACTGTCTTTAGATTTTACTAATAAGTTTTTGTGTCTGACATTTGATATAACAACATCTTCATTAAAGTTTATATTTCCTGAGAAAAACATATCATTTAATTTATTAATAAAGTTGTCAATTCCCTCACCGTTTTTTGCAGATATACTGACAATATTTTCAAACTGCTTTTCAAGCTGTGTATTATTATTTGAAATGTCCATTTTGTTTAATAGAACAATAACATTTTTTTCTTTTATTCTGTCAATTATCTCTTTATCATTTTCATCCAATTCTTTTGAACTATCTACAACATATAAAATCAAATCTGCTTTTTCAATAAGCTCTAATGATTTTTTAACACCAATAGATTCTATAACATCATCAGTATCATGTATTCCTGCTGTATCTACCATGTTTAAACAAATTCCATCCAAAACCAGCCTTTGTTCATTAATATCTCTTGTAGTTCCCGGAATATCAGTAACAATCGCCTTTTCCTCCCCAAGCAAACAATTTAATAAAGTGCTTTTTCCTGCATTGGGTTTTCCAACAATAATAGTTTCTATCCCATCCTGAACAAATTTTCCATTATCAAAAGTTTCTATTAAACAATCGATTTCTTTAATAAGATTTTTTACTTTAACTTCTATTTTTTCGGAATATCCATCTAAAGAGTAATGTTCCGGATCATCCAGTGCACATTCCAAAAAAGCGGTTTCCGTTATTATTTCTTCTCTAAGCCCCTTTATTTTTTTATTTAATTTACCGGCTACATTACTAAGAGCATTATCAAGTGCATATTGATTTTGTGAATTAATAAGATCCATTACCGCCTCTGCAGCTGTAAGGTCAATTCTTCCATTTAAAAAGGCTCTTTTGGTAAATTCCCCAGGTAAAGCCATCCTTGCTCCAGACTTTAATACAAGCTCCAGAATATTTTTCATAACCAGAATTCCACCATGACAATTAATCTCTATAACATCTTCTCTGGTATATGAATGTGGTCCTTTCATAACTAAAATAATTACTTCATCTATTTTTTTATCTCCATCGTAAATAAATCCATAATGGGCAGTATAGGTTTGAAATTCTTTTGTATCTTTTTTATATGGAACAAAAATCTTTTTAATAATATTAATTGAATTTTCTCCACTTATCCTCACAATTCCAATACCTGCTGATGATAATGGAGTCGCAAATGCTGCAATAGTATCTTCTGTCATTATTAATCCTCATGCAAAAATACAGTATTAACAATCTAAAACTAAATTATTAATACTGTATTTAAATTTAATAATTATTATTCTTTTTCAATGTAACAACTACATGTCTAAATGGTTCTTCGCCTTCACTGTGAGTAGAAACATATCTGTCATTTTGTAATGCTGAATGAATGATTCTTCTCTCATATGGATTCATAGCCTCCAAAGAAACAACCCTTCTGGTTTTTTTAACTTTGTGAGCAATATTTCTGGCAAGATTTTCAAGGGTTTCTTTTCTACGCTTTCTGTAGTTTTCTGTATCAACTCTAACTCTTACATAATTATCTGAGCTTTTATTAACAACCAAAGAAGTCAAAGTCTGAAGAGAATCCAATGTCTGACCTCTCTTACCAATAAGAACTCCCATATCTTCACCTGATAATTCAATATTGATACTTGATCCATCCTCATCAAAATCTGTATCAATAGTAACCCTAAGGTTCATTGTGTCAAAAACTTTTTCTAAAAATTCAACAGCTATATCCTCTGCTGTTTCTTTTTTCTTAGCCTTTATAACAGCCGGCTTACTTCCAATTCCTAAAAATCCTGCACTTCCTTTTTCGATAACTTCATACTCAACCTTATCTCTTGAAACCTGAAATTTAATAACGGCATCTGTAAGTGCATCCTCTACAGTTTTTCCTGAAAACTCCTGAAATTCCATCAACGTAACCCCCTTTATTTATTATTTTTTTCATTAAACTTTCTAACCATATTAGCCTTATCTGTCATAGAACCTGGTTTAATATTTTCTAAATCTTTTGCTGTATAATCAATTGATTTGAGATCTTTAATATTCTTTGTTTTAATAGTAGCATTATTAACTATCTGTCTTTCCTCAAGACCTTCTTTTTTCTTACGTTTTGCCTTAGCTTTTTCCTGGTTTTTCGCAATCTCCGCTTCCATATCGATTGAATCAAGATATTTATTTATACAAATCTGCTGTACACTTCTTACAAGAGCACTTGTAATCCAGTATAAACCAATACCAGCAGGAAATGTTAAACAGAAAAACGCTGACATCAACGGCATTGAATAATTCATCATCTTCATGGAACTAGCCATGCTACTGTTATCGTTATTGGTTTTTGCTTGAGGCATAAGCTTAAAGTTAATAAACTGAGTAGCTCCAGCCAATACAGGAATCAAAACTGCCATAATAAGAATTCCAAAACTTCCGTTTCCAAAAGATGTTCTTATAATATCAGCAGGTGAATCTCCAATATTCAATCCTAAAAAACTGTTGAAATGCTTGATTGAATCCTGAACAGATGAAATTGATGAAGCAATATCCGGAAACGTTTTTGCAAGTTTATTCCAGTTACCTGTTGATAATCTATACAACAAATCAACAATGGTATTTGTAGTTGTAGTATCAGATGTAAAATCTAATGCTACTCGTCCTATTTTTTCACTTTTAACAAATTTTTGTAAAAGATCCTGGTAACCGGAAATACCGATAATTTTATCTATAACCGGTGTAAATACAGCTTTTACACTTGAAACATAAGCAGGTACATTATAAATAACTTGGTAAAGGGCAAACATAACAGGAAACTGAATAGCCATCTGTACGCAACTACCACTTGGAGAAGTACCGTACTTTTCATAGATTTCCTTTGTTTCCTCATTCATTTTCATCATTGATTCCTGATCTCGTTTACCGGCATATTTTTTCTGAACTGCCTGAATTTCAGGACTCATAACAGCTGTAAGTTTTGAAAACTTCTGCTGTCTTATTGTAAGAGGCAACATTAACAAATACATAATTACTGTAAAAATGATAATGCATAAACCTATATTTTCTATTCCTAGATTACTTAAAACACTAAAAATCCCATTCATTATCCATCCAAGAAGTTGTGCAATCGGACCGATAATAAATGTTGTACTTTGGGTTAATAGAATTCCCACTAAAACTAACCTCCTCTTTATGGAACAGGATCATAGCCACCTTTCGAAAAGGGATTACATCTTAGTATTCTCCAGCAAGCAAGTAAGCCTCCTTTTATTGCTCCATATTTTTCAATAGCTTCTAATCCGTATTGAGAACAGCTTGGTATATATGGACAACGATATCCCTTATATGGAGAAATATACTTTTTATAAAACTTTATAAGAAAAATAAGTACTCTTTTCAATTTTTACCATCTCACTACTGCTTATAAATACCATGTAACTTTGCCAAATTAATATACGATTCCACTAAATTTTTAAACTTTGTATATAACGCTTTGTTTCTACAAATAATAACAATGTCAAAGCCCACTTCAAAATTTTCTTCATTTATCCTGTAAATTTCTCTAAAAATTCTTGTCATATGATGCCTGACAACACTATTTCCAACTTTTTTGCTGACAGATATTCCAATCCGGTTTTTATTTAAATTATTTTTTAATACATACATTACAATATTTTTATCTGCCAGAGATTTACCATTGTTATATACATTCTTAAATTCAATATTCTTCTTAAGTGACTCGGAAAATTTCATTTTAATTCTCCTATAAAAGATAATAATAAGAAGAAAGGCCACATAAAATTGCGGCCTAAGCTGATAATTTCTTTCTTCCTTTTAAACGTCTTGCAGCAAGAACTTTACGTCCACTTGCTGTGCTCATTCTTTTTCTAAAACCATGAACGCGTTTACGCTGAAGTTTCTTTGGTTGAAATGTCATTTTCATTATAAGCACACCTCCTTTTGCAATAAATAGTACTATAATCTCATTTCTAAACTCATTCAGAATTCTAAGTGAGTTGAAAAACAAAAATTTTCCTGATTTTATACAGTATTCAAATTTAAAACATCATTTCAATTATAGCAAAATTTATTTTAAAGTCAAGCAAAATGGTAACTCTATAAACTTTTTTATTTTTTTCAACAATTTTTAATATAACTTGTGGAGAAAAGCTTACTTATCCACAAGTTATTCACATTTTGTGGATAAAGTGTGGATTTAACTGGATTATATGTTAATCAATGTTAATTTTTCCTATTTTTTTCCTTATTTTAAATGTTAGTATTTTTTTCAACAATACTTTTAAAAACCAAAATTTTATTCTTTTTTTCGATTTTTTTAACTTATGTAAATAATATATAATCCACATTTCCCCACAGGTCAATTAATATTTTTATTTCTTTATATAATATAGCTCAGACACAATGATAAGATTTACATAACTTGATTAAAAGATATTTTTAGTTTAATATAATAATGAGGATAGTATCGATATAATTAGCAAGGAGCAGATTGAAATGGATTCAATTAAAGAAAAATGGAATGATATACTTGAAACTGTGAGAAAAGATCTGGATATAAGCGAAGTCAGATATAAGAACTGGCTCGAACCTTTTTTTGTCTATGATTATAAAGACAATATACTTACTTTAGCAGTTGATAATGAAGGAAGAAATGATTCATTTTTAAATTACATAAGAAAAAATTATCTTTTATCTATAAAAGTTGCAGTTACAGAAGTAACAGGCAAGGAATGTAGTGATATTGAGCTTATTCTTGTAGACAAAAACGAAAAAGTTGAACCACCTAAGCATCAAACATTTTCAAGAAATTCCAACGATAGAAAATATACCTTTGAAACTTTCGTGGTAGGAAGTAACAACAGGCTGGCCTATTCCGCATGTCTTGCAGTAGCAGAAGCACCGGGAGAGATTTATAATCCCCTATTTTTATATGGAGGAGTTGGACTTGGAAAAACTCATCTTATGCGTTCTATTGAAAACTACATTTTAGAAAACTATCCTGAAAAAAAAGTTCTCTATATTACATCAGAGTCTTTTACAAATGAACTTATAGAAGCTATCAGAAACGGTAATAACACAGCTATGACTAAATTTCGTGATAAATACAGAAATATAGATGTTTTACTAATAGACGATATTCAGTTCATCATAGGAAAAGAAAGTACACAGGAAGAGTTTTTCCATACATTTAATGCTCTTCATCAGGATAAAAAACAAATCATTTTATCAAGTGATAAACCTCCGAAAGATTTTGAAACTCTCGAGGACAGACTTAAATCCAGATTTGAAATGGGACTCATGGCAGATATAGGGGCTCCTGATTATGAAACAAGGGTTGCAATTCTTAGAAAAAAAGAAGAATTAGACCATTATTCCTTCGATGACGATGTTATAAATTACATCGCAACAAATGTTAAATCAAATATAAGAGAACTCGAGGGAGCACTTAATAAACTTATTGCTTATTCAAAACTTGAAAAAACCCCTATTACTTTGGATTTGGCAGAAAGAGAATTACAAAATCTGATTTTCCCAAACAGACCTATAGAAATCACACCTGAATTCATAATAGGTATAGTTGCTGAACATTTTCACATATCCGTATCTGAAATTTCTTCCAAAAAAAGAAGTAATGAAGTTGCTTATCCAAGACAAATAGCAATGTACTTATGTCGCGAAATGACTTCAGCACCTCTTAAATCTATTGGTGCATTATTAGGTAAGAAGGATCACACTACTATTATTTACGGTATTGATAAAATCGGTGAAAAAATTAAATCTGACGAAAAAACACGAGAAGTTATAGAAATATTGAAAAAGAAAATCACTCCAAACTAGTCTTTGTTTTTATACACATTAATATGTGTATAAGACTCGAGTAATGTGTGTAAAACTTATCTGTTATTTTTATATGTGGAAAAGTTATACTTTATTAATAACTTTTCACATACTTTTAATATAGTTATTAGATGCCTGAAAGCCTGTTATTTTAATGCTTTCAGGCACTTATCAACATTTTAACACCTACTAAGAATAAGACTGCTAAATTATTATTTATTATATATATATTTTTTTTCGAAAGGAGCTTTCCACAATGAAACTGCTTTGTTCAAAAAATGATTTACTCAAGGGTATAAATATTGTTTCAAAGGCTGTACCTTCAAAAACAACTATGACTATACTCGAGTGCATTTACATAGATGCAAGTACAGAGCAAATTAAATTTACAACTAATGATAATCAACTTGGAATAGAAACTATTATCTCTGGTGATATAATTGAAAAAGGTATAGTGGCTTTAAATGCAAAATTATTTGGAGACATTATAAGAAAATTACCAGATAGTGAAATAGCATTAGAAACAGATGAAAATTACAGTACAAATATTATCTGTGGACAATCTAAATTTACTATACAAGGACAAAGTGGAAATGATTTTCCTATACTTCCTTTTATTGAAAAAAAAGAATTTATAGAAATTTCGGAATTCACTTTAAAAGAAGCTATAAGACAGACTATATTTTCAATAGCAGATAATGATACAAACCATTTAATGACAGGGGAATTGTTTAAAATAACAGATAATGAATTAAAAATAGTTGCTATTGATGGACATAGAGCTTCAATAAGAAATATTCTTTTAAATAACAATTATGGAAATCAAAGCTATATAATACCGGGAAAAAGCTTAAATGAGATAAGTAAAATATTATCTGGAGAAGATGAAAAACAGGTTAAAATTTACTTTTCTGATAATCAGGTAATATTTGAGTTTGATACTACCGTGGTTGTTACAAGGCTTATTGAAGGAGAATATTTTAACATTGCACAAATGATTTCCAATAGTTACGAAACAAAGGTAGAAATAAATAGAAAAGAATTATTAGAGTGTATAGACCGATCAATTTTATTTGTTAACGAATCCGGTAAAAAACCAATAATTGTAAATATAAAAGATGATGAACTTCAAATTAAGATTAATTCAACTATTGGTTCAATGGATGAAAAAATAAATATGGAAAAATCCGGAAAAGATATTTTAATTGGATTAAATGCAAAATTTATAATGGATGCTCTTAGAGTTATAGATGATGAAAAGGTTTCATTGTATTTCATTAATTCTAAGTCACCTTGCTTTATTAAAGATGATGAAGAAAAATATATTTACATGGTATTGCCTATAAATATTATTGTTTAAGCAGAAAAGGAACTAAGATGAAAGAAGTAAAGATTAAAACAGAATTTATTAAACTTGGGCAGCTTTTAAAATTGGCAAATCTTGTATATTCCGGGGCAGAAGCCAAAGAAGTAATTCAAAACGGAGAAGTGACTTTAAACGGAGAAGTTGTGGTTGAAAGAGGTAAAAAAATCAGACCCGGAGATATTGTTGAATTTGAAAATAATGCAATTAAAGTAATAGATTAAAACTATGTATATTAAATCATTGGAATTAGAAAATTTTCGGAATTATTCAGGTCTTAATATTGAATTTGACAAAAATACAAATGTTATTTATGGTAACAATGCTCAGGGAAAGACAAATATTATTGAAGCCATATACATATCCGGTACTTCAAAATCTCATAAAACTTCTAAAGATTATGAATTAATAAAGTTTGAAAATAAGGAAGCTCATATTAGAACAAAGGTATTTTCAAGGGATAATGAATATCAGATAGATTTACATTTAAAAAAAAATATGAAAAAGGGAATAGCTATTAACAAGCACCCTATAAAAAAGGCTTCAGAGTTATTTAATATTTTAAACTTTGTATTGTTTTCACCTGAGGATTTGAATATTATTAAAGACGGACCTTCTCAAAGAAGAAGATTTTTGGATATTTTATTGTGTCAACTTGACAAAATATACTTAGAAGAGTTACAAAAGTATAATAAAATTCTAAATAATAGAAATAAGTTATTAAAAGACATATATTTTAATAAAAATCTTATTGATACAATTCCGATTTGGGATAAACAATTAGTTAATTGTGGCAATAATATTATAAAAAAAAGACGAAATATTATAGAGAAACTTAATGATGTTTGCAAAGATATACATAAAAAATTGACGGGAAATGCAGAATATTTTTTTCTGCAATATGAAAATGATGTTGATGAAAAAGATTTTTTGACTTTATTGAATAAAAATTTTGAAAAAGATTCAAAATATAAAATGACATCAGCAGGACCTCACAGAGATGATATTTTGTTTGTTTCAAATGGTATAGATATTAGAAAATTTGGCTCTCAAGGGCAGCAAAGGACAACTGCTCTTACATTGAAATTGGCCGAGATAGAGATAATTAAAGAACGACTCGGTGAGTCACCGATTTTACTTTTAGATGACGTGTTGTCTGAACTGGATTCCAAAAGACAAAGATATCTTTTGGAATATATTTATGGAATACAGACTATTATTACATGTACAGGGATAGATGATTTTGTTTCAAACAGATTTCATATAGACAGACTTTTTAAAGTAAATAATGGTATTGTTACAACTGAGTAAAATAAGGAGGAAATTATATGAGCACCAATTATGATGCAAATCAGATTCAAATTCTTGAAGGATTAGAAGCTGTTAGAAAGAGACCAGGCATGTATATTGGAAGTACATCGTCAAAAGGCTTGCATCACCTGGTATATGAAATTGTTGATAATGCTGTAGATGAAGCTTTAGCAGGATATTGTTCTGAAATTTCAGTAATAATTAACCCGGACAATTCAATTACAGTAGTAGATAATGGTCGTGGTATACCGGTAGGGATAAATAAAAAAGCAGGTATTCCGGCTGTTGAAGTTGTATTTACAGTATTACATGCCGGAGGAAAATTTGGAGGCGGAGGATATAAGGTATCCGGTGGTCTTCATGGAGTTGGTGCTTCTGTTGTAAATGCCTTATCAAACTGGGTAGAAGTAATAATATATAGAGATGGAAAAGTTCATAAACAAAGATTTGAAAAAGGTAAAGTTGCCACTAAACTGGAAGTAGTTGGAGAATGTGAATTGGAAAAAACAGGAACAACTGTTTCTTTTCTGCCTGATGAGGCCATTTTTAGAGAGACTACAATTTATGATTATGAGGTTTTAAAAGAACATCTTAGAGAAATGGCCTTTTTGACCAAAAATATAAAAATAAATCTAGAAGATAAGCGTGAAGGAGAAGAACAAAAAGATATTTTCCACTACGAAGGCGGAATAAAGGAATTTGTTCAATACCTTAATAAAAATAAAACCCCATTGTATGATGATATTATTTATTGTGAGGGATTAAAGGACAGGGTTCAGGTTGAGGTTGCAATGCAGCATAATGATGCCTACTCTGAAAATATATATACATTTGTAAATAATATTACTACTCCTGATGGTGGTACCCATCTGTCAGGATTTAAAAATGCTGTTACAAAAACCTTTAATGATTATGCCAGAAAAAACAAAATTCTTAAGGACAATGATCCTAATCTTTCAGGTGAAGATATAAGAGAAGGTATTACATGTATAATCAGTATAAAAATTGAAGATCCTCAATTTGAAGGCCAGACAAAGCAAAAGTTGGGAAACAGCGAGGCAAGAGCGGCAGTTGATAGTATAGTTTCAGAGCAGCTTACATATTTTCTGGAGCAAAATCCAAGGGTTGCAAGAATAATCTGTGAAAAATCCCTTTCATCTCAAAGAGCTAGAGAAGCAGCCAGAAAAGCAAGGGATATGTCAAGAAGAAAGACTTATTTAGAGGGAAATGCTCTTCCAGGTAAGCTTGCTGATTGTTCAGATAAAGATCCTAAGAATTGTGAAATATTTATTGTCGAGGGAGATTCTGCGGGTGGCTCAGCAAAAACCGCCAGAAGTAGGGCGACTCAGGCTATTCTTCCACTTAGAGGAAAAATTTTAAATGTTGAAAAAGCCAGATTAGACAGGATTTATTCCAACGAGGAAATAAAAGCTATGATTACGGCTTTTGGAACAGGTATTCACGATGATTTTGATATAACAAAACTTCGTTATGATAAAATAATTATTATGACTGATGCCGATGTGGATGGTGCTCATATAGATACTCTTATGCTTACATTTTTGTATAGATTTATGCCAGATCTTATAAAAGAAGGGCATGTTTATCTGGCACAACCACCATTATTCAAAATTGAGAAGAATAAAAAGGTATGGTATGCCTATAGTGACGAAGAATTAGATAAGATACTTACAGACATAGGTCGTGATGGAAATAATCGTGTACAAAGATATAAAGGTTTGGGAGAAATGGATGCAGAGCAGCTCTGGGAAACAACAATGGATCCTGAAAGTCGCGTACTTTTAAAAGTTACCATGGATGATACGACTTCAACAGAAATGGATTTGATTTTTACAACTCTTATGGGTGACAAGGTTGAACCAAGACGTGAGTTTATAGAAAAAAATGCAAAATATGTCAAGAATCTTGATATCTAGGAAATGTCTCGTTAGGAGCGAACGGAGGATAATAAATGGATGACAAAGTGTTTGATAAAACACAGGAAATTGACTTAAGAAAAACCATGAAAGAGTCTTATATTGATTATGCTATGAGCGTAATTGTATCCAGGGCTCTTCCGGATGTAAGAGACGGTTTAAAACCGGTTCAAAGAAGAATACTTTTTTCAATGAATGAATTAAATAACGGCCCTGACAAGCCGCATAAAAAGTGTGCGCGTATTGTCGGTGATGCAATGGGTAAATATCATCCTCATGGTGACAGTTCTATTTATGGTGCTTTAGTAAATATGGCTCAGGAATGGTCTACAAGATATCCATTAGTAGATGGACACGGGAATTTTGGTTCTGTGGATGGTGATGGTGCTGCCGCAATGCGTTATACAGAAGCCAGACTTAGCAAAATTTCTATGGAAATGCTTGCAGATATAAATAAAGATACAGTAGAATTTGTGCCTAATTATGATGAAACAGAGACAGAACCATCTGTTTTACCAGCCAGATTTCCAAATCTTTTGGTAAATGGAACAACGGGAATTGCGGTAGGAATGGCTACAAATATACCACCACATAATTTAAAAGAAGTAATAAATGCTGTTGTGAAAATAATAGATAATAGAATTTTAGAAGACAGAGAGACCGACATAGAAGAAATTCTCCCGATAGTTAAGGGACCTGATTTCCCTACAGGTGCAACAATTCTTGGTACAAGAGGAATTAATGATGCATATAGAACAGGTCGTGGAAAAATCAGAGTCAGAGCTGTGACAGAGATTGAACCAATGGCAAACGGAAAAAACAGGATTGTTGTAACCGAGCTTCCATACATGGTCAATAAATCTAAACTGATAAAAAATATTGCAGAGCTTGTTAGAGATAAAAAACTGGATGGGATTACTGATTTAAGGGATGAGTCTAATAGGCAGGGAATGAGAATTTGTATTGAACTTAGAAAAGATGTCAATACAAGTATTATGATGAACAAACTTTATAAGCATACTCAATTACAGGATTCATTTGGTGTAATTATGCTTGCATTGGTTGACAATCAGCCTAAAGTTCTTAATCTCTTAGATGTACTAAAATATTATCTTGCACATCAGGAAGATGTAGTTACAAGAAGAACAAAATATGAGTTAAATAAAGCAGAAGAAAGAGATCATATTTTACAGGGGCTTTTAAAAGCTTTGGATAATATTGATGAAATTATTCAAATAATGAGATCATCAAAGAATACAAACGAGGCGAAACAAACACTTATTGAAAGATTTCAATTTTCTGAGGTCCAGGCACATGCAATTACAGAAATGCGTCTTAGAGCTCTTACAGGTCTTGAAAGAGAAAAGCTTGAAAGTGAACATGAAGAACTTCAAGCTAGCATAAAAAGATATAAAGAAATCTTATCAAATGAAAAAGTATTATTAAATCTGATTAAATCAGAAATATCAGCTATTTCAGATAAATTTAGCGACGAAAGAAGAACTCAGATTGGCTATGATGTTTATGATATTTCAATGGAAGATCTTATTCCGGATGAGACTAATGTCGTAGCAATGACTAATAAAGGCTACATAAAAAGAATGACTCTTGATAATTTCAAGAGCCAGCATAGGGGTGGTCGTGGTATAAAAGGAATGAATACCATAGAAGATGATTTTATAAAAGAACTTTTAGTTACTACCACTCATCACTATCTTATGTTCTTTACAAACAAAGGAAAAGTATATAGATTAAAGACCTATGAACTATCAGAATCAGGAAGAAATTCCCGCGGAACTGCCATAGTAAATCTTATACCTTTAGAGCCCGATGAAAAAGTTACAGCATTAATACCACTGAAATCATTTGAAGAAGAAAAGAAATTGTTTATGACTACGAGAAAAGGAATTGTGAAAAAGACCGATCTTGTTGAATATTCAAATGTTAGAAAAAAAGGTTTGATGGCTATTAATCTTCGTGAAGATGATGAATTAATTGATGTTAAACTTACAGACGGCAGTCAGGATATAATCCTTGTTTCAAAAAGTGGTCAATGTATTAAATTTAACGAAAAAAATGTAAGAGCTACAGGAAGAACTTCTATCGGAGTTATTGGCATGAATATTTCCCAGGATGATGAAGTAGTTGGAATGCAGATAGTTCAAAATGGAAAAAAACTACTTATTGTTTCAGAAAAAGGTATGGGAAAAAGAACATCGATGGACGAATTCACCATACATAATCGAGGTGGAAAGGGTGTTAAATGTTATAAGATAACTGAGAAAACAGGAAATGTTCTTGGTATATGTGCGGTATCTGATAATGATGAAATAATGATGATAACAATGGAAGGTGTTGTCATAAGAATTGCAGTAAACGATATCTCAGTATATGGAAGAATGACTTCCGGTGTAAAATTAATAAATTTAGAGGATGATATCACAGTTGCAAGTATCGCCTTGGTAAAGGAAGATATAGTAAGGTCTGAGCAGGAAAAAGAATTAGAATTAAATAATTCAGAAGATGAATCAGAAGAAGAAATTTCAATTGAAGAAGATAAAGAATAAAAATCAAATATAAATAAAGATATTTTTAGTATTAGTAAAGCGGACATTCGGAATCCGCTTCGCTACTTCCTCATGAACGCAGTGGCACTTTGTGCCACCTGTCAGAAGGGGCTTTAACCCCTTCTGACACTAGTAAGCTTATACCCCCGCTTAAAGCTTACGCTTTTGAAGCGGGGGATTGCTTACACTGCGTTCAAATAAAAAATGAAGAATTTGGAATAATTAATATATTCTGGATTCTTCATTTTTATGTTTAATAATGTGATAATATACTGAATTGATAAAAAAGTATATAAAAAAACATAGGTAATTATTGGAATAAATTAGAAAAATCTCTTGTAGAACTAATAGATTTTATAAGAGATTTTTTATGTGGCATAACCTGTTTGAGCGCGCAAAGCGTGCAAATTATTGACCAATTGCTATTGGAGTGCAGGCTGTCAGTAAAAGATACAGCTCATATTTTATAAAATGTAGTAAACAACTTGTCAGGATTAAAAGAGCAAAGATAGAAACAGATTAGACAATGTCCTAAAGTACGTGAATAGATATAAAATCTTTCAATTTGATGAAATTGGATATTTTCCAATCGATAAGGAGGATTTAAATTTGTTCTTCCAGCTTATAGATATGAAAGAAAAAATACAATACTTACTACAAATATAAACTTTAATGCTTGGGATAGTATTATTTATGATGTAATAGTTGCCAATGCAATTCTTGATAGAATCCTTCATCATTCAAAGCTCATAACTATAAAAGGAAGAACATATAGAATTAAGGATTATGTAAATCATCTGAGTAGGTGTACATTTATATATAAGATTTTTGTACAAAAAACTTGTTACTTCATGTTCTAATATACGACGAATCTTATAAGCACCAAGCGTATTGTCATAATCATTATAGATTTGCAAGATGTGCTTGCGAATGACCTGTTTTTCGCAGCTTCTAGGTGTCGGTTCTGCGTAAAAGTGCTTATAATAGATGTTGCGATGTACTTTAAGAACTCTACAGAGAGTTCGCTTTTTTTAATATTTGATTTTCTTCTTCAAGCTGGGCCATACGTTTTTGAAGTTCTTTAACTTGTTTGGCGGTAAGGACTTCGTCATTATCAGTTTCGCCAGTAGAGTATTGCTTAATCCATTTGGTGAGAACAGTTTGAGATACGCCATACTCCTTTAAGAGTGAGGCTTGAGTCTTACCGTTGTGATAAAGCTCGACGAGGGTTCGTTTGAAATCTTCATCATAACGAGTTCCGGTTTTGTGAGTGGACATAAAAATACCTCCTTTTGGTGTCTATAATAATAGTATATCATTTATTAAACATGTCCACTTTTATAAGTATAATGCATAAAAAAGCAAACTCAGAGAAAATATAAGAAATAAATAATAATATTTGTAAAATAGTGTCTATAAACGAAAAAATATTGAAGCAAAATGATAAAATAGTTGATGAATTCACAAAATTAAAGTATATTGTGTTAAATAAAACATAGAAAAGATAAAAGATGATATTTAAAAAAATAATTAAAAATTATGTTTTCTGCGAGGAAAGGAAAAAAATGATAAGAGAAATTAATACTGATGAAGTAACAAAGGTAATAACAAAATTATGTATCGAAGCAAATTATTCTTTAAGCAATGATATGCAACAGGCTATAAAAAAGGCAGAAAAAGAAGAAGAAAATAAATTAGGGAAAAAAATATTAGGACAGCTTTTAGAAAATCTTAAGATAGCTAAAAACGATAATATTCCTATATGTCAGGATACTGGAATGGCAGTTGTATTTATAGAAATAGGACAAGATGTTCATTTTATAGGGAAAAATCTTGAGGACGCTATAAATGAAGGTATTAGAAAAGGATATATAGAAGGATATCTTAGAAAATCAGTGGTTTCAGATCCAATACTAAGAAAAAATACGAATGATAATACTCCGGCTATTATTCATTACAATATAGTTGAAGGTAATAAAGTAAAAATAACTTTAGCACCGAAAGGATTTGGAAGCGAGAATATGAGCAAAATATATATGCTAAAACCGGCAGATGGAATAGAAGAAATAAAAAAATCAATAATAGAAACAGTAAAAGAAGCTGGACCAAATGCATGTCCACCTGTAGTAGTTGGAGTAGGTATAGGTGGAACATTCGAAAAATGTGCATATCTTGCAAAAAAAGCTTTGACCAGAGAAGTGGGGAAGCATTCTGAAATAAAGCATATTGAAGAAATAGAAATAGAACTCTTAAAAAAAATAAATAAACTTGATATCGGACCGGCAGGATTAGGGGGAAAAATTACAGCATTAGCAATTAATATAGAGACATATGCCACACATATAGCAGGAATGCCTTTAGCAATAAATATGTGTTGTCATGTAAATAGACACGCTACAGCAGTAATATGAAAAGAAATATTATGAAATTGAGAAATAAAAAGATAATTACATTTTTATATTTTACCTAATTAGTTAATAATAAGAACGTATTGGATGCCTTTAGGAAAAAAGTCTAAGAGGAAAGTAATAAATAAAGATTAATAAAACATGTTTATTATAAAATAAAAATATATCAACAAAGAAACCAAGTATTTCTAATAAAAGTAGTATACATGCAACATTATTGCATTTGATTAGAATTTTGATAAATCAATTATTAAGATACAGATTGTAATATATACTCTACTAAAAATTCTACCATAAATTTTAATATTACATATTTAACATATATAAAAAGAGAGAAAAATAAAATGGAGCTAGAAATAAAATTACCGATAACAAAAGAAAATGTTTCAAAGCTTAAATCAGGTGATTTCGTATATCTAACAGGAGAAATATATACTGCACGTGATGCGGCACATAAAAGAATGTATGAATTAATAAAAGATGAAAAAGAACTTCCAATAAGTATAGAAAACGAAATTATTTATTATATGGGACCATCTCCAGCAAGAAAAGGAAAAATAATAGGATCGGCAGGTCCGACAACGGCTAGTAGAATGGACAAATATACACCAGAATTACTGGATCGTGGTGTAATTGGGATGATAGGAAAAGGAAAAAGGTCAAAAGAAATAATTGAATCAATGAAAAAAAATACCTGTGTTTATTTTGCTGCAATAGGTGGAGCCGGAGCATTATTATCGAAATGCATCAAAAAAAGTGAAATAGTTGCATATGAAGATTTAGGTACGGAAGCCATTCGAAAACTATATGTCGAAAAATTACCGGTGATAGTTGTAATAGATTCTCAAGGTAATAATTTGTACGAAAGGTAAAAATAAAAAATAAATAAAATAATCAGAAAAATAAAGAAAATAAGTGTTGACAATCAAAAATTTATTGCTTATAATGATTAAGCACTCGATGAGAGAGTGAAAACGGAGAAATACTCAAGAGGCTGAAGAGGTGCCCCTGCTAAGGGTATAGGTCGTTTGCGCGGCGCGAGGGTTCAAATCCCTCTTTCTCCGCTTTATTTTTTAGAAAATAAGTTTGACAATCATATATAAATGTGATAAATTATAATGGTTGAGCTTAAAAATAACTAAAAAAATAAAAAAGTGCTTGACGAATTCGAGAAGGCACTGTATAATTTTAAGCTATCTGCTGAATGCGAAATAAACAACGATTGAGGTAGTGACTATTAAAATTGTTGTAGAAAAAAAGTTAAAAAATCCTTGACAAATGAAAGTCAATGAGATATACTTTTAGAGCTGTCGCAAGAACGATAAAAAATAAAAAAAGTTCTTGACAATACAAAAACAGCATGATAGAATATACAAGCTGTCCTTTGAGATAGGAAAAAACAACACGGACATTGATAACTAAACAGTACGAAGAAAACCTTGAAAACCAATCAAGAATAGGGAAACCTAAATTCAAAAAGGACTAAAGAGTCCGGTAAAAAACGGAAACAAATTTTAAACAAGAGAGTTCGATCCTGGCTCAGGATGAACGCTGGCGGCATGCCTAACACATGCAAGTCGAACGGAGTGCTTG
>NZ_FOJY01000011.1 GCF_900112085.1 Acetitomaculum ruminis DSM 5522
GGTGGTTACTCCTTTCAGAGCATTTCACGCAGACCTCCCTAGGTACCACACGTTTCTTCCTCTCCATCCATCTGCCTCATTTATCATGCATGATTCCGTGTAGTTATGGGGCTTCGACTTGTACCGCAGCCTTACCCTCATGCATAACCTCATATGAGATTTCTGTTCGTCAGACCAGAGATTTGCCCGTGAGTTAGTATGTTCCTCACATCCAGCTTCCTTCAGATTCCGTCTTGCGGCGGACACCCTTGCTTTCGGCTATATCCTTCCCACTACCGGGCGGATTCGGGACTTTAACCCGTTAGAAACGTGCGCCGCTAGGCGCACAGTAAAATAAAGCCCCTTGCAATTAGCCAGGGGTTTTATTATTTATTTTGTTTCATTAAATCCAACAAAACCAGAATAGGAAAAATGATAATACAAAATAATATCATTTTTCACCTCTTCCTTTAATCAAACTTAAATCTTTTATATTTTGTACACGTTGTAAAAGCTTTATATATATCCGGTTGCTTTTCCTTTAATGCTTTACCGTCAAGCCTGATTTGTATTACGTCCTTATATCTTGCCTTGTGTTCATTGCCTATTAAAACGTCCGTATTATTTTCTAGCATATATAACCTTATTTCATTTATCAAACCAACTACAACGGTTTGTGCCTCTGCTAAAATCATTTTATATTACGCCAATTCCGAAAATATTACGTTTATGTTTCTCCTCTCTTGACAAACTAAAAACCGAATTTTATAATCTTCTTATAAATATTTTTTTAAATCAATTCTTTTTTCTGGTTTACATTTTGAACTTTTATTATTTGATATCATAATAATATTGATATTTAGAATATCCAACAACCACTATACGATTTTCAATTATTTAATAATTAATTTAGGAGGCGAATATTTTGAGCACATTTGCTGAAAACATTAATCAGATATGCAAACTAAAAGGAACTAAACTTACCACATTGGTTAAAGGATGTGGGTATTCTTCATCCAAGACCACGGCTATTAATCGCGGTTCTATTCCATCTGAAAAACAACTCATTAAATTTGCTGAGAAATTAAACTGCTCGGTAAAGGATTTCTTTGCTGATACAACATCTGAAAGAAATGATTATTATTCAAACGAAGAGAAACTGTTAGTTGAAGGTTATAGAAACATGCCTAATAGCCATAAACATAAATTACTAGCATATTTCTATGAACTATTGGAATTGGAAAAGGAATAATCTGGAAAAACTGTTGTATACACTAGATACGCTAGATACTCTAGCAATAATCAAAGAGAGGAAAATATTGAGGGACAATTACGTGAATGTCTAGATTTCACCAATAAAAAAAATATATTTATTAAATCGAGAATATTGTGACAGAGCTGTATCAGATAAATTCCAAATTGTAAACTTTTTTACCTATCGAAGCTTGTTCTACTGTAGGTTCTCCAATAAGCACTTCCGCTTCAGAGCGGTCTGGTAATTCAAAATATTTCGTATCAAAACCTCCCCCATAACCATAATTAAAGTTCGAGTTGCCTTCATCATCGAGTGCCGTGAGAACAATAAACTCGGCTCTTGGATTACTGCCGTATTCCTGTTCCAATCGTCCAATAACATCGTGAACCGACCAACGAGTGGCGTTGTGTATCTCCTTGGCAGTCATCTTTTTACGAGATTTAAGGTCATTGGTATAGGAGAGCCATAACTTATCCAATCGTTCTTTGCTCATTGCTTCCTCGATACCCGAGCAAAGGTCATCGGCGTAGAGGATTTTGTCACATCGGGTCGCACCAGTAAGAGAAGCGTTGATTGCTCTACAAGTGAGGGTAGAGAACCTGTGCTTTTTACCAAGGTGTTTCCTCCTTTGAGTTGGTGCTTGCCACATTTACCCCGGGGAAAACATCTGCCCACAGATACTCGGGATCTGTGATAATCTGCATTACTCCGTCATAGAAGGAGCGTGTCAGTGTTCCCGAGTGAGCAGAGGCGAGAGATTGACCGTCCGGGTCACGCCCCATAACCCAAGAGAGGAAGAAGATACCGCTAAAGGGATGTTTTCTTTTTTTGTTTCTAAGCTTATATAATACGCGTCTTCATACGCTTGTATGTTCCCTTTTTCTATCTCCGAGAAAATTTTTAATATTATATTTGTCATATTATTTCCTCCAAAATAAAAAAAAAGGTGCGTTACCACAGAGGAATTATCCTCGTGCGGTAACGCACCTTTAATCTAATTATTCGTCTTTAAACTATTAATTTTCCAAATTGTAAACTTTTTTACCTATCGTAGCTTGTTCTGCTGTAGGTTCTCCAACAAGCACTTCCGCTTCAGAACGGTCTGTTAATTCAAAACTATAGATTACATCCACGGACTGTCCATTTCTAACCTCAGTGGCTAGGTTATCTTCACCATTAAGATATACAGATTCCGTTAATTCTTTATCGTTTTGAAAAGCACGAACTGCGAAACAGGACGCTGCATAAGTTGGTTCTTCACTATTATTGGTATAAGTAGCATTTATGTGCAGTGAATTATTTTCTTCGTCTATAAATGAATCCTTTAATTGTAAAGACCATTTTTCATATTCAGCGTAATCAGAAACTTCTTGAGCAGTGTCACTAACCGTCTCTACATCATCACACGCTGTAAGTGCAAAAGTAAGAGCTAAGATAATACCTAGCGTTTTAATAATGTTTTTCTTTTTCATACTAATATCTCCTTTTTTTTTTATTTTTCAATTTGTTCAACACCGTATCTATCCCTCTTTAATTGGTTATACCAGATACCTCTGCTAATGCCCAGCTTCTTACAAGCGGTAGCTATCGTTATTTCACCGTCTTTTTACATTTTGAGAAATTTCTGAAAAGCAACCAGGTCTTTTATCTTTTTAGGTCTGCCGTTTTGATAATCAGATCTCAACTTAGCTATTTCTCTTCCCGATTGCGTTCTCTCTATAATTTGGTCTCGTTCCCATTGGGCAAAAGCAAGCATGATATTTTTCATCAGTCTTCCTGTGGGAGTATTGTCAAACATACCCATGTTGAGAATATGTAATCGGCACCCTTTATCTGTAATAGTGTCAATTATCTCAATTCCGTCTTTTGTATTCCTTGCGATACGGTCTATTTTTGAAACTATTACAGTATCGCCCTTTTTAAGACGAGACAGAAGTTTGTCTAATTCGGGGCGATGTTTCTCTGTTCCCGTAAAACTCTCACAAAAGATTTTTATAGCACCTGCCGAAGTCAATTCTTCTTTTTGATGTTCAGGAGAATTTCCGTCTCGGGCTTGCCCCCTGGTAGATACACGAGCATAACCATAAACCATTTTAATCCTCCTTATGAATATTTTCAAGATAATAAAGAGTCTAAATCAGAAGTAAGTACGGAAGGTCTTACTTCCCATTCCTCATCATCTGTATGAATAATTAATTTTCCACCCATTGCATTTAAAAGGTCAACCAGTTTATCGACCTTCATAGCATCAGTCTTCAAATAACTACTTATACTAGCCTGACTTTTTAATCCGAGTTTTCTTTGCAAGTCACCTTGTGTAGTGTTGGTTTTTTTCATAATAATTTTCACAATTTCTTTTTCATTCATAATGACCTCCTTTGAATTAATTATAACAATATAATAACACATTATTTTAATATCATCTTTTTTTGAAAATATTTGGACTACTTCCTCAGGGGGTCCAGCTGTTGTATATCCCATGAAGGCACTTACTTGAACAGCAGCAAAATTACTAGGTAAATAATACCTGATATAATGTGAATTGCTAAAATTTAAATCTAGATTAGTGGATTAACTTCATCATATTAAAATAAAAAAAATATTATCATTTATGATGAACCTTTTGGGGTTCTTATTACAATTATTTTTTGAAAGGGGCAAAAAGCTCCAATAAAGACGTCTGAAGGAGTAAAAAATGAATCGTGTAGAATTGGAACAGTTTATGGAAAGCTACGGATCAGATATACTTTCTTTTTGTAAATATCTAACAAAGAATAAGGAGATAGCTGAGGATTTATGCCAGGATACCTTTGTTAAAGGATTTGAGATGATAGATCGTATCGAAAATGAATCCCATGCAAAAAACTTTTTTCTTTCCATTGCCATTAAATTATGGAAAAACAAGAAAAGGAAGTTTGCCTGGCGAAGCAGAATCTTTGACCAGAAAATAATCCCAATGTCGGAATATGAAATGGAACTTACAGGAATTGAAAATACTCCGGAAAAAGAGGCTATAAAAAGTGAAGAAATACAGGTAATTAGAAACTGTGTTAATAAACTCCCGGAAAAAAAGAGACTTGTTATCCTTTTGTACTATGTAGAGGGCTTAAAAGAAAAGGAAATTGCCAATGTTTTAAAGCTTCCTTTAGGAACTGTTAAAAGCCGCTTACACCAGGCAAAAAAAGATCTTGAAGTAATGCTTTCTAAGAATCAAATGTTCAAATAAAGAAAGGAGAACTATTTAAAATGAAAACTATAGATGATTATTTAAAGGATGCCCTTTCACCAAAAGAAGATATGAGTGATGAATTAAAAGCTCGTATTATCGATGAAATTTCAAGTAAAAAGGAGAACAATATGAAAAAAATAATTAATATCGAGCATAAAAAGAGAAAATTTCCCACTGCTGCAGCCGTTGCAGTTGCAGTCCTGACCCTTTCAACTGTAACAGCTACTGCAACCTGGAAGTATTTATCTGCAAATGAAGTAGCTCAAAAAATGAACAACCAAAAGCTTACACAGGCTTTTTCCGATAAAAATACCTGGATAAATGGGGAAACCCAGTCCTGTGACGGGTACGATATTTCTTTGATAGGTCTTGTTTCAGGAAATGATTTATCTGATCATTTAAGCAAAGTAAAAGACAAAGTATCAAATGATAATACCTACGCTGTGGTTGCAATAAGTAAGTCTGACGGTACTGCAATGCCGGAATTGTCAGATGAAAAATATGATGATACCAATTTTTTAGTTTCAGCTTATGTCAAGGGACTTGACCCTGCAAAATATAATATTTTTTCACTAAATGCAGGCGGAAACCTTACCATTGTTGATGAAGGTATTCAATATCGTATCATGGAGGTTGAAAATATTGAGGCCTTTGCTGACAGAGAAGTTTATCTTGGAGTTTCTGATGGTGCTTTTTATAATGAAAAGGCTTTTAAATTTGATGAAACTGACGGAAAAATCACCAAAAATAAAGATTATAAAGGTGTAAATGCCCTCTTTGTCCTTCCACTTGATTCTTCAAAGGCAGATAAAAGTAAAGCCGACGAGATTGTTGAAAGGATTGTCACTAATTCTGTAGAAAATGAAAAGGCAGAGCAACTTCAAGACAAGGAAGTGGTAGATTTTATGTCCAAACTTACTCCGGATAATATTGATGAATATGCCAACCCCCTTGAATCAAGCAGACAGGTTTTAACACCGGATAAGGATGGTTATTTAAATTATGAATGTGTTTTACCTAATGGAGATTTAATAAACTCAACTTCATGGATAAAGGAGCTTTTCCCGCAGAAAAAAGCCGGAATGAGCGATAAATTCAGCTATACATCATCTGAAAAAGGATTAAAGGATCTTTTAATTGAAACCTATACCTTAAACGAGGATGGAACTGTTACATATCTGATTTATCAACCAAAGTAAACAGAAAAGTTTATTATATAATACTAAAAAAAAGTGGTCTTACGACCACTTTTCAGACCGTAGACAAACCCCTTGAAGGATTTTCGCATCCAACAAGGGGTTTCTTCTATTCTTGTTCTGCTTTTTCTTTTTAGATTGTTATTTTCCAAAAACAAGTTGAGATATCCCCAGTTTATGCCGGTTGTAATCCCCATTCATTCTTTATCTTTGCCAATTTCTTTAGATTCATTGCGCTATAAGTAAGCGCGACTTTCATTTTCATGCGCGCCTTACCATACATCTGCGTATATCTAAAACCATGATTCTCTTTTGCTGTTCCAAAGATTCTCTCTATGGTTTCTTTTCTGTGAGAGTATAAATCTTTCATTCCTCGGGTATGTCTTATATCTTCACATGCTTCCATGTATTCTTCCCAGACATGTCGTGTTACCACTTTTACATGGTTCTTACTTGCTGTACATTGGCTCAAGAAATCACACTTCTCGCAGATGTGCCCACAGCTTTTATATTCCTTATAACCATCTCTGTTTGTAGTACTGTATTTTAGTATCTGGTCATTAGGACAAATATAGCAATCATTGTATTCATCATAAACATACTCATATTTTTTGAAAAAACCTGCTTTAGACATTGGACGTTTATAAGGGAAAACAGGTTTTACGCCATCATCTAATAACAGTTTTGCAATGGCCGGTGTTTTATATCCGGCATCAACAACACATTTATCCATACCGATGTTTTCAAGCTTATCATACAGCCCTTTAAAAGTTCGACTGTCATGCTCATTGCCGGGATTAACCGTGAAATCTAGAATCCATCCATTCTTATCACAGGCTGTTTCAATTCCATATGCGAAGACATGCTTATGCTCGCCTTTACGAAACCATCCACTTTCAGGATCCGTTGTGCTGCATTTGATGGTTTTACTATCCATCGGAATATCATCTGTATAATCTTTAAACTTATCGCCGGATCCGCCACTAGGCTTGTTGCCATCATCCTTACCCTTTATCGGTTTTTTTCCATGTGTCTCACGGTCAGCATTGATGTCCTTGCGGAGCATTTCTGCGTAGAACAGCGCTTCCTCTTTCGCGATGCGGCGCCGCATCTTTTTATTATTAGCACGTGCTTTCACATGCGTTGCATCAACAAACACTTCTGTAGAATCTACAAGTTTGAAACGATAGCACTCCTCTAAGATATGCTGAAAGATTTGTTCGAACAGATCGGTTCCTTGAAAACGGCGGGTGTAATTCTTGCCAAAAGTAGTAAAATGCGGAACTTTTTCTCCCAACTCTAAACCAAGAAACCAGCGATATGCGACATTCACTTCGATATCCTTTATTGTCTGCCGCATGCTTTTGATGCCATATAAATATTGAATCAACGGGATTTTAATCAGCGTTACCGGATCAATACTGGGACGTCCGTTATCCGGAGAATACTTATCTCGAACGAGATCATATATGAAACTCCAATCGATAGCTTTGTCAATAATGCGAAGGAGATGATCCTGTGGAACAAGATCATCGATTGAAAAGAATTGTATCTGATTTCTTACCTGCTCTGTATGTTCTGTAATCATGAATTCAACCACCTTTTTGATACTATTATTATACCAAAAGTAATGGTGAGAAACCTATAAAATCATTAGATTTCTGCATTTTTACACAAAGAAAAGGCCGTGATGACACGACCTTTGTCTTCACTCTGAAAAGTGGTCTTACGACCACTTTTTCTATATAAACATCCAGCAAATTATTTGATTAGTTACATTTTTCATATTGAATTATCTCTTATCATTTAGAAATTTTTTTATATTTTGTTTTACAACATCGCAAGGACAAGTCTGATGTTTTTTAAAGTAATAAAGACTGAAGTGTTTTTTACCAAAAGTTAACTAATGGCTATATTGGTTTTTGCATTTAAGTTATCAAGATGTATGTTCAATATATATGTATTCAAATTTTTTGCTGAAATCTAAAAAGCTTTTTAATCTGAAATTCTAACTATTCTTGTGCAGACTTTTTCTGCCAGAGCCTGGTTATGGGTTATTATTGCCATGCTCATTTTTCTTTCATCTGCTATTTCAAGAAGCATTTTCCAGATTTGTGCCTGGGTGATTACATCTAACATTGTCGTTATTTCATCACATATCAAAAGCTTGGTCTGGGGAGCAAGAATCCTTGCAATACAAAAACGCTGCAGTTCTCCTCCTGATAATTCCGAAGGCCAGCGGTTAAGCCATGCCTTTTCTATTCCCATTTGTTCTAAAAGATATTCATCCGGTTCGAAACATTCATTTAAGGTTTTTTTCATTTTCCAACGAGGATTTACAGCCAGTTCAGGATGCTGATAAATCATCTGAACAGGACAAAAAACTTTCCTTTCCATAGGGACATCATCTATTAAAATCTGACCTTTAACAGGCTTTTGATAACCTGCCATTATTTTGGCAAAAGTACTTTTTCCACAACCTGATGGTCCGACGATTCCCACTCTTTCACCGGCTTCTATGGTTAAAGACACATCCTCTAAAATAAGAGGTGATTTATCCGTATATCTAAAACTGATATGCTCTGCTTTAAACTGCATTTATACACCTTACCTTTCCGCCTCTTAATTCTCTTTCTTCCTGTCTACCAACACAGTTTTCATTTCTGTATTTACAGCGTTTTGCAAAAAGACAGCCTGAAGGAAGATCTCCTGCATAGGGTTGTGTTCCTAGGATAGGAACAAATTCATTTTGCGGCAGGGCATCAATAAGAGCTTTACTATATGGATGGCGAAGTGCATCTTTTCCCTTGATAAAGTCTTGTGTCGGTGCTATTTCTATAATTGAACCGGCATAAAAAACAGCTACTTTATCAGCTACATTTAATGCCAAATCAATGTCATGGGTTATCATTAATACTCCTGTTCCATTATCAGCAAAGGTTCTGAAATGTTGTAAAGTTTCCATGGCTATATCAAGACTAAGTCCCGGAGTAGGCTCATCTGCAATAATTAATTCAGGATTTCCCATCAAGGCACCACAGATTAATATACGCCTTGCCATTCCTCCTGAAAGCTGAAAAGGATACTTGTTTGAGGTATCAATAGGAAGTTTATATTGATTAAATAGTTCTTCTTTTCTTTTGCTTGTTCCAAAAACTCCCTCAACCTGTTTTCCCACTTTCATTACAGGATCAAGATAGTCTATAGACTGGGGAATAAATGCAATTTCCCTTCCAAAAAGTTCCTTTTCTCTTTTTTTAGTAATAGTCTGTCCTTTATATAAAACCTCTCCACCTACAACTGCATTTTTAGGCAAAAGGTTAAGAACTGCATGAGCAAGGATACTTTTTCCCGAGCCGCTAGAACCCACTACAGCAAGAATCTCCCCTTTGTTTACTTCAAGAGAAAGGGAATGAATAACCTGTAAAGTTGTTTTATGAAAACTTCTTGGCTGATACATGCTAAAGCCCACTACCAGATTGTTAACTTTTAAAATTGATTCACTCATAATTCACCCTCTTATTCATTTCCACTGTTAGGATTCCATAATTTTTTCATTGTTTCTCCGATAACATCAAACAAAATTACTGCTATTAAAAGCATTACACCAGGGAAAACAGCCATCCACCATTTTCCAGTTGTTATATAATTCATTGATTCTGACAAAATTACACCGATTGCAGGCATTTCCTTTGGTAATCCAAATCCTAAGAAAGTTACAGATGCTTCATGCATAATTGCATGAGGAAAAAGTAATACAAGTCCTATAAGATATGCCGGTAATACATGAGGAATCATATGATGTACCGCAATATACACAGGTGAATGTCCCATCTTTTGTGATGCCAGCACATATTGTGAGGACTTTAAGTGAAGCACCTCCTGACGGACAATACGGGTAAGTCCCGGCCAGTGTGTCAAAGCAACAGAAGCCGTAACACCAAGTGTTCCTTTGCCTAACATATATGATATAAGTATCAAAAGAACAAGATGAGGAAGTCCCATACAAAGGTCAACAGCCAATTTTACAAACCTGTCTACCACTCCACCCCAAACTGCAGATGCAATACCAAATATCAACGCAACCACAGAACTAAAAAGTGAAGCTAAAAGTCCGATAACTATACTGTTTGAAAGTCCTTTTATACAACGCTTGAACATATCCCTTCCCATTGCATCTGTTCCAAAAAGATGTCCGATTGAGGGCATCAGTAATTTATTATCATAATTAACTGCATACTCACCGGGATTCATAAATAATCCCCAGAAAAAGATAATTAAAAGATATAAAGCCGCAAAAATAACAAGCGTCAGCACTGTCATCTTTCGACTCCAGTTTAATTTATTACTCATTTAGACCTGCCTCCCTTATACGAGGATCGCAAACTCCATATAATACATTTGCAATCATATTACCACTAAAAACAAATACTGCACTTATAAGTGCCACTCCCATAAGCAAAGGGGCATCAGCATTTAATGCAGCTGCAGTTGTCGCAGTTCCGATACCAGGATATGCAAATACATTCTCAGCCAGTGCCATTCCTCCAAACAATTCACTAAAGGATGAAAACTGAATTGTTATTGCCGGAAGTAAAACATTTCTTAAGATATGTCTTTTTACAATCTGTCCGATATTTTCACCGCGTGTTTTCGCATAAAGAATAAAGTCGCTGTTTAATATCTCTACTACCTGCTGTCTTGTATATAAAACTATTTCTCCCATACTTACAACACTAAGAGTAATAGCCGGTAATATCAGATGATATATGTAATCTCCCAAAGTAACTTCTGATGCAAGATTTCCCATAGGAACAGCCATTCCTATCGGGAATAATTTTAACCAGACTGCAAATACCACAAGAAACATAAGTCCAAGCCAGAAGGTAGGGGCTGACTTTGTTATCAGGCAAAAAAGCTTTATAATCCGGTCAAAAATACCTCCCTGTCGAAGACCACATATTATTCCTAGAACCACTCCAATTAATCCCGATATTAACCAGGAAATCATCATTAGTACAAAAGAATAGGAAAATCTTTCGCCTATTACTGTGGCTACCGGTTTTTTATAGGTTATGGAATTTCCCATATCGCCATGAAAAATATTATTAAGCCAGGTCATAAAACGCTGAGGTAATGGAGCATCCAGTCCCCAGTATTCAACAATTTCAGCTTTAGCTTCAGCTGATAAGGTTGACTCCGTACCGATATAGGAAACCAGTGGATCTATTGGAGAACTTGCTATAAGCACAAAGGCCAAAAGACTTACAAGAAATAAAAGTATCACCATTCTGATGCTTTCATATACAAGATTTTTTCTTTTCTTCATATTTTTAAGACTCCTTTAAACATCAATAATAAAGCGTTAGTTTTTAGCCGGAGTAGATTACCCCGGCTAAGTTTAATGGATTTAAACCTTATTTACCAACGCTTTAATTTAGAGGGATACTTTATTAATTTAAAACCCAGTCTTTAAGGTTACAAATAATAGGGGTTCCATGTCCATGTGGATGTGGAATCTGTGTATCTTCAGATATATCAAGATTTTCATTTATGAAATATGAATGCTCAATATTTACAAGATAAAGGTATGGATACTGGGCATCACTGATTTTTTGTGCTTCTTTCCATGCAGCATATGCGTCATCAAGATTTGTAGCATTGAAAGCTTTTTCAATTGCTTCATCACATTCTTTGCTGGTTAAACCTGAAACATTAGCATATTGAGCTTCAAGGAACATTTCTGAGTCAAATAAGCTGTAAAGAACTGTAGGGCTGTATTGTCCCCATCCCCATACTATTGGAGTAGTGTTTTCTTCTTCAACAGCTACATCCCAGGACTCATTTCTAACTTTTACTTCAACCCCTAATTCTTTTACATTTTCTGCAAAAGCTGTGGCAAGTTTATAACGGTCTTCATCATTACCTGGAGCAATTACTTCAAAAGCACATTTTAAGTCGCCTTTTTCTCTGATTCCGTCACCGTCACTGTCTTTCCAGCCTGCCTCTTCAAGAATTTTCTTTGCTTCATCCACCTGATTATCTTCATAATCATCTGTAGATGCCCATGGAAGATTATCTGTAAAGTTTACAGCCGGTACACCTTCACCATTAAAGGCAGCATTAATTATTTCCTGACGGTTAATACCGATGGAAATTGCTTTTCTGACAGCTAAGTCACTGGTTACATCATTTCCAACTTCATATTCTTTACCTTTACTGTCAGATTTCTTTTGTTTTGTTAAGGTTGGAAGGCTGATATTTCTAACATCCATTGTTTCAAGTTTATGAAGTTTCATTCCTTCAATTTCTTCGTTAATGTATGTAGAAGTTACCATAACAACATCCATCTGACCTGAGCAGGCATTGGAATATGCTGTATCCTGGCTCATGGAGATAATATTTACCTGTTCAATATCAGGAGTTTCACCCCAGTAATTTTCATTAATTGTGAGAATTATCTGCTGATTTGCGTCATATTGAGCAACCTTATAAGCACCTGTTCCAATAGGAGCTGTCTCAAATTTCTGTTCATCATATGCGTCACTTGGAACTATCTGAAGTTGAGCAACTATGTCTATGAAAGGAGAATAAGGTTTGTCTAAGGTAAATTCAACGGTGTAATCATCAAGAGCTTCTACCTTAGATAATCTTGACAAATCCGCATTTTCATTGTTAGCCTGATTTTCTTTTACCTTATTGTAGGTAAAGACTACATCTTCCGCGGTAAAATCACTACCATCGCTGAATTTTACATCTTTTTTTAGATTAAAAGTATATTTAAGAGCATCATCACTTACACTCCAATCTGTAGCAAGATCTGCCACATAGTTGGAATTTACATCTGCCTGTATAAGTGCCTCATTTACAAAGGGATATCCGTAACTCATAAATCCTTTTACAGGATCCATGCTGGAATCAAAAACCCCGTTTCCGATATAAATATTAATACTTTCATCTGAGTCATCATTTTTTGAATCGGCCTTTTGACTATCACTGGAATCTTTGGCTACATCTTCTGATGCAGACTTATTGCTTTTTGAATTTGCGTCACTACCTGAATTTCCACAGGCAGCAAGACTTGATGCTAACATAACTGCCAGCATAATACTTAAGAATCTTCTTTTCATTGAAACCTCCACTCAATTTTTTTTGGAATATATAGCTACATAAACGCCTCTTTTGTTACCGAGAAGATTCTAACATTTAGAAAATATGCCAACAAGCCGGTATAGGGGATAAAATTTTACACAAAATTTAATTGTTTTATTGTTATTTTATTTTTATAAAAAAAAGACAGCAGCTTTTTACACATTAAAAGCAACTGTCTTTTGTAAATAATTACATTAAGGGAGAATTATATATATTATTAAAATTATTTATGGTATATTCTATTTCATCAAAATCCGTGGTAAAGCACATTATATTCATATCAGCAGGATTTAAAAATTCTTCTAATACCGCTCTTTGATACATTTCCTTAATAGGCTGATAATATTCATTTTCATCATAAAAAATAACCGGAGAATGTATCCTGCCTAATCTGTTTAAAGTTATTACTTCTGTTACTTCCTCTAAGGTTCCTGCACCACCTGGCAAAGCAATAAAGGCATCCGATAATTTGATCATCATTTCTTTTCTTTCAGACATTCTTTCTACCATATGAAGTTCTGTCAGATTCGTATTTACCGGCTCTACCTTGGTAATAAATTTGGGAATTACTCCAATTACTTTTCCTCCGTTTTCAAGGACTGTATCCGAAACAACACCCATGATACCTGAAGCTCCACCCCCATAAACCAAAGTGTTTTCGTTTTTACCAATCCATTTACCGACTTTAATAGCTGCATCTTTATAGTATTTTCTTTTTCCGATACTTGAACCGCAGTAAACTGCAATATTCATATCTATCACACTCACTTTCCCTATATTTACTAGATTCTATTTTAACAAAAATTCCCATAAAAATAATGGAAAAATATAAATTTTTTATAAATTAATAATCCACCTTCATAAGACACAATCCTTTTGCAGGGGCAGTATATCCGGCAGCCTTTCTGTCTTTTGCCTCTAAAATATCTGTCATGTCTTTGGCCTTAAGTTTTCCCATACCCACTTCAATCAAGGTTCCTGCTATTATTCTTACCATATTTTGTAAAAATCCGTCTCCATGGACATATATTCTTATATAGCTTCCGTTTCTTTGTATATCTATATTGTCAACATTTCTGACTGTAGATTTTTTCATTTTTGAATTTCCGCAAAAGCTTTTAAAATCATGACTTCCCACCAGTAATGCTGCTGCCTTTTTCATTTCTTCTATATCCGGCATTTCATCTAAAACTGTTACATATTTTCTTTCAAAAACCGGTTTTTTATCCCCATACCAAAATGTATATCTGTAGGTTTTCCCCAGGGCATTATATCTGCTGTGAAATTTCATGGCAGCGACTTTTACTTCATTAACACTGATATCCTCCGGTAGGTATCTGTTTAGATAGTCTTTTATCTCTTTTTCTGACATATCAGTATCTATAATGGCATTTGCAGTCATGGCTCTGGCATGAACTCCTGCATCTGTTCTTCCTGCTCCTATCACCTCCACAAGAGGTTTTTCCATGCCTGCCTGGGCCCTTCTTACATATTTTTTTAAATCAAAATTTTTATCTTTTTCAACAGCCTCCACTGGAAGAATCCCTGTCATTACAGATAAAAGCACTTCAAGGCGACCCTGTATTGTC
This sequence comes from Acetitomaculum ruminis DSM 5522, assembly GCF_900112085.1. Lineage (GTDB taxonomy): Bacteria > Bacillota > Clostridia > Lachnospirales > Lachnospiraceae > Acetitomaculum > Acetitomaculum ruminis. Next base: position 14,401 of record NZ_FOJY01000011.1, read on the forward strand.
TTATCCGTTGAATTTTGATGTTGCCAGCCATAGTAGGCAGAACCATCATAGCTGATGGTCATTTTTATATTTTCCTTCATGTTTTTTCTCCAATGTATATTTTTAAGTCACACTTCGTTATTATATCATATTTTTAATGCTTCATTTGTCTTTAAATTTTCTCTGGCAGGTAAAACAAAAGGATTTATTGCCAGAAACTATGACAATAAACCCTTATTATTAATTATATCTGAATAAAAATTCTTATCCAGAGTCTGTTCTAATATTCCCTCTTCAATTAAGTGTATCATTATCTGGGCAAGTTCAGGATCAAATTGTCCACCCTTTTCCTTTTCAAGCTCGGATAATATAAATTCTGTAGACTGTGCATGTCTGTAGGGTCTGTCAGAACTCATAGCATCAACTGTATCTGCAACACAAATTATCCTTGCCTCTATAGGTATCTCTTCTCCCTTAAGTCCAAGCATATAGCCTTTACCGTCATATCTTTCATGATGGAATTTGGCACCTTCTGCTACTTTTTCAACAGCCGTAACATCTTTAAGGATATTTCCGCCTATTTCCACATGTTTTTTTATGGCAGCATATTCCTCATTATTTAATTTTCCGGGCTTAAATAAAATATGATCCGGAACTCCGATTTTTCCAATATCGTGCAACAAGGCTATAAAGTATAAATTTTCAATTCTATCCATTTCCCAGCCAAGTCTTTCTGCTATCTTTACAGAATACATTGCTACCCTTGAGGAATGCTGTTTTGTGGAGGCATCACGGGCATCCAAAGCATTACTTATTGAAAGTATGGTCTGAATAGATAATAATTCACTCTTTCGCCTTTCATTTACTATATCAATTTCAAGCTCCAGCTCTTTTTCACGCTCTTTTTTTATAATATCCGTAACATCAGAGCAGGTAATAAAAAATATGGTCTTATCTTTATTTATAAAATCAACTCTGATGGACTTTACTTTTTTATTATAAAGCTCTACCCTTTCTGAATAATTACTTTCAGGACCTGACATCTTTACAAGGTAATTTCTAAAATCATCTATATCCTGGAATCTGTTTCCATAATGTCTCATTAAACCTTCTAATTTTGCAGGAGTATTGTATTTATAAATATTATCTATTTTTCTATTGGTACTTTTATCCACAAATCTAGCCGTGTTGGAATTAACATTTATATATAAAAGATAATCATAAAAATTGGTAACTGTTGTTTGAATTATGGAATTTTCCACCATTGAGGAAGTTATATTTTCTTCTCTTTGTTTTAAATACAAATCTCCGTTTCCCGGAGAACGCATCATGGTAAAATCCAGTTTATAACAATAATTTCCCTTTGGTGTGGATAAATTTATCTTTAAATGTCTAGGATATGTGCCCCCTTCATATAAAGCTATTAAATGTTCCAATTCATATTCGAAAAGCTCTTTTCTGCCTTCATCATCAGTGGCAGCCTTGTAGGCATAATGCCAAAAATCCTTATAGGCTACCTTAAATCCCAAAGTCTTTTCAAACAGTTCTGCCGCCTCTTCCACTACTAGTTCATTTCTCGTAAGATTCCATACACGATAGCCCACATAACCATCCTCATAATAGGGAATACCGTTTCCCCTAAATGAAAACATTATACGATTAAAAACTTCCCGTCTTTTTCTTTTTCTGGCGACTTCCTCTTCTTTTATGGTTTCCCCAGAACTTTCATAAAAATATATGGCATAAGCCAATCTGTCTTTTCCCCAGGTTATTGAAACTATGTTTAATTCAATATTTCTTTTAGACTTAGGCTCTATAACATGAACCGGTCCCATATCCACGGCATTAAAAAATTCTCTGAAATTTATCTGGGAATTGGGATAATAGTATTCTTTAAAGCTCATGCCTAATTTAAAAGGTTTAGGAGGCTTTAGCATATTATCAAGTGCCCAGTTATGATAAAGAAGTTCTTCATCTGACTGTGACACTACTGCCAAAGCGCCTATATGCTCATCTAAAAATTTGGCTTTCGGGGCTTCAAAATACTCTTTTTCATACATTGCATCCTCGATTACCTTATCAACATGATTATAATACACAAAAGCAAGCCTGCTACCGTCTTCCATGGTTTTAAAATATCCCCTGGCGTTAATATATCTTTCCCCGTCGGGAGCTTTATATGTAACGTCAAAGTCTTCCCCAAACATAACCACATTGTCTATTTCTGCTATTATTTTATCTATATCATCCTTATGTACAAATCTTAATAAATTTTCATTCATTTGATTAATAAGAATTTTTCTTGGTTTATTCATGCTTTTACATAAGGCGTCTGTTACAAGTAATGTAACTAAACTTTTTCCGAGATATTGATAAATAGCCATAGGAATAGGAATGCTTTCATATATTTGTTTTTCTTCTTTTGTAAATTTATATCTGTTACTGATAGCCATAATTATCCTCTAAGTAAATCTTTTTGATATATTTTGTAAGAAAAATGCAAATATTTCCTATAATTATAAGCTGATAATGAGTTTATTCTTTTGTGAAAAAGCCAGATTGCTTTTGTAAATAGAACATATTTTTCTTACGTATCATCCTTTTTTTGTCTATTTTACATTATACTATAATAATTTAATTTTAGACCATTGCTATTATCGACAAAAAAAATGCTATTTTTATCTCATTACTGTAATTAATTTCCTTTTGATATTTTTTATATGTATTAGCGAATACATTTTCAGTTTATGCTAATACAATTATTATGGATTTTATAAATAAAATATATTTTAAATCTGTTTTTCCACAAAAAACAGACTGTCCGAAATTTGGACAGTCTGTAATAAATAATATTTTTTTTATCTTGCAACATCAAGACGCACAAGTGCTTTTCTTAATGCATATTCTGCACGGGCCTCATCCACCTTGCCATCAGCAACTGATGCAAGACGTTTTTCTGCACGTTCCTTAGCTCTTTCAGCTCTGTTAACGTCAATTTCATCCGGCCATTCTGCGATTTCAGCTAAAATTGTAACCTGATCGCCAAGTATCTCAGCAAAGCCAGCATGTACTGCGGCTTCCTTCTGTGTGCCATCCTCAAAGGTTAAAATTACTGCTCCAGGTCTGATTACTGTTGTTAATGGAATATGATGTTTGTAAACACCAATATCTCCTTCAGTAGTGGAAAATTCAATCATTTCCGCCTGTCCTTCGTAAAAAACCCTGTCAGGACAAATAATTCTTACTTTGAAGTTTCTATCTTCCATTTAGTCACCCCTCGTTAAAACGGGCCACTACCTCATCTATTGTTCCTGCATTAAGGAAGAATCCTTCCGGAATTTCATCATGTTTTCCATCAAGAATTTCCTTGAAACCTCTGATTGTTTCTTCAATTGGAACGTATTTACCATCTTTTCCTGTAAACTGTACAGCTACGAAGAATGGCTGGGATAAGAATCTTTGAACCTTTCTTGCACGGTTAACTACGAGTTTTTCATCTTCTGAAAGCTCGTCCATACCAAGAATAGCGATAATATCCTGTAATTCGTTATATCTTTGAAGAATCTCCTGAACTGCTCTGGCAACCTTGAAATGCTCTTCACCAACAATACGAGGGTCCAATATACGAGATGTAGACGCAAGAGGGTCTACAGCTGGGTAAATACCAAGCTCTGATATTGAACGTGAAAGTGTTGTTGTTGCATCCAAGTGAGCAAATGTTGTTGCAGGAGCCGGGTCAGTAAGGTCGTCGGCAGGTACATATACAGCCTGAACAGAAGTAATTGAACCGTTCTTTGTTGATGTAATTCTTTCCTGTAAAGCACCCATCTCAGTCTGTAATGTAGGCTGGTAACCTACGGCTGAAGGCATACGTCCAAGTAAAGCTGAAACCTCTGAACCAGCCTGTGTGAAACGGAAGATGTTATCAATGAAAAGAAGTACGTCTTTTCCACCTTTATCACGGAAATATTCTGCCATTGTAAGTCCTGTAAGACCAACACGCATTCTAGCTCCCGGTGGCTCGTTCATCTGACCGAATACCATTGTTGTCTTGTCGATAACTCCTGATTCTTTCATTTCATAGTAGAGGTCATTTCCTTCTCTTGTACGCTCACCAACGCCGGTGAATACTGAGAATCCATCATGCTCTGTTGCTATGTTGTGAATAAGTTCCTGGATAAGTACGGTTTTACCAACTCCGGCTCCACCGAACAATCCGATTTTTCCACCCTTTTGATATGGGCAAAGAAGGTCAACGACTTTAATACCAGTCTCGAACATCTCTGCTTTTGTTGCCTGTTCTTCAAAAGATGGTGCCTTTCTATGAATAGGCATATATTCTACACCTGATGGTGCTGCCTTTTCGTCAATTGGCTGACCAAGAACGTTGAAAATACGTCCAAGTGTCTTTTCTCCAACCGGTACACTGATTGGTGCTCCGGTAGCTTCTGCATCCATTCCACGAACCAAACCATCGGTAGGACCCATGGCGATGCATCTAACTGTATCGTCTCCCAAATGCTGTGCTACCTCAGCTACTAAAATATTATTATCACCTATGTTTATATTAATAGCGTCATTAATCTCAGGAAGATTTCCCTCGCTGAATTTAATATCGAGTACGGCACCTACAATCTGAGTGATCTTACCTATATTTTTTTCTGCCATTTAATTAGCTCACTCCTTTATCGTAATATGCACATCTTAACTGATTGCATCTGCACCCGCTATGATCTCAGTTAATTCCTGGGTTATAGATCCCTGACGGGCTCTATTATATTTAAGCTCAAGGTCATTTATCATTTCCTCGGCATTGCTTGTAGCAGAATCCATGGCCTGCATTCTGGCGCCATTTTCACTGGCAACAGCTTCTACAAATGCTCCATAAAGAAGACTTGTAATATATTTAGGTATAATGAGAGCTAATGCTTCATCCTCAGCTGGCTCGTAACTCATAATTGTTCGATCATCTGATTCATTTCCTTCACCTTCTGCTGTAAGCTCTTCCTTAGACATTGGAAGCAGCTTAATGCACTTTGGAATATGGCTTACCGTATTCTTAAATAAAGTATATGCAAGATAGATTTCGCTGATTTCACCATTTTCAAAGTCTGTCAGAAGTTCTTTTGCTATAAACTCTGCATCTTCAAATAATGGTGACTCTATAACCTCTGAATAATCTCTCTTTATTTCATAGCCTTTTCGCGTAAGTATCTCACAACCCTTTTTTCCAATACCGTAAATTAATACATCCTTTGGATCAAAGTTTTGTTCAAAAACCTGCTTAACAACATTTGAGTTGTATCCTCCGGCTAAACCTCTGTTGGAAGTAACTACTATAATAGCCTTCTTTCCAGATTCCTTTGCTTTAAGATAAGGATGGTCAATATCTCCGGATTTTGCAAGCATTGAAGTTACTGTGCGATACATCTGATCAAAGTAAGGTTTTGAATTCTCGGCATGCTGTTTAGATTTTTGCAGCTTAACCGTAGAAACAAGCTTCATGGCATTTGTAATCTGCTGAGTACTCTGGATACTGCTTTTACGTCTTTTTATGTCCCTCATTGAGGCCATAGTATCACCCTTTTCTACTTAAACTGTGCTTTGAATTCTGTAATTGCCTTGATCAATAATTTTTCATTATCATCAGACATTACTTTAGTCTTTCTGATATCGTCCGGGATTTCAGGATATTTTGTATCAATAAATTCGAATAATTCTTCCTGGAATCTCAATACATCGCTTACTTCTACATCAAGTAAGTACTTATTTGTAACAGCATAAATAATCATTACCTGATATTCTACCGGCAATGGCTTATACTGTGGCTGTTTTAATACTTCTCTGATTCTTTCACCTTGAGCAAGTTTGTTTCTTGTATCTTCATCAAGTTCTGAACCAAACTGTGAGAATGCTGCTAACTCTCTAAACTGTGCTAATTCAACACGGATAGGAGCTGCAATTTTTTTCATAGCCTTAATCTGAGCAGAACCTCCAACTCGTGATACGGAGAGTCCCGCATTGATAGCTGGTCTGAAACCTGAGTTGAACATTTCTGTTTCAAGATATATCTGTCCGTCTGTAATTGAAATTACATTGGTAGGAATATATGCTGAAACGTCTCCTGCCTGTGTTTCGATGATAGGAAGAGCTGTAAGAGATCCTCCACCTAATTCATCTGAAAGTTTTGAAGCTCTTTCAAGAAGTCTTGAATGAAGATAGAATACATCTCCAGGATAAGCTTCACGTCCTGGTGGTCTTCTAAGAAGTAATGAAAGTGTACGGTATGCAGTGGCATGTTTGGACAAATCATCATAAATGATAAGTACGTCCTCACCTTTTTCCATCCACTCCTCACCGATAGCACATCCTGCATATGGTGCGATGTATTGTAATGGCGCAAGTTCACTGGCTGTAGATGCTACAACAGTTGTATATGCCATAGCGCCGAATTCTTCAAGTGATTTAACTAATGCTGCAACAGTAGATGCTTTCTGTCCGATAGCAACATAAATACACTTAACTCCTGTACCTTTCTGATTAATAATTGTATCGATGGCAATTGCAGTCTTACCTGTCTGTCTGTCACCAATGATAAGCTCACGCTGTCCCCTTCCGATTGGAACCATGGCATCGATAGCTTTAATACCAGTTTGTAAAGGTGTGTCAACGGATTTTCTTTCGATTACGCCGTGTGCAACCCTTTCAATCTGTCTAAATTTGTCTGTTTCTATAGGACCCTTTCCATCTATAGGCTGTCCTAATGCGTTAACAACACGTCCTACCATTGCATCGCCAACAGGAACCTCAACAACTCGACCTGTAGTCTTAACTGTATCACCCTCGTTGATATTCTTGCTATCACCAAGTAAAACAGCACCTACGTTGTCTTCCTCAAGGTTCATGACCATTCCATAAACCTCACCCGGGAATTCAAGAAGTTCTCCCTGCATAGCTTTTTCAAGGCCGTGTATACGCGCTATACCGTCTGCTACCTGGATAACAGTACCGATTTCTGATACTTCAAGTTCAGACGCATATCTCTTAATCTGTTCTTTAATAACAGAACTTATTTCTTCCGGTCTTAAACTCATGGAGCGTATCCACCTGCTTTCTTATTTGCTTTTTCTTTTATTATGATACTAATCTGATATCTGAAAGTTTCTGTGTAAGCTCGTATAACTTTGTTCTTATACTGCTGTCAACTACTTTGTCATTAATTCTGATGATCATTCCACCTATTAAAGTTTCATCAACTTTGTAGTGGACTTCAAATTTGACATAGGAAGTAGTATCCAGAAGCTTTTTCACTAAACTTTCTTTTTGTTCAGCTCTTAATTCTACGGCAGTAGTAACATAAGCAATACCAATTTTCTTGTGTTCTTTGTACATTGCTACAAAATAATTTAAAATATCTACAATCTCTGCTGAATGTTCTTTTTCAACAACAATATCGATAAGACCAATAAGATATTTTGAAACTCTGCCTTCAAATACATTCTCAACCACTTTGATTTTTTCTTCTTTATCAATATTAGGATGGTTGAGTAATTTAATCAATTCAGGATTATCTTCCAGTGCCTGTACAACGGCAGTTACCTCTTCATACAAGGCATCCAATTGATTTTCATCAAGCGCCAGTTCAAACAGCGCATCACCGTAAGTGGTGGAAACTAACTTAGCCATGTCTCATCACCCATCTCTTTTAATGTTTCATCAACTAAACTATCCTGTATCGTTGTATCAATGGAAGCACTGATTACCTTCTGTGCCATAGCAGCAGCGATTTTTACCATCTCCTGCTTAATTTCATCGGCTGCTCTCTTTCTTTCAAGTTCAGCTTCTTCATTGGCTCTGGCAATAATTGAAGCAGCTTCTTTCTTAGCGTCTGCCACAATCTTTTCTTGATTTTTCAAGGCTTTGGCACGTGCCTCACTAAGAATCGCTTCTGACTCTTTATCAACAGCTTTAAGCTTTTCTTCGTATTCTAACTTCAGCTGTTCAGCATTTTTCTTGCTTTCTTTTGCATCATTTATATCACTTGCAATACGTTTCTTTCTGTCCTCAAGTACTTTACGTACCGGATTAAACAAAAGATATGATAAAAACATTGTAAGGATAAGTACTGAAATACATAATAAAACGGAGTCTGCCAACAACTGAGCGTCAAGATTAAATAGCCTTTCCAAAGTCCAGCCTCCTTTCTTTCATAATAATTCTTAAACCTACAATGATTATGCTAAAGGTTTTACGAATAAAAGAAGCATAGCAACTAAAAGTCCATAAAGACCTGTTGTTTCGGCTACGGCCTGACCTAAAAGCATGGTACTTGTAATATCACCCTTTGCTCCAGGATTTCTACCAACTGCGTTAGCAGCATAACCAGCAGCGATACCCTGACCAACACCAGGTCCGATACCACTGATAACTCCTATTCCTGCTCCAATAGCTGAGCATGCCATAATTAAATCATGTCCGTTAATATCCATAGTTTTGTTTCCTCCTTAAATTAAGTAAGATTAAAATTATTTTTTGAATTCCTTAAGAATTCTTCTGGAACATTAAAGATAAATACTCTTTACGTTCATTTTTCCCTTTTGTGCAATTGTTTCTTAATTTTCTCCAAGTTTCTCGCTAACATAGGCCATGGTAAGCATACAGAATACATAGGTCTGAATAGCTCCGGAGAATAAATCGAAATACATATGCAAAAATGCCGGCCAAGCATAAGCAACCATATTTAATAAGCCGTAGATTAATGCCATAATAATTGTTCCTGAAAGCACATTCGCGAAAAGACGAAGTGACATTGAAATCGGAACGGCAAAATCACCTACGAGGTTAATTGGCAGCCAGAAAGGCCACGGCTCCATCAAAGATTTTATTACTCCTGACGGTTTGTTGTACTTGAAGTCAACAAAGTGGATTATACAAAATGTCATAACTCCAAGTGGGAAAGTTACACCGTAATCGGCTGTAGGCGGTCTTAGTCCTAATAGTCCAGAGACATTTGAAAGCAAAATAAATATAAAAATAGTACCAATGTAGTTAACATATTTTTTATAATGTTTTGCTCCAATATTACTACTTACCATGTTGTCTAATGCTTCAACAGCCATTTCTACTATACATTGGAAAGTTCCGGGAATCTCATCGGCTTTCTTCATCTTGGCATTAACTACCAAAGCGAATATAACCAGAATACTCATTACAATAAATACTGAAACTCCGGTGGTTGTAATGTATAATTTCTGACCAAAGAGTTCATAGGAGAAAACGCCTTTAATCATAAAACTGCTTTGTACATCTGATGCGACAACGTGTCCCAAGCCTACACTACCAGTTGATAAATTAGCGCCTATCACACTTTCACCTCCATTCTATTATTTTCTTTTTTACTACTTCTCAATTCCTCCTATCTGTAATTTTTGAAAAGATTTTATGAAAAAACGGTTGTGTAAATGCAGCCGCTTTCAACAACATTACGCCAATAAAGGCCGGAATAATGCAGTCATCATTAAAAATACCCAAAAGGGCAAAACTAACGATTACCACAATGTAACGAACTAGTGAACTTCTTCTGATATAACCAGGTCCTCCCTGTTCTCCCAAAGCTAGAGACGCTCTGATTCCATTTTCCATTGTAATTGCCATAAAACATGCCAAAATACTCCCTATAGTAAGGCCGATGACATAATACAATGCAAACCTGGTTACAATGACTCCAGGTATTAAAACAAGCACCCAAAGTATAGCAATCCCAAACAATAATTCTTTTAAAGTGTCGCTAAATCTTCTAATCATTTTTTTCATCTCTACTTTTTTTCAAATAACTGTCTTTTTCGTTATCCTCTTTGCCAATTACTGTCTTGGCCATATTGTATACACCCTTAAAACCAGCGACACAGCCCAGAACAAAAAAGGGAACAACCAGAATAGGCATATCAAACTTATCAGCAAAAAACATACCTATATAACTTGTAATACCTATAGATACTATAATAATCAGCCCAAACTGAGTTATCATAGTTAGGCATTTCATTATCTGATTGTTATTCTTTTCAGAATATCCTCTTCTTTTCATAGACACCTTCCCTAAAAAACTATCGTTTTAAAAACTCCGGTATTTTAAGAGTATCCCAGACACCTTTCTTTTTTTCAGGCTTTGTTTGCTCTGGTTCTTCTTTTCTCACCGGCTGCGGTGGTACTGCCTTTTTTTCTTTAGTTTCTTCAAAAGCCATGCTTTTACGCGGCTTCGGGGTCATTGGCACCCTTGAACTAATTGAATTGGCAGTTGACTCAAAATTTCTTGTCACATTTTTTTGTCCCACACTGGTGTTGTATATTGAATTGTTATTTGACAAAGGATTTGCAGTAACATTCTGACTGCTGCTATACCTTCCTGGAATAGTCTGATCAGCATTCATGACAGACATACCCGGATTAAAAGATGGCTTTGATGGAGCTGTCTTTGTTCCCATGTTAAAAGCAGGATTCTGATTCATAAACAAAGTCTTTCTGGCATCTTCTTCAATACCAGTTGCAATTATAGTCACTTTGCACGCATCCTGCATGCTCTCATCGTATATAACGCCAAAAATAATCGTAGAATCATCTCCGATCATCTCTTGAACATAACTGCTGGCTTCACTTGCTTCCACAAGTCCCACATCACCTGAAAAATTCACAATGCAATGAGTTGCATTCTCTATGGTAGTCTCAAGTAACGGACTGTTAATAGCTGCCTTTACAGCCTCCATACACTTATCAGAACCTTTACCCTCGCCAATGCCGAAGTGAGCCAGTCCTTTATCTTCCATAACGGTTTTGATGTCGGCAAAGTCAAGATTAATAAGTCCTGTCTTGTTAATCAGGTCAGTAATTCCCTGAATTCCCTGTTGAAGCACCTCATCTGCTTTTTTAAGTGCATCCGGAAGAGAAGTTCTTCTGTCAACAATTTGTAAAAGTCTGTCATTTGGTACAACGATAAGTGTATCAACGTTTTTCTTTAACTCCTCAATACCCTTTAGAGCATTATCCATTCTGGTTTTAGCTTCAAATCTGAATGGCTTTGTAACTGCTCCTACTGTAAGGATTCCTCTGTCTTTTGCTAACTTGGCTACTATAGGTGCTGCACCTGAACCGGTTCCACCACCCATTCCACATGTAACAAATACCATATCAGCATCCTTAACAATTTCATCAATTTTATCAATACTCTCGGTAGCTGCTGCTGCACCAACCTTTGGATCTGCACCTGCTCCGAGACCTTTTGTGCAATTTTCTCCGATTTGAACAACATTTCTTGTAAGACATTTGTCCAGCTGTTGCTTATCCGTATTTATACAATAAAAAGTAACACCTGTTACCTCTTCCCTAATCATTCTGTCGACAGCATTATTTCCTCCGCCGCCAACTCCGCAAATCACAATCTTTGCTCCCTGTTTATTTTCTATGGAAAGTCCTTCTAACATTCTTACTTCCTCCGTACTTTCACGTATAAAATTACCATCGTATTTAAGTATACTCTAGCTTTAAAAATGTGTAAATATCCAAAACAACAAAAAAATATACAATTTTATCAAAAACTTTTCTATCTTTTAACTGACAGTTTCCTAAATTCTTCACACAGTTAGCAAAGTTTAGTTGTGTATTTACAATTATAAGACATTTACAACAAAAATAAATACTTCAGATAAAAGTTTATAATTTTTTATTTATTTTTAACAACCATTTTATTATATTTGTATAATTTTTCTTCGCCAGGGCTCGTCCCGGCTTTTCTCTTTTATTCTTTTCTTATAAAACAGCTGCTACAAATAATTTGTAGCAGCATTGGACTTTCTGACTAAATACTATAATGTAATTGTAACCTGTCTGCCTGATCTTTTATACTGAATGTATTTAACACCGGCAGCGTCAAACATTTTTTTAGATGCAAGAACGGACAAAGTATCCGCATATTTATCGCTGTCATATACCACTGTTGAAATCCCAGCCTGAATAATTGCCTTTGCACATTCGTTGCAGGGAAATAAAGTAACATAAAGTTTAGCACCTTGTAAACTTGTTCCACTATAGTTTAATATAGCATTTAACTCGCTATGTGTTGAAAAAAGATATTTGTTATCAAGTTCTTCCCCGTCTCTGCTCCAGGAAAATTCATCATCTGAGCAGCCAATAGGAAAACCGTTATAACCCATGGAAAGAATTTTATTATCTCTGCTTACTATGCAACATCCAACCTGAGTGTTTGGATCTTTTGAGCGCATGCCTGATAATATGGCAACGCCCATAAAATATTCATCCCATGAAATGTAATCTTCTCTTTTTCTGGTCATATTTATCCTTCTATCTTTAATTAAAGTGTACCGAATATTCTATCTCCTGCGTCTCCAAGACCTGGTACAATATAGCCGTTTTCATTAAGTTTTTCATCAAGTCCGCCAATATAAATATCAATATCCGGATGCTCTTTTTTTAATCTTTCAAGTCCTTCCGGAGCCGCGATAATACACATGAAGTGAATATTCTTAACGCCCTTGTTTTTAAGCATTGAAATAGCTGCACTGGAAGAACCTCCTGTTGCAAGCATAGGATCTACCACATAAATTTCTCTGTTTGCACAATCCTCCGGAAGTTTACAATAATATTCTACCGGTTCAAGGGTCTTTGGATCTCTGTATAATCCAATATGTCCAATCTTAGCTGCCGGAATCATGGTAAGCATTCCATCAACCATTCCAAGACCTGCACGTAAAATTGGCACAATAGCTACTTTTTTACCCTTTAATTGTTTAACTTTCGTTTTTGTGATAGGTGTTTCAATCTCTACATCTTCAAGCTCTAACTTTCTTGTTGCCTCGAAAGTCATAAGCATTGCAATCTCTCCAATAAGCTCTCTGAACTCTTTTGAACCTGTTTCTTTTTTACGAATAATCCCGATTTTATGCAAAATCAAAGGATGATCCATCACTTTAATTTCTGGCATTGTCAGTCCTCCATTTTTCTAATAAACAATCAATCTGTTCTTGTATCATTTTATAACAATTATCGTATACAGTCAAAGTTTTACCGTAAGGTTGCACAATATCACCACTTTTACCGTTATATTCTGAAAATACAAAAACATTTTGTGCATTATCATAATCTGACAATATAACCTCTTTTTGTTTTCTTTCCATTACTAAAACCAGTACATCTTTGGAAAATTCTTCGTTTTTCAACTGCTGTGATTTTAAACCGGAGGTATCAATTCCATTTGCAAGCATGACTGCTTCCGCCTTCTGATTTAAAGGTTCCTCAAAAAGAACTACTATTCCTCTTGATAAAGCCCTTATATCAAGATTCATTTGTGCAGCTTTTTTATTAAAGATTCCTGCTGCTATCTGAGAACGGCAATTTCCATTATTGCACACAAAAATAATGTTTTTTATCTCATCCATCATTTTTTCCTCCTTTTCCATTGCAAGAATCTCTATCTTACCCATTGATTTTTTATTCTTTAAGGTATTTTGTGATAACGTCCCATATGTCTTCATTTTCATTTCCCAACTTCCATACTGATACACCTGCCAACGAGTTACTTTTTACACGCTTCATCTTTTCTTCAATAGAATTTGCATCTTCTAGCCACATTTCATATACCGATCCGTTTAAGGAATATCTTGCCTTGTTTTGTCCGCAAGATTCTTCCCATACAACATTTGCGTTATTTTCCGAAACCAGTGAAAGAGACTCTTTCATAGAAACAGTTTCCACGGATATATCATAATCTTCTTTGTTTAATTCTGCTGATTGTGAAATTCCCCCCCCTTCTTTTGGTGTATAACACCAGTTTCTTGTATAAAAAGGTAAACCTAATACCAGCTTATTGGAAGGAACACAATTATCATTTATCATGGCATTTATACCAGTTTCCACAAAGGAAACAGATGCCACGGAACCCGGATTTTCAACACTGTAATGTTCATCATAAGCCATAAGCATTATATAATCAGCCACTTCTGCTTGGGATTTCACATCATAAAAACTGTTAAAATCAAAAGGAGTGTAATCACATACAGAAAGAACCAGTCCGTTTTGTCTGCATTTTATTGACAATTCCCTGATGAATTCTATATAACCTCTTCCGGCGTCCGCGCTTAAGCTTTCTATATCAACATTGATACCATCGAGATTATATTCAATGGCCTGAGCCATAATTTTATTAATCAGCTGCTGTCTACTGCTTGTTACTGATAAAAGTAAAGTCATATCCACATCCGGATTATCAACATTTGTAACCATTCCCCACACTTCAATGTTGTTATTGTGGCAATAGGAAACATAAGAAGAATCTGCCAGTGATGAGATATTTCCTTCAGTGTCTACGGTTCTAAACCAGGATGGAATAACCGTATTTAGGCCTTTAGTTCCCGCTACAAGTCTTTGAATATAGCTATTGGCAGTAGAATTAAAAATCTGATTCCAGGCTATATTTAGCTTGTAATTTTTCTGAATATTTGTATATTCAGGTTCTACAAAGTCTTCATTGGTAATAACCTCATCGGTAAACTCGTTAAGCGATTTTTTCTTTATATAACCTATAAAACCATCAGCACTTCTTACACATGCCCAATCTTTATCCAGGTCATCCAAAAAAGTGACCTTATCATTGGCATTTACATCTGTTAAAATTTCACTTTTAATCCCGGCCTTAAGTCTTATGGAATCATTCTTTTTAAGGGTAGCTACGCTACTTTGTCCCCATTTGTTTATTATTTGAACATGATAAGGATTTTCGTATAAATCATATTTTATGTTGGTAAATTCCTTAATAAAATCAAGGGCAATATATGCCTTGTCATTATTTACAAAAAATATTTTATAAGGCACTTCCTTTTTTTCTTTTGCTTCATTATAGTCGCTTTCATCTGCCTGAACACTTACAAGGGACTGTGGCAAAGCATACAAAAGGAGATTTTCCTTTGTATCCCAGTAAAATCCTGTGTTTAATTCTTCCCTTACAGTGTCGTAGTCAATATAAATCTGACCGTTTCTTATAAGACCTGTTGTGTCAAGCTTTGAATCCTGAATTACTATTCCCACCTGGTCATCCTCAGATATATTAAAATAAGTCCTTAAGTCCATTCTGTCTTTTCCAGGTGAAAAATGACTAACAAGCTTAACCAAAACAAATATTAAAACAATAGCTATTATTGATAAAATTAAAACCATTGTTAATCTTTTCTTTTTCATATTTTCCTCCTATTATTCAATTCATTTTGTTAGTGTTCTTCCTTAATTTGTAAGATGAAACAGAAATAAAACAAATAAACCTTAAATTTTGTTTTACTACTTTATCATGGTCACAAATACACTTTCTTCATTATATCATGATATATTATATTTTTATTATATTAATTAAAACTTTATTAAAATATTATTACAAAAAATCCCCTTACATCATATAAGAGGATTTTCTTCGTTGTCAGTATATTCCTTTTTAGGTTAATTTGTTACAAATGCTGTTTTCTTATAAGCTCTTTCCTCCTTTCTTTTAGCGCAAACAAGGCCAAAAGGTGTGATATATTGCCTTTGCTTTTTTTAAATTACAGGTAAAAAGTCATGTCTTCTTTTTTCATACACTAAAAATACCTGCAAAATATTTAAGTAATTTCTGGATTTTTTAAGTGAACACTTTTGAAAAAAATTGAAATGTATGGGTCGTAAAGAAAAAATTACAACACATATTTTAGAATGTCACGAATATCCTTGAATAAGATACTCTATTTTTTTGGAAAATGCAAGTATTTTAAGTTAAATTTAATATTTTACATTCTATTTTTAATTACACCCACCCTTCTTAAGGATTGAGCAGAAAAAAATCTTCTAAATTTTATAAAAACATAGATTTAAAAGGTTATCTTATTCAGACAAAAACACGAAAATTAATGTATAAAGAGGATAAGTTTTTGAAAGCTGACAGCTAGCTGACTAAAGATTAAAAATTTAGAAACTGCCTTTACATAAAACCTAAAAATCGTTATACTATAGGTTAACTAGGGAGTTGCAGGTGTTTTCTTTATAAAAAACTCTCTATTGTAAAAATGCGATACACAATTCAAATCTTTTTTGAGAGGATGTGATTTTTTGAAAATAGAAAAAGTTAATGAAAATCAAATCAGGTGTACACTAACTAAGGCAGATCTAGCTGAGCGTCAAATAAAACTTAGCGAATTGGCTTATGGCACAGATAAGGCCAAGGCACTTTTCAGAGATATGATGAGGCAGGCTGCTTCCGAATTTGGATTTGAAGCAGATGATATACCTTTAATGATAGAAGCTATACCTTTATCTTCAGAATGTATTGTACTTTTAGTAACAAAAGTTGAATATCCGGAAGAATTAGATACAAGGTTTTCTAAGTTTGTTCCATCTGACGTTGATGATGACGAATCCGACATCCAGCCATTTGCCCAAAATGATGGTGCAACAGAAATTTTAGAACTTTATGACAAATTACAAAAGAATGTAATTGACGATAATAAGAAGAAGGGAGATGGTTTTGTGCCTTTGTCAGATACAATAGCCCAGGAAAAAGATACCAGCAAGGATGCGGTTGCCGACGTAGCAAATATCGACATGACTGCATTATATGTTTTCGATAAATTCGATAATGTTATCAGAATTGCAACTGTTCTTAAAGGTTACTATTATGGTGTAAATTCACTTTACAAAGAAGAAAACGATTTATTCTATCTTACAATTAACAAAAGTGGACATTCACCTGAAGAATTTAACAAAGTGTGCAATATTCTTTCTGAATATGCAAAATCACAAAAGAGTTCAAAAGCTACAATAGCTTATATCAAAGAACACTACAAACCAGTTATCATAGATGATGCCCTTCAGGTACTTGGACAATACTAAGTTTTATATAAAGACCAGTTGATATTGATTATCAGCTGGTTTTTTATTGCCCAAAAAGAAAAAAGCTACTGCAATAAACAGTAGCTTTACAATCTAAATTATAAATTATTATTTTGCCATTTGAGCAAGTTTTTCTTTATGCTCAAGAAATGCATTTAATTCATTGATAAGAGCATCTGGATTAATACCATGAACGAAAGCTGCCTCTTCAAGGCTCTCTCCCTGAGCTGATGGACAACCAATGCAATGCATACCAGCTTCCATAAGAAGTCCCATCATATTTTCATCTACCTGTAAAAGATCCGCAATTATCATATCTTTTGACACTCTAGCCATTTCTACACGTCCTCCTTTTATGTAAAATAATGGTGCTATAACGCCTTCACATCATTTTAGTAACCTTCTGGTAGAAGGTAAAATTCTATTTACCATACACCAATATCAATTATAATACAATTCAACATTGTATGCAATCTTTTAGATGGCTCTTTTAGAAATTTTTTGTGTTTTTAGTTCATTTTTCACTTGTATAAACACTTTTTATGTATTACAATAACAATTGTAATGCAGTCAATAATTTTTATCAAATAATTCAAAAGGAGGATTTTATTATGGCTTATGTAATTACAGATGAATGTGTATGTTGTGGAACATGTATCGATGAATGTCCAAGCGAGGCTATTAGCGAAGGCGATGACAAATATGTAATCGATGCAGATGCTTGCGCTGATTGTGGAACATGTGCTGATGCCTGTCCAAATGAAGCTATCGTTGAGGCTTAATTCTCAATTAATTGGCTATTAAAACTTAAAAATTACAGCCTCTTTGCGAGGCTGTTTTTTATTTATATTCTGAATGTTCTAAATTTGCAAACTTGGTATAATCCGGTAACCATGCAAGTTTTACAGTTCCTACCGGGCCGTTTCTTTGTTTTGCAACTATTACTTCTGCTATATTCTTATCTTCAGTATCCGGATTATAATAATCATCCCTGTAAATAAACATAACAACGTCTGCGTCCTGTTCTATGGCTCCTGACTCTCTAAGGTCAGAAAGCATAGGTCTGTGGTCAGGTCTTTGTTCAACAGCTCTACTAAGCTGGGAAAGGGCTAAAACAGGTACATTAAGCTCTCTTGCCAAGGCTTTTAAAGACCTTGATATATCAGATATTTCCTGCTGTCTGGATTCTGATTTTTTGCTGCCCCCCTGCATTAACTGCAGGTAGTCAATAATTACCAGTTTAACATCCTGTTCCAATTTATATTTACGACACTTTGACCTGAGTTCAGAAATAGAAATATTCGGTGTATCATCAATTATTAGTTTTGAATTTCCAACGATTCCGGCACCTTCTATGAGCTTTTCCCATTCTTCATCATTTAAACGGCCTATTCGGATGTTTTTTGAATCAACCTTTGATTCTAAAGCCAGTAATCTGTTTACCAGCTGTTCCTTTGACATTTCCAGTGAAAAAAGGGCGACACAGTCTTTTGTTCTGCAGGCAACATTTGATGCAATATTTAATACGAGGGCTGTTTTTCCCATGGAAGGTCTTGCGGCGATAAGCAAAAAATCTGAAGGCTGAAGACCGGAAAGCTTGAAGTCAAGGTCATTAAACCCTGTTGGTATTCCGGTTATGGCTGAATGATTTTTAGAGGCTTCCTCAACCTTTTCCAGGGCACTTATTACAATATCCTTTATGGGGGTGTACTCAGATACTTTTCTGTTTTGAACAATATTAAACATTGTCTTTTCTGTATCTTCAAGTATATCCTCTAAAGGCTCGCTGTCTGCATAACATTTATTTTCAATTTCTTCATTTGCCTTAATAAGCTTTCTAAGAACCGCCTTTTCACGAACAATGCCGGCATAGTATTTTACATTGGCTGATGTAGGTACATTAAGTACAATATCATCCAGATATGAAAGTTCTGTAACCTCAGGTGGAAGCTCTCTTTGTCTTAACCTTTCCTGCAAAGTGATATCATCCACAGGTTTGCCTTCCTGGTACAGTTCCACCATTGCATCAAATATTTCACCGTACTGTCTTTGATAAAAATCATCCTTAGAAATAATTTCGGAGGCAACAATAATTGCCTCCCTGTTTATTAGCATGGAACCGATAACCGATTGTTCTGCCTCATTGCTGTGGGGCATAACTCTTCTTTCAACTTCCATATTTTACTCCTCTACAGCATGAACTCTTATAATAGCTGAAACCTTTGGATGTATCTTTAATGTAACTTCATGGTATCCCAGGGATTTTATGGCTTCAGGAAGAACCAGTTTCTTTTTATCGATTTCTATTTTTAACTGTTCTTTTACAGCTTTAACAATTTCTTTTGAGGAAACTGAGCCAAATACCTTTCCACCATCTCCGCATTTTACGGGTATTTCCACACTTTTATCCTTTAATTCTTCTGCAAGGGCTTTTGCAGCTTCTAAATTTTGAGCCGCCACTTTTTCTTCATGCCTTTTTGTAAGTTTTAAATCATTTAAATTGCTTTTTGTAGCTTCTACTGCCAGTTTTCCAGGAATCAGTTTATTTCTGGCATATCCATCACTGACATTTACAATATCTCCTTTTTTACCTAAGGACTTAACATCTTCTTTTAATATAACCTTCATTTATATATCTCCTTTTTCCGACATGTCGTCTATTAGTTTAATAATCATCTCTTTAGCCTGTGGAATACTTACTCCTTCTATCTGGGCACCGGCAATATTCATATGCCCGCCTCCTCCTAATTGTTCCATTAAAACCTGAACATTGATTTCGTCTATGGATCTGGAGCTGACATAGATTTTTCCATTGTATTCCGTAAGGACCACTGAAGCTTTTACACCAATAATATTTAATAATTCATTGGCAGCCTGAGCACCTACCACTGTAGGACTTTCTACGGATTCACTAGGGCAAACGGAAATTGCAAATCCATTATGAACCTCTGCATCTTTAACTGCTGCTGCCCTTGCCTGATAAGATTCCATATCATTTCTAAACATCTTTCTGACTCTGGTAACATCTGCACCGCATCTTCTTAAGTAAGCGGCAGCCTCAAAGGTTCTTACCCCGGTTTTCGACATAAAATTATTGGTATCAAGCATAATTCCCGCAAAAAGACAATCAGCTTCTTCCTTTTCCATTTTAAGTCCCTCTGAAAAGTATTGAAGAATCTCTGCTACCATTTCAGAAGCTGAAGAAGCATAAGGCTCTACATATGATAATACTGCATTGTCTATGACTTCAGAACTTTGTCTGTGGTGGTCAATAACTACTACACTTCTGCATTTGGTAAGTATTTGCGGACATTCTGTATAACTTGGACGGTTTACATCAACTACTATAAGAACTGTCTGATTATTAACCAGTTCCAAAGCTTCATCACTGTTTACAAAAATATCATCAGGATACTTACTGTTTTCGCTGATATAATCCACAAAAGGTCTTAAGGAACTTGAAACTTCATTTAATACAATATGGGCTTTTTTACCAAGTTCTATGGCAGCCCGATAAACTCCCACAGCAGAACCGAAGGAATCTATATCACCTATTTGATGGCCCATAATAACCACTTGGTCTCTTCCAAGCATTATTTCTCTAAGGGCATGGGCTTTTACCCTGGCTTTTACCCTGGTGCTTTTTTCAATCTGCTTAGTTTTTCCACCATAATAGGAATTATTTTCTTTTTCTTTAATAACAGCCTGATCTCCCCCTCGTCCAAGGGCTAAATCTATAGCCATTCTTGCATATTCACAGCTTTGAAGATAACTGTTTTCATTAACTCCAATACCGATACTCAAGGTAACAGCTATGTCATTTCCCAGATTAATGGTTTTAACATCATCTAAAATAGAAAATCTGTCCTCTTCCAAAACACTTAAAAAATTCTTTTTAAAAGCAATAAAATACTTATCTTTTTCAATTTTTTGAGCAATTCCATCAATTTTTTCAATGTATTGATTAATTCGCCTGTCAACTAAGGCCGAGAGCATGGAACGCTTTACTGTGGCAACTGTCTCTAAGGCTTCTTCATAATTATCAAGATAAATAAGCCCCGTAACAAGCTGTTGGTCCTCGTTTTCTTTTAAGGCTTTACTAAGTTGTGTATCATCATAGATAAATACCGCATAAAGGCATCCGGAAAAAGTGGGATTTTCATCTGTTATTCCCAATTCTGCAAACTCTTCAAAATAAATCTTTTTTAAATTTATACGAAAAACTCTACCATGATAGTTTTGAAATACTGTATTTTCATCCTCGTCCCTTTTTAACAATTCTTTTGTAATACCGGGAAAAATGGCTGTTATAGACCTTTTATACTTTAATTCTTTTTCATCAAGTTTTGAAAAGGCATTATTCATCCACATTATCCTTGCATCCTCATCTAAAAGGGCATAAGGAACTATATGATCTTTTATAAGTTTTCGTTGAACCTGAGCGAATTCCGTTCCAAAAGCGACAAATTCTTCATGAATTGTCTTTCTGAAATAGAAATATAGAACTATTGCAAGCAGAATATAGCATATCATTAAAACAAACATTATAATTCCTGCTTTAATGTTCAGGACAAACATAACCCCATCAGTAACTGCCAGTAATATTCCGGCAATTAGGGCAAATACAAAAAAAAGCTTGACCTGACCCAGCATTTTCGTCTTATTATTCATGAACTACCTCCGTATTTATAGATGATTATACCATCAACGAGTGTTTATTAAAAGAATAACTTTGCAAGGCTAATAGCCCTTTGCTCCCATGTATGTTCCTTTTTTGCCATCTCATAGCCCTTATCAGCTATTATTTGAAGATTATTCTCATTTGACAGGGCATTATCTATAATGTCAGCTATTGTATCCGGCCTGTCTACCTGAAAAATCAAAGAGTTTTCATTGTTTACAAGAAAATCCTTTAAATAATAAGAGCTGTCTGTAAGGCATACTGCCTTGTTTAACATGGAATTAAAAATCCTGTCATGGGCTCCTTCTTTAAACCAGGGCATTATATTTAAGGATATTTTCCCGTTGGAAATTACCTCAAGGCAGCCTCTTGAATCAAGATTTCCGTGGTCAATAAGATTTTCGGGATGGTTACACTTTAATTTATTCCAGCCGTTTCCAAAAACATTTACCCTTATTCCCTTGTCTACCAGGCTTTTTACAACCATCTCTCTGGAATAATATCTTACATATAAGTCTATAAATGCCATATTTCCAAATACATCTCTTAAATCCTCTTTAGAAATGTCCGAAATTTCATCTGTTACATGTTTTGTAACAACCTCTTCAAAACATCTTTTAGGATTTGCTAACATATCATCAATAATATCCCTATAAAACTTCTCATAATCCGGTCCCTTCATAGAAATAGCCTCTTCACAAACACTGTAAGGAGCAAAATTTCCCGTAAATACTACTTCCATATCCCTGTCTTTTATCTTTTTATATTGACTTTCTTCATATATAGGTGTTCCTGCCAAAGGTAAAAAAGGACCTCTATTTATATGGGGAAAAAATTTTTCCATAAATTTTTCATGATTTTTGTCTATACTAATATGGATATAGGTTTTGGGAACCATCTTTAAAAATCCATAATAATAAACCGGATGATCCACCACTATATTATAAAAGGGAATTTTCAAGTCCTCCCACATATAAATGCCTTCCTCGTCTAAAAATATTTCATAGCCGGAAATGCCATGAAAATTAAAACTTACAGCTATAGTGTTATCCGGTTCAATAAATTTAAAAAGTCCCTCAAGACTTGATTTTACATTTTCATAATCAAACATAAAGACTCTAAAGCCCATTTTTTCAAAGGCAAGCTTCAACTGTCTTGAGAAGTACCCCGTAGTTTCTATCTCGCCTTCAAACATTATTATATTTTTTTTCATATCCTCATCCCTGATTCTGTACAAAAGACTTTAATAAAACTAAAAACCTAACTTTTATATCGACATTTAAAAATAAGACCAAGAACCCAAAAATCTTAAGATTTTTCTACTTTTTTATATTCTGCCAATACACGATTAAGCTTTAAAGCTTCTAGTCTTATATTGTTTAAATATTCTGAAGTATTAAAAATATGTCCTTCTTCGCTTTCCCTTAATGAATCCAAATCCTTTATCCTGTCAGTATTATCTTCATTAAGATTTTTCATGGATTTTAAAAGGTCATCAATAGCATAAGCGTTGTCTTCTGCCTGCTTTGAAAGAACCTGTAGTCTGTCTACGATATCAACATATCCCTTGGAATCATCTCCTAATTTTGTAGCCTCCACAATAGCCCCAAGAGAAACCAGTCTTGTTTCCTCTGTAATGGCAAAAATCGCCTGAAGGTATCTTTCTATTTCCTCAATATAATCCTTATCTCTGGAATTAACGACGGAAATTTGCTGTACAAACAAAGTAGCATCCTTATTTTTATCAGAAATCTTGTCCAATTCCTTAGAAATATGTCCCTCATTAAACAAAATATTATCAGCCGAACTTTCAATATGCTGAACCTGGTATCCAAGCTTTTCCCTGTCTTTAATGGAAATTCCTGAAGATTGATAAAGCTTCATATAAGCATCCTTAATATTATTTGCCAAATCAAAGGCGGCTCTTGCCAAGTCTCCAATCTCGTCATTTCTTCTTAAATCTCTTTCTTCAAACTCCAGTTCAAGATCTGAATCAACCATTTTATCAATCTGTCCGGTAACTCTTCTAAAAGAACTGAATATAATTTTTAAGAAACAAAAAGTCTCCACCAAAACCACAAAAAATATAACAACAATACTTACCAGTTGTTTAGACTTTGTCTTTTCAAATACTTCTCCTGCATCATCCAGAGATTTTCTAGCATAAATCATCCCCACAATCTCTGAAGTTGAAGGCTGTTTTAAAGGCACGTAAAGACTGTAGTTATTATTTTCATCAACTAAGAAAAGACTTTCCCCTCCCATTACACTTTTCCATGTTTTATCATAGATTTTACTATTATCAAAACCATCATAAAATAAACAGGGTTCATTTTCCCAGAAAATACAAATACTGCTTTTAGTGCCTTCTTTAAAATTTTCAATAAGGCTATTGTCAGAATTTATTGTATTTTTTCCGCTTTTTAATATCTTATCCTTACTGCTATAGGAAAAATCCCCATCCTGGCTGATGGTCACATAAAAGGAATTAGCAATGGAATTTAATTCATCTTGCATAAAACCCTTTTCATAACTTTCAAATGAATATTGTTGTATGAAAACATAAGCTGCTATTAAGATGCCTAATGACAATAACATAGCAAGACCTATTTTAAATCTTATAGAATGCACTTTTATTAAATTATTACTCATCCCTGTCTCCTGTATTATATTTTGATGTTTTAACAAAAGCTTTGCCTTTTTGCCAAAACCAAACAATTTCAATAATATCTAAAATCATTTTTTAACAGTTTCATTTTTCTATAGTAGTATATCGACTATAAATATTTTATTTACATAAGTTTTATCAATATTCTGTCTTTTAGGTATTTTTACCTATTTCCTAATGCTTTTTTAAACTTTCCTTTTAATCTTACTAATGTCAGTTCTAAGATAATATATTATCAAAGCTGCTGAGCAAATAAGCCAGGTTAGTGGCCAGCCCATATATACTACTTTTAAATCATGAAAAACATTGCAAAAGATTGCCAGATAAATCTGTCTTAATATTACATGGCTTCCCACCATAAAATACATAGGTACTTTTGTAAGGCCCACTCCCCTTAATACACCTGATATTGTATTGTTAATGGGAATAGTTATGTAACCTAAAACAAATATCTGAGCCTGAATAAAGCCAGCTTCAATTACATCTTTATCTCCGGTAAAAATTCCTACAAGATTTCTTCCAAAGATTAATACTGTTACTATAAAGACTGCCGTAATTATATATTGCATAATAAGGGCTGAACTGATACCTTTTTTTATCCTGTCATAATTTCTGGCACCATAATTCTGGCCTGCAAAGGTGGTTATTGCCATACTTATACTTTGTCCCGGCAGAATAATAAAGCTGTCTATTTTGGTATAGGTACTGTAACCTGCAATAGCTGCTGTTCCAAATCCGTTAATGTAGGATTGAACCCACATATTTGAAAAAGAAATAATGGCCGTTTGTAATGCAGTAGGAACACCAATTTGTATTATTCTGATTAAACATTCCTTATCAATACACATTTTTTTTAAGCTTAGTTTATAGTCTGCTTTTACGGTAAAAAGTCTTATAAGGATAAGAATTGCGCTGACAGCCTGAGCTATAACAGTAGCTATGGCCGCCCCTCTTACTCCCATTTTTAATCCTAAAACTGTATAAAAATCCAGAACAATATTGATAAAAGTTGAAATAAGCAAATAATAAAAAGGTCTTTTAGAATCACCTATAGCTCTTAAAACTCCTGCTGCCATATTATAAATCAATAAAAATGACACTCCCCCAAAAAATATCCTTAAATATTCTAAGGCTAAGGGCATTACATCCTTTGGCGAACCAATTAAAATAAGAATGGGTTTTGATATAAATATTCCAAGAAGGCTGATTATGATGCACATAATAAAGGCAAACATCATAGTTGTATGAATTGCCTTTGACATTTTATCTAACTTACCTGCTCCAAGATATTGAGCTATAACAACACTGGCCCCTGTGGCAAATCCCATAAAAAGTCCCACCAGCATTATTATAAATATGGATGACTGTCCCACCGCACCTAAAGCAGCAGAGCCTATGTAATTTCCCACTACATAAGTATCAACCATATTGTAAAGTAACTGGAAAAAATTTCCCAAGAGAAGGGGAATAGAAAACTTAACAATTCCTTTCCATATACTCCCCTCTAAGAATTCATTGTTAATTATTTCTTCGGATTTCATTTATTCATCTTCTTTTCTACTATATTTATTCCATTGTAACAAAATAAATATAATATTTCTATATTTGTAAAATATTTTTAAATGAAATCATCAGCTGCATGTACACTTTGTTGCAATGTTTCCATCATATTTTTAGCTTCATGAGCATTTTCTTTTACTTTTGCACCAAGACTTGCCGCCTCTTCTGTCCTTTCTAAAACCAGTTTTGAATCACTGGAAATGTGTCCAATACTGTCTACAATAGAATTATTAGACTCTAAAATATCATTAATACTCCTGTATATCTCAGAAACATTACTGTTTAATTCTTCCATACTTGATCCGATTTGTTTAAATTGTTCATTTGCGCTGATAATATCTTCTCTTTCCTTTTCTGATGCATCAACTACATTTTTAACTGTAGCCTTGGCATTATCGGCATTGTTGTATAGTTCTGAAACAATAGCCTGAATTGACTCAGTAAGAGTTCTTGTTTCATCGGCAAGTTTTCTGATTTCATCGGCAACTACCGCAAAGCCTCTTCCGGCTTCACCTGCTCTGGCACTTTCTATAGAAGCATTTAATGCCAAAAGATTTGTCTGACTTGATATATTAATAATCTCCGAAGTCATATTTGCAACTTCTTCAGCATTTTTTATAAGCCCATCTACAGACTCTACAACTTTTCTGTTTGCCTCAGAAGTTTCCTCTGACTGCTTAATAAGTTTGGTCGCAACCCTCATTCCACCCTCTACAGCCTCTTTTGATTTATCTGATAAGGCGATTAAAATATCTGACTTATCCTTGGTATCCTGAATCATATTTTGAATTTCTTCAGTTTTCTGAGTCTGACTGGCAATACTTTGAGTATTTCTATCATTATAGTTTGAAATATCAGATAAAAGCTGTGTTGTCATATCAATGTCACTGCTTAATACATCCATATTATCATTAACTTCAACTGTGTTTTTCTTAACGGAGTCCACCACTGATAAAACTGTATCTAAAAGAGTCTGGCTTTTTTCCTGTTCTTCCTTAATGCTTTTTTCCTTTTTAAAATTATTATGGTTAGACATTTTTGTTGTCTGACAAATAGCAATAAGAAAAATAATAACAGAGCCTAACCTTAACATTATTATAGGAACCTCAACATCTAATCCGGATCTGAAATGTTTTAAAAATGTTGCTATATAAAAAACGTCAACTATATTTATAACAGAAAAAACCGAAGCTGTAATCATAATAAATTTAAAGTCAAAATACAAAACGTACATTATTATAATAGGAAAAGCCAAAACAAACATGTGGTCATTGCTTGTTGTAAAATTTGAAAAAGCATATAAAACCGCAAATCCAATCATTGTTATATAGCGAAAATGCATAGGCCAGTTCTTTGCGGAAACTATTGATATTCCCAGAGTAATCAAGGTGATAATTATAGCGCCTGCTGTGGTTAATATCGAGAATCCTCCCTTAAAAAAAGCCGACAGATATCCTGCAACTATACAAATATCGATAATAATAGTAATTATTACCGCAAATTTATTTACATTATCTAAAAATTCTCTATCAGAATTACCCATATAAAACCTCCCTAATAATATCACTAATCAAACCTAACAAAAAAATAGCTACAAAGGTTATATCGTCAGAAACATTTTTTTTACTAATGTCATATATGCCTGTAAACCTACCAATAAAAAAGGTGATGCAAAATGCATCACCCCAAAAATCTTTTGAATTATCCAACTTTTACTCTTTTAACTGCTGAGTAGTTAGAATAATATCTTTTATTATTTACGACTTTGTAACACCTGACCTTAACATAATAAGTTCGTTTTGACTTTAATTTTGAAATCGTCTTAGAAATGGTCTTACTATTTGAAAGGGTTACATACTTTTTATTTTTACTAAAATTTTTATCTGTAGAGTATACAAACTGATAGCCTTTAATATTTGTCTGTTTGTTAACTTCTAATTTAAAAGCCTTCTTTAAAGACTTTAATGTCTTAATTGTAGTGGATTTTGGAATAATTTTAAAAGTTTTTGTCACACTTCCACTATAATAGGTCTTAAATTTTATGGTTACACTACCTGTTCCAACTTTTATATTAGATTTGTAGGAAATAGTGTAATATTTTGAGCTTATTGTTTTTTTCTTTGAATCCTTTATGGTAACTGCCGGTTTTTTTGCTTTATTGTTATATACAAAAGTTGTGTTTTTTAAAGTTACCGTGGCTATTTTTTTTATGGTGGTGGTCTTTTTTACATCACCACAAGCACTACACACTTCTTTAATACAGCCATCTTTTTTGGTATCTGCTTTTGTAATAACTGTTTTATAATTATGTCCCGTAGGGGGAATTTCTATACTTTTTTCCTGACTATATTCATTATCATATAATTTCACATAGGCCTGATATTTAATATAACCAGATGTCCTACAGCCTGCGGCTTCTTTAGAAAGCACTTTTACTTTAGCATTCATATTGTATATACTATACTCCAAATCCTGATTACATATTAAATCTAATGTAGCTGTTTTACCATCATCTGACCAGTAAAAGACCGGCTCATAATCATAGGTTGTATTAGATTTTTTTGTATAGGCCTTGATTCTAAAGGATACCGTTTCATTATCATTTAAATCTACATATTCCTTGTTATTGTATAAAAAGCTTTGGTTATTTGAAGTTTCATTATATGTATAATACCAAGTGGATTTAATACTTTTTGAAGCCAATAAACTAACTGAATTGTCTTCATAACCGGATTTTGACAAGGTAATAACAACAGAATACTTCTCACCATGTTTTACATTTACCGGATGATTTAATTTAATGGTGTGAAAGCCTTTTGCAAAAAAAGTTTCACTTGTAGTTGCCGAAGAAACCAAAGCACCACTTTCAGGATTTTCATCAGACAGAATATTTTTGTATATATTTACTGTTACCTTTGTATTGGTAGAATATGTAGCCACTCCTACGGCTTCAATATCTTCTGTGTAAGAATCTCCCATTGCCTGATAAATATTGGCAGCTTTTAAATTTCCACTTAAAGATGTATAAGATTTTGAAAAATCCATTGTGCCATCATATTGATAATTATAATCATAATTATCTGCAGGCTCCACATCATAGGTCACAGCGGTATTATATTTTCTTAACATTTTATCACTATAAGACAGATAAAAGCAGCCGTTTTCATCGGCCATAGTAGTATTTTTTCCCCAGCTGTTTAAAATAATCCAGGCACCATCACTTTTTGGTTGTCTTCCTTCTTTAAAATTGGATGCACTAAAATTATCATCCCACCCAACTACAGTAACAATATGTGGCCCCTGGGAAATTGTGTAATCTGCATAATATGCATTTGTATCAGGGTTATAATAATTTTTTTTGTTATTTGCCACATCCATAAAAACAGAAGTTGCACCATATTCCATTATATATTTTTTTATTTCATTAGTATCTTCTATTGAATACCACTCGGAATTTTGAAGATGTGCTAATGTATCATTGGCATCATAGGATGATAAAATATTTAATTCTTCGTCATTTACACTTTTTATTTCATTATAATTTTTAGGATCCTTTTCTTCAGAATAAATTCCCTGCCAACTTGCCAAAACCAGGGCATTAAAAATAGGATTCCCGCCATCATTTAGGTAATTTCCTATTATTGCATTAGAGTCATTCTTGGTAAGATCTAATGGATCGCTTTGCCTGTTATATTCAAAATATGCCATTTGAAGTTGTGAAATATTTAAGTTTTCATAATTGAAACTGTCATCATTTAACATATCAAAGGATATTACATTACAGGCAGAAAAAGCCCAACAGGTTCCAAAAATTCCCTGATCACTAACCTTTGGACGTTTCTTTTCTTCAATGGAATTATATCTTTCAGGAATAGAAGAAGCAGATTTTGCCACACCGTCAAATAAAACCTTGTTTTGACCATAAACTTTCCCGTCTTCTCTACTTTCATGTACACTTTCATTTTCTGTGCCAATATATTTTGCACCATAGACACTTTCATTTTCACTATTGTCTAAATTATCCGTTAAATCTTCTACCACAATATCATCACCAAAATCTACATCTTTTTCAGTAATGGTCTTTGCGTTTAATCTTAAAGGAAAAACGAAAAAAAACAACATCAAAAAAAAGCCTGCCATACATCTTTTTTTCACTACAACTTCCTCCTCTTTTTCTTATTATCCTATTATTTTATTATCCTGTATTTTTCTTAAAATAATCTTAGAAGTAAAGTGATTTTGTTTATTATATTATTTTTAGAAAAATTTTTCAAAAAAACATACATTAATTTTTTGTAAATTATGCATTACTTGGAGGTTGAAAAATCGCACCGGGGCTTTACTTCCGGTGCGATTTAAATTTTGAAAATTTTCTACTATTTAGTTTTAACTTTTTTAACCAAAGACCAGGCTGAATAATAATTCTTTTTATTTACCTTTTTATAGGTTCTAACCTTTACATAATATGTAGTTTTTGCCTTAAGCTTAGAAATGGTCTTACTTAGTGTTGTATTTTTTGAAATTGTTACGTATTTATTGTTCTTACTAAAGTTTTTGCTTGTAGAATATATTATCTGATATCCACTAGTCTGGCTTACCTGTTTGTTAAGGGCTAATTTAAAGCCTTTATTTAAAGCACTTAGTTTTTTAATGCTTGTGGACTTAGGTAATATACTAAAACTTTTTGTAACTTTTCCACTATAATAGGTTTTAAAGGTAATGGTTACACTGCCTGTTCCCACATTTTTATTTGATTTGTAGGAAAGAGTGTAATATTTTGAATTTATTGTCTTTCCTGCAGAATCTTTAACTGTAACCTGTGGTTTTATGGCTTTTCCTGTACATATATAAGAACTTTTAGATAGATTTATTTTACTTATCTTATTTATTTTTGTGCTGGATTTAACATCACCACATAAACTACAAACTTCCTCTATAAGTCCATCCTTACTTACGGTGGCTTTAGTTATTTTTGTTACATAGTCATGTTCTTCTTCAACTGCTTTTTTTGTATAAGCTTTTATTCTAAAGGAGTAAGACTCAAATCCATCCTCCTTTATTAAGTCATAAAAGGTACCATTGTCATATACAAAACTTTGGTTCTTTGCTGTGTTATTATATGTATGATACCATGATCCATCCTCTGTTGAAGAAAGAATAAATTCAACCTCATTATCTTCATAGCCTGACTTAGACAAAGTAACTACAACCGAATATTTCTCTCCATGTTTGATATTTACCGGGTTTTTTAATTTTATGGTATGAAAGCCCCCTGTACTGATTTTTTGTTGGGTAGTTGCCTCTTTTACCAAACTGCCACTTAAGGGATTGGTAGTATCAGTAATATTTTTATAAATTTCCACTTTTACATTAGTATTAGTTGTGAAAATTCCAACTCCAACTGCTTCAATGTTTTCATAAGCAGAATCGCCCTTTGCTTCATATATATTAGCAGCTGTCAAACTCCCTTCATCTTTTAGACCACCTAAATTCATAGTGCCATCATATTGATAATTGTAGTCATAATTATCAATCGGTTCCACATCATAGGTAACCACTGTGTCCAATTCTTTAAATTTTGGATCTTCATAAGAAAGATAAAAACAACCATTTTCGTCAGACAAGTTGCGATTACTTCCCCAGCTGTTTAATATTATCCATGCTCCATCATTTTGGGGCTGATTTCCCTCTTTGAAATTTGATGCTTTAAAATTATCATCCCAGCCTACTAGGGTTACGGAATGACCACCTAAAATATCATCATAGTCAGTTGTATAGTATGCATTAGTTTCAGCATTATAATAATCAGTGTAATTCGGGGGAACATCAATAGAAACAGCAACTGCTCCGTATTTCCTTACAGCATTTTTTATTTCATCCGTATCCTCCACCGATAACCAATCAGAATTTTGAAGATGTGCTAAAGTGTCGTTTGCATCAATTTTTGAAAGAGCTTCCATAACAGAAACACCATCTTGTGGCACGTCACTGTATTTTACAGGGTCATTATTCTCATCGTAAATTCCCTGCCAGCTTGCTAAAACCAGTGCATTAAACATTTCATTACCACCGGATTCCAAATATGTATCCGTGACACCATTTGTATCGCCGGTTGTCAGATGTAAAGGGTCATCCTGTCTGTTATATTCAAAATATGCCATTTGAAGTTCTGATAAATTTAGTGAATCATAATTAAATTCGTTACTATTTAACATATCAAAAGAAATCACATTGCAGGCTGAAAAAGCCCAACAGGTATTCTTGTTGCCCTGGTCAACTACCCCTGCATTTTTCATACTTTCTAAAGAATTAAAACGCTCTGGTAAAATAGAAGCAGATTTTGCAACACCATCAAGCAAAATTTTTCCTTTTTCATATATATTTCCACTGGCAGTTTTTTCATGAACACTCTTGTTTTCCATTTTAATATAGTGTTCTCCATATTTAGTGTCATTATTTGACGAATAGTATTTTTTTATGTGATTAGAAAAATAATCATCAGAAAGTGAATTGCTATTTTTCGATGTTTTTGCATCAGCTTTCAAGGGCAAAAAAGAACATACAAAAATAAGCAGTAAAAAATAAATAATCAAACTTTTTTTCTTCATTACATAATCCTCCTTGTGTTTTTTTATCCGACCTTTAGTATAAAAATATCAATTTGCATAATTATATTATAATTGGTACATCTTTCCCATAAAATGACAAGGAACTTTTTCTTATATTTTTATATATTTAACTTCCCGAACTTACTTATCTTTACTCTATTTCTTAATTTTTAAAAATATTAAAAAATAAATTATTAAAAAATCTGCAGAGTTTTCACATTTTTTATAGAAAAAACTCTGCTGTTAAAAAAAATTATTTACTTTTATTTAGTTTTTACTTTCATTGTCTTTGACCAGTAAGAATAATATTTCTTCTTTCCCACATTTTTATATGCTCTTACCCTTACATAGTAAATTCTATTCTTTCTAAGTTTTCTAACTATTTTAGTTGTCTGTAGATTATTTTTTATAACCAGACGCTTTTTATTTTTGTTAAAATGTCTATCTGTTGAATAGAATATTTCATATCCGCTGGCACTGGTATTTCTTACTAATGAAATCTTAAATCCTCTTGTTAGTGATTTAAGTGCTTTTATTCCGGTTTTCTTAGGGCGGATTTTAAATGTCTTTGATACACTACCTTTATATCTGCCTCTAAATTTAATTGTTACCTTTGCTTTTCCGGCACTTCTATTATTTGCATATCTTACTTTGTAATATTTGGATTTGATTATTTTTCCTTTTGAGTCTTTAACTGTAACTCCCGGTTTTATGGCTTTTCCACTATATACAAAGGATTTAGCAGATAACTTTACACTTTTTATTTTATTAATTGTTATATAAGAAGTCTTTCCACATAAACTGCAAACCTTTTTGATTTTTCCATTATGTCTGGTATCAGCTTTTTTTACAACAACATATTTAAATTCATGTTTTTTCTCTTTTATCTTTTTTGTAAAAGCTTTGATTCTCACTGATAAATCAGATGTTTGAGAGCTTTTTTTAAGATCATAAACCCTGTTTCCTAAAATAAAGCTTTGGTTATAGCCTGTTTCATTATTTGTTTTATACCAGCTTCCATTTCTATTACTGCTGCTTCCTGCAAGAATTCCAACGGTGTTATTTTTATAACCGGATTTTGTTAATGTAACTACTATTGCAAATCTTGAGCCTTTTTTGGCAATAACCGGCTTTTTAAGTTTAATAGTATGAAAGCCCATATGTTTTATTGTTTTTTTGGTAGTAGCTTTAGAAACCAGTTTTCCGCTTTTTGGATTTGAAGCTTTCTCTATATTTTTATAAACTTCAACCTTTACTGTTGTATTAACACTTGCTGTTGCAATACCTATTGCTTCTATACTTTCTAATACATTACCTTTAACAACAAATTCATTAGCAGCTTTTAACTTCTTATTTGCATAAAAGCCCATATCAAGGCTAAAATCGCCATCATATTGATAATTATAGTCATAATTATTTTTCTTGCCTAACTCATAAGTTGCTACATTAGAAAGGGTTTTATCACAGTAAGATATACGAAAACATCCTTTACTATCAGCAAAATAGGTGTTTTTTCCCCAGCTGTTTAAAGCAATCCAGGCACCGTTTTTTGATGGCTGTTTTTTAAAATTGCTATTTGAATAGTTGTCATCCCAACCTACTAAAGTTACCTCATGCAAGCTGTTTAAATTATTTGTATTATCTTTATAGAATGCATTGTTTTTCGGATTTAAGTAGTTAATATCCGCATCAACTGTTACAGAAACAGCTCCATTTTTCATAATGGCTTTTTTAATCTCCTGAGTATCTGAAGCAGACATCCAGTCGGAGTTTTCAAGATGAGCAATACTGGTTTTATAAGAATTTCTTTTTTTAAGCTTTTTAAATGAAGAATCCTTATAATTCTTAATTTTGCTGTAGGCTTTTGGGTCTGTGCTTTCTTTATAGATTCCTGCCCAGGTTGAAAGAAACAGGGAATTCATAAAAGAATTTCCACCGCTAAAAAAATCATTCTTACCATAATTTGCGGTATTTTTCACACCCATATGGGTATTTTTATCTTCACCTGTAAGCTTTAAGGAATCGTTTTGCCTGTTGAATTCGTAATAAGCAAGCTGTGTTTCAGATAAATTCAGGGAATTGTATTTGAATTTTGAGCTGTTAAGCATATAAATAGACATAGCATTTGTTGCTGCAAATGCCCAACAGGTATTTTTCTTTCCCTGATTAGCTACTTTAGGTGCTTTTTTTACTTTTAAAGTATTGTAGGATGATGGCAGATTTGAAGCCTTTGAATATGGACTGGCAAATCCCTTAGGTACTTCTTCTGATAATTTACCATTGCTTAATTCTTCATTGACACTTGGAATATCTATGTCAATAACTTCAGCACCACTTTGACTTTTTTTCTTGACATTGTTTTCGTCATAAACTTTCTCAAGCCTTGGTTTGTCATATGTCTCTTCTTGTTCATCCTGGCTGATGGTAGTTTCCATTGCCATGGCAGTCACTGGATTTATGCTTTCTAAAAGCATAATCAGAGACAAAATAATAATTGGTATTTTTCTTTTTTTCATTTTTCTTTTTTCCTCCAAATTTTTATTATCCTAGATTTAATACATATTAATGTTTTATCTAACTTTTGTCAAAAAAAATTATATTTTGTCTCTGATATTTAAATATTATTGTTTAAGTTTTTCTACAAAATCTGCCATAACTTCGGAAATTTTTATCTGCTGAGGACAGACTTCTTCACAGTTTCTACAGGCCTCACAGGCTTGTGGTCTTTTATCTTCCGGAAATTCCGATACCTTCATTTGTACAAAGAAGGCATTTCCTGTAAATTTTAATTCATTATATAAAGCAATTAAATCCGGTATCTTTAATTCATGTGGACAGCCGCTTAGACAGTATCCGCAGCCCGTACAACCTATAATTTTATTTGCCAAAAGACTTTTTACCACATCATTTACAGCAACTTTTTCTTCAATGTTTAAAGGCTTTTTTTCTTCAAAAGTCTTAATATTTTCCTCTAACTGATTCATATCTGACATACCGGAAAGTATCATTTTAACTGATGGAATTGTCTGTAAAAATCTAAATCCCCAGGCAGGTATAGTTTCATCAGGTCTTTGTTTTTTTAAAATAGCCTCCTGCTCATCAGTAAGTTTAGAAAGCCTTCCTCCTCTTAAAGGTTCCATTACCCAGATTGGTATATTATATTTTTCCAGTAATTCTATTTTTTCTCTTGCTTTTTGGAAACTGTAATCTAAATAATTAAGCTGTATCTGACAAAATTCCATGTCTTTACCATATTTTTTTAAAAATCTTTCCATAGTTTCAAGATTTCCATGGGTAGAAAAGCCTAAATGTACTATTCTTCCCTTATCTTTTTGCTCTTTTAAATAGGAAAAAACTCCGTATTGTTCATCCATATAAGCATCAATATTTGCTTCACACACATTGTGAAAAAGATAAAAATCAAAATAATCCACCTGAAGTTTTTCTAACTGTTTTTCAAAAGTTTCTTTTGGTTTTTTTATATTATTAATGTCATAACCCGGAAATTTCGTTGCCAGATAAAAACTTTTTCTGTCATAATTTTTAAGAATTTTCCCCATTACTATTTCAGAATTTCCCATATGATATCCGAAAGCCGTATCATAATAATTGATACCGTTTTTCATGGCATATTCCACCATTTTTGCAGTGCTTTTTTCATCAATTTTCCCTGCATCATTATCCAGGGTAGGAAGGCGCATGGCTCCAAATCCCAAGCCCGATAACTTAATCTCCTTATAATCGTTGTAATACATAGTACTCCTCCTTTTATTTAATTACCCATTTTTGCAAAACCCTTGCCAGGGTAGGCATATCTATAGGTTTTGAAATATGCTCATTCATTCCGGACTCTATTGCCTCTTGAACATCCTGAGCAAAAGCATTAGCCGTCATTGCTATAATTGGAACATTTTTACAATAGTCCCTTTCTGATTTTCTTACTGTCCTTGTTGCTTCGTATCCATTCATCCCCGGCATTTGAATATCCATTAATACTATGTCATAATATCCATCTTCACATTCTGTTAATTTTTCAACTGCCAAACTTCCGTCTTCCACCCAGTCAACCCTGATTTTGGAAAGGGATAATATTTCTCTGGCTATCTCCGCATTTAATTCATTATCCTCCACCAGCAATACCCTGTAATCCGAAAGATCCATTTCTTTAAAATCAAAGAGAGGTTCTTCTTCTTTTTTCTCTATTTTATTTTTATTTATAAGAGAATCAAATACCCTGATTATATTTGATTTAAAAAGAGGCTTACTAATAAAGGCATCCGCTTTTGATTCATCATATTCATCTTTTGTATAAGCCCAGTTATAATCGGCTACTACCGTATATATGTCTTTTGAATATTTTTTTATCTCTTTTGATATATCATATCCTGACATATCCCACAAAGATGCATTTATCATCACTGCAAGGTAATCACCGTCAACAGCCTCTTCTATGGCTTCAAAACCGGAATATACATTTTTTGTAATAAAGCCGATATTTTCCAGATAATTACTTACTACCTCCACATTTACAGGATTATCCCCTACCACGAGGATTTTTTTACCTTCAAAAATTCTATATTCCGCCTTGTTTTCCTGCTTTATGTTCAGATAAAAGGTTATGGTAAATTTAGATCCTTTATTTAACTTACTTTCAACCTTTATATCTCCTCCCATCATTCTGACTATATTTCTGGTTATTGCCATACCCAGTCCTGTTCCCTGAATTCTTCTTACTCTTTTATCCTCTGCTCTTGAAAATGCATCAAATATTTTCTCCACATATTCTTTGGACATTCCTATTCCATTATCTTCTACTATAAACTCATAACAGGCAAGTTTTTCCTTATTTGTAGGCTTTTCTGAAAGACAGATATGGATACTTCCCTTTTCCGGTGTATATTTTATGGCATTTCCCAATATATTTGTAAATACCTGCTGAATCCTTAAGCTGTCTCCTAAAACCTCCTCATGTTCTACATTAGAAACTGTTACTATTAATTCCTGATTTTTCTTTAAAATTAGAGTCTTATTCATATTCAAAAGATTGTCAAACAATTCTGAAAGATTAAATTCCTCTTCTGCCAGATCCACCTTGCCGGATTCAATTTTACTCATATCAAGTACTTCATTTATAAGTCCCAGTAAATGGTCACTGGCAATGGTTATTTTTGAAAGACAATCGCAAAGCTTTTCCTTATTGTCAAGATTTGTCTTGGCAATGGCTGTCATACCAATTATGGCATTCATAGGAGTTCTTATATCATGGGACATATTTGCAAGGAAATTGGACTTTGCTCTGTTGGCAGCCTCGGCAGAACTAAAGGCATCCACCAGTGCTTTTTCCTGAAGTTTTTCCTTTTTTATCATTTCTCCCACATCTCTGGAACCGATAACTGCAACTTTTCTTCCACTGTTTCTTTCAACATAAACTATATGACATTGAATATAGGTAATTTCTCCCTTTCCTTTTTTAGTATAAATAATGTCAAAGGTATTATCATCGGATTTAAGATTTTCTAAAGATAAAGCCTCCATAAATTCTTCTCTGTCTCCGGCTTCAACAATTTCTTTACAAAACTGTGCCACGGTTTTATCCCATAAACCGTTATTCTTTCGGATATAGGAAGCTACCAGCTCCCCATCTTCATTACTGCTTCTATAGGACATTACTTTATTGTTTTCATAATCCACAAGCAATACGGAATAATATTCTTCTCCAAGACCTTCAATTATCTCTCTGGTATCTTCTCTTCTTTTTTCTTCTTCTATTTCATCATCAATTACCCTTGAAAGAGTAACTGCATAAATATCCCCACCGGTATTATCTATGTAAATAGACCTGGTTTCTACCCAGTGTATATTTTCATCATCTCCCATTTGAGTATGTCTTAATACTCTTCCATTTCCTCCTGCTAAAAACTCTGAAAGCATTGCCTTTCTGGAAAAATATCTTAAAAATTCCTTTTTATGTTTTTCATTAAAAATTGTGGCAGCTCCCATTTCCACCAGCTCATCTATTGTGCCTTTAGTAGGTGCAGCATGAATAATATATTTATCATGGGAAAGTACCTGATAAGTATTTTTTGTAAGATTTAAAAATATACCTAAGGGATATACAGTGCTTGCAGCTGCAGAAAGCAGTTTAAGATTAATCTCTAATTGCTCCTGTTTTTCTTTTTCCTGATTTATGTCCCTTATGGCCACAATAAATGTTTTTAAATTTCCATTTTTGTCCCTGTCCACTTCTATAACATAAATCTGACTCCAGCCCAAAATATTTCCGTAAAAATCCTCCATCACGGATTTTTCCCCTTTAAGCCTTTCATCTATGGTGGATAAATCGAGAAATTCTCTTATTTTTTTTGTAAATTCCGGAGATACCACTTTTCCTGCTATGCTTTTTATCCTTTTTGTATAGATACCCTTTTCTCCGATTATATTATGAATAAAAGGTATGGAGGAAAGTTCTTCATAGGTATTATTTGTTAAATCAACATAATAGGTGGCATAATAGATTTTACTCATTATATCTATAAGCCTTTCCCTGTCATGCATTTGCTTTTGTATTTTGCGTTCTTCGTCACTTAAAGATAAATCTTTAAAAATTTCCTCCACCAAAATAAGAGCTTTTGTGCATAAGCCTTTTTCATCAAAGGAAACTGCAGTAACAGTCATTTTACTAAACTGATGTCTGTTTTTTAGGCACACTTTCGTCTCTGCTTTTTCAAAACCATTTTCTATTTTATTTAACATATTGGAAAATTCATGGATAAAATGTGGTTTAATAAATTCACCTGCGAAACTTTCCGGCATGTCTGCCATAAAAGTATCACAGTTAAAAACAACCTTAGAGGTGTCCGGAATTAGAGCAAGCTTCTTTTGAGGATAATAAACAAGGGCATAAATTCCCATAGAAGCCATGGCTTTGAAAGAAGCTTCTTCACTTATTATATAGCTTTCATTCTCATAAACATATTCTTTCATAAGCAAACCTCAACAATTGTCTTTTTTATTGAAAAAATTTTCCCTGTTTTTAAAGATAGTACTTGTTATAGAAGTTAATAAACCTTGTCTAATAGTTTTCGGAATATTTTCGCTTTAAGAAAAGGGCAAAATCATATAAAAATGACTTGCCCTTTTTATTCGGATTTTGCATATTAATGTATCAGCTGTTTTTTGCAAATCCATTTTATTTTTCTAAAGGTTAAGAAAAACTATTACTAAATTTAGCTCTTAGTCTCCTTCAATTACCTGTCGTCTTACCTTAAGCAAGAAGGAAGAAGAAACACTAAGTTCATCAATTCCCATTTCAAGGAAACGACTTGTAAGTGTGGTATCCGCTCCTAATTCGCCGCAGATTCCCACCCAGATGCCTTCTTTATGACCATTATCTATAGCCATTTTTATCAGTCTTAAAACTGCTTCGTGATGAGTATCCGTAAATAGCTCCAACTTAGGATTTTGACGGTCTGCCGCCAAAGTATATTGAATAAGGTCGTTGGTTCCAATGCTGAAAAAGTCTACTTCTTTTGCCAAAAGATCGCTGATTACTGCTGATGCCGGTGTTTCAATCATTATTCCCTGACTGAATTTTCCATATCCAACTCCTGCAGCATCCAGTTCTTTTTTTACTTCCTCCACCAGATCCTTAATTCGTCTTACTTCATCCACTGAAATAATCATTGGATACATAATAGCTATGTTTCCGTAAGCACTGGCACGAATAAGTGCCCTTAGCTGGGTTTTAAATATTTCCGGTCTTGTAAGACATAAACGAATAGCACGAAGTCCCATAGCAGGATTATCTTCTTTTTCCAAATCAAAATAATCCACCTGTTTATCAGCCCCGATATCCAGGGTACGGATAACTACAAGCTTTCCGGCCATCATCTCTGCCACTGTTTTGTAAGCTTGAAATTGTTCTTCTTCGCTTGGATAATCATCCGTTCCAAGATATAAAAATTCACTTCTGAAAAGACCGATTCCCTCAGCATCATTTTCCAAAGCAGCCGCTACATCAGATACATTTCCGATATTTGCAAAAAGTTTAATTTTTTTACCGGACTTACTTATGGTTTCTTTACCCTTATATTGTTGTAATAACTGCTGCTTTTCTTTTTGTTCCAGTAATTTTTTGTTATATTTATCAAGCTCTTGGCTCGTTGGATCTACGATAAATATTCCTTCATTTCCATCAATAATTCCCATTTTTCCATTCCACTCAGGATCAATTTCAATCTCCACCAAAGCTGGAATGTTCATGGCACGGGCAAGAATAGCCGTATGGGAATTAACAGAACCTTGATGAGTTACAAAGCCTAAAAGGCAACTTTTATCAAGCTGAACCGTCTCACTTGGGGCAAGATTTTCGGCTATTACTATAGAAGGACTCGTTAAGCCCTCATCTTCTTTTCTATTTTCAAGAACTCTGATAACTCTTTCTGATATGTCTATCATATCCGCCGACCTTGCCCTAAAATACTCATCCTCCATTTCAGAAAACATCTTGGCAAAATTATCAGCCGTTGTAGCTACAGCATATTCAGCATTAACCATCTGGGTTTCTATGATATTATAAACAGAATCATTGTAATCATCATCATCTAAAAGCATGGCATGAGTCTCGAAAATGGCTGCATTTGCCTCTCCTACCTCTACAAGAGCCTTTTCATAAATATCATTTAATTCATCAATAGCCTGATCCCTGGCCTTTTTATATCTTTCAATCTCTGCATTTGCATCATCAATCTTAGACCTCTTTACAACAGAAGCCTTTACACCGTAATAATATATTTTGCCTACTGCTATTCCATCATAGACAATTTTTCCGGAAATACATTTGCTCATAACTGCCTCCTTTTCTACAATAGGTAAGCTATTTTAGAAATTCTCTTTAAAGAATTCTTCTAAAGCAACTGCTGCTTCCTCTTCGTTATCTCCTTCTACAGAAATTGTAACAGTCTGTCCTTTTTTTACTCCAAGTTGCATAAGTTGTAATGTCTTTGTAACATCTGCTTCTTTTCCATCTACACCAAGAACTGCTTTTATTCCAAGTTCTTTAACTTTTTTCTTTAATTGTCCTGCTGGACGCGCATGGATACCTACTTCATCTGTAATTGTGTAATTAAATGTCTTCATTTAAAGATCTCCTCCATTTCTTTATAAGTCGGATATGACTCTGCTGCTCCATTTTTTTGAATACTTATACTGCAATAACAATTAGAATAATCAAGTAATTCTTCCAATTGCTCTTTTGTTAGTTTTTCTAAATTATCACGGTTATATCCCTTTTCCAATAATCTATAAAGGAAAGAACCAATAAAAGCATCTCCTGCTCCTGTTGTATCTATGGCTTTGACTTTTTTACAGGGAGATTTTGCTCTTACATCCTTGCATATTGCCAAAGCACCTGCTGATCCCATTGTATAAATAATCATTTTTACTTTGCCGGTGAATAACTGTGGCAATGCTTTTTCAATATCCGTAAGACCTGTTAAAAATTCCAATTCCTCATCAGATACTTTTAATATATCGGCTTCCGGTATAAAATCCCAAACCGCTTTTTTAAGTTCCTCAAGATTCTCCCAGAGATTAAGTCTTAAGTTTGGATCAAAACTAATCAGCATATTTTCCTCGTTGGCATATTTAATAGCCTGCTTATGGGCATCCTTCATAGGAAAATCTCCCAAAGATACTGAGCAAAAATGAAATACATCTGCTCCTTTAAAGATTTCCCGATCTACATCCTCCGGACGATATAACATATCTGCCCCCGGTTTTCTGTAAAAGGAAAATTCTCTGTTTCCATCTTCTTTTAATGCCACAAAGGCAAGTGAGGTATTTGCCGATACGGTTCTTACGATTTTTGAACAGTCAATTGCATAGGATTCAAGCTCATTATAAATTTTATCTCCAAAGGGATCATCTCCCAGCTTGGTTAAAATTACGGATTTTCCTCCCAGTTTGGTAAATGCAACACAGACATTTGCCGGTGCGCCTCCCACTTTTGGTTCAAATCCCTTTACCTTGCTGATGCCTGCTCCAGTCTGCTGTGGAATAAAATCTATCAACGCTTCACCGATAGCAATTAATTTGCACATATACTTTTCCTCACTTTCCATATTTTAGTGTTTAAAGCGTCAGAAACTTTTACATTTATACCATCCTTAGATTCAGGATAATATCTCATTGTCATTACATTTTCTCCCAGATTCACATACACTTCTAATATCGACTTATCCATAAAAAGGCGTAAGTGTTTCAACTCATTTAGCTTCATTTTTCTGGCACTTCTGCCTGCTCCACTTTCATTATTAAATTTTGCACAAAAAACCCCATCTTCAAAACTTAATATTAAATCATCATTTAAGGACACTTTTGCATTTTTTGTATTATCTTCAAAGGTAATTTCACAATCAAAGGAGTAACTATCCACCAGTCCCCCCTCTTTTTTGCAATCTACACTTTCTTCTCGGAGTTTTTCATATTCTTTTATGGGATAGGTATAAAGTTTGTCTCCCACCGTTTTTATGTTTCTAAGAAGAGTAAGGGAATTTTCAAAACCTTCATTTCTGGCTTTTTCATTATGATATGGAGCATCCGGGACTCCTGCCCAGCCTACTATAATATGCCTTCCATCTTCTGTTTTAAAAACCTGTGGTGCATAAAAATCAAAGCCATAATCCCATTCTTTTAGATTATCCATCATAACAGTTTCATCTATTTTTTCATCTGCTAAAGAAAATACATCTTCATCAAAAAGAAAATAACCAGAATGATACATGTTTTGAAGCCTGAATTCCTGATTTTTTGGTCCCTGAGGACACAGTGATAAGACATATTTATTATCAATT
Source organism: Acetitomaculum ruminis DSM 5522 (assembly GCF_900112085.1). Taxonomy (GTDB): domain Bacteria; phylum Bacillota; class Clostridia; order Lachnospirales; family Lachnospiraceae; genus Acetitomaculum; species Acetitomaculum ruminis. The sequence continues at coordinate 57,664 of NZ_FOJY01000011.1, forward strand.
TCAAAATAATCCGGACATTCTAACATATAACCCATATCACTTAAGGGAATGTATTTTTTATTTAACTCCCAGTGCATCTTATCATCTGATACATATGAAAGTAAAGCTGCCTTGGAATCTTTTGTCCTGGCTCCTAATAACATATAATATTTACCATTTTTTTTGTAAACTTTTGGATCTCTTACATGACAACTCATGTCTGAAGGATAATCCTTATTTTCCATAAGAACTTTTTTTTGAGAAAAATTTACACCGTCATTGCTTTCAATATATATGACATTGTGCTCTCTTCCCTCGTTTATATAATCAAAATCTCCCGGTTTTTTTACATTTCCGGTATAGAATATTTCCATTTTCCCATCATCTGTAAAACAGCAACCGGAGTAGGCTCCACTAAGGTCTCTTTTTGTATCGGGATGTATGGGCATCCCTTCATATTTCCAGTTTAACAGGTCTTTTGAAGTATAATGTCCCCATCCTCTTTCTTTCCAATCCGGTGAATATTGAAAAAAAATGTGATAGGTTCCCTTAAAAAAACATGTTCCATTTGGATCATTAAGCCATCCCTTTGGTGGCATCAAATGATTTATATGTCTGTAGCTTTCTTTAGCCATATCTGCCTCCGTTTTGTACTTATAGCTGTTTCCTAAAACACCCTGCCAGCCGGCAGTTTATACTAAAACCGCCAAACGACTTAGGGATTAATCTTAATTTTAATATACCTTCATAAGTTTATCCGTTGTATCTTTGTTTCCGGACGTTTCTTTTTCTATGCCTTCAAAATCCTCTATATTAGTGATGATTATAGGAGTAACTGTATTATAGCCGGCATCTTTTATCTTGTTCATGTCAAAACTTATAAGGAGCTGTCCTTTCTTAACCTTGTCTCCTTCCGATACATGGCTTTCAAAGTACTGTCCATTTAATTCTACTGTATTTAAACCTATATGAATCAATATTTCCACATCATTATCTGTTGTAATTCCTATTGCATGTTTTGTTTCAAATAAAGTTTCAACCACTCCGTCAACTGGTGATACAACCTTGCCCTCTCCCGGTATAATTGCCATACCATCTCCAAGAGTTTTTTGAGCAAAGGTCTGATCTGGTACATCCTCTAAAGGAATCACTCTTCCTTTAATAGGATTATATATTGTTTCTTCAAATGAAGCACTTTCTGAAGTATTTGCGTTACTGTCATTAGAAGGTGACTTTAGCGTAGTTGTAGCATTTTCAGTTTCCTCCACCGGATCTTTATACATTACAAAAGATACAATAAAGGCAACTGCAAAAGATACCACCATAACCATTGCATAATAACCTACAAACTGTGCAGTTATCAAAAATCCAAACAAACCTGTAATACCATAGGCATTAGCATAAATTCCTGTTAATGATGCCACGATACCACCTGCTGCACCTCCGATACAGCCTGCTACAAACGGCTTCATAAAACGAACATTTACACCGAAAATAGCCGGTTCTGTAATACCAAGAAAGGCTGAAAGTGATGCCGGTAAAGCCATTGATTTAATCTTTTTATTCTTAGATTTAACACCTACTGCCAAAGCTGCTGCACCCTGTCCTACATTGGCTGCTGTAGCTATAGGCATCCAGGTATTCATTGGAACAGCTAAAGAACACATTTCCGCCTCAATCATGTTGTACATATGATGCAAACCTGCAACAACGGTGATAGCATAAAGACCACCTATTATTACTCCTCCCAGTCCAAATGGCAGTGAAATAAGTGATTGTGCTGCTGTAAGAACCCAGCCTTCAACCTTTGAAAATACAGGTCCGATTGCTGAAAGTGTAAGATAACCTGTCACAAGTACCGTAACAAGTGGAGTTACAAAAAGGTCTAACATGGCTGGAACAATCTTGTGTAGTCGTTTTTCAATCCAGCTCATTACAAATATGGCAATGATAACAGGAATTACATGTCCCTGGTAACCAACCTGATTAATATCAAAGGCTCCAAACCATACACTCCAAGTCGGGATTGTTTCCCCGGCTTCTTCCATGGACGCCACGCTCCAGGCATTAATAAGACTTGGATGAATCATGATAAATCCGATAACTGCTGCCAGATACGGGTTTCCATCGAATTTTTTTGCAGCACTTACTGCGATTAGAATCGGTAACATTGACAATGCTGCCCCTGCAAAAAGATTTATAATCTCATAAACACTAGATTTTGCAATATCCGGGTATGCTGCTGAAAGACCACCTAAAAGACCATTTAAGAGACCACTGGCTACGATTGCCGGAATAATTGGTACAAAAATATCTCCAAGAGTTTTTATTGCTCTAAAGAAAACATTCTGCTTTTGAGCAGCAGCTGCTTTTAAGTCTTCTTTGCTACCGCCTTCTATTCCTGCCAGTTTAATAAACTCATCATAAACCTTATTAACAATACCGGTTCCGTAAATAACCTGAAGCTGCCCGGCTGCCTCAAAGCACCCCTTGACTCCCTCAACATTTTCAACTCTACTTATGTTTACTTTGCTGTTATCAGCAATAACCAGACGAAGTCTTGTTGCACAATGTGCAGCGGATACAATATTATCCTTACCCCCTATTGCCTCAATCACAGCCTTTGCAGATTCTCTGTAATCCATTTTGGCCTACCTCCTTGATGTGAATATATATTAGTTAATTTATTTAAACATAATAAAAAATGAGTCAAAAAAAATCTTTTAATTTTTTTCGGCTCATTTATTTATTTTATTACTCTATTTACCTATTATTAACCTCTTCGGGATAAAGATCATGATTTGCCATTCTATTCCATGCAACCTCTTCCCATTTTGTCCCGGCTTTTCCATAATTACAATAAGGGTCAATGGATATTCCACCTCTTGGTAAAAACTTTCCCCAGACTTCAATATACTTAGGATCCATTAGTTTTATAAGATCTTTCATGATTATATTTACGCAGTCTTCGTGAAAGTCTCCTCTGTTTCTAAAGGAAAACAGATATAATTTAAGGCTTTTGCTTTCCACCATTTTTTCTGAGGGAACATAAGAAATATAAATAGTTGCAAAATCCGGCTGTCCGGTAATGGGACAAAGACTGGTAAATTCCGGACAGTTGAATTTAACAAAATAGTCATTATCAGGATGTTTATTTATAAATGTTTCTAAAAGATCAGGGGCATAATCAAATTCATATTTATTATTTTTGCTTCCCAAAAGGGTAAGATTTTCCTTTTCTTTATCTCTCATACTTTTACTCCTTTTTAATCCTTAATAAGAGCAGGGTCTTTTACATTGTTTAATTTAAAGGCCTCTGCCCTGTCTATGCAGGTTCCACACTCTCCACAAGGTTCGTCTCCCCCTTCATAACATGACCAGGTAAGCTCATAAGGGACTTTGAGTTCTAAGCCTAATTTTACAACTTCAGCCTTGGTTTTATCTATAAATGGTGCCTCTATAGTAAGCTGGTGTCCACTTCCTTCATAAATAGCCTCTTTCATGGCATTATTAAAAGCACTTGAGCAGTCAGGATATGCAAAACCGCAAGCATCATCTGCATGAGCACCGTAATAAATCACATTACACTCCTTGCTTAAAGCAATGCTTGCTGCTGATGATAAAAACAGACCGTTTCTAAAAGGCACATAGGTGGAAACCGGTGTCTCTCCTTTAGTTTCTTTAATCTGTTCACTATAGCTTTCTTTTGGAATTTCTGTATCTGATTGCTTTAAAAGAGAACAATTACTGAATTGAAAAATTTTGGAAAGATCTAAAAATAACTGTTCTACTCCGTAATAGTTGGCAACTTTTTTTGCTGCCTGAATTTCTTTGTCATGTTTTTGTCCATAGGATACTGATAAGGCAAAAACATTTTCTTTTCCATATTTTGAAATGGCAAGAGCTAATGCAGTTGTAGAATCGACTCCGCCACTTGATAATACCATTGCTTTCATTTTTAAACTCCTTTTTTGTCAGGCTCCCAGATAACTTTATGCATTTGTATTTGTAATCTGACTTTATTCATACAGTTCTTTTTCATGAACTCCACCATTTCCTCTAATTCTATCTTCCCAAAAACAGGACTTAGATATACAATGCATTTATCTGTCAGTTTATATTTTTCTATAACAAAGGCTGCCCTTTCTAAATCTGTACTTTCACAGACAAATTTTACAATATCAACCGGTTTAAGATAATCAAAATTTTCAAGAATCATGGCATCTTCAAAGCCGCTTGAAATAAGCTTGTAATCCATGGTAAAGCTAAGATTATCATAGGCGTTTAATTCATCTCTAAGTTTTGCAACTTTTTCTATACTAACAGCACCATTTGTTTCAATTTCGATATGAAGACTTTTATCTTTTAATAAAATCTCCAGCAATTTTATCATATCTTTTTGTAAAAGGGGTTCTCCACCGGTTAAGGTAACATTTGTCACATTACAGGATAATATATAGTCATAAATATCCTTTGGACTTAAATCTTCATATGGACAGGATGTTTCATTTGCCCATTTTGTATCGCAATAAGTGCAGGCTAAGTTACAACCCCAAAATCTTATAAAAGCCGCCAGTTCTCCGGCTCTTTCTCCTTCGCCGTTAATACTGATAAATTTTTCTACTACTTTCATTTGTATCCCCCCGGATTATTCTGAATACATTGCACAATTATTAGGTGTTTCATATACTTCTATCTGATGCATGTCAAATCCGTATTTTTTTAATTCATCAAAAAAATATTTTGAAAAATTTTCTGCTGTGGTTCTAAAATCCACTTCAACAAGTTTAAAATCCTCTGATAATAAGGCTTTTACAGTTTCATTTTTCAAGGAATCTTTTTCATAAATCAAACTGTGGTCAAATCTGTCTGTCACTTCTTTTAAGGCTTTTTTCAGGTCTGAAAAATCCATTACCATTCCCTCTTTTTGCTTGTCACAAAGAAGCTCTTTAGACTTTGCAGTGGCGATTACTCTCCATCTGTGCCCGTGAAGATTATGACATTTTCCATTATAATTTTTCAAAAAATGTGCAGCATCAAAACCTACTTCTGTTTTTAAATAATACATTTTTCCTCCTGTAAAGCGGACATTCGGAATCCGCTTCGCTACTTCCTCATGAACGCAGTGGCACTTTGTGCCACCTGTCAGAAGGGGCTTTAACCCCTTCTGACACTAGTAAGCTTACACCCCCGCTTAAAGCTTACGCTTTTGAAGCGGGGGATTGCTTACACTGCGTTCAAACTATATTCTAATTAATTACTTTTTGGTTTTTATCAGACTGATCAAAGGACAAAATGTCCATAAAAGAAAAGACCCCGGGAAAATCCCAGAGTCTGTTTTTGTCAAATAATAAGAATATTCACAAAAGAATACCTATTAATTTCAATTAAAAACAAAGATCAGCCCTGGTTTTTTTTAACGACAGGATGGTGCAAACGAACTGTCGGATATTTAACGGTGATTTTTACCACCTGCGTTATACTACTCTCATTAGCCTTTTTTGTCAAGGTTTCAAAGCTAAATAATATTTATTGTTCAAAAATATATCTGCTAAGAAGGGCTTTAAATGCCATTAAAATAGTTACTGAATAAAGAATCCCTGCAAAAATATCACTAAGCCAATGGGCTCCGGATAAAAGTCTGAATACAACTATAAGAACCATTAATAAAGAAGCCAGAATCTGTAAATATTTCTTTGTTTTAATTCTTCTTTTAAAAATAATTCCCCATTCAATAATTGCACTTCCAAGAATTACTATAGCAAGCATGGTGTGGGTAGAAGGAAATGATGCTTCTAAAGCTGTTTCATCAGGTAAAATCTCAGGTCTGTAATTGATTATTACTTTTTCAAAAAATACATAAATTAAAGCAAATACTATATACAATCCTAAAAGACACCAGATGTTAATATCTACAGCTGATAGTTTTTTCCCGGTAACCAATTGTAAAAATCCAAAAAGGCCAAAATATAAAACCGGTAAAAAAACCAGGTATCCCAGATATTTTGAAAGGGAATAAAATATCATATTAAGACCTGTTAAGTCATGAAAATATTTATTGATAGTGGATAATCCTACGCTGCTTTCTTCAGGTCCTATAGCTGCCACATCCACATTACAAACTATAATGGTAAAGATAATGGATAATATTAAAAATACTCCTGCTAAAAGACCATAACTTTTTTCATTTCTCATACTGTTTTCCTCATTTGATAAATAAGCATAGCTTTCTACATATTTATCTCTTTCTATATTTTTAATACCTGTAACTAAACGATTATAACATAAACTTATTAAATAAAACATTTATAAATTCTTAATATTTATGCTTCATCCGGTAGTTTTTTGTAAAGACTTAAATACATTACTACAAAACAAAGGGTTCCTCCCAGAGCATTTGATATAGGTTCTGCCAGAAATACTCCATCTACTCCAAATCCCATCCCCGGTAGCAAAAGGGTTAGGGGAACAACAATTATTACCTTTCTTAATAAAGAGAAAAATATTGCCCTTTTTGAACAGCCAAGAGCCGTAAAGGTGCATTGTCCTGCAAACTGCAGTGCCATAAAACAAAAACCAAAAAAATAAAGTCTTAAAGCATCGCTTCCAAGCTTTAGCAATTCTTCATCTGATGAAAATAATGACATACAGGTTTTAGGGAACAATACTAACACAAGCCACATAACACTTAAATATATAAGTCCGAGTATGGCGGTAAATTTAATTCCTTCCTTTACTCTTTTATATTTTTTTGCACCGTAATTGTAACCTAATATTGGCTGGGCACCACCTCCAATGCTGATTGGCGGTACAGAAAAGATTTCTCTTACGGAATTTAACACGGTCATTATTCCCACATAAAGATCTCCCCCGTAGATTTTTAAAGACCTGTTACATACAATCTGAACAAGACAGCTTGTAGCCTGCATTATAAATCCTGCAAGACCTAGCTGTATTATTTCAAGAACCATCTTTCCTTCCAGACGCATTTTGTCTAATTCCAATCGGTAGGCATTATCTTTTTTGTGAAAATAAAACATTACCCATAAAAAAGAAACAAACTGGCTTATGACACTGGTAAGAGCAGCTCCTTCAATTCCCATGGAAAAAAAGAATATAAAAATCGGGTCCAGAATCATATTTAAAACTGCTCCAATAACTATGGTACACATGCCCATTCCCGGGTGACCTGAGGCATTTATAAAGGGAACAAGCCCCGTAGAAACCATTGAAAACAAGGTTCCAAAAAGATAAATATTAAGATATTTTTCACCATATAAAACTGTCTTATCACTGGCCCCAAACAGGTATAAAACCGGAGTTTTAAAGGCATAAAAAAAGGCAAATATTATAAAAGAAGTAATTACTATAAGGGTAAATACCTCTCCTAAGAGTTTTTTTGCCCTTTCTTCGTTTTTCTCTCCCCTGGCAATGGAAAATAATGGCGCTCCCCCTGACGAAAACAGATTTGTAAAAGCAATAATCAGAGTAATTACCGGAAATGTAAGGCCTATTCCTGACAGGGCAAGACTTCCCTGTGTCTTTAAATGTCCTATATATATCCTGTCAACCACACTGTATAATAATTGTATAATCTGGGCAAGCATAAGTGGAAAAGACTGTGCCATTATATTTTTCCACATCTTTCCCTGTGAAAAATCAGATTTCACATTTTTCATCTCCTTTAAAATTACATATTTGCGCAAATTAAAGCAGAATGTCTTATAAACATCCTGCTAAAACAGTATTATAACTAATATAATATAAAATGTCACCAAACTTTATGTCGTTTTCTTTATAAATATTCCTTTGATATTTACAGGCAGTTATCTATTTCCGATAAGACCGTTTTCATGTCTATAGGCTTTGTTATATAGCCATTCATCCCTGCGTCCATTGCATTTTTCTTATCTTCATCAAAGGCATTGGCAGTCATTGCAATTATAGGAATCTCAGATTTTTTTCCATTAAGTCCCCTAATGGTTCTAGTTGCCTTATATCCGTCCATATTAGGCATTTGTATGTCCATTAATATTAAATCATATTTATCCACAGGAGAATTTACAATAGTTTCAACACACTCTATCCCATCCTCCACCGTATCCACTTCAAATCCGGACTCCGTAAGAAGAACTTCTGCAATTTCTCTGTTCATTGCATTGTCCTCAGCTAAAAGTATCTTCTTTCCCTTTATTTTTTCAAAATCAATATCATTATTTATATCATCATCTATTATTTTTTTATCTGCTATTTTAAAAGGTATTCTTATGGTAACTTTTGTTCCCTGACCGGACTTGCTTTCCACATTTATACTACCATCCATTAAATCCACAAGTTTTTTTACAATTCCCATTCCAAGACCGGTTCCATAAACCTTGTTTTCTGTTACCGTCTTTTCTCTTTCAAAACTGTCATAAATGTGAGGCATAAATTCGCTGGATATACCTATTCCATTATCCTCTATAACATTTTCATAAATAACATAGCCTTCTTTTTGTGAAGGAAGCTTTCTTGTACTTACCTTTATTGTACCGTTTTCAGGTGTATATTTAACGGCATTGGATAAAATGTTTAGTAATATTTCCTGGAATTTTGTCTTGTCACAATAAACAAGCATAGATGGAAATTCCATATTTCTAATAACATTCAGATTTTTCTTTTCATAATCTATGTTAAATATAATTGATAAATCCTTCTCCACTTCCACAATATCCATTATTTCTTCGTCCAAAGAAGTTTTTCCGCTTTCAATCCTTGCCATTTCAAGAACTCTGTTTATAAGATTTAAGAGATATTGTCCGGAAACTTTGATATTTGTTAAATATTTAAGCCTTGTTTCTTTGTCTAAATTATCGTTTTCCAGCAACTTTTCAAAGCCTAATATGGCATTCATAGGAGTTCTTATGTCATGAGACATGTTAAATAAAAACTGGGACTTTGACCTGTTTGCCACCTCGGCTTCCTCTTTTGCCATTCTTAAAGCCTCAGTATAATTAATTTCATCATCAATAATCCTTACCATAATAACGCTGTAAAGGTCTCCGTCTTCACCTTTAATCAAAATAGACCTTTGCTCCACCCAGTGAAGTTCATCCCCGTGAAGCTGCTTTGTTATTAACTGAATGGTTCTTTCTCCCCTTTTGTATGCATCCATAAGAGCTTTTCTTGAGAATTTTCTTTTCATCTCCTCCCATTCTTTTCTATCAGGAAATGAGCTTTCTATTGCATCAAACATGTCATCCATAGTCATACCGGTAACATCAATTTTTCCATCAAAAGCATTTTCGTCATACTCCACATTTACTATATTCTGGGTAACATTTTCTTCCATGATAAAAAGATAGTAGGTTTTTGCGGCAGCCACAATAAGCCTAAGCTTCATCTGCTTTTTGCGTTCATCTCTTATAAAACCTTCTATATTTCTAAAGGCAAGTACCAGGTTTTCGCTTTCCTTATTTGAACCTGCCCTTGCAACTAAAAATTCATGATGTTCTTTTTTGCCCTCGTCATCTATTCTTGTATATTTTATTGAATAAAAACCCTCATCGGGAATATTGGCTATTAAAACATCCAAATCAAGCAGGGGACGAATTTCTTCCCTTTCTTCCGGCACAATATAATTATTGATATAAAAATCTACCGCATATTCAAAATCCGGATTGTTTTCTTCTTTAAATTTTAAAAATCCCTTTGTGGTTGAATCCGTTTTTCTGTATAGATGCAAAGTTTTATTTTTTGTATTTAAGTACCATACAGTGTGAAATTCCTGACTTATGGCATTAATAATGCCATAGGCCTCTTCTTTAAAGCGGTAACGGTGATTTATATTTTTTATATATATATTTGAAAACACAATAATAAAAAGCCATATTATAAAACATATGCTGAAAACAATATAAATATCCAGATGGGTTATCAATATCCTTTTAAGCATTACATATGACCAGTTATTTCCACTTTTTATTTTAAAAATAATAATGTGAATTAAAGTATATATGATAGGAGATATAACCATTATTATCGTAATAATGTTTTCAAACATCCTTATTTTCTTTATTATCTTACTATTCATAGTTTCCTCCGGTTATGTCTGCCACCCCTGATAAATAGTATTTCGTCAGAATAAGAGTATTTTTAAATATCTGTAAATATTTCGCTGTAATGTAAAAAACCGACTGTATTTCTACAGTCGGAAAATTATTATTATTAATTCATAAAAGGCTTTTGAAGGAGTGGATTTGCTGCACTAAAAGAATCTGCCCTTTTAAGACCTGCTCTTTCCAGCTCCTTTTTATATACTTTATAATTATGATTCCAGGATTTCTTTATTTTTTTGTCTTTTCTGTGGTCTTTAAGTTTGCAGTTTTCACTTAAATAATCACCAAGATAGGAAGTAACCTTACTTGCTCCAAAATAATTCATATGAATTCCACCATCACAAGTATCATTATCCCAGTCTATATAACCTGATAATTCATAATTTAAATCCAAAAATTCAATGCCTTTTTTATCAGCATATTTTTTTATGCTTTCATATTTTTTCTTTGACCAGTCAGAGCTTGGACATTTTAATAAAACCACCTTGGAACCATTTTTTTCGCATAATTCTATGGTTTTATCTACCCAGTACTTAGAGATTTTATTCATTTTAATTTTTTTACCTTTTTTCAGGACTTTTTGTGAATCCTGGGCTTTTTCAACCTCCGGTCTTACAAAATATCCCTTGCTGACAGATTTTTTAGGGGGAGAATTAAATATCCTTACAGGATTTGGTCCCCAGAGAAATCTGTGATAAGCAAAAACAGGAAATATCTGCTCTAAATATGCCTTTATGGTAGTATTAATGTTATCAATATCACTTTGATCTCTAAAAAAAGTTGCCGTTTCTAAAAAAACCACCTTTGGCTTTTGTTTTTCATATATCTTTTTTAAATAAACATAGTTTTCTGCCGGTCTTTGGGATGCCTCACCCCAGCTAAAGCCGGTATATCCGTAGTCTTTCCACCATTCCAAAGGAGAGATACTGCTATAAACATCACTGCTTCCAATAGATATTACATCTATCGTGTTTTCAGGCTCATTATAAATTTTCTTTGAATAATAATTTAAAACCGGATTGGTATTTTGCATAAGTTTAATGGAAATCCATCCAAGAGCCTGTAAAAGTAAAAATACTGCCATTAAAAAAGCAAAAAACCTGATTATTATATTTTGTCTTGTCATTTTAGTTTTCACCTCTAAAACTGTGCATAAATAAAATCTGCACCTTTAAATCCAACTCCATAGGCCCCTAAGGAAATTATCACTGCCACGCCGGCAAGATAAAATGACCATCTGTAAAAAAGCGGCTTTTGAGCCAGGTATTCTCTTATGCTTATGCCCTGTTCGTGAAAATGTCCTACAAAGGCAAATATAATTACCGGTATAATAAACAGCAATACCATGGCAGGACTTTGCATACCGGTATTAAGAAGTTCCTGTGGGATATTACTTATAGCGGATGGCTTAAACATGGCAAAAAACATTTCTTTTGCACTTGCTATGTCCTTTGAATTAAAAATCATCATTCCTATATTTACAAGGATGAAGGTTCTTGCTATCTGACATCTTTGGTAGCCTTTGCTTTCCCTGTTTATATTTAAACTTTCAAATATTTTTTTAAATAAAGGTTCCAAAAGCAATCCCAAAGTTAAAATAGCATAATAATAAAGCCCGTAAACCACATATTTTACTTCACTTCCATGCCATAATCCGTTGCATAACCACACCATAAAAAGGGCAAAAATCATAGGAACTGTAGTTGCATAATAATTATTAAAAACTTTTTTACTTTTCTTTGAAAGATTTTGAAAACCTGTACTTAAAGAAACAGGATAAAAAACATAATCTCTAAGAAAACTTCCAAGGGTAATATTCCATCTTTGCCAGAATTCATTTACTGTTTTTGAAACAAAAGGCTGCTTAAAGTTCTCGGATAGTTCAATTCCGAAAAGTTCGGCACTTCCTCTTGCTATATCAATACATCCTGAAAAGTCTGCATATAATTCAAGGGTATATACTAAAACCATAAGAATTATCACCCAGTTGCCAAAGTTTTTATAATCTCTAAATACAACCATTACATAGCGGTTTAAATTATCAGCCACTACTATCTTTTTAAATAAGCCCCACATCATAAGCTGTAAACCAAAGCAAAAGGTCTTATAGTCAAAGCTGTGACCTGTGGATAGCATTTTTCCAACATTTTTATATCTTTCAATGGGACCTTCAGTAACTGTTGGGAAAAAACTTAAAAATAAAAATATTTTCAAAGGTTTTTTTTCAGCTTCACATACCCCTCTTTTTACATCTATTACATAGGCAATAGCTGATAATGTATAGAAGGATATTCCTAAAGGCATCAAAAGATGCACTGTTTCAAACTGCATATTTATATTTAAAAGTCTGCAAAATGAATTTGCAATATTTCCGGCAAAATTCAGATATTTTGAAAAAAACAGTATTCCAAGGCTTATAATGGCCACAAGACCACAAACTAAATTATTCTTTTTTTCGTTTTTTTCTTTCAAAAGCTTTCTTTCCGGCTTTTCAAGACTCTTTTTTATCTCTTTAAATTTTAAATTCCTGTCTTCTATATTTTTTGCGGCCAGATATACCAATAAAGAAGTAAACAGTATTGAAACAATAAGATATTTACTTGAAAACAGATAAAATACTATACTGGCTGTAAGCAATACTCCCCATCTGTATTTTATTGGTATTATATAATATAAAATTACCACTGGAATTAAAAATGCAAAAAGATACATATACGAATTGTACTGCATTATTAATCTTCATCCTCCATGCGTTCAATAAGCTTTGCTATGGTCTGCGCTGAATAAAAGTTTTCAGGTACAACTTCGGGAAGAGGGATATCCACATCAAATTCCTCACTTAATTCAGATACTAACATTACTATTTCCATTGAGGATAAAATATGTCTTTCCACAAGGTCGTTTTCTTTGGAAAAATCCACTCCCGGTTTTACTTCGTTTAATACTTCTATTACTTTTTCTATATTCATTTTCTTAATCCTCCATTAAATTATAATTATTTTTTAAATATACTCTGTCAATTTTTCCATTGGCATTTACAGGCATTGCCTTAACCTTAACCAAAACATTTGGATGCATATACGGTGGAAGTTTCTTTTTTGCATGTTCCATTACAGCATCTTTTTTTATTCGTCCCTCGTAAATTAAAACAATTTTATCTTCTGTCTCATTATATATACAGGCACAGGAATTCATCTTTTCCATAGCGCTCATATTTGCTTCAATTTCTCCTAATTCTATTCTGTAACCCATGTGTTTTATCTGAAAATCTTTTCTTCCAAGATAAATCAACTGACCGTATTCATTATAGGAAACCAGATCCCCGGTTTTATATAATATCTCCGGATAGGCCTTATTTAAAGGGTTTTGTACAAAGGAAGCCTTTGTTTTTTCGGGATTATTGTAATAACCGTCTGCCAAAAATGAGCCTCCCACATACAGTTCACCTTTATCTGCTTCTTTTAAATCTTCATCAAGAATCAATACAAAGCAGTTATTACAAGGCTTTCCAATTGGTAAGGTTTCCTCATCTTTAAATTCTTTGTCCACATGATACCAGGTACAGATATCTGTAGTTTCCGTAGGCCCGAAAAGATTTGCAAAATAGGCATCAGGATAAGCCCGCCTCCAGTAATTAAGCTGTTTATTAGGCATCACCTCACCAGCAAACAATATCTTCTTTAAATACATTGGCTTATCATAGGAAAAAGTATCCCATTTAGCTACCAAAGATAAGGCTGAAGGAACCCAATAAATTGTATTTATTTTATTTTCATTCATGTATTCTACCAGCTTTAAAGGAAAAGAAAACATCTTTTTAGGAATGATGCAAAGGCATCCGCCACTTCTTAAACCTCCAAATAAATCTGTTACAGACATACTAAAATAAAAAGGTGTCTGACTTCCCCAAATTGTTTTTTCATTAATATCAAAATTCTCCAATACCCAGTCTGTATAAGAAATAGCAGCTTTGTGACTGATAACAGTTCCTTTTGGATTTCCCGTAGAACCTGAGGTATATAGAATATACATGGTTTCCGAATCCGTCATGGCCCTTCTGATATTATACAAATATTCTTCATCTATTTCTTCATTAATTGCATTTTCGTAATAAAAAATGTCTGTATTACCCAATTCCAAAGCCAAATCCTTGTATTTATCATTGGTTAAAACTGCTACTGGTTCTAAGGTTTCAAATATCTTTAACATCCTGTCCTTTGGCATTTCAGGGTCTAATACTGTATAAAAGTTTCCACTGTATAAAACTGCCAGCATTGATGTTGCAAGTTTTACTGATTTATCCATTAATATGGCAATGGGCTTTTTTCTCCAGGCATTTTCTTTAAATGAAACTGCAATTTTTTTTGAATTTTTAATAAGCATCTCATATGAAAGCTTTGAACTGACATCGGACACAGCAATATTTTTTGGAAAGAGTCTTGCTGATTTTTCGATACCTTCTAAAATATTTTTCATATTTCCAGATCTCCTTTAAAATATAAAAATATAATATAAAATCATGTATTTTCCATGTAAGATTCATTATAACTGCACATAAGTTATAGTCTAGTTAATATTATCTTAAAATTCAATTAATTTTTTTCTTTTCTATATATACAATGCACTTTTCCTTATCATATAAAAAAGATATCCCTTTTTACGAGGATATCTTTTTTGAGGAATAAAAATTATACAAGTTTAGAAATAATCATTTTCTTTAATTCCAGAAATTTTTCAGTAAGATTAAAATCTTTTTCTGTATCTTTTTTTAAGTTTCCAAGGTCTATTTCATCTGTAATTGTAGCAGGCTTTCCCTTTAAAATATAAATTCTGTCAGATAAATATATGGCTTCATCAATATCGTGAGTTATAAAAATGGTAGATAAGTCGATTTTTTTAATCGTATCAAGATACCATTTTTGTATGGCGCTTTTTGTAATATTATCCAAGGCACTAAAGGGTTCATCCAGTAAAGCCACCTTATTTGAGGAAAGATAGGTTCTAAGTAAAGCCGCCCTTTGTCTCATTCCCCCGGAAAGCTGGGAAGGATATTTATATTGGGTATTATCAAGCCCAAAATCCTTAAAGTATTTTATAGCTTCTTTTCTTGCTTCTTTTTTACTTTTTCCCTTTATAATCAAGGGCAAAGCCACATTATCGATTATTTTTTTATGTTCCAAAAGAAGATCTTTTTGCATCATATAAGCAATTTTTCCGGGATTTTTTGTTATGTCTTCCTCCATTAAAAAAACCTTTCCCCCATCAGGAGGGCTTATTCCTGCCAAAACATGTAAAAGAGTGGTTTTTCCGGCTCCGCTTACTCCCAATAATGAAACTGTCTCACCTTTTTTAAGATTAATATTAACAGACTCAATTATTGTTTTTTCTCCATATTTTTTTGATATATCAACTGCTTTTAAAAGTATCATTTTATTATCCTGTTTAACTGATTATTCCGAAAGATATTCATTTGTATATCCCGTTTTTGAAAGATTATTTTTTGTCAGTTTATTATCATATAACCATTTATAAAATCTGTCCCACCTTGAAGAATCTATATATCCCCAGCTTTTGGCATCTGAAATATACTCCTTTGAAATCCATTTTTGGCTTTCATGTACAAGTTTATCTGCTCCTTGTAAAGAATTGGTGGAATCTTCTTTTATCAATATATCAGCTGCATCATCCGGATTTTCAACGGCATATTCGTATCCTTTTTTGCAGGCTCTTAAAAATGCCTTTGTAATCTCAGGATTGCTTTCCATAAATTCGTTATTTCCGAAAATAACAGGGGTGCAATAATCAAAAACCGGGTTTATATCCCTAAAGAAGAAAAAGTCACAGTCTACCTTTTCTATATCAGCATTAATACCGCCCCATCCGTAAAATACCCAGATTGCATCTGTTTGCTTTGCAGCCAGGGCTGCCGGTTCATCTGTTATAGTATTTGGAATAAGTTTTAACTTGTCAAAGTCAGCATTTTCCTCTTCCATAACATTTTTTATCATTGCCATTTCTATAGGTGATTCCCAGGTGGAATAAGTTTTTCCCTCCAATCCAGCAGGAGATACTATACCATCACCTTTTCTTGAAATAATACCTGAGGTATTA
The DNA here is from genome assembly GCF_900112085.1 of Acetitomaculum ruminis DSM 5522. Taxonomy (GTDB): domain Bacteria; phylum Bacillota; class Clostridia; order Lachnospirales; family Lachnospiraceae; genus Acetitomaculum; species Acetitomaculum ruminis. The sequence continues at coordinate 73,851 of NZ_FOJY01000011.1, forward strand.
TGCTGTAAAATAGCAGAAATGGCAGTCACTCCATAATCTTTGTCACCATCTAAGGCTGCTGCAAAGGTGTCCTGGGCATCAATGGCAAATTGTGCCTGACCTGATGAACACATAAGTAATGCCCCGTCCTCCGGTGGTTGGACAAATTCTACCTCAAGGCCTTCTTCTTCAAAATATCCCTTTCCTTTAGCAACAAACAATCCAGTGTGATTGGTATTTGGTGTCCAGTCAAGGCAAAAAGTTATTTTTGTAAATTCCTTTTTTTCTTTATTTTCATTCTTTGAAGCATTTCCCATTTTAAATACTCCAAAGGAAACTATGCCTATTACGATTGCCATAATAGCAACAATAGCCGTTATTTTTAATTTTTTGTTATTCATTTTTCACGCTTCCTATTTTTTAAAAATTATTTTTGGTTGACATTTTCATTTTTTGCCAGGTTTAACCAAGGCATTGACATTTTTCCGATTTCCTTCACCAGTTTCATTAATAAAAGACTGATTATTACAATAACTATAATAACAGCAAACATTTTATCAAAGGAATAGGCTTTTTTTACCCTTGTCATGTAAACTCCAAGACCCTCAAAACCGCCTAACCATTCTGATACTACAGCTCCTACCACTGCGTAGGAGGCAGATATTTTTAATCCTGCAAAAAAGTAAGGCATGGCTCTTGGAAATTTCAGATGATAAAAGATTTGTAAATTGTCAGCTCCCATGGCTTTTAAGAGATTTAAGGAATCCTTGTCCACGCTTTTATAGCCCTCTAAAAGCCCCACTGTAATAGGAAAAAATGTAGTAATAACCACCAGGGTAATCTTTGGTGCCATTCCAAATCCCATCCATAAGACCAATATTGGAGCAATAGCTATGGTAGGAATAGTCTGACTTACTATTATCAGAGGATAAAAAGCCTTGTCCAAAACAACAAATCTATCCATTACAGTAGCCATTACAAATGCCAGTATTATTCCCAAAAGTAAACCGGCAAGGGTTTCAATTAATGAAACCTTTCCATGATGTAACAGGGTAGAAAAGTCATTTATAATTGCTAGGACTACTTCTATGGGAGATGGTAGCATAAATGATGGTACTATTTTAAAAAAGCACACTAACTGCCATATTAAAACAAATCCCAAAAGTGCTATTAATGGTGGAAGTTTATCTGTGATGTTTTGTAACTTTTTTGTCAATTGTAAGTACTTCTCCTTCCGGCTTATATGATATTTTCACGTAAGTATTCATGGCCTTACATCCTGCCTTTGCTGCAACCAATTGACAATTCTTTACAATTTCCATTAAACCGTCATAATCGCCTTCTATAGAGGTCTCACAAGGTCCCACATAAAAATTGTAGCCTGTGGATTTAATATAATCAATTACTTCATCCACAATTCTAATTACCTCTTCTTCATCTGTTTGCGTAGGTAAAACCTGAATTGCTACACTTGCATTCATAATAAATCTCCTTTCTTTTAACAAAAAAACCGCCAGTGAAAATCCTGACGGCTGATTATCTTGGTAATATCAATACTTCCTACGGCAGCATTATCTGCATCAGGTATATGGATTAGAATGTAGGCATTCTATCTCAGATTCCCATTATGAACCACTCCAGTATTTTTATTAATTTAATTAAAAAGAAGTTAATTAATTTACTTCTCTACGACATGTCTTGTGAAAAATTATAAACTTTAATGAATATTTTGCAAGCACTTTTTTCAAATTTGCTGATTTTTTTGTAAAGCGGACATTCGGAATCCGCTTCGCTACTTCCTCATGAACGCAGTGGCACTTTGTGCCACCTGTCAGAAGGGGCTTTAACCCCTTCTGACACTAGTAAGCTTATCCCCCCGCTTATAGCTTACGCTTTTGAAGCGGGGGGATTGCTTACACTGCGTTCAAATTTACAAACTTATACAAAAAAAGAGATACCCAGTTGCTAAACCGGTTATCTCATTTTATATGATATCCTAAACAAAAATGCACTATTTATTTCTCTAATCCCTGACAACTTTGCCTTCGTAGCATAATGGCTCAACCACTTAAACCCGGCTAAAAATATTGATACTTATTAATATATTTAAGGAATTTCTAATGAGTTTGATGTCTGTATGATTCGCCAGGTGTAGTTGTGACTTGAGAAAGCCACTGCAATACCGGCTGTTGTGGATAATGCTTTTGTGTAGGTATCCATCTTTCATAGTCTGCTTCATCACCGTTTTTTGTCTTTATCGCTCCAAGTTTTTGTAAATATTCGTTAATCGCTAATGACATTTTTTCTACCTCTCTTTAAGTTTTTTTCCTTTTCCCATAAAAACAAATTCCCGTAAAAACTAAAAAACTTTTCTTGTTCACGTCCCTTGCGTAAGTCTATTTTCGTTCTTTATGGATTAAAATAAAAGGGCTTTTGCGTAAATGTCATTATTTCAGGTTTTATTTGCACATGAGCAATTTTTTATTTTTAAAAAATAAGAATTTTAAAAGATATTTTTAATATTATTTTTATTATTATTTAACAAATTTCCTACTTTAAAGCATATTACACCTGATTAATTTTCCTCATCTTTTTCCATTTCTTTAGTCATTAAATAATAATCAGATATTTGATAACCACTTTTTTTATAAGCAGCTACAGCTTTTTCATTTTCCATTTCCACTTCTAATTTAAACCTTACCGCTTCAGGATATTCTTTTTCTATAAATTTAAAAAAATCTTTTGAAAATCCCTGATGACGATATTTTTCTTTAAGATACAAATCCTCAACCCAGACACAGATTCCACCGTATTCCGTTGTATAATTCAGGGAAACCATGGCATATCCTGCTGTTTTTTCTTCTTTTTCAAAAATATATCCCCATAAAAGCGGCATATCACTAACAGCTGCCTCGAAGTCTCTTAGCAAAACCTGATTTGAGGATTTATGAATCAGGGCGGGAGAATCATAAAATATCCTCATCATATTTAATACCTCTTCCCTGTCATTGTTATTCATTTTTCTTATATTCATGCTTTTCTTCCTTCTTTTTTAACTTTTCCTGATTTATTTAGCTTTTTCTAATCTATCACAAAAATCGTATAAGAGGTAAATTTTTTTTATCTCCCAACCTCATACAAGCATCATATATACGTTTTCTTATAGTTAAATGCAATCCGACACTACTAAGGTGAATTGGGAACTTTCACTCGTTAGAAAGGTACACCACAAGGTGCGTAAAGCGGACATTCGAATTTGCACCGGATTCCTTGTTTTTAACTATTTTATATTTTTTAACATTTGTATTTACTCCTATTAAAAATTTTTTAAATCATTTTCTATATTCTAGTCAGGGACATATTATAATATCGTCGTACAAACCATAATAATACAATATGGAACAAAAAAGCTTTAATAAAAACAGCGTAGCAGCCATAAAACTGCTACGCTTAAAAAGTTTAACTTTTGAGGGCACCTCAATATTTTATATATAAGGTGCTTTTTACAACAAAAATTTAGTTTTCTTTTTTCTTTTTGTCAGGAGACATTTTATATCCGGTATAAATGCATATTAACATGCAAACCATTGATGCAATCCCCCAACATTTGTGAGCTTTTTTCCCTGTAAATAATTTTCTCATGTTCTCCTCCTTTAAATGTCATTATTTATGTTTATTCTAGTTAGTAACTTTAAATATTTCTTTAATAATACTTTAAAATTTACCTAATCTCTTCTTCCCACAAGTATTATCAGTCTTAACAGCTGTAAAATAGCGGTAAAAAGTGCTGCCACATAAGTAAGGGCTGCTGCAAATAAAACGCTTCTTGCACCATACATTTCCTCTTCATTTAGCATATTGCTTTCTGAAAGAATCCTTAAGGCTCTTCTTGAGGCATTAAACTCCACCGGAAGGGTAACAAGCTGAAATAAAACCACCGCCAGAAAAAGTATTACTCCAATCCTTGCCATTCCCGTAAATCCAAATATCAATCCAGCTACTATTAAAGGCCAGGATAATTTTGATCCGAAATTTGCAAGGGGTACTGATATGGATCTGATACTTAAAGGAATATATCCCACTTTGTGCTGAATTGCATGACCACATTCATGGGCAGCAACACCTATGGCTGCAATGGAACTTGAACCATAGACGCTGTCGGAAAGTCTTAAAACCTTTTCCCCTGGAGAATAGTGGTCTGTAAGATTTCCCCTTATTCTTTCAATTCTAACATCATTTATTCCTGAATTTCTAAGAATCATCAATGCGGCATCCTGTGCAGTAATCCCCTTAAAACTTCCGATTTTACTGTATTTTCTAAAGATACGGCTTACATTTGCAGATGCCAGCATACTTATTAAAGCTCCGATTATTACTAAAATATAAGTCCAGTCATAAAAACCAAAATATGGCATAAAAATCCCTCCTTGTAAAATATATTCTAGTCTAAGTATAACAAATTAAATTTTTTATTCTATACTTTTAACAAACTTTCAAAAATATTTCACAATCTACGGACAAAAAATTACGAAGGGATTTCTCCCTTCGTTAAAATCATTTATTCATCTTCCGGGTTTCCTAATGGAAAGAATCATCAATAGCACTGCATTGGCTCCTGTTTCCGGATTCGTTGCGATTTTTCTTACAAAGGAATTGATGACATAATCATTTTCAACACTGTTTTCCACTGACTCCCACTGGTCAGTTTTTATACATTTATCTATAGTATCGCAAAATTTTGGCTCCGGAATTCTTTTTGATTCTACAATATAATTATTTTTAATCATTTCCAAATCCAAAAAATCCGTTTCCATAAGAAATTCCACATATGCTTTATTATAACGAACGATAAAGTATTTACCGTCTTTAACTTCTAAAATTCCCATAGGAACTGCGTTAAAATAACCTGCCACTTCCATGCTATATCCCTTGTTAACACTGGGATCATTTAGTCCTATTACACTTATGGCATCATAATAAGGGGTTTCCCTTGGATTTTCAAATTGAAATCTGATTTTTTCTTTATCAATATTAAAAATATTCTTTTTGGGATTTGGCTTTCCAAAATAATATCCCTGGGCTTTTTCACATCCTATATCTCTTACAAATCTAAACTGTTCTTCATCCTCCACCCCTTCTGTAATAGTGGAAATTCCCAGTTTTTTAGCCATTTGTATAAGCTCGGTAAGAATAATTCTTGATTTATTTGAATCCTTGAAGGAACGCATAAATCTCATATCAAATTTCATTAAATCAAATTCAAAATCTTTTAATACATTTAAGGAAGAGTAGCCGCTTCCAAAATCATCCATCCACAGGCTAAAGCCTTCTTCATGAAAACGGGTAAACTGAATTCTTATATATTCAGGATTTATGCTGGTTACACTTTCGGTTATTTCAAGATTAATAAATTTTCTGGAAAACCCCGAAGCATCAACCCTTTTACATATTTCATCTACCATATCGCATAATTGAAAATCATAACGGGAAAGGTTCACTGAAACAGGCACAAGTTCTATTCCCATTCTTTGCTTTTCCTTTAAATATTCCAAAACTTTATCCACAACATAAAGATCAAGACGGTGTATTATCCTCGCATCCTCTAATACTGGAATAAAATCATTTGGAGTAAACATTCCTTTTTCAGGGTCATTCCAGCGAACTAAGGCTTCTTCATCACAAACCCTGCCACTTGCTGTTCTGATAATGGGTTGAAAAAATACCTCAAGCCATTCCCCTTTTATTGCATTATCAATATTACTAAGGAAATAGTCTTTTTTTATGGATAAATCCCTTAATTTTTCGTCATAATAATAATAATTAGAAAAGAAGTTGTTTTTCACCTGGTCACAGGCAATTTTTGCCCTGTCGCAAGCTGTTCCCACTCCTACTTTTTCAAAACGGTCTATATAAATACCCACACTTACATACAGGGATTTTCCATTATTTATATATTTTAAATCCTCAAAAAAGTCCTTTAAGGTTTCTTCTACCATCGTAGCATCAGTATAAACCGCAAAATGATCCTGTCCTAAATGACTGCAGTTTTCAGCACTGTAATATCTCTTTAAAAGACCTGCCACAGCCCTTAAAAGCTTATCTCCTTCTTCCATGCCGTAGCTTCCGTTAAAAGATTTCATACCTATAAGATCAAAGTAAAGTACTGCTATTTTCTTTCCCAAAGCACGAAACTCTTTTCTTCCTTCTTCAAGAAGATTGAAAAAATATGACATATTAGGAAGACCTGTTAATGTATCATAACAGTTGTCCGTAATAATATTTTCTGTAAATGGGATACAATCAAAACTATTGCCGAATTTAATATCCAGCTCAGCCTGATTAAGATAATAATTTTTTTCTGCTATATACCAGGTAACCAAAATGCTTGTTCCGTCCTCTAAATTAATCCTTTTTCCATGGGCATGAACTATACTGTAACTTTTGTTATCCCGGTTTTTTGTCCTGTATATTGAATTGTATTCATCCCCGTTTCTGGCAAATTTCAAAGCTTCTTCTTCAACTCTTGCCAAATCATCCGGATGACATCCCCTATACATATCTTTTTCCATAAGTTCAACTGTTTCTTCTCTAGACGAGCCTAAAAGATTGCATAATCCATCTGATACTGCCAGTACCACAACCCTTTCGTTTAAGAACTGGTAAACCCCTAAAGGTATGCAAGACTCTTCTATACATTTTCTTTGCTCTGCAGTAAACTCATGTTTCCTCATAACTGCTCCCTCATTTGCCTTCTATTACTGATTTCCCCTTTAAAAATTCTTCGTCATTTTTTAGGTTTTTCTAATATTTACCCCTAAAAAAAATAAAGGGCAGATACATTTTTAATATAGGCTGCCCCTTTGGTACAATGTTTAATTAATCTATCTCAAATTTACTTGTTTCTTCTTCTAATTCTTTTGCAAGTTTTTTAAGTCTTTCACTTGCTGTTGCAATTTCTTGCATAGAAGCCGTCTGTTCCTCTGAAACAGCAGATACAGTCTGGGTTTCATCTGAAATAGCACCACTTTGATCTTTAATCTGCTTAAATGCTCCATCAACATTTTGGGTATCATCACCAAGTTTTTCCAATACGCTTTCCATTTCCTTTGAGGAATCAGACATAGCCCTAATCATATCAGCAATCTGTTCAAATGCCTTTCCTGAGCTTTCAACAGCTGCAGTACCGTTTTCCACATTGTCCATACCTGCATTCATGGCTGATACAGCTTGTTCTGACTGGATTTGAATATCCTTAATCAGTTTTGAAATCTCATTTGCCGATGAGTCTGACTGACTTGCAAGATTTTGAATCTCAGTTGCAACTACGGCAAATCCCTTACCGGCTTCACCAGCTCTTGCTGCCTCAATGGAAGCATTAAGGGAAAGAAGATTTGTCTGGGATGCAATATTTGAAATAACATCTACAATTGATCCAATTTCCTGCATCTTATCTCCTAAGCCACCAACAACTTCTGCTGATTTTGAAACTGACTCTTCAATAATCATCATCTGTTTTATAGCATCATCTGAATTTACTTTTCCGGCAACAGCCGCTTCATTTGTACTGTTAATCTGCTCAATGGATTCCTTCATGGCACCTGAGAAATTGTCCATTTGAACTATAAATTCTCTGGTAGTATCTCCTGCTAAACCTACTACATCATTTTGTTCAGCACATGATTGTGCCACAGATGTAATGGAATTTGCCACAAGGTCTGAAGCCTGAGCGCTTTGAGAAGCATTTTCAGAAAGATTTGCAGATTCATCAGCAATAAATTTTGCAGATTCTATAATCTTTTTCATAAGCTCTGACAGGCTTTCTCTTAAACGTACCAGGGCTCTTGAAATACTTCCTATTTCATCTCTTCTGACAAGTAATTTATTTTCAAAATAACTCTGGTCTTCAAATTCTTTCAGATTTCCCTTGGACAGGTCTCCTAATTTGTTTGTTATATTAACTATCGGTGCTATGGTTTTCTTTACAATAATTCCCGTAAGGACAAATACTACAGCTAAAATAGCAAGAAGACATATAATCTGTGCATTAATTCCTCTAAGCATATCCCCAATAGAAGCTTTTCTGTAATTACTTTCTGCCAAATCAAGCTGGTCTACCCACACTCCGGTTCCAAGAACCCACTGATAAGGCTCATAAAGTACTGTATAGTTAATCTTAGGAAGTTCCTCAGTTTCATTCGGCTTTGCGAAATTAAGATGGGTATATCCTCCACCATCCTGTTTTCCATTTTCAATCATCATCTGAATGTACTTGTTTCCCTCTTTATCCGTTGCATCCCATCTGGATTGTCCTTCTGTATCTCTTCCAAGAAGTACTACATTTACACCCTCAACTGTATCTATCCAAAAATATCCGTTTCCATCATTATATCTTAATTCCCTTACCATATCTGCAGCTGCTTTTTTAGCTTGCTTTTCAGTCATTTCACCAGCCTGCTGCTTTTGATAGTATTGGTCAATAATGGACACAGCCACCTGAGTCTCATTTTTTAATTCATTCATAACATCCTCTTCCAGACTGCTTCTGTAGGTAGCTGCCGCCTGTTCAGTATTGTTAATATTGCTGACAATTGAGAAAATTCCAACTCCCAATCCTGCAATCAAACTGGCTAAAAGCCCGATAAGAGACAACAGGGTGCCGATTGATTTAAAGCCTTTTCTTTTCTTTTGCATAACTCTAACCTCCCTAAAAATCAATATTGTTTTTTTTATATTCAAGGATTTAATTACAACATGGAAAAAACGATACTATAGAAATTCCCCATTTTTTGATAAAAATTATTCAAATAATATATCTTAAATCCATACTATTTATCGACATTATCAAAATATTTATAACAAATCACAAAATATTTTTGCAAAAAAATATCCCTTTACCTTAAAGGTAAAAAGGATATTGTTTTAATTGAATACTATAAGTGAAAACATTTTTGAATGGCTTTATTTTCTCCTAAAACCAGCATAGATTTTCCACTTCCAAGGTAGGTATCAGGGGTAACAGAAAGCAACATATTTCCCTTCTCCTTAACTCCCATAATATTAATTCCGTATTTTTTTCTAATATCTATCTGGCCGACGGTTTTTCCAATCCATTGATCCGGTATATTTACTTCATAAATTCCATGATTTTCATCTAGCTGTATGTAGTCTAAAATGTGGTCTGAGGTATATCTTATGGCTGTCCATTTTGCCATTTGTTTGTCCGGATTTACCACCTGATCAGCACCGTTTCTTAACAGAAATTTTTCCTGAATTTCCCTTTGTGCCCTGGCAATTACAAACTTACCTCCCAGTTCTTTTAAGGTAGCTGTAGTTACTAAAGAACTTTGGAAATCATTTTCTATTGTAACTATACATACATCATAGTTATTAATCCCCAAAGATCTTAAAAAATCCTCGTTGGTACTGTCTCCTATTTGAGCATCCGTAACATATTCCATTATACTGTTTACTCTTTCCTCATCTTTATCTATTGCCATGATTTCATGGCCCATTTTTGAAATCTGTCTGGCAACTAATGTTCCAAAATTTCCAAGGCCTATAATTAATACTGATTTCACTACTTTTTTCTCCTTGTATAAAAATATTTATTATCCGATTGTTATTTGTTCAAGAGGTAATTTACCTACTAAAGGTTCTTTTTTATCAAAGGCCGCATATATCAAAGTAAGTCCTCCAACCCTTCCAAGAAACATAAGTATTATTAATACTATTTGAGAAATAATCCCTAAGGAGGGAGTAATTCCCAGAGTGAGTCCAACAGTGGCAAGAGCTGATACTGCTTCAAAAATGCTTACTTCCATTGAAACATTCTCCACAAAACTTATAATAAGTGCTCCGGTCATTGCCAAAAGAACATATAAAAATATAAGGGTTGCAGCATTTTTTATGGCGTTATCATCCAGTCTTCTTCCAAAAAAACCTGCATAAGTCCTTCTTTTAAAAACTGCAAAAGCATTGGCATATAATACAGCTATTGTTGTGGTTTTCATACCGCCGGCAGTAGAACCAGGAGCACCTCCTATAAGCATTAAAACCACCATTAAATAGATTCCGGCATTTGTCATTTTGGAAAAATCTGCTGTATTAAAGCCGGCTGTCCTTGGAGTAACAGCCTGAAACAATGCCATTAAAAATCTTTCTTTAAAGGGTAAATTTGAAAAGTCTACAAAAAAATACGAAACAGTAGGTATAATAACCAAAATAAGAGTCATTAATAGTATTACTTTACTTTGCATCCTGTATTTTTTTAAGTGCAATTTGTTTTTTACTATATCCTCCCAGGTCATAAAACCAAGACCACCTGCTATTATAAGTCCCGATATAACTACAGTTACAGTTACACTGTCTTTAAACATTGTCAACGAGGTAAAATGTCCGCTTTTATTTCCCATTAAATCAAATCCTGCATTGCAAAAGGCGGAAACAGAATGAAATAAAGCCATCCAGATTCCTTCCAAACCGTATTTTTTGCAAAAAAATGGTAATAATAAAAGAAATCCCGTTATTTCAATGATAAAAGCTGCCTTAAATACAAAACTAATAAGCTTTACCATTCCACCAAATTGATGAGCTGATATGGCATTTTGAATAGTTTTTCTCTCACTTAAAGTTATTTTTTTCCCTGTTACCAGTGCCAGAAAGGCTGCAACACTTATTACCCCCAGACCTCCGATTTGAACAAGCATTATAATTATAAATTGTCCAAAATGTGACCAATAGGTAGCTGTATCCTTTAAAACAAGACCTGTTACGCATACTGCTGATGTAGATGTGAACAATGAAGTGCTAAAGGAAGTAACAACGCCTTCATTACTGGAAACAGGAAGCATAAGAAACAAAGCCCCAATAAGAATAACTCCCGCAAAAGCTATAATTATGACCTGAAAAGAAGTCATTTTTCTTTTTAATGTTTTTATTGGATTCATTTTTTTCTCCCTGAATTTCATTAGATATGTTTAAAATTTTTCCTATTATGCTAATATAGTTTATTTCTTTATGGAAAACTTATCAAGTTTTTTATTAATAATGTTTTTGGGGGAGATTTTAACACAAAAAATAAGGACGTGCATTGCTTTACACAATGCCGCCCCTGGCACGTTTTTTATAATTTTAAATTAAGAGGTTAAAAAATATTCACCCATTCATTATAGCTCATCATATTTATAATATCAAGATTATTCTTAAAACTATATTTTTTATCCCAATATTTATATTTACCTTATCTATTTCACAAATAAGTTAAACTGCAAGCTTTATAGCTTTAACAGTTTTTTCATATATCTCGCTAATATAATGTTTATCTAATTCTGCTTCAAATTTGTCTTGTATATCATGTAAGGAACTTTCTAAAACTTTATGAATATTTTTACCTATAGGACAAACCGGGTTTGAAATTTCATGAAATCTGAAAATATTATCCTCAGTATTGTTTTCAACCGCCTTGTATAAATCCAAAAATGTTATCTCATCCAGTTCTTTTTGAAGCTTAATGCCTCCGGGGCCCCTTTTTATATCAATAAATCCCGCTGCCTTAAGCTGTCCCATGATATTTCTAATAATTACAGGATTTGAACCTGTGCTTCCTGCAAGGAAATCACTGGTAATTTTCTTTTTCCCTGAAAAAAACTTTACAGCAATTAAAACATGCATTGCGGTTGTGAATTTTGTTGAAATTTGCATATTACGTACCTTATTATCCCTTCCTAAACTGTTAATAATAATAGTACGATAACTTTTTTATGTCAAATCTTATCCACTTTTATATGTTTTTATTTTCTTTAATCATCTTATCCACTAAAGGAGAAAACTGTTCCAAAACATTTTCCATATCTTCAAACATATAACCTTTTTTGGTAATCTGATTTTTTAAATCCTGGACATTTTGTGAAACATCTGTAAAAAAGCTCTGAGATCCTTCAATATTTGAAGAAACACTATCCATTTCATTTTCACAGGATTTAATAACATCCTGCATCTGACTGCTTCCATCCCTTACCCTGTCAGCAACAGTTCTTATGGAATCAATTATTTCTTCCGTGTCATGTATATTTTTATTAGAAGTATCAATGGCACTTTTGGTTTCATCCAAAGATGTCACAAGTCTTGAATTATTTTCTCCTAACTCATCCATACTGACATCTATCTGGGCAACTACATCTTTAATATCCTGAGACAGCTTATTAACCTGGGTTGCCACCACGGCAAATCCCTTTCCTGCCTCTCCTGCACGAGCCGCCTCTATAGAAGCGTTTAATGCCAAAAGGTTTGTTTGATTGGCAAAGCCGTTAATCTGATTAACCTTTTCTTTAATATCATCAAAGCTTTGCTGAAATTCATCAAAAACCGTCTGCATAGCCTCAACTGTCTCTAGGACAGAATTGGAACTGTCATAAACTTTTTTCATGCCTGAGGTGGAAGAATCTGCCGCCTCCATAAGTTCTTGTATAATTCCTTCAAATTCTCCAACTACACCGTCAATTGCCTTAAACTGGTCTTCAAAATTTTCAATACTTCCTGTTATTCCATTATATCTTTCCTCAACCAGATTAAACGAGTCATTTATGGTATCTATACCACTTATGGTTACCGCTTCCTCACCCTGAAGCTTTTCTTTTTGTTCTAAGGCAAATCTGCTTGCCTCCTTTAAAGATATAAGCTGTTTTTTTATGCTAACCTCAGATTTTTTTTCCTCTGAAACTTCTTCCTTTAATACTTTGTTTTTTCCAAATATCATAACTTCTTTGTCCCCCTTGGATTATTCAAAGACTGCACAAATCATTGTCTGATTAACATGTTGCTTTATATACTGTTCACCCCCAAACATTCCTCCGATATGAGGCCCTAGTTTGGACATATTAGTCAAAAACTGACTTGTATAGCCCTTTTCCTCAAAAAGTATATGTCTGAATGCGCAATTAATAGAAAAAACAAGTGAAATCTTAGAATTTTCTTTTTCGATTTGTTTTAAGGTTTCTTCGTTGATTTTCTCATAATCTTTTAATTCAAGAAATGCTATGGAATCATTATCATTAACCTGTTTATAGGTAATTACCCCTCCGGAGGCTGCATCTTCATACTGGGAAATAATATATAAATCATCTCCCACTATCCTGCCTAAAGGATGCTCAAAAACGCATCCTACTACTTCTTCTTTGGATACACCCATTTCCTGGGCATAAACCTCTTTCATAGGTCTGTTATCTAACTGGATAAGCTCACGCTTTTCGACATTTACCTTCGTGGCAAAGTGCAACTTTCCATCTTCTCTAAAACCATATATGTTTTCTTTATAGGTTCTGATATTTCCTGATTTATTCTTTATAATAATCCAGCAACAAGCATCCTCATATAATTTTCCATCAAAACAAACCACCGGTTTTGTATTTTCAGGATACCCATAAACTGTTCCCCCAAGCAAAGGAATGGTTGTATTCTCCAAAACAACATTCATTGTAGAAACCAGTTTTTCCTCATTATTTGTGCAGTATTCCAGACAAACCGTATTTTCTTTTCCGGCTTTAATATCTTTTGCTGCATCATAAAAATCTGCAATGTCATACAGGGGAACTGTAGATAAGTGTCTTAATATACCTGCTTTTATCTCGGAATCCGAGCCAAATGCAAGCACCATTAAACCTTTTGTAGATACTGATGTTTTATAATAAGTCGCTCCACCGGCTCCTATTAATGGAACCTTAGGATATTTTTGCGACAGAAGTTTCGCTACTTCCTTTATAGCTTTATGATCGCATTGAAAAAGCAATCCTTTTACTGACGATATACCTGAAGTTGCCTCTTCTACAGCTGCTTTAACATCAGCTTTTTCAGAAAATCCAATCTTAATTTGCAAAATTAACTCCTCCTTCGCTTTAACTGACGATTATTTTTTAGTTAATTTTTATTACCAAAGTTTATTTGCCAAAAAATCACTACGAACTTGTCATCATCAAGAAAAGCAAAAGTTTTTAAAGAATTATACATTTGCTTTTAAATTGAAATAAATATAGTCACTTTCTTACAAATAAAAAGTCCCGGCGGATAATTGTTTACAATTCCAATCATCTCTTTATAGTAATCGACTAAATATTTATAATGTATGATATATTTTTCTATATTTTTTAGTTTTTTAAGCTCAACTATCCTTCAATTTCTTTAACTACGTACTTTCCTAATTCATCGCCTCTTTTTGCAGCATATCTGCCCCATTTTAAGGCCTTTTGCAGATTTTTTTCACAATTGTATTTTCCCTTTAAATATCCCTCTGCCAAAAGTCCTGCTGCCTCAACATTTCCAAAAGCCGCCTTGTCTATAAGAGCGAATTTATCAATCTTCATTCTTTCTTCCTCCATTAATCATTTTGCAAAAGCAAAAACAATTATAAACAAAAAAACACCTTTTTTCCATAGCAGGTAAAATATTTTATCCGGTAAACCTACCTAGCCTTGCTTTTTTCTTTGTCTTCATACATGGCTTCATCCGCTCTTTTTATAATATCTGAAATGCTTTTATCTATTCTTGGCTCATAAAAGGCAAAACCTAACGCCAGATAAATTTTTATGTCTTTATTTTCCTTGTTGAATATATCCTCCATAATTCTAAGTTGTCTTATCTTTTCTTCTATAGCAAAATCAGAAATTCCGTTTAGGATAACACAAAATTCATCTCCACCTATTCTGTAGCAAAAACCACTATTAGAAAACAGATACTTAATCATGCTGGCAGCTGTTTTTATCATGTAGTCACCCTTTGCATGTCCATAAGTATCATTAATGTATTTTAAATTGTTTAGGTCTAATATTACTACGCATTTATCTGATATTGAAATAACATCTTTACAGTATTTTTCAAAATAATTTCTGTTAGCCAGCCCCGTAAGCACATCTTTTCCTGCCAGCTGTTTATATAATTCAATATCATGACTGTCTTTAAGAATATCCACATTTTCAATTGCTATTCCAAACCAGGTAAAGAGGCAGTATATAAGCATTCCGTAAATAGCTAGTGAAAAATTAAAACTGTCTGATAAATAGTAATCAAAAATGGTATAAGTAAAAGTGATAAAGAATATAAACAAGCCTAACAAGCTCATTTTCATACTTTTACTAAGTCTTTTTTGATACAGTCCTTTTATAACAGCCAGACTTATATAAATCATAGACAAAACAAATACCACATGTATAAAAGGCAGACATTCCCTAAGTTCCATTACTGAAGTTACCTGTAAAAAAAGAGCTGCTATAGGGACAAATACTGAAAGCACAATCAGCCCCTTAAGAAGATTATTGCTTTCCATTCTGTAAAATCTTTTAGCAAACATAAGAAAAGGAAAAGCAGTTGCCATTATGCACATATGCCCCACAAAATATACAAGGAGTCTATTGTTTTCCTCTAAAAGAACATAATTTGACACAGATAAAAACCATACTCCAATCAAAAAATCCAGAGTGGCAAAATATGCCATATAATCAGCCTTTCCTGATTTTCTTATTACAAAATACCATTGTAGCTTTAAATATATGCTCATTCCTATAAAAAAGATGCCAAATATTATATTGGGTAAAGAGGTATTTATTATATACTGGTAAATACTAAGCTTATCACCGGCTAATATGTCGATTTTATCATCTAAAACCTCTTTATTTTTAGTATAAATATTTACATACACTTCTTTTGAAGACGCAGGTATATCTATAATTGACCAGCTTCTGCCATAGGTATTTCCAAGAACACTTTCTATTTTTTTCAAATATGCTATTTTTTCATTGTCAGCATAAACTTCATATTTTAAATTGTTTATATAAATCCCTATTGACTTACCCTTTTGCTCTATTGTATCTGCATCCAGCTCATATTCCACATATTCACCCTTTAAATTTATTGATTTGGCTTCTATTTTTTCAGGACGTTCTCTGACATACAAAGCCTCAAAAGAAATACCGCTAAAGCAGGCACCATAAAGGCTCAAAAGTATAGTAACAATTATAAATAACATATAAATCAAACGGACTCTGGCATTAAATACACTAAAGCCCTTACTTTTTTTGCCAATATCTCTCCCATTATCATAATTCATAGTTTCACCTCTTTACTCCCCCTCTTTTTTTATATCGAGTGAAACCCTGTCTTTTTTTATTATCCGGCAATA
This sequence comes from Acetitomaculum ruminis DSM 5522, assembly GCF_900112085.1. Classification (GTDB taxonomy): domain Bacteria; phylum Bacillota; class Clostridia; order Lachnospirales; family Lachnospiraceae; genus Acetitomaculum; species Acetitomaculum ruminis. Next base: position 89,995 of record NZ_FOJY01000011.1, read on the forward strand.
AAAAAACAAGCCCTTTTGACTTGTTTTTTTATAATTATTTATTAATAAATTTTTATACATTACCAATATTGAATTTCTCAATAAGCTGGTTAAGACTTTCAGACTGTTCTGTAAGTTCCTGAGAAACTGCACTGGATTGCTGTGCTGTAGCGGTATTATTTTGAACAACATCAGAAATCTGTTCTATTCCCTTATTGATTTCTTCCATGCTTCGAGCCTGATTAGTTGCCATTTCTCCAGTTTGAATAATCATATCCGTTATCTGGCTTACAGATTCTTCAACCTGATTTAAGGCATCTGTTGTCTGTTCAACAACCGAGTTTCCATTGGCAATCTCACTCATTGTCTTATTAATAAGATCCTTGGTGTTTTTAGCTGCTTCAGAGGACTGATTTGCAAGCTCACTTACCTCTCCTGCAACTACTGCAAAACCTTTTCCGGCTTCTCCTGCTCTTGCTGCCTCTATGGATGCATTTAAAGAAAGCAGGGAAGTCTGTTTTGCTATACTTTCTATGGTATTTGTAATTTCGTTTATCTGTTCGGATGCTTCAGTAATTTTTTCCATGGAATCTTTTACAAGACGCATCTTTTGTGCACTGTTTTCAGCATCTTCTTTAACCTGATAAGCCATCTGGCTGCTTTTTTTAGCTGTCTGAGCCATAAGCTGTGTCTGTTCTGTAACTGTATTTACGGAAGCAGTAAGCTCTTCAACTGCAGCTGCCTGGTCTGTTGCCCCGTCTGCTAACTCTGCTGAACCTCTTGACATATTGCTGGCACCTTCAAATACCTGCTCTGAAGAATTTTTAACTTCCATAAGAGTACCTGACAGTTTTGAAGCTATATCCTCCATGGCCACTGCAATAGGTCCATAGCCTCCAATATAAAGAGAAGGATCATTACTTCCTCTTGTAAAATCTCCTGCCGCCATTCTTTCAAGGGATTCGCTGATATCTTTTACAATATTTTCAGTAATACTGGTGGATTCGTCTAAATCTGCTGCAAGTTTTCCTAATTCGTCCTTTGATACATATTCTATGTTAAGTTCAAGTTCACCACTTGCCATAGCCTCAGCCGCTTTTGAAATTTCCTTAACCGGTACCAAAATCGCTGCTGTAAGGGTCTTTCCTGCATCAATAAGATAAATAACTGTAATGGTAACTCCCATTAAAGTAATAATACTTACAATGACACTGGTCCACATGGCAAAATTATATTCTTTAAATGCCTCTGTTTTACTGGTTTCTCTTACTTCCTTTAATTGGGATACAACATCAACAATAACCGGATTTACAGTGTTTTCAAATTGTTCATAAATAACCGCACTGTCATTTTCTTTTTCAATTACGCTGATAAGTGCATCCCCTTTTGTTGTTAACTCTTCAAGATTTGTCTCTATGGCTTCTAAAACAGATTTATCACCGATATAAACTGCCTTTAAAGATTTAACCTGCTCTTTTATTGATTCAATATTATTTTTACACTCTTCAATCTGTTCATTCTTGTCTGCATCTTCCTCAGCTAAAGATGCCAGAAGAAATCGCTTTGCAAGTGTCTGCATATCTATACGAATTTCCCCTTGAAGGGTATTAATCTGATAGCATCCCCTATACATTTTATAAATGCCGTATATTCCACTTGAAGCCATTATTACAAGCAATATAGCCATTATAAAAATTCTTCTTCTGATACTGGTAAATACTCTATTAAATTTTTCAGACACCTTCATTTGCTTTAAGCCTTTAGCATTTGTTTTAAATACATCTATTTTCCCCATAAAGCACCTCATTTCTTATTTTTTTACACTAAAAACCTTCTAAATTCCTATTATTCATCTACCAATATATATATCGTCCCCCTAAAAATAAATTTAATATTATAACATATTTAATTATAAAGATTAGCACAATAAATATTTTTTAACCTCCCTAAAAACCCCCTGTTTTTATTCAGGTTATGTTAATTCCAACAAATAATTTCAGATAAAGCTTATATCGGCAAAAAATATATTGATTTATAGAATTTAAGTAATCAAAAACATCATATCCAAGGATATGATGTTTTTGTGTAAAAAGTCTTTTATTTGTTTAGCGCTTAATCCTTAAATTTACGGGTAAAAAATTTAAGTGTATATTTATTCTTCTTCTATAAATTCACCTAACGCTTATATAATTATAAAGTAAATTGCCAAAGTAAGCAATATTATTATTAAAATTTTCTGAAATTGTTCTAAACGCAATTACTAATTTTTTAATTCCAATGAATATATTGACAAGTTTCTAACAATATTTTGAATAATTAGTACATATAATTGCTTAAATTGTTCGTTTTGTAAATTTTTTACATTTTTTTAAGTTTACCAGCTTCTGTTTTCTTTTGCTTTATAAAGCTCTATATCAGCCTCTTCATGAATTTTTTCCAGGTCTTTCATGTTATAAACCATTCCAAAGGCATATCCATGAGAGCAGCTTAGTTTCCTTCCAACACCTTCTATATGTATTTCACTTATTTTTTTCTTCCAAAGAGCAACCTGGTCTTCCATGTATACAAGCGTTGCATCAGGAACTATAACCATAAGTTCATCGCCACCATATCTGTAGCAATATTCTCCCTCAAATACTTCTTTTACAGTTCTTGCTATTTCCTTAATAACAATATCTCCAACCCTGTGACCAAAAGTATCATTAAACTGTTTAAAAAAATCTATATCAGCCATTAACACACAAACTTTTTTTCCTTTAAAGCAATCAAGATCGTCTTTTAAGGCAAATCTGTTTCTAAGCCCCGTCATGGAATCTTCTCTGGATTCTTTTCCTAATAATGCATTTATATTTTCTATCTTTACCATCTGACTAAACTGTTTAATCTTTAACTGATATCTCATAAATGAGGTCAGCTGGCAGATAAAGGCAAGACCTATGTAATTTAATAGCGTTATGCCTCTTGCCTGATCTTCATTAAACAATATGATATAAAATATTATGAAAGGAAGAGACACCGATATAAATGAGGTTCCCTGAGGCAGGGTAACAAAACTTGAAATACCAAATACCACAAGATAAAACATATTCATCTGTTCTCCTCGAACATAATGATAATATGATATATACATACCCCAAATTAAAACAATCATAAAATAGGCTATCTGTATGCATTTTTTTAACACAGGGCTAATTTTTTCCTTTGTCATAAGGGTATGACTTAAGATAAAATAACCAAAATTAACGCCAAAGCCGATAGATGCCTGTATTAAGCTAAAGGAGAGCAAGCTTAGTTTTTCTATCTTGCACTGTATATAAAAAAACAGCACTGCAAAAATCTCCTGTATTGAAAATATCAATGTTATTTTTTTCATAACATAAGTGTTTTCAAAATATATTCTCCTGCTTATTTCATCAGATGTTTTATATAAAAACAAATTTTTTAATTCTTTAAAACCATTATCCATAAGTCATCATCACCATTCTCTCACGAAATTTTTCTCATTAATCCCGAATTGTGAATATTAAAAATACTGTAAAGCGGACATTCGGAATCCGCTTTGCTACTTCCTCATGAACGCAGTGGCACTTTGTGCCACCTGTCAGAAGGGGCTTTAACCCCTTCTGACACTAGTAAGCTTATACCCCCGCTTAAAGCTTACGCTTTTGAAGCGGGGGATTGTTTACACTGCGTTCACAATATATATCGAAATATATAAAAAAGCCTGTTATAAAAGAAATAACAAAAAGACTTAACTATATATACTATCGTAAAACTTTCATTAAAAAAAACCCATGCTAAAGCCTATTTACTTTAACTGTTTATTCTTTTTTTACTTATGGCACTATTACTATCTTCCTTCTACTAAATAAAAGTAAAATGATAAATAATTATCAGGAATTTTTGTGTAAATGATTAAATTATTTTATAAAAACTTAATTAGTAAAATGAAGTAAAAAAATTCTTTTTATGTTACTATAAATATAGAAATTTTTTACGATAATATATTATGAGAATAAGTTTGTTTTATGCAACACTTCTAAAAAATATTGCATAAATAAAGTAATATAGAAAGGAGCGATTGTTATGATATATTTGATCCGTCATGGACAAACTGATACAAATAAGGCCAAACTTCTACAGGGTCGGCGTGATGTTCCATTAAATGAAACCGGTGAAAAACAGGTTGAAGAGGCAGCGAAATTTTTCAGATCCAACGGCATTCATTTTGACTTGGTTTATACAAGCCCTTTAATAAGAGCTCAAAAAACCGCAAAAGTAATCGCCGGAGAGGATGTTAAAACCATAATAGATGAACGTATCACAGAGATGGATTATGGTCCCTATGAGGGTGTAAGTGTTGATGATCCTCCTGAAGAGATGCTCACTTTTTTTAGGGATTTAATACACAATCCCGTTCCTGAAGGTATGGAGGATTTAGCCTCAATATATCATAGATTTGGGGATTTTTTAAATGATATTAAAAAAGAAGCCGCAGGTAAAACAGTTTTAATATCCACCCACGCCATTGCCATGAAAGGTGCTTTGGAATTTCTTACTCCGGGAGCTTATGGAAAGTTTTGGAGTAAATATATTGGTAACTGCTGTATCTACAAATTGGATATAGTAGATGGAAAATTTACAAGACCCGTAGAATTCAAATAAAGTAGAACCTTCTTTTCTTTTTTTGGCGTAGCCTTTATTATGGGGCTGCGTCATTTTTTTGCGCAATTAAAACTGCCAGATAAAAACCCAGTCTTTCTTCTCCATCTTCTAAATCACAGTTTAAAATTTCTCTTATCTTTGCCATTCTGTATACTATGGTATTTTTATGAATATACATTTGTTGAGCAACTTTTCCTATACTTCCATTATATTTTAAATACATTTTTAAGGTTTCAAGTAACTGTGAATCATGCTTTTTATCATAGTCCAATAAAGGTCTTAGAACCTCGTTTCCCATTTCCTCTAACAATAAATCATCAGAAACAGCATAAAGGATACGATTTAACCCCAGTTCATCAAAATTTACTGTCTGTATTTTATTATTCATTGCATATTTTACCGCATAGTCAGCCCTCTTATAGGAAATATGCAAATTTTTTAAATCCATTACGGCACTTCCAAGGCCTACAAATATTTTTTCTGTAGGCATTCTCATTTGGGCTCTTTTTAAAAATCCATCTATTATTTCGTCCCTTGATTCATTTGAAACTGCATTAAATACCAGTAGGAAACATCCGTTATAGTAAAAAAAATGACCGTTATGGGAAATATTTTCCAAATATATCTGTAGTCTGTATCCTATTCGTCTTCTGTCTACAGTATCCATGCTATCTAAGTTTTTTGTAGTAAAAGCTGCAACCTGAAAAACCCCGTCAACATCAAAATAAGCTTCAAGATCCTTTCTGTAAGCCTCCTGTTTTTGGGGATGCTTTAAAGCTTTTATAAAGGCCTGGGAAGTTTGCTCATCTGTCTGGCTTTGAAAAAAAATTCTTACGGTTAAATCTTTTATCATTTCAGCCATGCTTATTTCCCAAGGTACTGTCATTAATGGAAGATCGCACTCATCAGCATAGGCTATTACTTCTTTTGGAATTTCCTTTATATAATAGCCTGTATTTACTATTAAACCTGCTCCATGATGTTTATGTAAAATATCAATCAAATCTATTATCTTTTTTGTAGTATCAAAACCCAAGCCAGTGGTTACAACCAGTTCTTTTCCCATAAAACTTTTGGTTATGGTTGTATTTTCCACCATCAAAAGCCAGCTTATGGAGTTTGCCCAGCCGCTCATTCCGGCTATCAGCTCCATCTTATATTTTTTTCTTGAAATAATAAGCATATCCTCTACTGTAAATCCCAAAATCCTTCTCCTTTTTTGTCTAAAAAAATCATAAGTTACGAGTTTTTTATCTGTGTTTTTCAAAAATTTAATACACAAATTTATTTTAGCATTTTTTTGTGACGCTGTCACAATTTTTATCTTTATATTGTGTACTGTGGCTTATTGAATAGATTTTTCTTTGTGTTAATCTATTACTAACATACAAGCTTTTGTAAAGGAGGTATTTATTATGAATGAAATAGCAAAATACAATTTTTATGAAAACTCGCGATATGTACCGGGATGGATGATAGCAGAAAGATATGAATACTGTGATGACTTCTATTACAGATTGGAAAAAAGAACAAAATTTAGTTTTAGAGAATTTTTTAGCAGGCTTTTTGGAAAATAATTATTGATATATACAACAAAACTGATGCAGTATTTTGCATCAGTTTTGTTCTTTAATGTTGCGCTCGTTTCGCGAAAATATAATATAAAAGACCGACTTTTGTTTCTTTAAAACTACATCCGTAAAAAACCCTGTTTCCCTTTTCTACAGTCCTTACAACTTTAACTGTAAAAGATTCATTGTATTTTTCATCATTAATTTTATCATTTAATTCAATAAACAAAGTGGATTTTTTAAATTCAAGGTTTTTATCTATACTAATGCCAATACCTGTGGCGCTTATATCTTCTATAAGGATTTCTTTTCTCCAGGGCATATCTATTTCAGTGGCATATCCTTTTATATCTATCTTTGTCCTTATTTCTTCCCGTCTTTCACTATCGTCAGAATATAGCAAGTATTTTTTAGTAGAACATATATAGCAGGATTTTCCTTTAATGACATTAGAAACAAGATTCACATTTTTCCAGCCTACCCTGTGTTTTGTGTTTGAGTCTATAGCATAAAGATTAAAAGAGAAGTCTTTTGAATTTTCTCCTATTTTTAATTCTTTTCCATTATAATGATAAGGTTTTAAAAATACACTTCCCGGTATTTTCCCCAGTACAAGGGAATCCGCACTAAAAACCTTGTCTCCCCATACAATTTCTATTTTTACTTCCTGCTCTACTTCTAAATCCTGTATAACCATAATAATTCACCACTTTTCATTAAATTTGTTTCATGCTCCCACTTTACATGTTTATAGCCTGTTACACATCTTTACTTTTCGTGATTTTTAGAGCTATCTTCATATAACAGTTTTTTTATTGCCCCGGCAAGTACCTCATCCGGTGCTTTTAAAAGCTTTTCTTCCTTTCCGCTTTTTTTTAAAGTTATTTCTTCTTTTTTATTTTCCTTAAGTTTTAAAGTAAGTTTTTCATCTGTTTTTTTCATAATAAAATTTCCTGTTATTCCAAATCCGAGGCATCAATATCCGGAGTAATAAAGAAACTATATCCCGGAAATTTCTCTGATAACTCATCATTAACAATCTTTAAACCTTCCGAAAATTTAATATCGAAACTAAATACCAGGTCAAAACGGATACTCTTTTTTACTAAATCCACAAAAAAGCCATGCATCTGTAAGGCCCATTCATGAGAAAGAACAATATTTTGAACCTCATTTCTAAGTCTTGCCGCTTCATCATCTTTTGTGTTGTAGGCATAAACCCCAACTCCAGTAAGAATTACTCCGGTCTGCTTAAAAACCTTTGCCTGAACCCTTCTTGTTATAACATCAACCTGGTCTACAGTCATATTATCCGGTAACTCCATATGCACAGAACCATAGTTTTTATTAGGGCCGTAATTACTGATTATTAAATCATAGGCACCATAGACTCCTTCTTCACTCTTAACAATTTCCTTGATTTTCATGGTAGTTTCATTATCAAGTCTTTGTCCTAAAATGTCATTTAAGGTTTCAATCATCATTTCTACCCCGGACTTAACTATAATTATGGCAATTATGGCACCTACATAGGCTTCAAGAGAAATGCCCGTAAATATAAAAACTAAAGCCGATGCCAAAACCGAAGCTGAAAGAATCGCATCAAAGGATGCATCTGCGCCGGAGGCTACTAAAGCAGCGGAGTTTACTTCTTCTCCTTTCTTCTTTACATAAAATCCCAGCACAATCTTTACTAAAACCGCCACAGCTATGATTAAAAGAGAAGTTGTGGAATAATCAGCCTTTTCAGGCCAGATAATTTTTTTTACAGACTCCACAACTGATGTTATTCCGGCATATAAAACAATTCCGGAAACCATCATGGCACTTAAATATTCAATTCTTCCATATCCCATTGGATGTTTCTTGTCAGGAAATTTTCCTGCAAGCTTCGTTCCCACAATGGTTATAACAGATGATAAAGCATCTGATAAATTATTGACTGCATCTAAAGTAACAGCTATTGAATTTGAAACAATCCCTATAAAGGCCTTAAAGGAAGCCAGAAAAATATTGGCAATAATACCTATTATACTGGTTTTAATAATAACCTTATCACGATTTATTACAGAGTTTTCAAGTTTTGCTTCTTCTTTGGTATTTTCACCACTCATTTTTTCTCCTCCTTATTGTATGCCGGATTTTTATCTTACTTTATATTTCGGACTTGCCCTTAAGAGACTTTAAAAAAAGAAGATAGTTATTATCTCTCCATAAATTATATAATATTTTAATAAAATTTAATAATATTTTGTTAATTTTTTTTGTATACATTTCCCCTCTTTTACTGTATAGTATTTACTTGTCTGATTACATATATTAGGAGGTTTATTCATGCTGACAGCCATTAAAAACGGGCTATACTACGAAATAGCTTTATTTTTGGCATTTATTCAAAACGGCTTTAGATTTAACTGGGATAAACCTAATATTAATGAAACTCAGTATTTTTATGGTTTGAGCGGACAAGTTAAATCATTTTTTTACTTAAAAGATTCCAGTGCTGTTAAGATTTCCTTTGGAAATCGCACCTATGGTTATTTTAGTATTGTCATAAAAAACAGCAAAGGGAAATCTGTTATAAGTAAAACTTATTCAAGCTATTTTGATTATCCAAATACCTGTGAGAAGTTTTTCCTTCAGGGTGGAAATTATTCCATTATTATAAAACCTATTTCTGAAACAGATTATTGGGGATGGAAAAATAAAACTCATATATCCAACATATCTAATACTTTTTCTTATTTAGATATTAAAGTATGTCTTAATCGTAAGTAATAATACGATTAAGGCTATTTTTTGCAAATATTTTTAATCAAACGATTAAGTCATTAAATTGTTTGATTATTATAAAAAATACTTATTGTTTTCCGAAATACACTATAACCCTATGTAAACTCTTCTCTTTTAAAAATTTTTAACAAGAGGGTAAATCTAATAAATAATTGGAGGGAAAGCAAATGAGTAAAGAAAAACAAACTGTTGGAAATAATGTTCCTCTTTATAACCGGTTGGCATTTCGAATAGGTGCTACCTATGTATCTTTATTACTGGTTTATATTATAGCAATTACCGTTATAATCCTTCAAATCAGTAACCTTAAAACATCCTGTCAAAATATTGTTAATGAAGTTTATAATGTCACCACCAACGTAAAGGATATCGAAGTGGATTTAAAGACTATAGATAATTGCGGATTCGGTCTGGCTGCTGCCTTTGACAGCTATGTTAATATGGGACAGGTTGATAACCAAACAAGCACGATTTCTTCACAGATTACAGAAATAGAAGAATCAGCAAATGCTATTTTAGAAGTAACATCAAGTATTCCTGAATTAGAAAATGCAATAAACAGCTTTATTTCAGACTTTGCAGCTTACAAAAGCTCATATGAAGGAGTTATAAAGGCTGCTGGTGACAATGATAAAGACACCATTTCAGTTTTGGTATACGGTGAATGTTCTACTTCACTTACTGCCCTTACACAAGATCTTGAAGCAGTTGATGAGGCTGTGGTTGCCATGAATGAAAATGTTCCAAACTTTTTAAATGAGCGTACTCATAGAATATTAATTGTAATGAATTATATTGTTGCTACTTTTATTGGTATTATTGTTCTTTTTATCCTGCTTAATTACAGAACTATTGTTAAACCAATAAAAGGAATCGCCAATGAAATCAACATTATAATTACAAATATTCAAAAAGGCAAAGGCGATTTAACTTTAAGATTAAATACAAAAACGGAAACAGAACTTATTCTTATTAAAAACGGAGTTAATCATTTCATTACAACTCTCCAGGATATAATGAAAAATGTTAAGGACGGAACAAATATACTTACAAATTCCTCAGAAAATATGACTTCTCAGGTTAGCAGGGCTCACGATTCTGTTACAAATACCTCTGCGGCTTTAGAAGAGCTTTCAGCCAGCATGACAGATGTTTCTTCCATTACGGATTTAATTGGTGAAAAGCTTGATAATGTGAAAGAATCCACTGAAAGTATTGACGCAGAAGTAAATGACGGTACTACTAAAGCAGCAGAAATAAAATCCGAAGCTGACGCTATTAAAGAAACAGCTTCAACAAAGAAGGAAAATACCGGACGCAAGATGCAAGAACTTTCCGTAGTCCTGGAAGAATCTGTTAAAGATTCTGAAAAAGTTAAGCAAATCAATGAGCTTACAAATGTAATTCTTGATATTGCTTCCCAGACCAACTTACTTGCTTTAAATGCCTCCATAGAAGCTGCAAGAGCCGGTGAAGCAGGACGAGGTTTTGCTGTTGTTGCTGAAGAAATCAGTGAACTTGCAGAAAATTCCAGACAAACTGCCGCCAACATCCAGTTAATAAGTAACGAGGTTACAAAGGCTGTTCAAACCCTTTCTTCAAATGCAATTCAGGTACTAGATTTTATTAATGGAACAGTTCTTTCTGATTATGATGCCTTCGTGGATACCGGTGACAAATATCAAAGTACCGCTGACCTTATAAATAACATACTTGGAAATATTTCCTCCCAGGTTGAAGCATTAAATGATGTTATGAAGGATATGGCCGGTTCAATAATGTCAATTACCGACTCGGTTCGTGAATCTTCAAAAGCAATTAATATGTCGGCTACCAACTCTCAGGAGATTGTCAATGAAATTGCGGGAATCACCGAGGCCGTTGAAAACAATAATGAGGTTACAAAACAGCTTACCTCCAATACCAGCCAGTTTGTTAATTTGTAAAATAAAATTTAAATGTTCTTAAAAGCATACATAAAAATGGCATCGCATTATATCAGGCGATGCCACTTTTTTATACTTTTACAAATAATTTTTTCTTCCTACTGTCTATCAAATATAATAATTAACTTTTCTTTTTCCACTTGGAATAAAGTATTATATCACCTGTACTACCAGTTTTAATTACTCCGTTTTTTAACTGTTTTTTATAATTTGGATCCAAATACCATCCTACGAAAGTATATCCTGTTTTTGTAGGTTTCTTAAGTGTAATATTCGGAGTAGTTATTGTATAAGTGCTTGGATTATCAGTATTATTTTTTCCACCCTCCAATTTATACGTAATTTTATATTTCTTCAATTGCCACTTGGCATATAAAGTGATATTTCCAGTACTACCTGATTTAATAGTATCATCAGCTAACCGATTCTTATAATTCGAATCTTTATACCATCCTACAAAAATATATCCTGTTTTTGTAGGTTTCTTTAAAACAATGTTAGCGGAAGTTACCGTATAGCTGGTCGGGTTACTGGTATTATTATTACCACCAGATAATTTATAATTAATAGTATACTTATTTAGCTGCCATTTGGCATATAATTTTATTACAGAGTTATTATTCCTTGTCAGTTTATAAAATGTCTTATTATACAACGTTCCAGATTCATTTTGTTTTGTATTCCATCCTAAAAACTTGTATCCTTTTTTGGTACGAGAAGGACAAGAAATCGGGGTCTCACCACAATAATTACCAATATAATCTTCAGGTTCTGATAAAACTGATAATGTATCCACCAAAGAATTGTTATCATATAATTCAATACGATAAGAAATTATAGGTTTAAAATCCAGATTATTCTCATTGGCAAATTTTTCGGCATATGAATCGTAATATCCAATAACCGGAGAAACTAAAGGTGTGAATGCATTATTTCCTATTTCTTTTACACTTTTTGGTATACTAATTCCCTGATTGCTGTTATTAAACGCTTTATCTGAAATGCTAACAACTGTATTAGGAATAAATGAATTTTTACACCCTAGTATCAGTTTATTATTACGCGATTCAATTATTGAACAACAATCATTTCTACTATCATATTCTTTATTATTCCTATCAACTACAATATTAGTTAAACCTTCACAATTTGCAAAAGCTTCATCACCAATATAGGTTACTTGTGAGGGTATAAAAATATCTTTAATATTTACGCACCCTTTAAACGTAGAATCATCTATCATTAAAAGTGAATCCGGCAAAATGACTGTTTCTAAACCAACACACCCTTCAAAGGCACTTTTTTCAATGGTATTTATATTATCAGGCAATTTTATTTCTTTAAGTCTTTTGCAATTCTTAAAAACTCCAGCTTTAATACCTGATACACCTGAAGGAATGTTAATCTCTAATAAATTTTCACAATTTGCAAAAGCATTTTCACCTATATAGGTAACTGAATCTGGTATTTTTATTTCTTTTAAATTTACACATCCTGCAAAAGCATTATCTTCTATATTAGATATTGAATCTGATATTTCAATATTTTCTATGCTTTCACATCCCGCAAAAGCACCATCAGAAATATAGCCTGAATCCACATCTTCTTCTATAGTTTCATTTTCATTATCTGTCCAAAAAGAAGTATCTTCATCCCAAAAAGAATCATCTACATCTTCGCCCCAAAAAGAAGCATCTTCATTAAGTCTATCTTCAAAATCATCTGGTTCTTCATCTCCAGAATCGTCATAATAATATTCTTCATCATCTGGTTCTTCGTCTTCTGGATTTTCTACAAATTCTTCGTCATCCAAATCATCATCATTATATTCTTCTGTTTCATCTTTAGAAATAATTTCCAAGTTTGCATCTTGTGTTACATTAGATGTATTGATAGAATTTTTATTTCCAGAATAAATTTTCATATTTACACAACTGGAAAAAGCATGCCAACCTATATATATTACTGAATTTGGTATATTTATCGAAGTAATATTATAGCAATCAGAAAAAGCCATTCTATCTATAACTTTAAGGGAATAGGGTAAAGACACTCTTCTTAAATTCTCACAATGCCAAAAACATCCCTTGCTAATATATCTTACAGTAGTTGGGATAACAATGTCAGTTAAAGCACCACATCCTCTAAAAGCACTATCTCTTATTATTTCTACCCTCCGTGGTATGTTTATATCTGCATTCTCACATCCACAAAAAGCAGCGTCTCCTATACTTTTTATTGAGTCCGGTAGAACAATCCTTCTTAATTTTGTACATCTAAAAAAGGCCATGCTTTTAATATGTGTAACTTTATAGCCATTTATTCTTTGAGGAACACGAACTATTGTGCCATCACCAACATATTTTTCAATACTTATGGTTCTTTTGTTACTATTTAAGCTCCACTTTAGACCTTCATATTCGCCACCTGTAAATTTGTTATCTATTGCATCAATTTGTTCCTGTACACATTTTGCATACATATTTGTCCCTTTTTCATTTGGATGAATAGAATATGCACTTGGAATTTTCATAGAATCTATATCCTGATTCTGCGGTGTCCATATTATTGGATTAATATAAGGGTCTGCTGTATACGCTTCATGTGTTTTAAATCTTTCACTGACATCAACAAACAAAATTCTTCCTCTTTGTTTATTAACAACTTTTTTTATAACATTATTATTAAAATAATCCACTCCATTAATATTAATCATATTTGCTTCTTCCTTGTTGAATGGTCCTCCACCTTGACTACTAATAAGTCGTGGATATCCCACAACTAAAATAATTGTATTACCACTAGTTTTTGAACGTATTTTTTTGTATACTCTATTAAGATTTTGTTTCACATTATATATCTGAGATTTTGTTTTATTTATTTCTTTAGATAACCAGGTAGTTGTAAAAGTACCGGGTTCTAACACGGCAGTGGTAATAATATTAGAAAATCCAACATCGTTTCCCCCAATTGTAATTGTTACATAATCTACAAATTTTTCTTCATCCTTTAACTTGTCAAAAATTTTACATTCTTTCGGTATATTTTTAGTACCTATAAAAAATGTAAAATCGTTAGCCTCTGGAATATATGTTTTATATTTAGCCTTTTTTTCGAATGATACTAAATCAAAATGTTTTGTTTCAGCTCCCGATATTGCTCTAAAATACCATTTTTTTTCTTTAAGCTGTGAATTAATGTGAGTATTTCCTGGTAATTTTATTTTTCCTGGCCAGCTTTTTTTAGATCTATGAGCTAACCAATCACTACTTTTTAATTTATCAATTACGTTTTTATTTTGTCCATAAAATGGTTCAACACCTTCACCCGATGAATATGAATCCCCCAATGATACCATTATTTGGCGATCACCTGTTGCATAAGAACGAATTGGTAAAAAGCAAAAACAAAATATAATAAAAATAATGTAAAAAGCAAACGTTTTACTTTTCTTCATCAGCATAATTTCCTCCCATATAATACTTTTTTATTAGTACACTTATTGACAAATAACATCTTCATTTTTATAAATTATCAATATCTTCATCAGTTAAACTGTTTAAATAATCAGCGTCTATATGTTTTACCGTTTTTACTATGGCATCTGAACCATTGGGAATAACGTCAAAGAATTGGTTTTTTTGAGCATTGTGTACATAAATGCTTTCTGATTCCGATAAAATTACATCAACTATTTTTTCATTGTTTTCAGATTTTTTTAGTGTGTAAGAAACAGGGTAAGCTTGAAACTGTCCATTAGTTTCATATATGGTCCATATATTATTTGATGGTGTAGTGTAATACGCTACATAAGAGGGATGTTTTTCATTAGAATTCGTGGATATTTCTTTTTCATTATAATTACCCTTCAAATCAAATCTACTGATTATTGAAACATCTGAAAAACCACGTTCCGCAAAATCTTCCCGAGTCTGCTTTTCAGATGTAAGATTTTTAGATTCTGTTACATCCATTCTGGATAATATTTCTGAAGTTCTATTGTAATATTCTTCAGAGTCTACAACATATTCATCTACGAACTCATCATCTGTTTCAAAATCATCTGATACATAATCATTTATTGAATCAGACTCATCTGTTTTTGCAGTTTCATTTACTTCTGATTTTGTCATTAGTTTTTCTTTCGTTGATTCAGTATTTGAATTCTTGTTACATACCACAATAATTCCTGAAAATGTTAGAAAAACTAACATAATTAAAATAATCATTCTTTTCATAAATTTCTCCTTGTACTACTGTTTTCACTAAATTCATATCATTCATATATACATTTTAGTTATGTTTTTTAATCCCCCCTTACTATATATAATAGTTATGCTTGAAAAAATATAATAAATATATTAAGCTTTAGATAAGTTAACTAACTAAATATAATAATATATTTCCTATCAGGGTCAGTTAATAACAAATTTACTATGTGACCATTATTAATTTGATAGAATTGTCTTTGTAGTAAAGCGGACATTCGGAATCCGCTTCGCTACTTCCTCATGAACGCAGTGTAAGCAATCCCCCGCTTAAAGCTTACGCTTTTGAAGCGGGGGATTGCTTACACTGCGTTCATAACATAGATATATCTATGAACAATTAGCCAAAACAATGCTAAAATCCACTAAATTAGAGGAGAATAAACATGCTTAAAAAAATCCTAATTAATAAATATATTAAAATTCCTTTGATTATTGTTTGTTTTATTTCTATTATTTGTTTTTCTTTTTTTCAAATAAGACGGCTTATTGTAATTAATTATCTTAATAACAGATACGGTGATGGTGATTGGAAAATAGTTGCCTGCAAAGATACCTATTACACTAGCGAGGGGTGTTTTTTTACCCTTTTTAGAAGACAGAAAAAAGATGGCGTAAGATATGAAATTACATCATCTTACACTCAAAATAAACCTTTTTGCATTTTTATAAAAGGGTTTATTATAGAAAATGACGAGTTTTTACCTACATATTATTCTATTAAGTACAAGCTGAAGTACATTATATGGGAGGATACAGGTTTTGATAATGATTTTGAGGAACTGGAAGGAAAAATCAAATTTATTAATGATTATCATTATCCTTTCAAAGATTATGTCAGTAATTATGATGACTTTTATATAAATAATTGTGCAACCGCCCTTTACATACCTGAAATGTACGGTAATGAAGATACATATGATACATTTAAAGATTTGTTTAAAAATAACAAAAAAGTACCTGATTTAAGTGAGACAATTGATATTTTGGAAAAATGTTATTGTTCATATAGAAAAAGAAATTCAAACATAGATGATGAAAAATTTTACAATTTTATTTTTTCAAAAAACGTTTCTGATGTAGATATAGACAGATTCATCTATTATTCAGTTGATGAAAGTGAAAGAAATAATACTTTTCTTACTAAAAATGGAGCTACACAACGAGAAGCTGATTAGAATGCAGAAATAGAAATTATTTTATCCTTCTTCCATAATGCAAAACAGAGGTAACAAAATGTACGGTTATGGCGACTGGAAAATAGTTGCCTGAAAAGATGTTTATATTAGCACGGGAGGATGGCTTTATAGCAAAGATGAAAAATGTGACGTAAGATATGAAACTACATCATCTTACACTCAAAATAAACCTTTTTGCATTTTTATAAAAGGGTTTATTATAGAAAATAACGAGTTTTTACCTACATATTATTATGTTAAATATTAGCTAAAATACAGCATAAAAGGGGATACAAGTATTAATAATGATTTTGTACAGAGGAAGTGGCTGTATAAAATGCTAGAGTAAAATGTATGTAAAGCGTTCATTCGGAATCCGCTTCGCTACTTCCTCATGAACGCAGTGGCACTTTGTGCCACCTGTCAGAAGGGGCTTTAACCCCTTCTGACACTAGTAAGCTTATACCCCCGCTTAAAGCTTACGCTTTTGAAGCGGGGGATTGCTTACACTGCGTTCAGCCTACTTATATTATATTTAAAAGAGTATGCATCTGACTAATTACTTAGCGCGATGCATACTCTTTATTGTAATGATTCTAATACCTCTTTTAACACTATTGAAAAATGTCTTGGGGATTCCTCTTGGGGAGAATGTCCACATTTTTTCATGATTTCTAATTTTTTATCCACAGCATCAATTTTTTTATAATAATCTTTTACATAAGCAAGTGGGCAGATATAGTCGTTTTCCCCGGATATAAAACCTACCGGGATGTTGTATTGGGTTCCGTAGTCTCTTACATCGGTTTCTGCCAGATACTCAAATAATTGTTTGTTTAAATCCACATAAGAATTCATATCAAATATTGAAGAACATTCAATGGAGTTCCATAATAAATCATCAAATCCATAGTAGGCAGATGTAAAGGCAGGACTTTTAAGCTTAAAGTCTCCATTTTTTAAATAAAATCTACTTATGCTGTTTTCAAGATTTACCATATTTATATAGGAGTCATCCTTCTCATATTTTTTGTAACAATTTTCCATATAAGATGTATCCTGATTCTTTTTTGAAGCTTTGTTTAAAGCTTTTTTATAGGAATAAATCAAAGCTTTTGGGGAAACATACTGTCCCACCCCTACATAGGCTGATACTGTATCAGGATTATTTAAGGCATAGCAAGCTCCTAAAAGAGAACCGTAGGAATGTCCCACAATTATAACTTCATCCTTGTCAAATTTTTTAAAAAGATACTCCAAAAGCTCGTAAATATCCCTTTGAGCCCTGTCAAAGCTGGCAGTGACATTTTTAGGATCAAGATTTTTATTTTTGATGTAGGTTCGCCCGCAGCCTCTTTGATCCCAGCTTACTACCGTATATTCATCAACAAGATAATCAGAAAACCTGTTGGTAGTGGCTGTATCAGGATATGCAGGACCTCCATGAAGCCATAACAAAAGGGGATTGTCTGTATTTTTTCCTCTGATGGAAATAAATTGTTTTTCTCCACCAATATCAACATATAGCTGTTCATCAAATGCACCTTTTTTGCTGACAAGTTTTGAAGATTTACTTATATAGTTATAATTTCTAATACCGTCTATAACAGTTATAAAAGTAACAGCAAGTAAAAAAAGGGCAAACAGAAAAATTTTTAGAATTTTTAATCCATCATTTCTTTTTTTTGCTTTACGAAGAAGTTCCTTTTTATGGACATAATGAATACCAATGTGTCCGATTCCCAATATAATGGTGGAAATTAATAAAAAGCTGTTTCCTGCATAAAATCCCAAAAGAAGAAATGCCATTACAGGTAGGACAGCCTTTGCAATGGGAATTCCAAGTATTGAAGAATAAAAGTTTTCCATGGTCTTTTCCCCGATAAAATACTGTATCCAGGAAATTTCATACAATATCATAAGTAAGAAAGAAAGGAAAAATATTATGTAGCTATATGACCAGGTTCTTAAATTAAAATCTGAAAAAATCAGGCTTATGGCGCATACAGATACCTCACCAAACCTTTCAAATGACAAAAGTATTTTATTTTCGTTTTTACTATAAACATCATAATCTGCCGGTTTATTCTTTATCCAGATAATATTGGGTAAAAAAAGCATTATCAAATAAACCAGACCAACATAAGAAAATCCAAAATGTATCATATTTAATTCCTTTTTATTATTATCCTTGAATTTGCTTTGATAGCTGCCATTAAACATACTAATTTTACTATTTTATTTTCATTTTGCCAAGTTGTAACCAAAATGCATATTTTTTATCATATATCCGCCAAAAATCTTTTTTTAATAAGACTTGTCAGGCACTCTTGAATATTTTTTATCGTTTTGATAAAATTGTGTGTAAAGTATGCAAATTGTTGCATAACTTAAACAGGACTCAAGGGGAGTCTTAAAGAAAAAAATTATAAAGGAGATTGGCATAATGAAAAAATTTTTAGATGAATTTAAAGAATTCGCTCTAAAAGGAAATGTTATCGACATGGCTGTCGGTGTCATTGTAGGTGGTGCTTTCAGTACTATCGTTTCTTCACTGGTAACGGACATTTTTACACCTGTTCTTGGACTGGCTACAGGAAATATTAATTTTTCCGAGCTTTATGTTTCCCTAGATGGCATTGACTATCCATCATTAGCTGATGCTCAGGCTAAAAGTGCTCCTGTTTTGGCATATGGTAATTTTATTCAAAATATAATCCAGTTTATAATATTGGCATTTATTATATTCTTATTTGTAAAGGGATTAGCCAAACTTAAAAAACCAAAAGAGGCTGCACCGGCAGAGACAAAAGTATGCCCATATTGCTGTTCTGAAATTCCAATTAAAGCAAGTAAATGTGCTCATTGTGGTTCAGAACTACCGGATGTTGACATGGCAAAAGCATAAGATTTTTAAAGGGTCTGTATCAAATTACTACAGACCCTTCTTTTAATTATCTTTGTTTTATCAACAGTTTATACAAGGTTGGCTCAAAGCCAAATTCTTTCATGAGATTTTTAACTTCTTCCAAGGTTTTTTCTCTTTTTTCATTAGATTTTTTCTGGTTTCTTACAGCCCTTATAAGAAGATTTTTTGGTGTATGACTAAAATCCACAAATTCCAAGATTTGTGTATCATATCCTATATATTCTAAGAGATTTGCCCTTATTAAATCCGTAGAAAGAGCAGAAAATCTCTCAGAAATAATGCCATATCTGCTAAAAATGGACAAATTTTCAGGTTTTAACTGCTTATTTAATTCATGCTGACAGCAAGGTACACTAAAAATCATCTTTGATTTCCAGTTTATGGCATTAAAAAGTGCATAATCCGTAGCCGTATCACAGGCATGAAGAGAAATTACCATATCAACCTCAAAATCAGCCTTATAGCCGTTTATATCCCCCAGTTCAAATCTTAGATTGTCATAACCGTATCTTTTAGCTGTTTCATTGCATTTTTTTATAACATCCTCTTTTAAATCAAGACCTGTCATATTAACTTTAATATTTCTTATCTGGGTTAAATAATAATAAACCACAAAGGTTAAATAAGATTTTCCACAGCCAAAATCAATGATATTTAAATGCTTAAAATCCTTATTTTTTATTTCATCATCAATTATTTCAATGAATCTATTAATTTGCCTGTATTTATCATACATGCTGTTTACTATTTTACCTTCTTTAGTAAAAACTCCCATGTCTATAAGGGGTAAAACCGGCTTTCCATCAGGTATGATATAATTTTTCTTTCTGTTATGCTCCATATTTGCCAGACATTTTTTCTGAGAGCTTTTACGACTTGTAAAAAAGATTTTTTTCTTTTTAGAAATTTTTATCTCAAACTCTTTACCCTCAGCCCAGGCATTTAACTGCAAAAACTCTTCTCCTAAGTATTCCTTTAAAATATCTTCTATTTCCTCAAATGTAATATTTGTATGAAATACCTGCTTTTGGCTGTATTTAGCCACTTGAAAGTCCTTTTCCTTTTCTTCAATAACTATTTTTTTATACTCATTGTTTTTATTTTTCCCCTTACTTATAACAAACTTAAAAGGGGTTTCAAACATTACTTTTTTTAATGTGATGCTTAATTCTTCTGTAAATTCTTCATTCATCATAAATTTAATACCTTTTTTTGTAATACATTTTTTCCCAAAGTTATCTATAATTTTATATAATTTTTTTCCGAAATAGTAAAGAATTTTTTATTAAAAATAAAAAAGAAAAATGAACTAAATCACTTCTCCTTCTTAATGTCTGACACTAATAAAATAATAGTTTTTAAACTATTGGCATTTATTGCCAAAAATAATAATAAGGCTTCCCTATCTCCATCTATCATTTTAGGCAAAAAAACAATATATGCGAAAATTATTAATATCATTGATATAACAATCCAAAGCATAAAATATACCGTCTTTAGGTTAATTTTCATCTTTTTACTCCTGCTGTATTTTCTTCGTTGAAAAAACAATATTTCTTAAAGAAACCGTATTTAATATTACAAATAAGATAAACTCCCCTCTTTTTCCCTCTAAGACCTGGGGAAAATACACTATATAAGTCAATATCATAATTACCATCCAGACAATGATATAAAGCATAAAAGCTATTTTTTTCAGAATAGATTTTTTAGAATTCATTTTTTCTTTATAATTACAAATGTTCCTCCTGTATTTTTTACAAAGTAATATTATCATAGATGCTATATCAGGACAATTTTTAATTTCAGAAAAATTTGACATTTCTTCGCAAAACACGATAATAGATAAGGTAAAGATTTTTATACAATAGGAGGAAAAATATTATGAAAACTATTAAAAAATTTGCAGCATGGGGATTGTTGTTATCCCTTTTAATCTCATTTTTTGCCCCGGCCAAAAACGTTCTTGCTGCATCTTCTAAGAAAACCATATATGTGGTTTCTTCTGTAAAGGTAAACGGCACAACCGCTAATGGTAAAGAAAACTATAAATCCAGTGTAAGTTACAACAAATACGGTTTACTTACGAAAATTAATAATAACGGTTCAGAAAATATCACAGATACATTTACCTATGATAAAAACCAGAGACTTACAAAATTCACTGAAAAAATCGGAACTGGAGACGCTAAGGATATAAATACCACAAATTATAGTTATAAAAACGGAAAACTTTGTAAATCAACCCGTAATCGTCAAGATGGTGACAAAGTTGTAACTACTTATACTTGGAAAAATGGTTTAATTACATCTTCTACATTAGTAACTAGTTGGTTACAAAATGGAAAGACTGAATCTGTAACTACCAAATCAAGCTATAAATATAAAAATAACCATGTATGTTATGCAAAGGATTCATCTAATGGCTATAAAAATGAGTTTTTTATAACACATGATAAAAAAGGCAATGTAACTAAATTCGTTTACAAAAACAATAGCAACAAAAAAGCAATTTTAAATGTAAGTTCAAAAATAACTTATGATAAAAATAAAAGAGCCACAAAAATTGTAAACGAATTTAAGAGTCCTTTTCTGGATAAGGCTGAAAAATTCACCAAAACAGTTACCTATAAGAAAATTACAGTAGATAAAAAATATGCTTCGGCTATAGCAAATCAACAATGGCAACTTTTAAATGCCAACTTTAATAGTATAGGAATTGGATTTGCCTGGTAAAATTTAAATCTTAACTTCTTCCCCTGATGTTTAGTCAGGGGATTTTTTGTTTACTAAGCTACTATTATGGAGTAAAATTTAAAGAGAAATTGAAATTTACTCTAACTAGGTAACGCTACATTAATATTTTTAACACAAGCAGCTAAGATTTCATTTTAATAATTTCAGGAGAATAGCCATGAAAGAAAAAATGCTTAATAAGATTTCCTTTGTTTTAAATATTTTTTTGATAATATCCCTGTCCATTGGAATTTATTATATGTTTCTTAGCAATGCTTATAATGGTGTTTTTGCCACAAAGGGTCTGGCAAATTTGAAATATTTTACCGTCCTTTCAAATTTGTTGTGTTTTTTTGTAGCTATCGCTTCTTTATTAGCCACTGTTATATTTCATAAAAAGCTGCCTGTAGTATTTAAGCTCGTTTCTGCCTCAGAAGTGGGGCTTACCTTTGTAATTATTGCTTTTTTCCTACAACCCCTTTATCCTAATATGAATCTTTACGCAAGAGGAAATTTGTGGTTTCATCTAATTTGTCCTTTAATTGCCATGGCAGAATTTATTGTTATTGGCTTAAATAGCAAAAAAATCCCCTTTAAAAATACATTATTTTCCGGTTTATTAACCCTTATTTATGGAGCTTTTTATCTAGGTAATACAATAATAAACGGCATAGGAACCTGGCCTGACAGCAATGACTTTTACGGCTTTTTAACCTGGGGATACCCAATTGGCATGATTATTTTTGCAATTATTGTGATCATGAGCTGGCTTATCTCGGTAATACTTCGCCTTCCAAATGTAATTAAAAACAGTAAACGCTTTCGTAAAACGAGCGAAATCTAACTTAGTGATTTTAATGAATTTTTATAAGCCTCCATTTCTACATCCTTAAAACAGCAAAGATAGATATTTATTTCTGCCTCTTTATGATTTTTAAGCCAGGAAAAAATTGCCTTTAATGACACTTTTGTGGCTTCATTTAAGGGATATCCATACACTCCCGTTGAAATTCCGGGAAAGGCAATGCTTTTGCATTTATTTTTTAAAGCTAAGTCAAGAGATTTTTCATAGCAGGAGGATAGATTTTCTTCATCTTTTTTTGCCCCGCTATAAATCGGCCCAACTGTATGAATTATATGCTTTGCATATTTAATGTTATAAGCCCCTGTAATTTTGGCATCTCCGGTGTCACAGCCATGAAGCCTTCTACACTCTTCAAGTAATTTCGATCCTGCTGCCCTGTGAATAGCACCATCCACACCACCGCCACCTAAAAGGCTGTTATTGGCGGCATTTACAATGGCATCAGCTTCAATGTCCAAAACACCACCCCTGACAAAAAATATTTTTGATAATGTTTCAAATTTCAATAATTGATTGATTTTTTCTTTTTTTATTTCTTCAATGTGTCTATCCATGTTTACCCCCTGATCAGATAGTTTTTTCTTTTTTTCAAGTATAGTCAACAAATAACTAAAAAGTCAATTGGATAGGAGGATAATCATTAAACCATTTATGGAGGGATCATCATTGCAAATTAATAAAAGTCAAATAGCTCGGAAACTGGATGTTGATAGACGGACTGTTGATAAATATATAATTTGATCATTTAAACTACTGAAACGATATTGTATCAGACTTCTCCTTTAAATTTTGCAAAAACCTGTTTAACATTTTTATATCTCACCTTGGGGATGATTAGTTCCTCACCATTTGATAATACTACTGTCCTGGCCCCCTGCATCTTATCGCTATGATTATTTAGTTTAATAACGTATTTAAAGCGGACATTCGGAATCCGCCATCTTTATCATCAATTCCTTTAATTACATTACAGAAAAACAAGCCATCTTTATTACAGTAAAATAATATCTTTTCTACTCCTTTAATTTTAAATCTTGCCTGAGCATCAGACTCAGGATATAGCTTAATCAATTGACTAGAATCTTTAGATAAAGCCACAATAAAGGAAATATAATGTGTTTTTGTCATTTCATGCTCAATTCTGACAAAATATTCATCCTCTACTCTTTCAACAAATATCATGTGGGACTCATCTGTACATTCAGCCTCAGCCGGTACAAGACTAATCCCATGACAATGTATTACGGCTTCCCCCATGGTATGTATCACATTACCACAGACAGGGCAAATATAAAACTTTGATTTTTCCACATTTGCTGATACATTGGAATTTTGAATTGTATTACCGGATATAAGCTCCGGCACAGATATTTTAAATGCATCTGCAATAGGCTCTAAAAGTGTAATATCCGGATAACCTTTTGCCCTTTCCCACTTGGAAACCGTCTTATCACTTACTCCTAAAATTTCAGCCAATTGATTTTGGGTCATATTTCTTTGCTCACGCAAATTTTTTATGGTCATTCCTGTAATATACTGGTTCATTTCCAATGCCTCCTTTTGATATTTATTTAAGATATCTGCAAGCTCTTTTTGCCGCCCGGTTATATAAATAGGGATAATTTATAAGAAAATGATATTACAGCCTAGGGCTTTAAACAACCTACCCAAAGTAGAGTTTAAGATGTATTGCTAGTTTATAGTCGGTCTTTTAATAAAAGCTATATTGCAAAATATTCTGACTTTCTTTTATATAATTCATACGGCTGAAAACCCATCAAGCTTTAGCTTGTGGGATGAAAGCCGACCAGTTTAACTCAGCCTCGCCTAAGCGGGGCTGTT
>NZ_FOJY01000013.1 GCF_900112085.1 Acetitomaculum ruminis DSM 5522
AAGTATAAGTACGGGAACCGACATTTCTGGTGCAGAGGATATTATGTAGATACCGTAGGTAAAAATGCAAAAAAGATTGAACAGTATATTCGCAACCAACTAAAAGAAGATTTAGAATATGATCAAATGTCACTAAGTGAATTTATAGATCCGTTTACGGGTCAGCCGGTAAACAAGGGCAAATAAAAAGAGGCTCTTGAGAGCCCGCCAGTAATCGTAGTGCGGCTGGCGGATTTTTCAGAGCCCCTTTAGGGGTAGCTAGTAACAGCGGCTTATAGCCGCAGAGCAAACCACCGGCTGAGCCGGTGGTCATGATTTAATCCTCTTTTTTTCCAGTATCCGACAATCTTTTAAATACCATATCATAACCATCATTTCCATAGTTTAACGAACGATTTACTCTACTGATAGTAGCTGTCGAAGCTCCTGTTTTCTCAGCAATCTCCAAATATGTCTTGTGTTCTCTGAGCATACCCGCAACCTCAAAACGCTGCGCCAATGAAATAATTTCATTAATTGTACACACATCTTCGAAAAATGTAAAACATTCATCTTCATCCTTCAAAGTTAAAATTGCCTCAAATAACATACGAACCGAGTCTGTATTTATTTTCTTGTTCATACTAGTTTGTCTCCTTGCACTAGGTTATATTAAAGTCATTCACCTCTTATAACAAACAGTATTTTACCATACTAAAGTGTTTAAGTAAACAAGATTCTTTAACGATTTAACACGTTAAAGACAAATGTCCGCACTAGAAAGAATGTTAACATTTTTTTATATTTATTTAATATTATTCGTGTCGTAATGCCTCTATAGGATTTAAATTTGCAGCCTTTCTTGAAGGAAGCAGTCCAAAAACTATACCAATAAGCATTGAGAATACAACTCCCAAAACTGCCGCCGGAACACTTATGGCTACCGGTGTTGAAGATAGCTTGGATATAGCCTGTGCCAGAACTATTCCTGCTATAACTCCTATAAGTCCTCCCAGACTTGTAAGTACAGCCGCTTCTGTTAAGAACTGAAGCATAATCTGTCCCTTTCTTGCACCAATAGCTTTTTTAAGCCCGATTTCACTGGTTCTTTCTGTGACGGACACAAGCATAATATTCATTACACCTATACCACCAACTAAAAGTGAAATACTTGCAATCCATATAAGCTGCTGATTGGTGGCAGTACTTAACTGCTGAAGCTGTTTTGCTTCTTCTAGTTTATCCTCTGCCTTATAGGAAATGCCTGATTTTGAAGAGGAACCTTCGCCTGAGATATCAGCATCACCTTTATCCCCTTCTACATCTGTCAATGTTTCCTGGTCTCCCATAGCTGCACTTTCCTGACCGGCTGGTGTCTGTTGTGATTGCGGAATCTGACTATTTAAATAATCAGCTACCGTTTTACCAGCCTTACTCATCTCGTCAGTTGTACTTGCCTTAATAAGGACATTTTGTGCCAGATCATATCCATAAATAGTCGGCCAGATACTGTAAGGAACATAAACATTTCCTCCTGCCTCTGACTGATAGCTGTAGTAATCTTCTTCTGAATTTATTACAGGTTCAAATTCTTCAGACTCTGTAACCACACCTATTATGGTAAAAGGCTCTTTTTGAATTTCAATTGTCTGACCGATAGGATCTCCGTCTATAAAAAAGGCATCTAAGGATTCATTATCTATAATAGCCACTTTTCTGTATTTAGAAATATCAGAGTCCATAAAACCTCTTCCCTGCTTTATCTTAAGTCCTGCCACATCAAAATATTTTGCTGTTGTTCCATAAACATGGCCATTACTTAATGAATTATTTTTATAATATAATCCGCTGTATACACTTGTGCTATGATATACAACTGCAGATTCTACCTCATCAAATTCTTCTATCTGATTTATAACATTTTTATCAATCTCAGGTAGCCCCAAGGCAGATACCTGAGATTCCCCGTATTCGTCTTCAGAGTTTCTTAATTCAACTTTTACCGTATTATTTCCGGAACCGATTAAATTTCGCTTTATTTGCTCATTGGTTCCTTTAATTGTAGAAACAATAGCTATAATTGCTGCAATACCTATTATGATTCCTAACATGGTAAGCAATGAACGAAGCTTATGTCCCCATATTCCCTGAAAAGATAATCGTATATTTTCTATCAATCTCTTTTTCCCCTTTCATTCAAATTCACAAATAAATTTAGAAGTCCATATCGTAGCTGTATTCTTCGCATTTGACACCTTCTTTTGCTGTATCTCCATAAGGGAAGGCTACATAATCATCCATTGTAATTCCGGAATAGATTTTAACATAATAAGAATCTGAAGACTGTCCTACAGATACTTTTCTCTTTTCCAAAACACCTTCATCATTTCTTACAAAGCAGTAATAAGTATTTCCGTCTTTTCTGACATAGGCTTTTGGTAGGTAAAAGCCCTTGTTTCCTTCGTTGTTTTTAAGGGTAATATCTGCTCCTTCGCCATTATTAAGGCCTGAAGCATCTTCTATATATGCTGTAAAAGGATAATATGATGTATTGCTATTTCCCGGTCCATAGTAATCATTATCATTGCTATTGGAAGGATATGTGGAAATATCCGTAATTTTTGCAGTAAAATAGGTACCTGTCTCCCAGGTGTTTCCGGAAATTACCTGACCTACTTTTAAGTCATTATAATCAAATTCACTAACAGTTCCGGTAACATACATTCCTGCTGCATCGCTGATAACTATCATGGGACGATCTGATGAAGGCAGCTCATCCATATTTCCGCAAGTAACAACTATTCCATCCATTTCCGCTTTTACATTGGCTTTATCAAGTTCTTTCTGAGCAGTTTCAAGATCAACCTGGTTTTCTTTTTGTGCCAGATTAAGCTGTCTGAGTTCTGAATTAATGGAGTTGATTTTATCATTTATATCCTGCTGGGTATAACCTTCTTCCTGTGGCTCCTCCTCAGGCTCATTATCAGGCTCCTCCTCAGGTTCGTCTATTACCGCTTCTGTTACCATGGTGGTTAAAAGCTTTACGCTTACCTTGTCTTTTTTCTTCATATATGGAAGCATAGAACCGTCAATGGTGGTATTTTCAAGCTTTGTTCCTGTTAATACATCTCCCTCGCGTATTTCAAAAACAGCATATTTCCCATCATTAACCTGTTCCCCTTCATCATTATAGCCACCAAGAGTATTAAATAATTCTCCTGTTACATAGCCATCCTCGGTACACAGGAATCTGTATGGATTTTTGCTACTGCCATCTCCATAATAGCTTTGGGAAATAGCATTTACCGTACCTATTGCCACAACTTTTTCCGGATTTTCTACCTTTCCGGCAATATCATCATTATCATCCGGTGTATCGGGATTATCCGGTGTGTCAGGTTCCGGTTCTTTTGGGGTAACAGGAGTCATGGTTTTAAACTTTTGAAGTTCTGCCTCTTTGTTTTTTATCTGAGTAGCTGTGTTGGTAATCTGAAGCTGCTTTTCCTGAACATTAATCTGAAGCATTTCACTTTCGTAGGTTAAAAGCACATCTCCGGCTTTTACCGTATCACCCTGTTTAACATTGACTTCTTTTAAAGTCATATCATCATCCAAATAAATGGATTGTGATTTATTGCTTTTTATACTTCCGGTAGTAGTTCCGGAGCTTTCATAATCTTCATAACCCAAATTACTTACCGACATAACCTTTGCCACAAGCTGCTGGTTTGAATAATTAATATAATATCCTACTCCACCACCAATCAGAGCAATTATTATAAGTGTAATAATTACAGCTTTGAGAATTTTCTTACCTTTTTCCATGGTCTATATCCTCCCTGTATCTTCTTCAATGATTCCGTCCTTGATAAATATGCACTTTTTAGCACAATCAGCAATTTCTCTGGAATGGGTAATCATTATTACTGTTACACCATCGTTATTAAGACTGGAAAAAAGTTCCATTATGGAATCACCTGATTTTGAATCAAGGGCACCTGTAGGTTCATCTGCCAAAAGTATCTTTGGTGAGTTTACCATGGCTCTGGCTATGGCAACTCTTTGCTTTTGACCACCTGACAACTGGGTAGGCTTAAAATTAACTCTTTCTCCCAGTCCGACTCTTTCAAGAGCAATACGGGCTTTTTCTCTTCTTTCTGCTTTCTTAACACCTGCATAAATTAGCGGAAGTGCCACATTATCAAGAGCACTTTGTGTTGCCAAGAGATTAAAATTCTGAAATACAAATCCGATTTTATTTAATCTTACATTTGAAAGCTGCTTATCATTCATTTTAGCTATATCTTCACCATCTAAAAGATATGTTCCACTGGTAGGCTTATCAAGGCATCCCACAATATTCATCAAAGTCGTCTTTCCTGAACCTGAAGGACCCATTATAGCAAGATAGTCGCCTTCTTCCACAGCTAAAGATACATTTTTTAAAACAGGAATAACAAGCTTATCCTGAAGATAATCTTTATAAATATCTTTTAATTCTAAAAGCATTAACCTTCTCCTCCTACAGCAGTAGTATCATCATCCTGTACACTTTCTTTGTCTATATTTTCGTCGCCTTCTTTAGATGGTTCTTCAAGGGAATCTACATCCTTATCTCCCATATCTCCACCTTCTAAATCTTTTATGGAATCAGAACTCCAGTCTCCTTCGCCAAAATCAGAATATTCTCCTTCGTCACCGGTTATATCTTCTGAGAAATCTCCTGCTTCTGAAACATTTGTTGTAGTTGAAAGTCCCTCTTCATATTTTGGCTGTGGCCATGCGATGTAATCATCTTCTTTAAGGCCGTCTTTTATCTCGTATTCATCAAGTTCTGCATCATAATCTCCAAGAGTAACTTTTTGTTTTACAAGTTTCTTGCCTGAATCCGCTTTCCATACATAAGCAGACTCATCTTCCTGAACAATATAGCCTGACATAAGCCAAAGACCTTCTTTTTTCTTGCTTGTCTGTCCCTGATCCATTTCAATATATACATGCTGTCCAAGTAAGAGACCTTCGCTGCTTGGAAGTGAAATATAAAAAGGATATTTTGTTGAAGTATCGCCTGATTGAGAACCATAATAATCATCATCATTATTGTTGTTATTGTTTTCGTCGTTTGACTGTGTGTCTACATTACTGATTGTACCTTCCCAGGTCTGTTTATCATCCATTCTTGATCTGATAATTACCTTGGCATCTTTTTCAATGGTATAGACATTTTGTTCGCTGACTAAACCTTTCACTCTGTAATTTCCTGATACTAAAATCGTAACAAATGCATCATCTGAAACATCTGAATTCTGGTCTGAATCTAAATTATCTGAAGATCCCGGACTTCCAACGCTTTTTACAATTCCATCAGCAGTGGAAACAACAACAGCATTATTAATAGATTCGTTAAGTCCGTCTATTTCTATCTGTTTACTGTTTTTGTCATATTGAGACTGCTTGATTTCAAGATTTAATTCCTGAATCTGAGAATTATAATCTGCCTGTTCTTCTGCAGATGCAGTTGCCTTTTGAGCATTAAGTGTATTTATCTGATCTGTATTGTCAGCAATGTCATTGTTTAATTTGTCAAGCTCAAGCTGTGCCTGCTGAAGTTTTGTATTAAGGTCTGCCGTGTCATATTTAAATAACTGATCTCCGGTTTTAACTTCCTGACCTTTTGTAACAAATACTTCTCCAACCACTTTGTCAGAGGCTTTGGCAATCTTAACAGTATCCTGAGCTTCTACAACACCTGCATAACGGTTTTGTATGCCGGTTTTATCGCCCCCTATAATTTCACTTACCTTTTCTACATAAACCAACCCTTTGGTTCCCACTACATTTCTGATACCGAAATACCAGATAAGTACTCCTGCTATTACCACAATGATAATGGCTACAGGAATCCCAATCTTTTTGTTTAACTTCATCACTTATCCTCCTGATTTATTATTATAATTGGCCGCGCAATCAGCCCTAATATATATTAAACCACATTATTAATTAAATATTTACAACTTTTTTAGTTTTTTCTTAAGAAATTTAAAAAAGACTCTGTAATTTCAATAAATTAGCCAGAGCCTTCCTTAAAATTGTATATTATTTTCTTTATAAAGCTGCGTAATTAATAATAAATATGATTGAAAGTATTATCATAAGTGTACTTAATTTCTTTTCTTTTGCCTTACCTGAAAGTAATGTAATAACTGTGTAGGAAATAATTCCAAAGGCCATTCCGTTGGAAATACTGTATGTAAAAGCTGTAGCTGCAATACATATAAATGCAGGAAAGCCCTCAGATAAATCACCAAAATCAATATTGGTTACACTCTTCATTAAAAATACTCCAACTACAATAAGTGCAGGTGCAGTAGCAAATGATGGTATGGCAGTAAATACCGGTGCTAAAAGGCATGACAGTAAGAATAAAAATCCTGTAGTAATAGCTGTAAGACCGGTTCTTCCTCCTGCTTCCATTCCGGTAGCACTTTCTACGAAGGTTGTAGTGGTAGATGTTCCAAATATGGCACCGGCTGTGGTTGCCAATGCATCTGCCAATAAGGCTCCTTTTATCTTAGGTAGTTTTCCGTTTTCATCTAACATATTGGTATTTGAAGCAAGACCGATAATTCCACCTAATGTGTCAAAAATATCTATAAATAACAGTGAAATAACAAGGGAAATATATTTTCCTATATCAACACCTGTAAAATCAAGATTAAAACACTGTCCAAAGGTAATTGACAAAGCCCCGTAATTTACATCCTTAAAGGAAGGTAAAAGACTTATTGGATATTGGAATATTCCTGTAATTTGAAGAATGATTCCTATAATCCAAACTCCAAATATACCGATAAGCATTGCTCCTTTAATGCCTCTTATCATAAGAATAATAATTGCCAAAGCTCCAATCATTGTAAGTAATATGGCAATACCCTGATTTGCAAAATCTCCGCTGATATTGGCCATTCCTACTAATGTAGATTCATCTGCAACTACTATTCCCGCATTTTCAAGACCGATTAAGGTTATAAAAAATCCAAGTCCCGTGCTTATTGCAAATTTTAAATTCTTTGGTATGGCATTAAAAATCGCTTCTCTGACATTTACCAGTGAAAGTAAAATAAATACAAGACCTTCAACAAACACTGCAAAAAGACCCAGTTTCCAGGAAACACCAAGTCCTATACATAAAGTATAAGTAAATGTGGCATTTAATCCCATTCCGGCTGCCAAAGCAAATGGATAATTTGACAATAATCCCATACAAAGACAACCAAAAGCTGCAGCTAAAGCTGTAGCTAACATAACTGCATCTTTATCCATTCCTGCATCAACTAACATAGATGGATTTACGGCAAGTATGTATGCCATGGTAATAAAAGTAGTAATACCTGCAACGATTTCTGTTTTCACATCAGTATTATTCTCTTTAAGTTTGAACAATCGTTCAAGCATATAAGTTCCTCCTTCTTGTAACCCTTAAGGGGTATTCATAAAACAACGGAGAACATTATATCATATAGGCAAATTTTACACAATTTTTTTATTGCACTATGTGTCAGTAATTTGTTTTTTCAAATAAACACTTACTATATTGGAAAAATTGTTTATGTCTCTGATATAGGCAAAATCTTTTCCAAATATCTTCTTTTCTGCTATCAAATCTTCTTCATGCCCGGTAAAAACTCCTAATACAGAAATACCAAGACTTCTGCACTTTCTTATCTCTAAGGCAGTATCATTTATGGCAGCTTTTCCTATGTAAGGTTTCGCCTTTGCGGCTCCACTTCTTTTAATGGCAACATCATTTGGCTTACCATCACTTAATATAATAAGTATTTTATTGTCCTCTTCTCTTTGAATAAGGGAATCTGTAGCCGCCCTTATGGCAAGACCGTCTCTGTTATTTGAAGATACCAGAAATTTTAATATTTCTTTATCCTTAGATTCCGGGTCATCGTACTCTCTGAATCTTTGCATTATTGTATAATTCCAAAAAGTTGAAAATCCCATTACCCTGTGGGCTATTTTAGCCTGACTAAGTGCGGCGCTTATAATATAGGCCTGAATTGCAACTTTAGGTGCCTGTTTTCTTTGTGAACCTGAGGAATCTATTAAAATATCCACCACAAAGCGGGAATTATCTTTTCTTATTTCTTTTGAAAAAATCCTGTCATCCCTTACCCTTCCAAGTCTCCACAATCTTGAAGGAACAATTAACCCGTTATCAGATAATTCAAATTCTCGTTGATTCCTGAAAATAAGGGAATGTTTCAAGGTGGATGCAAGATGTGAAATATTCTTTTTTACAACCCTGAAATTATTATTTAATTCAAATTGATTGTTGGATATCATCCTCTGGGCATATTTATACTGGTAATTTACCTTTACGGGATTTGCCAAAATCCCTTCTGTAAAATACAGTCTGCAATTTGTATGCATTCCACGGCAAATTCTATTATTTAAACGCTTTTGCTCATTTTCATTTAAATATGACCTTCCATAATTTAGCTCTACATAGCTATATATTTTTTCTACATCTTCTTCTGTATAGGCTCTTATGGATGAATTATTTTTTCGTTCTTCTTCTTTTTCCTTTTTTTCTTCCGGTGTATTTGCTATGTCAGAAAGTTCACTTTCAATGTCTTCCATATATCTTTCCAACATATCCTCATACATCTCGTCATTTAAAAAGTCCTTCCAGTCATATTCTGAAAGTTCTTCCATGGTAACAGACAATACCTTTTCAAGGTCACCATGTTTTTTTTCGAAAGTATTGTCAATGCAGCTATTATAAATGTAATCAACTGCTTCAATTATTTTTCTTGAGTCTGTGACATTTTCTAAAGACTGTATCAGTTTTACATATTCATCAATATTCTGACTTGCTCCGTTTGAAAATCCCAACTCCTGCTTTAATACTTCTATCTTTATTCTGCCTAAAAAAGTGGCTGTCATTTTGTCAAATTTGTATTCCAAAATATCTTCGTAGGCTTGTTTTCTAATGGCTAAAACACCTGGTCTGTCCTGGCATAAAGCATCTTTTATTGCAGAATCTACACACATTTGCATAATATACATAAGATAATCTTTATCCCCCGAAAGGAATACTTTTTTAACAATGTAGGTAGAAAGTGCCTCTTTATCAAGATATTTCGCAAAAGCCCCCTGTTTTATGGCATCATAAAGTCCAATGTATTTTGATAGCTTAAAGGATTCCAAATCAGGAGTAATGCTCATATTATAATCCCCGCTGACTGTCCAGCAGAGGTTTCTTATCCTGTTTTCTGCTTCAAGTTCATATTCGTCCTTAAAGTAATCTATTTCTTCTTCCATAGGCTTTTACTCCTTTATGCCTCTTAAAAGACATCAAAACACTCCATTGAATCAGGAATTCTTGTCATGACCACATCACCTACAATATCCCTTTCAAATCCATCAAAGCTTTTATTGGTTATCCCCATACTTACCGCACTAACAGGCTTTAATCCACATCTTATAGTTCTTAAAGCCGCAATAATACCTCTTAAATCCAAAGGTTTTGTGGAAATTTCCCCGTTTTCAGCCTTTTTTTGAAGGTCCATAAAGAGTTTTGTAAATTGTAAAAGTGCTTCTTTTTTTGCATCTGGAAATTCATTTTCAAATATTTGCATAAGAGTTTCCTCTTTTATTGAAGGCATATCAATAACCATAAATCTTGAAACCAAAGCCTCATTAAGTTCTCTGGTTCCTACATAGCCGTAATTCATTGTTCCGATAAAACGACAGGCATCATTTAGATGAATTTTGTCATAGCCTGGAACATCAATTATTTTTCTATGGTCAAGAACGGAATGGAGTACTGAAACCGCATCATTTTTGGCCATGTTAATCTCGTCTAAAATACAAAATCCCCCGTATAAAGCACTTAAATACACCGGACCTTTTCTTAATTTGACTTTATTATCTTCAAAAGTATCTGTTCCTATAAGTACATTACTGTCTATATTTACATGAAAAGAAATATTGTATTGGGGTCTTCCGAAAATATATGCCAGATTTTCCGCCAGAACATTTTTTCCGGTAGCCTTGGCACCGCAAAGAAGAATATTTTCACCTTCCAGTATGGCGCTTATTGCCATTTCCAGTATTTCCTTACCATAAAAATTCATTTGGGGTTTTTCTATTCTTGATTTTTCACTTTCAAAAACCTGGTATTTTTCTCTAAATTCTATAACTTTTTGAATAAGATTTTCATTAACTCCCTGTTCTCTTAAAAATTCCATATAAATCCTTTTTTCCGTTTTTTTTACGGTTATCCTTTCTCCCAAAGACAATTTATTGTATAAGATTTCGCATCTCATCTACACGACTTTGAGTATTTGTAGCAATTATGGTATTAATAAACAATACATCATTAATTCCTTTTTCATTGACAAAATTTGTCAGTTTTTCATTTGAGCTTCTGTAATCTATTACATAAACATATTGATAATCGTCCACTAAAAAAGGAACAAGGGCATTTCCATAGGACTCTTTTATAACAAGAATACTGCTTCCATCAGTTTTTTGAGGATTTTCAATAATTGCCAAAGGATTATCCCCACCTATAAAAGTGCTGTATTTTGTTGCTGTATTCCAATTTGTTACATCACTGATTATATTCCAATTTACCGGATTTCCATCTTTTCCATAAAATGTCATTACATTTGTGGCATCAGGTATATAAGCCCTGACGGTATCCGGCTGTGACAAAGCATCCATTTTACCGCTTTGTGCATAAAAAGTACCGAGAAATCCCTCATAATCAACGCTTTGATAAGAATCAATACTTCTTGCCTTTTCACCCTTTGCTTTCTTAAACTGACTATATGCATAATAAGCTCCAAGAGCGGTCCAATGGTGGTCTGTTCTAAAATATATATATTCATCATTGTGTTTTCTTAAAGTGTCAAAAATCTTAACAGGCTCAACCTTTTCAGTTAAACCTGAGTACATATATTTAATGGCCTTATTCTGGTCACTGGAATTCAAATTTTGTCTTATGGAATCCTTTAATGTAATATCCATGCTGTTTGGCACAATCATATCATACACTTTTGTATTATCAGGCAAGCATGATGAAAGTGTATTTATTGTATCAACATAAGCATCGGAAGTAGCCTGGGAAAATCCATAATACTCATAACAAGCATTTCCTGCTATAAATATCGCTCCCATAGACTGGGTTGATAATTCTTCATCCGTAGTATTTTCGATGTTTTCATCCTTATTATTTTCGTCTTTTGCCTGGTCAGATTCTGAAGAATTTTCATTATTCTTATCTTTTTCTTCTTTAATCTGTTTATCTATGGCTGTTTTTTCTTCGTATGCTATATCATCTTTGGTAATATCGCTTTTGGTTTTTTCATCATCTGAATTATCTTTTTTGATGCATTCCCTGGTTTTCTTTTCTGATTTTTCAGCCACCTCAGGAATAACATCACCTTTTGAAACACTTCCTTTGATGATGTTGGCTTTTACCCCTTCTAAGGAAGTAACTGCAGTATTTGCTGATACAAGCTGATCCCTAAAAGGAAATGTATCGGAATACCAGCTGCTTATGGCTGAAAAATACGAGCCATCTAAAAATGTTTCTATTGTAAATTCAGGAAATGAATCCAGCTTCCTTTTTTCCACATCAGAAAACTCTGGTCTTAAAGGGATAATCAACGCAATATTAGCAATACAAAAAAGAATAAACAAGAAAAGTTTTGTCTTTAATGCATAACATTTTTTCTTTTTCTCAGACATAACCCTATTTACCCCACTGTTTTTTAAAATTTAAAGTATAAAAATGGATTATAACTGTTTCCTACCAGGGCCATTGTTGACAATGCCAATAAAAATGTAGGAAAAACAATTTCCATTATACTTGCTGTTTTCTCGTAAAATTCGTTTCCGACAACAAGTGATGCATATTTATTTATAACATATCTTACTACAGGTGTTGATGCTAATATACAAATCGCCAGAAAGAAGCAATAATTTAACATCAGTATCCCCGTTTCATAACCCCAAAGCTCGTTATTGTTCAGGCCAAACATACCTGACAAAACAGAAAGCATTTCAAAAGGATTTTCAAACTTAAAAATCACCCAGCCCAGTAAAATTACAAAAAGAGCATAGAATCTTGATAAAAACCCTGGCAATTTTTTTAACTTATCCTTTAAAAACAGGTGCTCTATGGTGATAAATATGAAATAATATATTCCCCATAAGCAATAGTTTATTCCGGCTCCGTGCCAGATTCCTGTTAAAGTCCATACTATAAAAAGGTTTAATACAGTTCGTTTATGGCTTTTTTTACTTCCACCTAAAGGAATATATACATAATCCCTGAAAAATGAGCTAAGAGAAATATGCCATCTTTTCCAGAACTCTCTTATACTTTTTGAAATATAAGGATAATTAAAATTCTCTCTAAAATGGAAACCGCACATTAATCCCATTCCGATTGCCATATCCGAATATCCCGAAAAATCAAAGTAAATCTGGAAGGTATAAAAAATCATTCCTAACCACAACGAAGCCACGGGAGTAGTGCTTATGGCATCAACTCCCTCAGGGATAAATTCAGCAAATACCTGTCCACAGGTATTTGCCAATAATACTTTTTTACCTAGTCCTATGGCAAATCTTGTAATGCCGCTTTCAGCTCCAATAAATGTGAAACTGCGGTTTTCAATTTCATTTGAAACATCCCTATATCTGACAATAGGTCCTGCAACGCACTGAAAAAACAATCCTGCGTACAGTAAAAGCTTTAGATATTCTTTTTGAGCTTCACTTTTTTTTCGGTAAACATCCACTACATATGATATAAGCTGAAATGTATAAAAGGAAATCCCTACAGGAATCACTATATTTATAACTTCTTTAGGCATTCCCGTCAAAGAATTTGTCAGCCTTAAAATCGGTGATAGATACTTAAATACCGCCAACACAAGAAGACTTATTGTAACACTTCCTATAAGCCATTTTTTTCTAATACTGTCATCTTCACTATCTTGAATTTTCAAAGCGGCCTTATAACTAATAAAGACCATAAAAAGCATCAATATCAGATAGGACGGCGATGAAAAACCGTAAAATATCATTGAAAATACCAGCAATACTTTGTTTCTGTTATTTACATTTTCCGTTGCCAGGTAAAAAAGTATACACAATGGCAGGAAAAAATATACAAAAATTAAACTGGAAAATACCATTGGACACTCCGCCTTATTTTATTTTTTATTGTAAAAATACTTCTTAATATCCCCTGAAAGATACAAAGAACCTATGGCACAGATAACACCATCCTTACCTGCGTGATTTAAAGCCATTTCAATCCCATCTGACAATTCTACGCATCTGTGAACCTCAACTTTTGATTCTTTTGTAACAAGTCTTGCCAGGGCATCGGCATTCAAAGCCCTGCTTTCGCAATCCGGCGCTACTGCAATAAACTCCCTTGCATGAGGTATAACCATGGAAATCATTGATTCAAAGTCCTTATCAGCCATTACCCCAACCAGAAAAATGATTTTTTTATTTCCAAATAAGGTGGTCAGGCTTTCAATAGTGGCATTTACCCCTTGAGGATTATGACCTCCATCAAGTATAAATACCGGACTTTCACTGACAACTTCAAATCTGCTTATCCATTTTGTATCCAAAAGTCCCTGTCTTATTGCATCATCACTGATATTGTAAGAACAGGTTCTTAAAGCTTCTACTATTTTTAAAACCAATGCGGCATTTTTTCTCTGATAAACTCCTGAAAGTCCGATTTTTAAAGATTTTAAATCCTTATAATCAAAAACCTGCCCCTTAAGGTTAATATCTTTGGGAATAATTTCGTCATCTTCACTTATGAATAATTCTACATTATTCTGGTCACATACATCACGTACTACTTCAATAATTGACGGTTTTTGGTTATAAATAACACATTTACAGCCATTTTTTATTATCCCGGACTTTTCTTTGGCTATTTTTTCAACCGTATCACCCAAAAACTGTGTATGATCCAAATCTATCGCCGTTATAACAGACACCACCGGTGAAGGAATTACATTAGTGGAATCCAGTCTTCCTCCTAGTCCTACTTCCAAAACGACAATATCACATTTTTCCCTTTTAAAATATTCAAAACCCAGTGCTGAAATCAGTTCGAATTCTGTAGGATGTCCCTTCATGGCCTCAGCAAATGGTTTCATATAATTAATAAGCTCAGTAACTTTTTCATCGCTAATATCTTCACCGTTTATTTTAAATCTCTCATTAAACTTTACAATGTGTGGCGAAGTATAAAGTCCTGTTTTATATCCGGCTTTTGTAAGTATTGAAGCCAACATTGCGGCTGTTGAACCTTTTCCGTTAGTTCCCGCAATATGTATATATTTAAGTTCCTTGTGGGGATTACCCATAAGTTCCAATAACTCACTTTCCCTTTCCAAGCCCGGCTCGCAGTCTGTCCAGGCGATACTGTGAATATAATCTAAACTTTCTTCGTAATCCATTTTTTCATCCCAATTGCTATGCAATTACCCTTCCGTACATATATTTTTAAAGCAGATATTTTCACTTTTTAAATGAACCAAAATTGGCTTTAAAGTCAGAAAAAATCTGTATTCATAAAGAGAATTTTAGCACAAGAAAATAAGTATGTCCACCCGTTAAGCCTTTTCTGATTTGTGCAGTTTTTTAGTTGAATTTGTGATAAAATACTTAAAATAGAATTATATTTTTAATATTTTTAGAAAAATTCTAACTTAAACGGAGGGTAGAAGATGGTAAATAAAACAGAAATAAGAAAACAAATTAAAGCCAAAAAGAAAGAACTTAGCAGACAACAGGTTGTTGATTACAGCACTCAGATTGCTAAACGCATGATTGAAAGTGACTTTTATAATGAAGCTGATGTTATTTATCCTTATATTGCTTATAATCAGGAGGTTATAACAGATCTTATCATTGAGGATGCTTGGAAAAAAGGGAAAAAAGTTGCAGTTCCAACAGTTGTAGGGGATGTAATGGACTTCTTTTATATAACAAATTTTGATGGTCTTAAAAAAAGCGATATGGGAATTCCTGAACCGGTTCCAAGTGATGAAACTTTAGCCAAGGGAAGCCCTAAAGTTCTTATAATAATGCCAGGTCTTGCCTTTGACCGCAATTTTAACAGAATCGGTTATGGTGGAGGATACTATGACAAATATCTGGATTCCCACAAGGAAACAGAGTTTTTAAAGGTAGCTTTGACTTATGACTTCCAGATTTTGCCTCATCTTGAAACAGAAGAACATGATTATAAAGTTGATGCCATAGTAACTCAATCAGAAATCATCAGATAATTTATTTTTAATTAATAATTTTAGCCGTGATTAAACAACTGTTTTTTATTTTTCAGGCTGATTGCAAAAAAGCTTCGTGCTTAAAGTATAAAACTTCCCATAAGTATGAAGTTTTTTTGTGATATTTTTTTAGTAAATTAACAAAGAAAATCAAACAATTCCAAAAGAAAAATCCCTCTGCTGATATAACAGGCTGAGGGACTTTACTTTTAATATCAAACAATACAATTTATTAATTTGTAAAGAAAAAAATTTCCATCTTTTTACTTTGTACGGTATTTTTCAATCAATTTTTTCATATGCGTATTTTTCAACTGGTTTTCTTCATTAAGTCTTTTTATTTCATCTTTTAGATATTTAACATAGTCCCTGGCAAGAGGAACTCCACATCTTACTGCGATATCTTCATGTTCTTCCATATCATCAAGCCATTTATTTAGTGAACGGTATCTGATATCATTGTAAGTATTATCCGGTTTTACAAACATTTTTCTTTTTCTCTCCTTAAAGCAGGCTGTTTAATACCTCTAAGACTGTATCCGCTGAATCTCCGGTATTGTCTGCTTTAGTAACTACAGTTCCTTCCTCTCCGGTTTTATAAATGACAATAGGTATATCTTTTACCCCCTTGATTTTAAGTAAAATATCATCATTTAAATCCTGAGTATCATCAGTAATAACCACTGCATCTGCGTCTTTTTTAGCCACATATTTTTTTACCCATACAAGGCTTTTTGATGCAGCACACTTATATTCTGACTCAATAACATCCTTTAGATTCTGGATAACATCAGTATCTCTTCCTGCTATAACAACTGTTTTTTCTTCATTATTTATAGCTCTTTTTACACTTAATACTGTCTTTCTGTAATGTTCTAACAAAGCATCTGTTTTTGCCTCTATTACATCTTTGTCCTTTGCCTTTCCTGCAAGTTCCAGTTCATAAGCTTTTTCCCCCAATTCATATGCACCTATAGACCTGGCTTCGCTTTTTAAGCCGTGAACAAGCACAGCATACTCCTGGTATTTGCCTTCCGCTTTATATTTTTTGATATTTGAAGATTTTTCCTCATAGTCTTCACAAAATACTGACAAAACGAGGATATACTGCTCTCTTCCATTACAATTAGTAATACCTTTTTGAACATCTAATTCAGGCGGCAATACTCTTTCGTTAAAATCCATAGCTAACCCTCCAATACATTTAATATCAATCTATCATAACCACTCCTATTTTGTAAAAATCCTGATATTAATAAGTTTCTCTTTTATTATAACTCATTTTTAATAGAAATTTAATTCTTTTTATTTTCATAAAATATTTCGTCATTTCCCGAAATAAAATAAATAGCAATCTTAAATAAAGTTTAATTATTTGACCATTTAAAATAACCATTTTCCTACTAAAGTATTTATAATGAAAATACTTTCCCTAAAAAAAACATTATTATCCCCAATTTTACCCGTCATATTTAGACTTTTTTTAGGCATTTAGTTGCAAGTAATTTGCAATTAGAATAAAATATTTTTATAAACAAA
Organism: Acetitomaculum ruminis DSM 5522; assembly: GCF_900112085.1. Lineage (GTDB taxonomy): Bacteria > Bacillota > Clostridia > Lachnospirales > Lachnospiraceae > Acetitomaculum > Acetitomaculum ruminis. Next base: position 16,878 of record NZ_FOJY01000013.1, read on the forward strand.
ACATTAATTCATTGTTCGCTTTATGTGAAAGGTTGTCTTATGTTTTGCATACATTTTTTAAGATAAAAGGGGGTACTTAAAAATGAGTCATCACGAACATGAACACCATCATGACCATGAGCATTGCCATGAACACGATCATCATCATGAGCACGACCATCATCATGAGCACGATCACCATGACGAAGAAATTGAAATCCATTTTCATGAAGGAGCAATTGTTGCATCAGGAGGGCGTGAAATTCCGGAAGATTATGATGAAATCTCAAAAAAAACATCTGAGTGTATGAAAAAACTTGCGCTGTGGGTAGAAGAAAATGAAGGTATTATAGGGCATATTAAAGCCTATCTGGAAATTGTAGGACCGGGGGCAATGTTATCCATTACAGATTCCGAGGGTAGTGTCTGTGTGAAAAACAATGATTCCAAAAAAGTAAAATTAAGCATTGCTACCATAGTTTTTGCTGTTGATGCAAAAAAGCTTAAGAAAAAACTTTTAGAAATCCTTGATGACATTACAAAAAAGACTGCGGACTAAGCTTTATATTTAAATTTCTGATTTTATGATTAAAAGGAGAAAGAATAATGAAAATACTGATTCTTGGGGGTTTTTTAGGTTCAGGTAAAACCAGTGTTCTTATGAGCCTTGCACATTATATAGTGGACAATTCCACTTCTGATTCATCAACCAAAGTTGCCATAATAGAAAATGAAATCGGCGAAACCGGTATTGATGATAAATTTATCAGAAATGACGGTTATAATGTTGAAAATCTTTTTTCAGGTTGTGCATGCTGTTCTCTTTCCGGGGAATTGATGAGTGCAATTAACAATATAGAAAAAAACATGAATCCTGAATATCTCATAATAGAAGCAACAGGTGTGGCTTTTCCGGGAGATATTAAAGAAAAAATCAAAGACATTCTTAAAAAGGATTCCAAAATAATTGTTATATGTGATTCAAAAAGATGGAAAAGACTGTTAAATGCCATGAGCAATTTAATAGAGGGACAGCTTGATTTTGCTGATAATATACTCATTAACAAGATTGATCTGGTTGAAAAGGATGTTGTAGAAGCTGTAAAAGAAAGCATTACAAAATTCAATTCTACAGCACCGTTATATGAAGTTGCTGCTACTAATGGTATTGATAATTCTATCTGGAATAATATTTTAAAATAAAAATTTGTAAAAAAATCAGCCCGGATAAAGATAATTTCTTTGTTCGGGCTGATTTTTTTCATGAAATAGCCGTTTTGTAACATTTGTTTTTGATTTTTTTGAAAATTGGGTCTAGTATGACTAATGCAAAATAATTATAATAGGGATATGACTTTTTTTCCGACACTTTATAAAGGAGACAAAATGGTAACAGTTAAACTAAATGATTTTAATCTTGAACAAATCGCAGACAGTGGTCAATGTTTTCGCATGAATAAAATTTCAGACAATGAATATTTTCTTATAGCTTTTGGAAAATGTTTAAAGATTTCTGCTCTTTCAAAGGATGAATTTGCCTTTGATTGCAGTAAGAAGGATTTTGACACCATCTGGAAGGACTATTTCGATCTGGATACGGATTATTCCCTATACAAAAACAGTGTGGATAAAAATGATATTTTTTTACAGGAGGCAATAAAATACGGCTATGGTATCAGGATTCTTCGTCAGGAATTATGGGAAACAACCATTTCTTTCATAATATCCCAGCGAAAATCAATTCCTGCAATTAAATCCGCAATTGAATCCTTGTCTGCTTCATTTGGTAGTCCGATATATTATAAGGATGAGGTATTTTATGCTTTTCCTACCCCTAAACAGTTAGCTATTTCAAGTTTAGAAGAACTTTCAAAGCACGGTTTAGGCTACAGGGATAAATATATACATCAGCTTTCAAATAATGTATCATCAGGTGAATTTGACCTTGATAAGGCAAAGAATTTAAATTATGATGATGCTTTTAAATTCCTGACTTCAATTTACGGGATTGGGACAAAGATTGCAAACTGTATTGCCTTGTTTTCCTTACATAAAATCGAAGCATTCCCAATAGATGTCTGGATTAAAAGAATTTTAGAAGATGAATATAATAATAATTTTGACATTTCCCGCTATGATGGCTATGCCGGAATATTACAGCAATACATGTTTTATTATGCAAGAAGCAGGGAATATTCAAAAATTCAAAAGAATAAATAATTACTTTTCTCAGGAGGGGATCAAATGAAATCAGTTGTTTATAAAAAACGACAACAAATATACACACCTTCAGATGCCATAACCCAAATCAGCATCGTAAAACAAGGAAGAGTCCAAATAGATTATGGATATTTCAAAATGGTTGTTTCAGCCGGATATGTATTAGAGGGCTGTGAACTTTTTCATAAAGAATATATGGCATCTTATACAGCTGTTGAAGAAACAGAACTTTTACTGGTGGATTTTGTGGAAATGAACAGTCTTTATAAGTTTTTGACTGTAAAACCTAACTTCACCAAAACCATAGTCAACTCTTCACTGAATATTTTTATTCAAAATTTAAATAAATATAATATTTTAAAAACAGGCTGTGATGACCTTTTTAAATATATTACAAAGGAATATAAGGAATACAAGTATCTGTGTAACAGACTTTCCATTACATCCAAAAATATCAGAGCCATAGATACTTTAAGGCATTACTCTCCTACGGATAGTTTTCCTGCTTATTTAAGGGAGCATTATAACAGCCTTGCAAAGCTTCCTGCTGAAACCAGGTATGCCATGTTAAATCCAAATCCTGCCACCTGCACAGCTACTATTCATTATTTTGGAATGGATTTTTCAAAGCTTTATGCCATTAATAAGGAAATGAAGGAATATAATCAAAAATGTTTAAATATTCTTATTAATGAAACCGGTGATGACTTTTTTAATACCATTTGTGATTTATCAATAAAACTACATGAAAGTAACGGAAACTTTAAGCCTATTGATGAAAAATATGAAGCCCTTAAGAAGCTTCTTTTGGAATCATATCTGGTGGATGATGATTTACTTAAAGAAAGAATTTCTGCTTACGAAAAAAACATATCTGAAATCAGGGCCGGCAATATTCTTGATAATGTGGAGGAAAACTTTATTCCTGATGAAAATATACTGGAAGATGATGATGAAATCATGAATTATCTTGCAGGTTCCCTTGACCAGATACTTGAATACTCAGAACTTGACAGTGAAGTTACTGATGCTTTCAAAAAGAATTTTCAGGAATTTTCTGCTTTTCCAAACAAAAACTCTACAGATGATGATGTAAGAATAGTCCGTAAAAGAATCGGAGATAAATTTAATGATATTTATAAAGCCTGCATAATTAAGAGTCTTACCACTTTAAATACTCCTGTATTACTAAAGATGTTTTTCCTCTTTGGATACATGGATGAAAATATCGCAGGCAGAGAAAATGCCATTACATTATTTAAGTGTGCTCAAAATTCCATTTTTGATAACAACAGCAATGTACTTACCTTCTATCAATGGCTGGAGAAAATTTATGACGGTGAAGTAGAGCCTTCAAAAAATACCTTTGATACGGAATATGTTGCAGATTTGCGTACCAAAAAAAGAAGTGGGGATATTACTGAAGCAGAATATAATGAGCTTTTAGTAGATCCAAAGGCAAAATGTATATTCGAAATCGATAATATGTTTAAAACCTGTAATCAGACCACTTTTGGAAGAATTACAACTTTCTTTCCTATATTTGCAGAATACAACCTTATGAAGCCTTTTGATGCAGCTTACCTGGAGGAATCCACTATTAATTCCGTTTTGGAAGATATTACAGATGTTGATTATATGGCTTATTACAGAGAAATATTATATACCGGTGATGAATCTATTAAGTCATTATATTATGAAAAAGAAATCAAACCATATATTATTCTTATGCCAAATATCGGAGGTCGAGGTGTAATGTGGCAGGAAATTTCCGGAAGCTACAGAGATACTCCTGCAAGAATGATGCTTTCTATCCTCTTTGTTGAAAAATTAGAGGATGTAATGCTTAAGCTTACCGGGGAATTTCGCTGGGAAATGTGTCGTAGAAATGAAGGTGCCCGTTGGAATGATGTATCCTGTCAGTCTCTTACAGCAGAATTTTTTGATTATATTCAATTTTACAAGAAAAATCATGAATTATCTTCTGAGGCCAAGGAAAAAACCAAAACTCTTATCCAGCGTTCAAGAAATAGCCTTAAGGAGATTTTTACATCCCAATATGCCATCTGGATTAAGAATGAGTGTAAAAATGCTTCACCTCGTTTAAATAAAGTTGAAAGAAGAATTATGTTTTCATATTGCTATCCTTCAAGAAAATACAGGACAGTTATGGGAAAGAGTCCAATCTTCTCACAATATCTTGAAAGACTTAATATTCTTCAGGCAAAAAAAGCCCATAGCATTAATCTTTTATTTGCAAAGATTACCAAAGAGGGCGGAACTATTAGTCCTGAACTGGAAGAATACAGGGCACTTTATGTAAATCCTGCAAATGCAAAATAAATATACCTAAAAAAACAAGCTGATGCTTTAGAATTATTCTAAAGCACCGGCTTTTTTTATAAGGCTTTAATAGCCTCTGATACATCTTTTACACCAATAATTTTTATACCGGATATCTTTTTTAGAGAATTTGCAGAAGTTTCAGGAAGTATTACCTTTTCAAATCCCAGTTTTTTTGCCTCTAATACTCTTTGCTCTGCCATATTTACCATACGGACTTCTCCACTTAAGCCTATTTCCCCGAATGCCACCAGTTTTTCATCTATAGGAATGTTCTTAAAGCTTGAATACATTGCCAAAGCTATTCCTAAATCTATGGCCGGTTCTTTTATTTTAAGTCCTCCGGCGATATTTACATATGCGTCACAAAAGGACATTTTTACCCTTGCTCTTTTTTCCAAAACCGCCATTAAAAGATTTACCCTTTTTAAATCTATACCATTGGCAGTTCTTTGGGGAATTTGAAAACTGGTTTCGCAAATGAGGGCCTGAACTTCTAAAAGTATGGGACGACTTCCCTCCATGGAACATGAAGCTATAGAGCCTGTGGCATTTTCAGGGCGACCACTTAACATATATTCCGATGGATTATTCACCTGTCTTAAGCCGTCCTCATTCATTTCAAATACTCCCACTTCATTTGTAGAGCCAAATCTGTTTTTTACACTTCTAAGAACTCTGTAAGAGGCGTATCTGTCACCTTCAAAATATAATACAGTATCCACCATGTGCTCTAACACTCTAGGGCCCGCTACTGTTCCTTCTTTTGTAACATGACCTACTATTACAATGGTTGTACCTACCTCTTTTGCAAGACGCATTAAAATCCCTGTAGATTCCCGGATTTGGGAAACGCTTCCTAATGAAGCCGTAACATTTGCATTATACATTGTCTGAATTGAGTCAATTACCACAAAATCAGGGGAATTATTAATTATTTCTCTACTGACATCACTTAAATCCGTTTCGCAATACAGATACATGTCTTTTGAAAAATCTCCTAATCTTTCTGCCCTCATTTTTATCTGCTGTAAGGATTCTTCCCCAGATACATAAAGGACTTTTTTATCCTGATTTGCCAGATTTTTGCATACCTGTAAAAGCAGGGTGGATTTTCCAATTCCCGGGTCTCCCCCCAGCAAAATAAGGGAATTTTTAACTATTCCTCCCCCTAAAACCCTGTCTAATTCCTCCATTTTTGTCGAGGTTCTTGAAAATTCATCATAATTTACATCTTTTAATTTTGTTGGTCTTGTTTTTGGTAAATCCGAAGAGATTTCTCCGGACAGATTAGTATCATTTTTAATAACTTCTTCTACAAAGGTGTTCCATTGGCCGCAGCCCGGGCACTGTCCCAACCATTTTGTAGACTCGTGCCCGCACTCCTTGCAAAAGAAAACTGTTTTTTCTTTTTTTCTTGCCATATTATGCTTTTTCCACTCTCACTTTAACAGCTTCACCATTGACAAACTCAACACCGACAGATAATTTTCCTCCCAGGTTTGTTTTCATGATTCCTGCTTCTTCATCATTTAAATAAACTTTATAATCTACCCCTTCATCAAGTTCAATTGTTATCTGGGCATCTTCCTTTCCTTCAACTGTAAAACACATACCACTTTCGGTAAGCTTTAAATTGTTTACACTTGTCCCCGGAACTGACTCATAAACGAAGGTTCCATTGCACTCTAGTTTAGTGATTTGTTCGTAGGTTTTTACCTTATAAAAGTCTCCTTTAAATTCATAATTATCGAGTTTTGCCTTGGTATTTAATAAATAATTACCAAAACTTAATGTTCCGTCTTCCTCTTTTCTTATGAGTTCTTCTACTACTGGCATTTTAATCCTCCCGAAAAAATAATATAATAATTTTCTAGATATATTTTACATCGGCTACAGATAAGTAAACTGTAACGACTGTTACTCTTTATTTTTGACCTCAAAAACAACTTCTTTGTTTTTAAGTCCTGCTACTACAGTATCTCCTTCTTTAATCTCTCCCGAAAGAATTGCATCAGCCAGCTTATCTTCTAACTGTCTTTGAATCTCTCTTTTTAAAGGTCTGGCACCATATCGTTTATCATAACCTTTTTCAATAATATTGGCTTTAACAGAGTCTCTGATGGAAAGATTAATATCCATTTTCTCTTTGGCTCTTTCACATAATGCCTTTAAAACTAAATTAACAATCTTCTTAAGTTCTGCTTTATTAAGAGAATGGAATATAATAATATCATCAATTCTGTTTATAAATTCCGGTTTAAATATTCTCTTAACTTCCATCATTACATTTTTCTTCATGTCCTCATAGTCGGATTTTTCATCATCTGCTGACATAAAACCAAGCTTTTTAATATCTGCTATGGAAGATGCGCCTGCGTTAGAGGTCATGATTATAATGGTATTTTTAAAATCCACTTTTCTTCCCTGGGCATCAGTGATATGTCCGTCATCTAAAACCTGTAAAAGAATATTAAATACATCCGGATGAGCTTTTTCAATTTCATCAAAAAGAATAACGCAATAAGGTCTTCTCCTTACTTTTTCAGAAAGCTGACCTCCTTCGTCATATCCCACATATCCCGGAGGTGAACCAATAATCTTTGAAACTGAATGCTTCTCCATATATTCTGACATATCAACCCTGATAAGTGCTTTTTCATCATTAAAGATAGTCTCTGCCAAGGCCTTTGAAAGTTCTGTTTTTCCCACACCTGTAGGTCCTAAAAACAGGAAGGAACCTATAGGTCTTTCAGGGTCTTTAAGTCCTACCCTGCCTCGTCTTACGGCTTTAGATACTGCTACTATGGCTTCATCCTGACCAATTACCCTTTTATGAAGAATTGTTTCTAATTTTTGAAGTCTTGCGGATTCATTTTCAGTAAGCCTGTTTACCGGAATCTTAGTCCAATTGGAAACAACTGCTGCTACATCCTCAAGAGATACTTTAGGATTCTTCTTTTTATTGTTTTCATGAAACTTTTGAAGGGCTTTTTCGTATTTTTCCTTTAATTCATTTTGCTTTTTATTAATCTGAACTGCCGCTTTTACATCATCATTGGTAAGAGCCTTGTCTTTCTTTTCTTCAAGCTCATCTAATTGCGCTTTAAGCTCTAAAAGATTTTTAGGAAGTTTATATTCTAAAAGTTTCTTTTTTGAACCTGCTTCATCAATGACATCTATAGCCTTATCAGGTAAAAATCTATCACTGATATATCTTTTTGAAAGTTCAACTGCCCCTTTGACAGCTTCTTTGGTATAAACTACATTATGATGAGTTTCGTATCTGTCTTTTAAACCTTCAAGAATCTTAATACTTTGTTCTATATCAGGTTCGTCTATTGTAACCGGCTGAAATCTTCTTTCTAAAGCCATGTCTTTTTCTATATATTTTCTGTATTCGGTAATGGTTGTAGCTCCGATAACCTGTATCTCTCCTCTTGAAAGAGCAGGTTTAAGGATATTTGAAGCATCAAGAGCTCCTTCTGCACCTCCGGCACCAATAATAGTATGAAGCTCATCAATAAATAAAATTACATTTCCTGATTCTTTTACCTCGCGGATTACTTTTTTAATCCTTTCTTCAAACTCACCACGATATTTTGAGCCTGCTACCATTCCTGAAAGATCAAGTCCCACAACTCTTTTATTTAAAACACTGTCAGGAACTGCTCTATCTGCAATTCTTTGAGAAAGACCTTCTACAATGGCTGTTTTACCAACTCCCGGCTCTCCAATAAGAGCAGGATTATTTTTCATTCTACGGGAAAGAATCTGAATAACTCTTGAAATTTCTTCATCCCTTTCCACTACAGGATCAAGCTGGCCTTCTCTTGCCAGTTTTGTCAAATCTCTGGAATACTGGTCTAAAAAAGGAGTATTTGAAGCCTTGTCTTTATTTAAAGAGTCATTGTTAAATTCCATTTTAAGCTTGGCAGGACTTTCTCCAACGGTTATTAAAGTATCATAATGAAGTTTTCTGATATTTATCCCCATTGTGGTCAAAAGTCTTGAAGCGATACAATCATTTTGCTTTAAAATGGCTATAAGCAAATGCTCTGTTCCCACTTCTTTAGATTTAAGCCTTTCTGCTTCTTTTTGGGCATCTGAAAGTATCTCTTTTGCTATAGGGGTATATCCGTCCCTTTCTAAAACTGTAGTGCTTCCCGGAACTATAAATTCTTCTAAAAGCTCCATAAGTTTTTTATCTTCAATTCCTGCATCAGAAAGAAGTTTGGAAGCTGCACCTGTTCCTTCATTCAAAAGTCCCAATAAAATATGCTCGCTTCCGATATAGCCATGTCCTAAATTTTTGGAAACTCTGTCTGCTATATCCAACACTTTTTTAGCCTTTGCGGTATAATTACTTTGCATAATTACTCTCACTTTAAAAACAGTTTCTTCTATTCCTAAAGCTTCTCCTTTCTTTCATATTCAGTATAAATCTCATCGACTAGCTGGTGTATTTCATTAACTGATATATTCTTACATCGACCTCTTGCCAATAGAATTTTAAGTTCTTCTTTCATTTCTTTTAAAGCTCTGATTTTATCTACGTCTATGCAGATAACTGCCCCCTTCCTTCTGTCAAGACTGATTAGTCCCTCCTGTTTAAGACAATTATAAGCTTTATTTACTGTGTGCATATTAATTCCAATATTGTCGGCAAGGCTTCTTACCGATGGAAGTGAATCTCCCTCACGGTATCTGTCAGTGGCGATGCCGATAATTATCTGATTTCGAAGCTGAATATACAAAGCTTCATCACTGTTGAAATCAATCTCTATAAGCATTCTATCACTCTCCATTTTGTCTGCAAAAGAATATGCCGGAGCTTTTTGTACCTGTGGGAGTATGTGAAATTTTACCCGAACTGCCTTTAAATTCAGCATTAAAGGTACAAAAAATACAACTGTTATAACAATATTATAACAGTTGTATTGATAAGTCAAAAGTATTTTAATCTAAATCAATAAATTCAATATCATCATCATTAATATCTACAGTTGTCTTTTTTATTACCGCTTCAGATTTTTCTTTGTTTTGATTTGACAAGGCAACTGCATCATAAAGAGCATTATTTTTTGTAGACTCATTGGTATTTCCCTCAAGAGATATCTCTCTAATATCCGGTTCTACAGCCACTTGTTTTTCTACTGCTTTGCTGGCTTTTTTAGCAGCTTTTGCACCTTCTTCAATAGCCTTGGCAGCCTTCATAGCCTCTTTTCTGGCATTTTCCTTGGCAATAATAGCTTCTCTTTCTTTTTTAGCAGCAAATTCTGCTTTCTTCTTTTCTTCCTCTGAAACAGTATTATTTACATTTTTACTGCTTTGTTTTTTGGATTTATTGTTTTTATTATTGGCAGTGGCATTTTTACTGCCGTTGTTAGTTCTTTTTTGTCTAGATGTTCTGCTTAACTCAGGAATCTTGTCAACTTCATCTATATGATTTCCAATAATATCATCCTTTGTTTCAGAATTTACTTTTTGAGGTTTAACATTTTTACTGTCTGGCTTTTCCTCTTTTGCAGGCTTTTTCTCAATGCCATCGTTAGCTGTACGCTTAGCAGCATCCCTTAAAAATTCCAAATCTTTATTATTGTTATTGCTGTCAAAAGGTAGTGGCATCATATCATTTTGTCTCTTAGCTCTTCTGGTAATTACAAATACACTTGCCAAAAGTCCTGCTGTCACAATCCCAAGTATAATGGCAATCATTCTAAGCATTCCGGTATCACCATTATATTTATTTTCAAGTTCCTGATATTTTTCTTCCATTGTCTTTGCATTTTCGGAAGTAGTATAAATATCACCATTATATCTTTGAATGGTCTGGTCTTTAACATCATATTGATACCAGGCACTTTCACCATTACTGTTCATTGCATAAAGAAGATAAAAATCACTGACTTCTTCTTTCCCTTGTGCATTGGCAACAAGATAAATTCCAGCCATGGCTGAAGCAGATGTACTTTTATCTTCATCCTGGGAAGTTTCAACTGTCTGTCCGTATTGATAAACATTTATTGTTTTTTTATCAATTTTTACTGTTGTGGCTATGTAATTATCCGGAACAATTGACAAATCAAAAACTTCCGTAAATATAAGATATGTGTCCTTATATTTAATTTTTACGAAAGGATAAAAAGCCTTTTCCTTTTCAACATATACGAAAAGACTGCTTTTTGTAGTCTGCTTGTTTTTTAAATATACCAGGGTGATATCACCTTTTTCAAAGGCAAGACTGTTAACGGTTTCTCCACTTATATCAACTACAGATGCCTTAAAATCTGCCGGTATTATTTTTTTAGGAATATTATCATTAAGCTCATATTCGGTTTGTCCCACCATAATGGATTTTAAATCAATATCCGCTTTTTTCTTAGTATCATCTTTGTTTTCTTTTGTGTCTTTATCACCATTATCCTTATTTTTATTTTCAGAAGAATCCCCGGAAGCTTCTTTGGTAACAGAAATATTGTATTCTTTTACACTTCCATCTTCTGCGGTAACGCTTACAACTACCTTGTTTTCTCCATCATTTAAAGCATCAGCCCCTTTAATTCCCACACTTGCCTTATCACTTGAAGGATTTGCGGTAATATCAAGCTTATCCTGGTCTGAGCCTACTGTTAAAGAATAGTCTGTAACATCTGGATTAAATTCCGGTGAAATATTTCCTTGTGCAATGGAAAGTTCACTTAAGTTTGCATCGTTTGACTTAGCTGCATCTCCGGCAACTGTAATACTTACTATACCTCCGGCACAGTTAACCGGTCCTACTGAATTTATAATCTCACAGGTATCCATAGAAATATCAGTACTTCCACCACCGACTCCCTTAAAGGTAAATACAGCATCTGCACTTTTGGTTACTCCATCGTAGTTTGTGGAATATGTAACTGTTCCATTATCTGCAGAAGCACTACAACCCTCTGCCGTAACAAATTCCACTACTTCCGGATTATATGTAAGGGTACCTTGCATTCCATTCATACCGTTATTATTGGTAAATTTCATGGCAACATTAACGGAGTCTCCCACATTAATGTCTCCACCTCCCGTAATCGTAGCATATTCATTTGATGCTAAAGAAATACTAGTGTTGAAACAAAACATAAAGATAACACTAAAAAATAATAGTAAATATTTTTTCATATTGTTCTTCATTTATCTACCCTTTCTGCCATTATATCTGTAATAGATTTTTAATATTAAATTGTAATTATGGATTAGTAATTAACTGAATCCTCCCCTTTTTCTTCTATTACAACTGTATATTTTATTCTTAAGCGTACTGTAAAGCCCCGCTTTTTCTACATACTAAAATATTATAGCATTTTAAGGAAATCATTACAACATTTCTGATATTTTAACTATTTAGTAAAAAGATATAGATTTTATTATTTTGTTTATAACAAAATATATAGCATTTGACAAAGGAGCTTAAAATCCTTGCTTTTAGGGGGTTTTAAGTCTTTTATCAAATGCTATGGTTAAAATTTAATTATTAAAGCGGACATTCCGTTTAAAGCTTACGCTTTTGAAGCGGGGGATTGCTTACACTGCGTTCAAAATTTCTCCAAGAATCTTATTAACGGCTGCCGGGTCAGCTTTTCCTTTCATGGCCTTCATGGTCTGTCCCACAAGGAAGCCTATTGCCTTTTTCTTACCGTTTTTATAATCTTCTACGGATTTTGGATTTTCATCCACAATCTTTTGAATTACTTCTTTAAGGGTGCCTTCATCATTTACTGATTTAAGTCCTTTTTCTTCCACATATTTTTCCGGGTCAATATCATTTTTAAATATTTCTTCAAATACTTCTTTAGCAACGATATTATTAATTTCACCCTTTGAAACTATTTTAATAAGCTTTGCAAGATTTTCCGGTGAAAAGCTTATATCAGCCACATCCATCTCATTTTCTTTTACAAGACGCATAGTCTCTCCTATAAGCCAGTTGGCTGTCTTTTTTGCATCCCCGCAAAGCTTGGTGGTTTCTTCAAATATATCTGCCATTTTTCTGGATTCGGTAATGATTAAAGCATCATCCCTTGGAATATCATATTCTTTTTCGTAACGAAGAAGTTTTTCTTCCCTAAGTTCCGGCTGGGCAGCCTTTACTCTTTTTAACCAGTCGCTGTCAATAAAAATCGGCACCAGATCCGGCTCCGGGAAATAACGATAATCCTGAGCATCCTCTTTGGAACGCATAGCATATGAATATTCTTTATTATCATCCCATCTTCTGGTTTCCTGAACTACTTTTTTACCTTCTTCAATAAGTTCAATCTGTCTTTCTCTTTCGCCTTTTATCGCCCTGGCAATGGCCTTAAAGGAGTTAAGATTTTTCATCTCGGTTCTTGTTCCGAATTTATCTGAGCCCACTTCCCTTACGGAAAGGTTTACATCTGCTCTCATTGAACCTTCCTGAAGCTTACAGTCAGATGCTCCAAGATATTGTATGGTAGTACGAAGTTTTTCAAGATATGCAATTACTTCTTCGGCATTTCTCATATCCGGCTCTGATACTATTTCTATAAGAGGTACACCGGAACGGTTATAATCAACTAAAGTACAATCTTCCCATTCATCATGAATTAATTTTCCTGCATCTTCTTCCATATGTATCTCATGGATTCCAACATTTTTCTTGCTTCCATTAACTTCGATTTCCACATGTCCGTTTCTGCAAATCGGAAGATATAACTGAGAAATCTGATAGTTTTGTGGATTATCAGGATAAAAATAATTCTTTCTGTCAAATTTACAATACTGTGTAATATCACAATTGGTGGCAAGTCCCACTGCTATGGCATATTCCACCACCTGCCTGTTTAATACCGGAAGTGAACCCGGCATTCCTGTACATACAGGGCAGGTATGGGTATTTGGAGCTCCACCAAACTCAGTTGAGCATGAGCAGAATATTTTTGTTTTTGTTGCTAATTCCACATGTACTTCAAGTCCTATGACTGTTTCATATTCTTTTTCCATTTTTTACCTCCCTGCAATCTGGCATTTTCCAAAAGCTGCGATTTCTTCTATTTTCTTTGCTGTTTTCAAAATATTATTTTCCTTAAAGCAATCTCCCAATATTTGAACTCCAATAGGAAGTCCTGCTTTGTCAAGACCTACAGGAACTGAGATTCCAGGAAGTCCTGCAAGATTAGCAGATACGGTATATATATCTCCAAGATACATCTTTATAGGATCACTTAAGCTTTCACCGATTTTAAGGGCTGTTGTAGGGGCTGCAGGTCCGATAATAACATCATATTTTGCAAATGCCTTATCATAACTTTCCTTTATAAGAGCCTTGGTTCTTAAAGCTTTTAAATAATATGCATCATAATAACCTGAGCTTAATACGAAAGATCCAAGCATTATACGCCTTTTTACCTCTGAGCCAAAGCCTTCTGAACGGGTTTTCTTATACATATTGTGAAGTCCTTCATATTCAGGGGCTCTAAAACCGTATTTTACACCGTCAAATCTTGAAAGGTTTGAGCTGGCTTCTGCTGATGCAATAACATAATATGCAGGAATGGCATAATCAACAAGGCTTAAATCAAATTCCTCCACTATGGCACCGCATTTTTCCAGTTCCTTTACTGAATTCATTACAGCTTGTTTAACTTCCTCATTGAGTCCTTCTGAGAAATAATCCCTTGGAATACCAATTTTTAAGCCTTTAATATCTTCATTTATAGAATCATAAAAAGCATATTCCCTTTTTACACTGGTGGAATCCTTCTTATCATAAGAAGAAATAACATCAGCTAAAGCTGCCACATCAGCCACATTTTTCCCTACAGGGCCGATTTGATCAAGGGATGAACCATAGGCAATAAGACCATAACGGGAAACTGTACCATAAGTAGGCTTCATTCCTGTTACTCCACAAAATGAACTTGGCTGTCTTATGGAACCACCTGTATCAGAGCCTAAAGCTGTAAAACACTCTGCTGCTGCCACTGCTGCACAAGACCCTCCTGAAGACCCCCCTGGAACCCTGTCTGTATTCCATGGGTTTCTTGTTATTCCATAATGGGAAGTTTCTGTTGTACTTCCCATGGCAAATTCATCCATATTGGTTTTTCCAAGAACTATCATGCCTTCTTTTTCAATATTTTCAACAGCTGTAGCTGAAAATGTAGGATAATAATTTTCAAGTATTTTTGAACTGCAGGTTGTTAAAACATCCTTAGTACAAATATTATCTTTAACTGCAATAGGAACTCCTGCCAATAAACCTGTTAATTCATTATTATCGATTCTTTTTTGTACTTCTTCGGATCTTTTAAGGGCATCTTCTTTTAAAGTAGTTACATAACAGTTTAATTGTTCATCGTATTTTTCTATTTGTTCAAAAGAAGCCAAAACTGCCTCTTTTACTGATACTTCCTTATCCTTTATCTTTTTGGATAATTCTAAAGCTGTTAAATCATTTAAGCTCATTTTTTTCCTCCCGTAAATTAATCAAAAGTCTTAGGTACTTTAAACTGATTTTCTTTTTGTTGTGGAGCATTCTTTAAAATCAGTTCGTGAGTGTCCTCATTAGTAACAACATCTTCTCTAAAAACATTATTTACTTTAAACACATGGGACATAGGTTCTACACCTTCTGTATCTAATTCATTAAGCTTATCCACATAATCCAACATGCTTTCCATATCTTTTTTTGCCTTTTCCTTTTCCTCACCGGAAAGTTCAAGTTTTGCCAAAATACCAACATATTCTATGGTTTCATCTGAAATTACATTTGCCATAATTTTCTTCTCCCTTTAATAATACATGCATAAAAATACATAATAATTAGTTATTACAGTTTTATATTAATTAAGGTTCAAGTCTGCTTAAATCTCTTGGGAACATTGAAGTCTCACGAACATTTTCTTCTCCAAGAAGCTTCATGGTAAGTCTTTCAAGTCCAAGTCCCAATCCTCCATGAGGTGGCATTCCATACTTAAATATCATTAAATAGTGCTCCATGCCTTCACTGGTCATTCCTCTGGCCTCTATTTTTTTCATAAGCATGTCATAATCATGGATTCTTTGTCCTCCTGTTGTGATTTCAATGCCTCTAAATAAAAGGTCAAAGCTTAAAGTAACTGTTTCATCTTCCGGGTCATCCATAGCATAAAAAGGACGCTTCTTTGATGGATAATGAGTTACAAATACAAAGTCACTTCCATATTCTTCCTTAAAATATTTTCCGATAAGTTCTTCCTCTTCCGGCTCAAGATCAAATGGATTTTTGATTTTTCTGTTATATTTTTCAGAAACAAGTTTTTTAGCCTCATCAAATCTTACCTGTGGAATCTTATCAATTACAGGAAGTTCAACATTTAATATGTTTAATTCTTTTTGATAGTCCTTTTTTAAAAATTCTACCATATATTTTAAAAATCCGGTTTCCACATTCATGATATCTTCAAAACTGTCAATAAATCCCATCTCAAAGTCAAGACCCATATATTCATTAAGATGTCTTTTGGTGCTGTGTTTTTCAGCTCTAAAAACCGGTCCGGTTTCAAATACTCTTTCATATACACCTACCATCATCTGTTTGTAAAACTGTGGGCTTTGTGCCAATACGGCTTTTTTGTTGAAATATTCCAATCTAAAAAGATTTGAACCACCTTCAGCTCCTTTGGCATTAATCTTTGGAGTTGTAATTTCTGTAAAACCTTCAGAATAAAGATAATCCCTAAAGCTTCTAAGAATACCCTCCTGAATTTTAAATTTACTTCTTTCTCTGATATTTCTAAGAGCGATTGGTCTTAAAGACATCTTTGTTTCAAGAGAAGTTTTCATTTTCCATTTTCCTACAGGAAGTACCATAGGTTCTTTAGGCTTTGAAATAATTTCAATTTTTTTAGTAAGAATTTCAAATCCGTTTGGAGCCTTATCTGTCTTAGATACAGTTCCCTCCACCTTAAGACAGGCTTCTTCATGAATTTCCTTTATGGAAAGATCTTTCTTATCCACAACACATTGAAGCTGTCCTTGTCTTTTCCTTAATATAATAAAAGCGATATCTCCCATGTTTCTGATTACATGTACATTTCCCTTTACGCAAACATCTTTTCCTTCATAATCTCCCGCCTGAATGTCGCTTATTTCCAAATCATCCCGTTTTAATACGCCTTCTACAAATTCCATTACAACTGTCTCCTTTTTCAAAATAATTATTAAGCCAGGTATAAAAAAAGCCCGGATACAAACTAATGTATCCGGGACGAGTTATCTAAAATATCTCGCGGTACCACCCGCATTGAAAACAAAAAAACAATCTGACAATCTATTTTTGTTTCCCTCTCATTTTCATTTAACGCATGATTTACGTCTTAACCTACTAAAATTTCAGAAAAGCTGCTCCGGTAGTGTTACCCTTAATAATTCCTTTAACCATGCTCTCAGCCGGTGACACGGTCTTTCTGTCAAGTTCCATAAAAAGGACTCTCCTTCATAGCATTTACTCTATCAATTTAGCGAACTAAATCGTCACTGTCTACTAAAATAACCTATTTCACAAAAAAATGCAAGTATTATTTATCTTTATATTTTTTTTAAGGAAAAAATTGTAAATAAATATTGTATTTTTTTATAAATTTAAAGTATATATAGCATTTTTAATATATTGACACATTTTTATATCATAGTTATAGTAGTATATAGTAATTATAAATTATTATATTTAAAAATTACATTTTTAAACTGATAAGCTGTATTTATCAAACTATTAAAAATTTTGATTTTAAGGGAAAAGAGTATGTATTTTTCCAAAAATTATTATTTTTAAACATTTACATGAAATGGTAAATTATTAAAAAGGAGGAAGGCATGAAAAAGTTAATTCTTATTTTTATTACAATTTTAGCAGTCACTTCGTGGGCATGTGGAAGCGAAACAAAAAAAACAGTAAGTACTGTAAAATCAGATACCGGTAATGAAGCTTTAGAGGAAAAAAGCAGTAATAAATCTTCAAAAAACATCTCTACAATAGATATTACAAAGGTTTCTGTAATTAAAGATGATAATATGTTAGAAGAACAAAAAAAGGTTATTGATGCCTTTTTTGAAGCTTTTAAAAACAAGGATTTTGATACAATGAAGTCTTATTGTACAAAAGAATGTGTTGATTCCTGCTTTTTAGAGGATTCTTTTTGTGATATGACTTCTGCCCAAATAGAGTCATATATTGATGGAGAAGAAAGTTTTCGTTATTATGAAAATGAAGATGAATACTGGGTTGGCGTGTATTTAGACTGTAATTTAAGGAAAAATTCCAATATCATTCTATCAGGAAGTGGCTTTTTTAGAACTGTCAAAATTAAAAAATCCCAAAATAGTTGGCTTATTAACGGCATGGGACTTATAAATGATTATGAAGGAGATTTAATACTCCCTGAAACTGACAAGACAATAAACATTCAAAAAATAACCTATGTTACAAATGGAGAAAAAAAACTAAAAGAACAAAAGAAGGTAATTGATGCTTTTTTTGAAGCCTTTAAAAATAAGGACTTTGATACAATGAAATCTTATTGTACCGACTATTGCAAGATGCATTATTTTGGTGATGATTCATTTTATAATATAAAATCAGCCGAAATAGATTCTTATGATGATGGTGATATGGCTCTTCGTTATTGGGAATATTACAATATCTACTATGTTGGCGTAAATTTAAAATCTGTAGGGGGAGAAAACTCAGATTTTAAATACACAAGTGTTCTTATGAAACAAATAGATAATAAGTGGCTTATAGCAGGATTATCTTCCGAATAATAATAAAGCAATTTAAGAAGCATTTGTAAAGCGGACATTCGGAATCCGCTTCGCTACTTCCTCATGAACGCAGTGTAAACAAATTAAACTTTAAAAAGGATGTAGTCATTTCGGCTACATCCTTAATTATAATTATACGGGATAATCTCCTTCAAAAACCGTTACTGCATTTCCTTTCATGTAAAGGTCATTTCCTTCACCCTCCCAGGAAATGGTTAAATCTCCACCTAAAAGATGAATTGTCACATCATTATCAACATATCCGTTAAGTATGGAGGCTGTTGCCACTGCACAGGCACCTGTTCCGCAGGCCATAGTCTCTCCGGAGCCTCTTTCCCATACTCTCATTTGAATGTTTTTTCTATCTAAAACCTTCACAAATTCGGTATTTACTCTTTCAGGAAAACGGCTGTCAAACTCAAATTTTGGACCTGTCTTTTCAATTTCTAATCCGTCAACATCATCAATATAAACTATAGCATGGGGATTTCCCATAGACACGGCAGTTAAATTATAATTAATCCCATCTACAGTAAATGGTTCATTTATTACTCTTTCTTTATCAAATACCACAGGTATATCCTTTGTCTTAAGTATTGGTTCTCCCATATTTACTTTTACTAAAATAACCTTTCCATCCTCGCCTACATTTAATTCTAAATATTTAATTCCGGATAAGGTTTCAATACTTAAGGAGGTTTTATCCGTCATTTTATGGTCATATACATATTTTCCTACACAACGGATACCATTTCCACACATCTTTCCCCTGGAACCATCAGCATTATACATATCCATGAAAAAATCTGCCTTAGTGGAGGGCTTAATAAGTATAAGTCCGTCTGAACCTATGCCTGTATGTCTGTTACTTAATTTAATTGACAAATTTTCAGGGTCTTTGACTTCTTCTTTAAAACAATTTACATAAACATAGTCATTTCCAATTCCATGCATTTTGGTAAATTTCATTTTTTTCTCCTTTTCATACTTCATAATGAAATATTTTATTATAATAGCAGACTATTATGTCATAAACAGACTGATTACCATATGAGCAGTTTCTGTCATATTGGTTCCACTATCCATGCTGCACTTTTGAAGATACTTATGGGCTTCCTCCTCGGACATATTATTTCTGTCCATAAGCAAAGCCTTGGCATCATTGATTATTTTTTTGTCGGCATCATTTCTTAATTTGGGTTTCAGCTTAAGCCTTTTTTTTCTTCTTTCATAAGCTGTAACCATCATATCCAAAGTATTTATTAAATCTGTCACTTTTAAAGGTTTAGTGATACTTACTATCCCTTCCTTACTTCCTGTGTAGCAATATTCTTCAGAAGCAATAAGAAGCATATCAAACTGCTTACATAAATATTCATTCAGCTCAGTAAACATCATATCAGGAAGTCTGGGACCTGTAACAATAATACCACCGGATAGTGAATCAGCGTTGTTTATGGCCATGGCTGCGCTTGTACACACTACTGCAACACTAAAACCGCTTCTAACCAGAATCCTTTTAATGTTTAGTGCTATTTCCTTTTTGGGAAATACCACCATTATATTTGTCACGCAAGTAACCTCCTTTACGCTAAGTATTTTATATAACTAAATCTTATATAAAAATTGATCAATCTCCCATTTAGTAACTTGCGAACTGTATTCTCTCCATTCTTTTCTCTTGGTTTCAAGATAAATATTAAATACATGATCTCCAAGAACCTGTCTTAAAAGCTCATCTTTTTCCATTTCATCTAAGGCTTTGGATAAATTTGACGGAAGTTCTTCAAGATTAAGGGCCTTAAGTTCCTTTTCGCTCATATCATATGTATTTATATCAATGCTTTCCATAGGTTCTATTTTTTCTTCAATTCCCTCCATACCTGCTGCAAGACATAAAGCCAGTGCCAGATATGGATTGCAGGCAGAATCAGGACTTCTAAGTTCTATTCTTGTGCTTTCTCCTTTTGAAGCAGGAATTCTTATAAGAGGGCTTCTGTTTTTTGCAGACCAGGCGATATGTACCGGTGCTTCAAAGCCTGGAACAAGTCTTTTATAAGAATTAACTATAGGATTGGTAATAGCTGTAATAGCTTTAATATGCTTCATAATACCACCAATAAAATAATATGCTTCTTTGCTAAGACCAAATTTATCCGAAGGATCAGCAAAAATATTTTTACCATCTCTTGATAAGGACATATTGGTGTGCATACCAGAACCACATTCCCCGAATTTAGGTTTTGGCATAAAGGTTGCAAAAAGTCCATGTCTTTTGGCAATAGTTCTTATAACCAGCTTGTAGGTCATAATATTATCGGCAGTTACGATTCCTTCGTCATATTTAAAATCTATCTCATGCTGAGCCGGGGCAACCTCATGGTGGGATGCTTCAACTTCAAAGCCCATATCCTCTAAAGTAAGTACCATATCTCTTCTGGCATTTTCTCCTAAGTCTATAGGACCAAGGTCAAAATATCCGGCTTTTTCATGGGTAATTGTGGTAGGCTGACCATCATCATCCATATGATAAAGGAAAAATTCGCATTCTGGGCCTACATTAAAGGTATAGCCTAAGTCTTTCGCCTTTTTGGTAACTTTCTTTAAAATATATCTTGGGTCTCCTTCAAAGGGACTGCCATCAGGATTATAGATGTCGCAAATAAGCCTTGCCACCTTTCCTTGCTGTGGTCTCCATGGAAAAATCGCTAAAGTATCATAATCCGGTCTTAAATACATATCCGATTCTTCTACCCTTGCAAAGCCCTGAATACTTGCCCCGTCGAACATACATTTATTATCCAGCGCCTTTTCAAGCTGACTTGAAGTAATAGCAACATTTTTTAAAGTGCCAAAAATATCCGTAAACTGAAGTCGAATAAATTCAACATCCTCATCTTGTACAATATCGATAATATCCTGTTTAGTATATTTTGCCATAAAAACCTCCTACTAAAATGCATAAGATTTGACCTTAATGTCTTCCTCTTTCATTTTCAATAATTTTAATGCATTTTTATAAAATATCTTATCTTTTTCTTCGTCAGAAAGGTCATAGGTCAAAATCCTTTCTATGTCACTTTTTGGATCTGACCACGGACAATCGCTTCCAAATACTATTTTGTCTGCACCATGTCTTTTTACTATTTTTTGAATCAAATCATCTTTAATAGGGATGAAGTTATAGCATGCAATGTCAAAATAAACCTTTGAATCACAAATAAGGTCAATATCCTCAGGATGAAAATCAAGTCCTCCAAGATGTGCCAGTACCAGATTTGGTATATCTTCCCCCAGGGCATCCAAAAGATTTCTGATTGCCCTTGGATCACAATTGGTAGAGCCATGATAGTTAGGATCAAATCCTGTATGAATAACATTTACCAGTCCCAACTGTGCCGCATAATCAATAAATCTGATACTTTCCTCAGAATCCAAAGGAGTATCCTGACAATCGGGATGCATTTTTATTCCCTTAAATCCCATACTTTTGATTTCTTTTAATTCTTCCTTCCAATGATTACTTAAAGGATGAGCCCCTCCAAAGGAAAGAACATTATCATACTTTTCATTGTAGCCTAAAGCAACTTTATTAATGGTTTCAAACTGTTTTGGGCTTGTAGCCACAGGCAAAAGAATTGAAAGATTCACTCCTGAATTTTGGATATTTTCCTGAAAATCCTTCATGGTTCCGTTAGTCACTCTATGGCATTCATCTGTCTCTTCAATGTGACTTAGGGCTTTTTCCGCTATAGCTTCAGGAAATACATGACTATGAAAATCAATTACCATTTATTGTCACCTTCTATTTTCTATCGTGATATTTATTAACTACTTCTTTATATGAAATATCTCCTCCAAAAAGATCAAGGGCACTTCCAATTGTATAATCGACCTTTCCTTTTCCAATCTTTCTTATTTTTTCAATATCTGAAAAATCTTTTATTCCTCCTGCATAAGTGACATCTATAGGTGAATATTCTCCAAGAATATCAACTAATTTTTCATCAATTCCTGCTTTTTTCCCTTCAACATGGGCAGCATGAACCAGAAATTCATCACAGTAGGCAGAAAGCATATCTAAAGTTTCTTCATTTAACACAGTTTCGGTGAATTTTTGCCATCTGTCTGTGACAATGTAATAACTTCCTTCTTTTTCCTTACAGCTAAGGTCTAAGCAAAGATGTTTTTTTCCAACTGCGTCTGTCATTTTCTTTAGATTGTCAAAATCAATTTTTCCATCCTTGAATACATAGGAGGTAACAATAACATGGGATGCCTTGTTTTCAAGAAAAATCCCGGCATTATCAGGATTTATACCGCCTCCTGCCATTAGTCCGTATTCAAATGAATTCAAGGCTTTAAGGCAGGCTTTTTTTGTGGCTTCATATCCTTCATTTCCCTGATGATTAAGCATTATGACATGTCCGCCATATATTTCGTCTTTTTTGTAGACTGATGCATAAAAGGAGCTATCTTTTTGTGATACAAAATTTTCTTCTGCCCCATTATCATTTAAAGATGCACCTACTATCTGTTTTACCTTTCCGTCATGTATATCAATGCATGGTCGAAATCTCATGAAAATAACTCCAATCTTTTAAATTGACAAAAGGGATTTTCGTACACAAATAAGACGAAAACCCCTTTGTTTTCATTAAATATGATAAACGATACTTTGCCGTTAGTCAATAATTCAATGAAGCCTTTATTTAATTGGATGAAGCCTTATCACTATTTTCTTCTTTTTTCAGGTCATCTACAGATGAGGAAAATGAAGATGTAAAGGATGAAGGCAATAGATATACATCCTCTTTATCATTTATCATTGCGTAATAACTACCTGTTGTGGAATTATAATCACCAATAAGTATTTTATCCGTAGTACCCTTTGAGGTGCTGACAGTCAAGGTCATAGAAGGTGATTCAAGACCGTAGGTTGAAAGGTCTTTTGCATCATTTTCCACCAATCTGTCTGCTATTACAGAAGTAAAATTATCTGCAATATCCTGAACCTTATCGTTTGAAAGCTCTATGGAAGAATCCGCCTCATAAGTCCAGTTATCATCTTTTTTTATAAAGCTTAAATCTCCAGCACTTCCAGGATAGGAAAATTCTGTGATGTCATCACTTTCCAAAGTAAGAAGGGTAACTTGATTTTCATTTTCTTTAGCCGTCTCTTTTTCTTCTTTGTTTTTTGTATAAGAGCTTACTGCAAAATAGGCTGCTATAAATGCTACTAAGAAAAATAAGCTTATTATTAAGGTTAATGTTTTCTTTTTCAATTATTTATGCCTCCTTCTTAACCAGACAAATAAACCTGTTCCAATTATGACAATAGGAAGGACAATAACTAAAAGTATTGACCAAAGGTTTTTCTGACCGGCAGATAAAGTCAGATAATCCACGGAAAGGGATTTTGAATGTATTGAAATTGAGCTTTTATGCTGGCAAAGATAACTTAATGAATTTATTACAAAATCTTCATTTGCCCCTGCCACTGTTTGATTTATCTGGTCATTTGCCACATGGGGAGTAGATACCAAAATCAAGGCTGTTTTATTGTCTAAGGAATCATTTTCACTTTCATCTGCACTTACATCTTTTTGTTTTATGCTTTTTGTAATAAGAGTTGAAAGATTAAAGCTTCCCTCTTTTGCTCCTTCATCCTTATCATAGGACTGAGTTTCATTGGTTATCACCTTTAAATAGGATGATGAAGAAGAAGTTAAAAGAGGTGTAATTGTAATATCTGTATTATTTTCATCAATTGTTTCAAAAGCCTGGGCAACAGGTAAAAGTATCCTCATATTTTCAGCTGAAATAGTTGAAGTTATTGTACTTTCTGATGAAAGTGTTGGCAAAATATAGGATGGATAAGGGTTAGCATAGGAAGAAGAATCTGCCTCAATTACAATTCCCTCATCTACTTTTGTATTGTATTCTTCAAGTACTGAATAAAAGTTTGTAAATTCAGTATCTTCTCCCGTATAGGCAGTTGAAATAAACGCCTTTCCTCCACTTTTCAAATATTCTTTCACGGCACTTGCTTCGTCTAAAGACAAGTCCTTTTGAGGGCCCAAAATAATAAGACATGCACAGTCATCAGGGACTTGTCCCTTGTTAAGTAAATCCAAGCTTTCCACGGAAAGATTTTGTTTTTCAATATCGTTTATAAAATCACTTGACAGTTCTGTTTCGTTGTGACCTGAAAGTGTATATATAACAGGCACATTTTCTGAGGTAACATAGTCAATAGCACTGGTAATCTGTCCTTCACCATCAAATTCACTTGTTTGAGAATAAGTTGAAGAGTCGTAGGAAGTGACATAAATATTATTATAGTCAACAACTTTTGACTTATCATTACAGCTTACAATTACACTGTTTGAAGATACATCAGAGGTAGTATAATCTGAAGTGAAATTTGGATTTAGTGCCGGGTCAATGGTTTTTACCTTAACATGCTTTGACAAATCCTTATATTTTTCCAAAAGTGTCTGAATTGTACTGTCTTCTTTTCCTTTTTCTGCAATTAAATAAATATTTACATCATCTTTAACAGATGAAATAAGATTTTTTGTCTGGTCTGATAAAATTGTCAGCTTCTGGTCTGATAAATCAAAGGAAGTAACACTGGATGGAAAAGCTCCTACTACAAGATTTATGGTTATTACAATAGCAAGTACTATTGCAGAAAGTAAAAAGCTATAGGAACCGCTTTTAAAATTTTTTGTGGAAAAGCTTTTCTTTATGTCTTCAAAGGTGATTTTCTTTCTTATTTTTTTTGGCTTTATATTAGTATTTTCATCGTTTTTCTTAAAATTACTCATTATCTTTTGTAACCTCCTTATCAACTAACTGTAGCGTCTCTTTTGAACAGACTGAACAGTAAAGAATATGAATAAGCCACTTACTGAAATGTAGTAAACAATAGCAGTTAAATCAAACATTCCTGAAGATAAATCCGAAAATTTCTTTGTAAGTGATAAAGCGTTAAGCATATTCGGTAAGGCACTTTCAAAAAGAGAAGACTTTACAAAATACAAAACTGTATCTGCTACCATTAAAGCAAGACATATAACGGCAGACATAGTATAATTAGCGGTCATAATATACATAATCACACCAACTAAAATGGCAATTAACATAAAGCCAATGTAGGAAGCTGAAGCTTCGGATGAAATAAAATCAGCTAGTCCCGTACACATATAACTTAAAAATAAAACTCCAAAGGATAAAACCGCAGCTATTACCATACTTTCAGTAATAGAGGAAATGAACATTCCCACTGCCATAAAAGTTGCTCCCAATAAGAAATATCCCAATATTCCTGTATAGGTCATCTGAAAATTAATCTTTCCAAACTGTGTTAAAATCAGTGGATACAAGCAAAACATTGCTATAGGTATGGCAAGAATTGCAAGAAGGGAAAGATATTTTCCAAGAATTATTTTTACAATGGATACCGGTGCTGTTAAAAGAAGCTGATCTGTTTTTTGTTTTCTTTCCTCGGCAATTATTCTCATGGTAAGTATAGGTACAATAATTATATATACAAAGGAAGCTGATGACAGTGAATAAGTAAAATAAGGATAACCATAGTTTAAGTTATAGGCAAGGAAGTATATTCCTACAACAGCCACAAAAAAGGCCATAAATACATATCCTGTCATTGATGTAAAATATGATCTTAATTCCTTTTTAAATACTGCAAGCATTATTCTTCCTCCTTTCCGTTATTTTCATCATTTTCTTCTAAAATATCCTCCATAGTTTCATCTATAACAGATTCAACTGCTTTTTCAGATTTTTTCTCTTTTATAGTATTGTCTTTTGTATTATTGCCGGATGTAAGTTCAAGGAATACATCCTCAAGAGAAGTTTCATTAGAAGACATGGCAATAATAGGACATTTTTCATTCATATAGGCAATGGATATTGCTTCTCTTATATCCTCTTTTGCGAAGGCCTCAACCTCCACATATTCCTTTTGTGGTGTTGATTTTACTTTTACGTCTTCAGTAACTTTAAGAGCTATTTCTTTAGCCCTGTTAATTTCACATTTAACTACTAGTTTAACCTTTTGTTTTTCCTCTTTCATGTTGGAAAGATTTGAGGCCTTGTCACTGGCAACAAGCTTTCCACCTGAAATAATCAATATGTAATCACATATTTCACTGACTTCTGAAAGAATATGAGAACTTAAAATTACCGTATGTTTTTTTCCAAGATTTCTTATAAGCTCTCTCATTTCAATAATCTGCTTAGGATCAAGGCCTACCGTCGGTTCGTCTAAAATAATAATATCCGGGAATCCCAGTATGGCCTGGGCAAGTCCCACTCTTTGTCTGTAACCTTTTGAAAGATTTTTTATTATACGATCCTTTACATCAAATACCCTTGCCATTTCCATGGCTTCTTTGATATTTTTTAATCTTTCATTTTTTTTGATGCCTTTTAGTTCTGCCGCAAATTTCAAATATTCAAATACGGTAAAATCCATATAAACCGGTGGCTGCTCAGGCAGATATCCTATATTTTTTTTTGCCAAATCCGGCTCATCAAAAATACTGTGTCCGTCAATTATGACTTCTCCCTCCGTAGCTGCCAGATATCCTGTTAAAATATTCATGGTAGTTGATTTTCCGGCACCATTTGGGCCAAGTAAACCATAAATATGTCCTTTTTCGATTTTAAAACTGATATGGTCTAAAGCCAGGTGATTGCCGTATTTTTTGACAAGATTATTTACTTCTATCAAAATAGCGTCCTCCCTTAATTAATTTTGTCAGGTAATTTATTTTGCTAATTATAAATGCATAATTCTTAACCCAAAATATGATAATTAATATTTGTGTCTAAAAAAGCACAAAAATGTGTGCTTTATGTGAACACTTAAATTCCTTTAAAATAAAGGCTTTAAGCAAAAATCCCCGGCATCCTGCTTTTTTTCGCTGTCTGCCGGGAAATTCGTTTTTGTATAATATTAATTTTTTTTATTCAGCCTGGGAAATACAACCTTGTCTATAAGCTTTAACAAGCTTTTTTAAATCCTCTATAGAATCCTTAAGTTCTTTTCCGGTATCGGTATCTGCAACTCTTTTTCTCTTAACCACCCTTTGAACCAAAACATTATCCGAATGTATGTCACTTTCGTTTATAATAGCCTGCTCCATAGATTTAAAAGGCTCATGAGCAGCAAGACGAAGTCCAAAGGAGTTATAAATGAGAGTATAGCCTGCAATTCCTGTCTTGGGCTGATATGCCTTGGAAAAACCTCCGTCAATAGCCAAAACCCTGCCATGGCACTTTACAGGACTTTCTCCATCTTTAAAAGCAACCGGAATATGTCCGTTAATAATGTGGCTGTCTTCTGCAAAAAGTCCAAATTCATTTAAAATCATATCAACGGTTTCATCCTCATTTATATATTTATAATAAGGATTTTTTGGTTCTTTATGGGTAGCCTTGTCAGCAATAAAATATCTCTCAAAAGTGGTCATTTTATCCTTACCAAACAAAGGTGAATTTTCATTAATCCACATATACCACATCATATCAAGACCTTTTAGTTTTTCCTCCGGGTCTAAGGAGTAATAACCCAGTCTTGCATAATTATCAAGGGTATCAAAAAGTTCTTTTCCACTAAGAGTTTTTCCAAATAATTTCACTTTTTTAAACTTTCCGTTTTTATCAAGTGGTATACAACCGTGGAATAAAAGATTATCATTAAATACCTTATAAAGAGAACCTTTTGAAAATAGAAATCTAACATCCCTTTGAAGTTTTTCACAATTTATAAAGGCCTGTTTCAGTCTTTCCATTACATCTGCTTCTTCTTTTGAAAGCTTGTAAGGATCTTTTGGGTCTATTGTAGGGAAGTTGGTATCTAGAAGTTCATATTCCTTTCCCTCAACTGTTACAGTCTTTTTTTCAAGATTAATCTTATCCAAAAGATTTCTCTTTTCCATATGAAAGTCAGGTCGCCTGTTAATAATCTGTCCCTCAATTTTAAATTGTATAATTGCAATGGCTTTATGCATTTTTTTATCCAATTCAACATCTTTGATATTTGTAATATCATCTTCTCTGTAACCTACGGTAAAACAACTACAAGGATCATCAGCGTAGACTTTCATGGCAAAACGGGCTAATGGAAGAAGATTTATTCCATAGCTTTCCTCTAATATAGGTAAATTTCCGTATTTTGCCGAGATTCTTAAAAGAGTTGCTATGTTGGCAGTCTGACCTGCTGCCGCTCCCATCCACACTATGTCATGATTTCCCCATTGGATATCCACAGAATGATGAGACATTAAAAGTTCCATTATTTTATTTGGATAAGGGCCCCTGTCATAAATATCTCCCAAAACATGAAGATGATCCACTGTAAGCCTTTGAATAAGATTACAAAAGGCTATTATCAGCTGTTTTGCCATTCCTGTTTCAATGGCTGTATCAATTATTCCGTTATAAAATTCTTCTTTATTATCCTGAGTATAGCGTTCTGAAACCAGTTCTTCTATGATATAGGCAAATTCCTTTGACATGGCCTTTCTAACCTTCGAACGGGTATATTTTGCCGATGCAATCTTTGTTACCTGAATAAGTCTGTATATAGTGACTCTGTACCAGTCATCAATATTATCAGCCTCTTCAGCCTCCACTATTTTTATTTTTTCCTCCGGGTAATATATAAGAGTGGCAAGTGCCTTTTTTTCATTTGTAGTGATGGTAGCTCCAAATACATCATCTATTTTTCTTCTGACTGCTCCGGAACCATTTCTAAGAACGTGATGAAATTGTTCATATTCTCCATGAATATCTGTAACAAAATGCTCTGTACCTTTTGGCAGATTCAAAATCGCCTGAAGGTTAATAATCTCATTTGATGCTTTTGCAATGTTTGGATAAACTTTCGAAAGCCCTTTTAGATATTTGAATTCTGATGCTTCCATTATTTCCCCTTTCTTTATATCAAATATTTTTATGAATCTTTTACAAAAACGAACTATAAAAAATCCCTTATATCTAACATTATAAATAAAAATAAAAGGCGGTGCAAGTTTTCCAAAGCTTCTTTATCCTTAAATTTTCTCAAGAAAAAAACCAGGTCAAATATTACCTTGACCTGGTTTATTATTAATTTATTTAGCTGCCGAAATTACATCTGCCATATCAAAAAGTCCGCTTTCTTTATTTTTAAGAAATTTTGCTGCTGCCACAGCACCCTTTGCAAATACAGCCTTAGAGGTGGCAGTATGCTTAAACTCTATAACTTCATCATTTCCTGCAAAAACCACCTCATGCTCTCCTACAATATTTCCCCCTCTAAGGGCTACAATTCCTATTTCTTCTTTCTTTCTAGGCTCATTGTCCTTAGAACGGTCATAATTATAGGAATAAGGTTTTTCTAAAGCCTCATTCATGGCATCAGCAAGTGCTAAAGCCGTTCCACTTGGGGCATCTTTTTTAAGATTATGATGTCTTTCTACTATCTCAATATCAAAACCTTCCGGATTTAGAACCTTAACAGCGGTTTTTAAAAGATTCATAAGCATATTGATACCCAAAGACATATTTGCCGATTTTAAAAGGGCAACTTTTTCTGAGCATGCTTTTATCTTTTCAACCTGCTCATTTGAAAGACCTGTTGAGCATAATACAGCAGGAATATGATTTTTTTGGCTATATTCTAATACATCCTCTAAAGCAGCAGCTGCTGAGAAATCTATAATAACATCAGCTTTTACATTACAATCTGAAATATTTTTAAATACAGGATAATCATTTAATTTTTCTCCTGTAATATCAACTCCAGCCACAATTTTTGCTTCATCATCTTTTTCAACAATAGAAGTAATAACCTGACCCATATGACCGTTACAGCCATGCATAATAATTTCTGTCATCTTCTCCTCCTTAAAGATAAAATCATTTACCGTTTTTTAAAGACATGCTCCAAATTCTTTTATAGCCTTTGCTAAAACAGCCTGGTTTGCTTCTTCCATATTTGTAAGTGGAAGTCTTAAATCTCCAACTTCATGGCCTAAAATATTCATGGCTGCCTTTACAGGAATAGGATTTACCTCGCTAAATAAGGCTTTAATAAGTGGAATTGCATCTAATTGAAGCTTTGCTGCTTTAGAAGTATTTCCATTTAAGTATTCAAAAACAATATCGTGTGTATACTTAGGTGCCACATTTGAAAGAACAGAAATTACTCCGATTCCTCCTAAGGAAAGAATAGGCACTATCTGGTCATCATTTCCGGAATAAAGGTCAAGCTCTCCATTGGTAAGATGCATAAGCTCTGCAGTTTGTGAAAGATTACCCACTGCATCTTTAATTCCAACAATATTATCAACATCCTTAAATAATTTTGCTGCTGTACTAGTAGCAATGGCACATCCTGTACGACTTGGAACATTATACATAATAATCGGAGTATCAACACTTTTTGCTATGGTAGTATAATGGGCAATTAAACCGTTTTGTGTAGCTTTATTATAATAAGGGGTAACAACTAACAGCCCGTCTGCTCCTGCTTGTTGAGCCTCCTTTGAAAGGTAAACAGCTGTCTTGGTACAATTAGAACCTGTTCCGGCTATTACAGGAATACGCTTATTTGTCTTACAGATAGCAACCTTTATGCATTCAATGTGCTCTTCTTCAGATAATGTTGAGCCTTCACCTGTAGTTCCCACAATAATAATACTGTCTGTCTGATTTTCTACATGAAAGTCAATTAATTCTTCAAGTTTTTCGTAATTTACTTCTCCATTTTCTTTAAATGGTGTTACAAGCGCAACTCCTGCACCTTTAAAAATTGCCATAATAATATCCTCCTTTTTATAAGCAATAAAAAACTGACCCACAAAAGAGCCAGTCCGAAAATAACAAATACAAAAACAAAAAATTTTTCGTGATAGCTCTCCATCAATATTTTTAAAATAAAGATGACAGTCATATGGCTATTAACCATATGCCCAAGATGGAAATCTCAGGGAAAATCCATCTTTCGGCGCTTCACCCTTTCAGATATCTTCAACTGTACCTGATACATCCAATATCCTACTTATGAGACGCGCAACCTCTACCTAAACGTCTAATTGAAATAATGGTATCATCACCACCAAATATTGTCAATAATAATTATTATTTTTCAACATCAATTCTGTAAATTTCATCTACATAATCTCTAAGTTTTTCACACATATTTCTTCCGGTTATAATAACTGAAGTGTCCTCATTTCCTGCCTGTAATATATCAATGATTTCTTCTGCATCTACAATGCCCTCATCTATAAGCCCTAAAGCTTCATCAAGTACCAGCATTGTACATTCCCCGGTACAAAGGACTTTTTTTGCAAAATTCAAACCATTTTTTATATTAATCTTTTCTTCCTGTTTTTCCTCTTGGGATAAATCTTCAAAGGAACATTCCGACTTTTCAAAGCGAAACATTTTTATCTCCGGTTCTAATCTTTGCAGGAAATTTGTTTCGTTAATATTCTTGGTTTTTAAACATTGTATAACATCAACCGACTCGCCTAAACCGGCGTATTGAACAGCAAAGCCTAAAGCTGCCATACTTTTTCCTTTACCTGAACCATAATATATTATTTTTTTTCCCAATCCGTTTCTCTCCTATTTTAACAATAAAAACATTTTCTCCTGTAAAAACACATATTTAACTAAAAGAGTTCCTTTTCAAGAATCTTTTTAAGATCATCATCAATACTATTATAATCCGGACTGTCTTTTTCTCTTAAAACAAGCTCGGTTTCTCCAAAAGGATTTCTAAGCATCCCTATCCACATATCTTCTTCAAAAGCTGAATCTTCAAGCATAGCCTTTGAAACAGATACATCTACTCTTCCTGTCGTTGTCATACATGCGATTTTTACCATATCCGGGTCATCACATTCAATAATTTCATTTACAAAAGCCACTCTTTCAAAAATTTCTTTGCTTTGAGCAACTCTTTTTTTCTTCTTTTTACCAAACTTTCCCATGTAAAAATCATCTCCTTTTACTTTGAAAATAAACATTTTTATGAAGGACTATCCTATTATTATAATCTTTTTTATCTTTTTTTAATAGTCTTTTTATTAATCATTCAAAAATAAGTGCATCATTATACTTAAAATAAGACCTGCATCCATAGTTTGCAATAAAAGTAGCACAAACCGAATCAAAGCTTAACCTGCTTATTAAAACCAGGGCTTCTTTACTGCCGTCAAAATTATTCTGACAAAAATCAATGGCATTTGATATTTCATCTGAAAGCTCTTTTCCTGATTTTTCTGATTCTTCAAATGCACTTATATCAGAGCTTTCATATAACAAAACATGCTTTTTTATTTTTTCTTTTATGGTATCAAACAATAAACTTATTAAAGATATTTTTTCATCAAAAGTTGCCTTTTTTACCCTTTCTTTAACTGTCTTGTCAACCTTGTTTTTTAATATATTTTCAATCTGATAATCACATCTGTAATTGTTATAAAGATGATAGTAGTTAACAAAGGCATTTGCGATTTCTTCGTCCTGAAGATATTGAGATACCAGGTCTTCGTCCACTTCTATTTCATTTTTTTCATAAAGTTTTATTATAAGACTTAAATCCTCCCAGCCCCTTGCGGTAACAAAGGATTTCTTTGCCCCATTATTGCTTATTTTATAAAAGGCAGTTCTTTTAATATCCAAAAAAGTAATTATGGCAGAATGAAGGCTCATTGATATACCATATTCTCTAAAACTTTCAAAATCAGGTTCTATATCGATTCTTTTTAATCTGTCCCAGGTTGCAATATCAAACTGTCTGACACTGTCATTGTATTCCGGAGGATTTCCCGCTGTTACTATTACCCATCCCTTGGGAACCTTGTGTTTTCCAAAAGTCTTGTATTGTAAAAACATAAGCATCAAAGGAGCTAATGTTTCTGAAACACAGTTGATTTCGTCCAAAAAAAGTATTCCGTTTTTATTTTTGCTTTTTTCCATATATTCATAAATGGAGGCAATTATCTCACTCATGGTATATTCTGAAACACTGACCTCTTTTCCCTCATATATTTTCTTTTCGATGTAAGGAAGGCCAATGGCACTTTGCCTTGTATGATGAGTCATGGAATAAGCTAAAAATCCCACATTCATCTCCTTTGCCACCTGGCTTACAATAGCTGTTTTTCCAATTCCCGGAGGTCCCATTAAAAACAGGGGTCTTTGCTTTTCCACCGGTAGTAAAAAATTCCCTTTTTCATCTTTTGTAAAATATGCAATCAGGGTATTTTTAATCTGTTTTTTTGCTTTTTTTATGTTCATATTTTAACCTCTTCTATTCCAATCCCTTGATTTTACGCATTTGTAGAAACTTAGTCTTTAAATACCATCTTTTTTGCCCAGGATGGAATATCTATATTTTCACTTCCATTTTCTTCTATTAATACGAAGGCTGTTTTATAGTTCGGTGCATTATCCGGAAAAGGATATTGACCTTTCCCATCCGTAAAATAAATCAGTCCGTTTAAATTAGTAAGTTCTCCTTTTCTAATAAGGGAATCCACATATTCAAAAACAGGCTTAAAATCAGTACCTCCAAGGCCTTTTATCTTCATATTAAAAATATAGTCTTCAAATTCTTCTTTAGAGGTAATTCGTTTTATTTCTTCAATTACCTCATCACATTGTATGATATATAATTGAACCTTTGTAAAAAAGGATTCCGTATCTTTAAGAATATTATAGGTTTTAGTAACAAATTTTTCCACAAGTCCCCTGCTGGTAGACTCTGAGGTATCAATAGCTATAACAAACTCTTTTATACCCCTTATTTCCTTATACTCAAGGGGCTCAATCAGGGCTATTTTTTCATATAGATTAAAGCCGTAACTGTAAAAAATATAATCAAATTCATCCTGATTTAACTTTAAAACTTCCTTTTCTTTGGCAAAATTCCTTAAGAAGTTTGAATAATCATATTCTTCAAATTGAGGTTTTGATATTTCCATTATTTCGTTTTTTCTTCCCCTTGCTTTTTGGTCCCTTACCCTTTTTATTTCTTTTTTTGTAATTTTAAATATTTTTTCCCATTTTTCTTTGGTGTCTTCTTTTACAAAGCTTGAGTTTAAAGACTCTCCTTTAGAATTTTCACTAAAATCACCATAAAAAACAGGCTTATGTTTAAAACTTCTTAAATCGTACCAAATATTATGATTATCTTTTGAAAAGATGTCTGACCATTTTTTAAGGGTATTTTCGTGTATATTTTCTCTTAAATACTGATAGAGATTTATAATATTAAAATCTGATATTTCCTTCTTTAAATCCTTTAAAATAAAGGACTTCGAGGAGTTTTTATTAATGCTTATATTCAAATTTTCATCTGTTTTTAAATCCAGATTTAAAGTTTTTTCATCAAAGAAATCAAGGTCATACAAAGCATTTTCTACAAAAATATCACAGGCTAAATCATAATATTTTTCGTCCATAAGGACATATAAATAAAAATGCTGATAAATGCAATGAAATAAAAGATGCATATAGTATAATTTAAGAACCTTTAAATCTCCCTGCAAATCATAAAGCCTGCATATAAAGTCCGCCCTATAAAACAAACTTTCCCCGTCTGTCATTAAAAAAACATCCTTTGTTTCTTTAAAATCAAGCCTTGAAAGGGCAAGAGCAAGAAAAGGCATATCCAATAATATTGAATTTTGGGTTTTTTCAAGTAATTTTTTACTTCTATCAGATATATTTTCTTTCATAAACACTCCACTATATCCTAATCCACATTGCAGGTCTTATTGCATTTTTACTCTTTGCATAATCTCCCTG
Organism: Acetitomaculum ruminis DSM 5522; assembly: GCF_900112085.1. Taxonomy (GTDB): domain Bacteria; phylum Bacillota; class Clostridia; order Lachnospirales; family Lachnospiraceae; genus Acetitomaculum; species Acetitomaculum ruminis. The sequence goes on from NZ_FOJY01000013.1 coordinate 52,065, forward strand.
GTAATTTATACTACCATCAGATTTTAAAGTGCAGGCGTTGGTTTTACTAAATCCCAGGCTTCTAAGCCAAAAAGAATTATTGGAATTTTTGTTCAAAGTCTTATCTTCAAAATAAGCAAATTCATTTACATTTCCAAAAGATAATAAACCTTTTTTTTGGTATTTTTCAGCTTCTAAAACATCTAAAAGAAAGACTTTATCTTTTGTAGGTAAACCATTTGAAACATTGGTTTTTGGATTTATTGATACTTCTAAATCAGTTGTTTTTATAAACATTTTTTCTTCTTTTGAAAAAGCTTTGTTATAAAAGGTGTCATTTAACCATTTTCTGATAAAAGAGTTTCTCCATTCATTGTTTAATATATCCTCATTATAAATATTAAAACTTAAAATATCCTTTGAAATAATAAGGGCTTTGTTGGAATTTTTTTCCAAAACAATGAATTTTAGGGGTTTTATTAAAAAATTTCTATCATAGTAATAAGCCCCAAATTCTATCAAACTTCCCTCTTTTATCGTTTCAATTTTTCTTTTATTAAAGCTAAAATCATCAATTTCAAAATAAGAAAAACGCTCTGTCAGGCTTTTTTTACGAAGTTCCAACTTATCCTGCAACTTACTAAATCTTTCTTCTTCCCATTCTTTTTTTGAAAAATTTTTGTTCTTATAATCTAAAAGCCAGACGACAATAGCACTTTTTCGGCTTTTTAAAGCCATATCAATATAGCAGTCTATTACATACATCATAAAAATTTCGTCGGAATAATTATTATTTATCCAGATTTCATTTTGATTATTAATAATAAAAATAAGTAGCCTTAAAGCATTTATATTACCACTTTCTATTAGTTTTTTTGCCAGAAATTCGTGATAATAAAGACACCAGGATTTAAGTATTTTCAATAACTTTTCAATTTCCATTTCATTTTGGCTGTTAGAAAAAAGAGCTGTTTTATTTAAGTTGGTTACTGATATAAAATTATTACTTATTTTAAGATTTTTTGCAGAAAAATTTAAGAAAGAAAGGGCTGTTTCTTTACAATCTTCTCCTCTTAATTCTTCTAGTATTTTCTTTTTTCCATCTATGTAAATCTCTGCCATTTTTTCCCCTAAATAAAGTTTTTATACTTATTAACTATATACCTATATAATATCATATGAAGCAAACCTGCACTTGCTTTTTTTTCTATTTATGATAATATATTTAAGTTAGTGTCGATAGGATTGCAATTGCAGTCCTAATTTTTATGATTTAAAAGAAAGAAGGTTCGTGATGAACATTACCAGAGATGATGTAAGAAATATTGCGATTATCGCTCACGTTGACCACGGAAAAACCACACTGGTTGACCAGTTACTTAGACAAAGTGGTGTTTTTCGTGCCAATCAGGAAGTTCAGGAAAGAGTCATGGACTCTAACGATATAGAAAGAGAACGTGGAATCACTATTCTTTCCAAAAATACAGCAGTTTATTATAAAGATATTAAAATAAATATTATTGATACTCCGGGCCATGCCGATTTCGGTGGAGAAGTTGAGCGTGTCCTTAAAATGGTAAACGGAGTTGTTCTTGTAGTTGATGCTTTTGAAGGTGCCATGCCACAGACCAAATTTGTCCTTAGAAAGGCATTAGCTTTAGATTTGCCTGTTATTGTATGTGTTAACAAAATTGACAGACCTGAAGCTCGTCCTGATGAAGTAATAGATGAGGTTTTAGAGCTTTTAATGGATATGGATGCCAGCGAAGAACAGCTTGATTGTCCTTTCGTATTTGCTTCAGCAAGAGATGGTTATGCTCTTAAAAATATTGGTGATAAACCTGTGGATATGAAGCCTCTTTTTGATACAATTGTTGATTATATACCAGCTCCAACAGGTGACCCTGAAGCTAATACACAGGTTCTTATATCTACTATTGATTATAATGAATATGTAGGCCGTATCGGCGTTGGTAAGGTTGATAATGGTGTTTTAAAAATTAATCAGGATGCCGTTGTTGTAAACCACCATGATCCTGACAAGAAAGAAAAGGTTCGTATCAGTAAAATGTACGAATTTGACGGACTTAAAAAGATTGAAGTAAACGAAGCTAAGATTGGTTCAATTGTTGCCATATCAGGTATTGCGGATATTCATATTGGAGATACCATTTGTTCTGTAGATAATCCTGTTGCTATTCCTTTCCAGAAAATATCCGAGCCGACTATTTCAATGCAGTTTAATGTTAATGATTCTCCGCTTGCCGGACAAGAAGGAAAATTTATTACTTCAAGACATCTTCGTGACAGACTCTTTAGAGAATTAAATACAGATGTAAGCCTTCGTGTTGAAGAAACAGAAACAACAGAAAGTTTTAAGGTTTCAGGTCGTGGTGAGCTTCATCTTTCAGTTCTTATTGAAAATATGCGCCGTGAAGGTTATGAATTTTCTGTAAGTAAGGCAGAAGTTTTATATAAAGAAGATGAAAAAGGTAAAAAACTTGAACCTATGGAGCTTTGTTATGTAGATGTACCTGACGAATTCTCAGGAGCCGTTATTGAAAAATTAAGCCAAAGAAAAGGCGAGCTTAGAAATATGAGTGTTTCCGGAAGCGGTTCTACAAGACTTGAGTTTTCTATTCCTTCCAGAGGAATTATCGGATATAGAAGCGAATTTATGACTTCCACCAAGGGAAACGGTGTCATGAATACAATCTTTGACGGATATGCACCATATAAAGGTGAAATCACCTATAGAAAAAATGGTTCTCTTATCGCTTTTGAATCCGGTGAATCAGTAACATACGGACTTTTTTCCGCCCAGGAAAGAGGTGTGTTATTTATAGGACCTGGAGAAAAAGTTTACTCCGGAATGATTGTGGGAGAATCCTCAAAAACCGAAGATATTGAAATTAATGTTTGTAAGCGTAAACATCTTACAAACACCCGTTCTTCAGGAGCAGATGATGCCCTGACTCTTTCACCTAAAAAAGTAATGAGTTTAGAGCAATCTCTTGAATACTTAGATACAGATGAATTGTTAGAAGTAACCCCAACAAGTCTTCGTATCAGAAAGAAAATTCTTGATCCTACTCTTAGAAAGAGAGCTTCATTTAAGCAAAAACAACAAAAATGATAATATTTTTTTTGTTGTTATTTGTAAAGCGGACATTCTTAAATCCGCTTCGCTACTTCCTCATGAACGCAGTGGCACTTTGTGCCACCTGTCAGAAGTGGCTTTAACCCCTTCTGACACTAGTAAGCTTATCCCCCGCTTAAAGCTTACGCTTTTGAAGCGGGGGATTGCTTACACTGCGTTCAAAATAAGGAGCCATCCGCTTTTACAAGCAAGACAGCTCCCTATCTTTTAGTGTTTTAATATATTTTAATTAGATTTATCAAACAAAACCCTTACTGTATTTATTATTTCTAATACAGTTTTTTTATTAAATATTTGAATTTACACCACGTTTAACATAGCTTGTATGTAAAATATGATGAGCTTTTTCGCTTCCTGGTTCTCCAAAGAATTCTTTGTAAATTGTTTTAATCTCTGGATTTTCATGAGATTTTCTCATTGGATTTGCTTTATCAAGTCCGTAAAGAACCTGTCCACGAAGTTTTTGTATATCTACAAAGTTTCTAACTGATGCAGGCTGTTTTGGCTGTCCACCACCATTTACACATCCACCAGGGCAACCCATGATTTCTATAAACTGGTAATCAGCCTCACCATTTTTAACTGCCTTAAGAAGTTTCTTAGCATTTGCAAGTCCTGATGCAACAGCAACTTTTATGTTCATGCCTGCAATTTCATAAGAAGCCTCTTTGATTCCATCTGTTCCTCTGACATCAACAAAGTCAAGAGATGCAGGTTCACTTCCTGTAAGAGTCTCATATGCTGTACGAAGAGCAGCCTCCATAACACCACCGGTAGCACCAAAGATAACACCTGCTCCGGTACCAACACCTAATGGGTTGTCAAATTCTTCATCTGGAAGCTCGTTAAATTTAATTCCAGCTCTCTTAATCATATAAGCAAGTTCTCTTGTTGTAATTGCAATATCTACATCAGCAATTCCTTCCCCTGCAGCACACTGGTCTTCTCTTCCAACTTCGAATTTCTTAGCTGTACATGGCATTACGCTAACCATAACGATGTTTTTAGGATCAAGTCCCATTTTTTGTGCATAATAGGTCTTTGCAACTGCACCAAACATCTGCTGTGGTGATTTACAAGATGAAAGATTCTCTGTCATATCAGGGAAATAGTGTTCACAATATTTAACCCATCCTGGTGAACAGGAGGTAATTAACGGAAGTGTTCCACCATTTTTAACTCTATCTAAGAATTCTGTAGCTTCCTCCATGATTGTAAGGTCAGCTGAGAATACTGTATCAAATACTTTATCAAAGCCAAGTCTTCTAAGAGATGCAGCAAGTTTACCCTGTGTATCTGTTCCGATTGGAAGGCCAAATTCCTCTCCTAAAGCTGCTCTTACGGCAGGAGCTGCCTGAACAAGAACAGTCTTTTCAGGATCTTCTATAGCCTCAAATACCTGCTCTGTGTAATCTTTTTCATATAATGCACCTGTTGGGCAAACAGCGATACACTGTCCACAGCTTACGCAGCTTGTGTCTGCAAGATCCATTTCAAATGCCTGACCAATAGAGGTTGCAAATCCACGGCCATTGCTTCCGATAACACCGATTCCCTGAACCTTGTCACATACAGCAACGCAACGACGGCAAAGGATACATTTATTGTTATCGCGAACCATGTGTGCAGCACTTGTATCAAGCTCATATTCATTACGGGCTCCATCATATACTCCGGCATCTTCTACGCCATATTCCTGACAAAGTGTCTGGAATTCGCATCTTGCACTGGCAACACATGATAAACACTGTCTGTCGTGACTTGCAAGTAATAATTGAAGATTTCTCTTTCTTGAATCACGAACTTTCTTTGTATTTGTGAAGATTTCCATGCCATCATTAACAGGATATACGCAAGCTGTAACTAATGTTTTAGCACCTTTTACTTCAACAACGCACATTCTGCAGGCACCGATTTCATTTACTTCTTTTAAATAACATAATGTCGGGATGTCTATTCCAGCAATCCTTGCTGCTTCAAGAACAGTGGAGCCTGCAGGAACTACTACATCCATACCATTTATCTTAACTGTAACATTTTCCATAGCATTAATTCTCCTTAATTATTCTTTATAGATTGCATCTTTTTTACATCCGTCAAGACAAGTACCACACTTAATACACTTAGATGTATCAATTTCATGAACTTTCTTCTTTTCTCCGATGATAGCATCAACAGGACAGTTCTTAGCACATTTTGTACATCCAATACATTTTTCAGGATCAATCTTGAATGTAAGAAGGTTCTTACAAACTCCTGCAGGACATTTTTTATCCTTAACATGTGCAATATACTCATCTTTAAAGTATCTTAATGTTGAAAGTACAGGGTTAGGAGCAGTCTGACCCAATCCGCAAAGAGCGTTGGATTTAATAAATGCAGCAAGTTCCTGCAATTCATCAATATCTTCCATCTTTCCTTTTCCTTCAGTAATTCTGTCAAGGATTTCAAGCATTCTCTTTGTACCTTCACGACATGGTGTACATTTACCACAAGATTCATCTACTGTAAATTCAAGGAAGAATTTAGCAATATCAACCATACAGTTATCTTCATCCATTACGATAAGTCCACCTGAACCCATCATTGAACCAATAGCTATAAGGTTATCATAATCTATTTCTACATCCATATTTTCAACAGGGATACATCCACCTGAAGGACCACCGGTCTGAGCAGCTTTGAATTTCTTTCCGTTAGGTATTCCGCCACCGATTTCTTCTATTACAGTTCTAAGAGTTGTTCCCATTGGAATTTCAACAAGACCTGTGTTGTTAATCTTTCCACCAAGAGCGAATACTTTGGTTCCTTTAGATTTTTCTGTACCCATTGACGCAAACCACTGGGCACCCTGCATAATGATTTTTGGAATATTTGCATAGGTTTCAACATTGTTTAATATAGTAGGTTTTGCAAAAAGACCTTTTACTGCCGGGAATGGTGGTCTTGGTCTTGGCTCTCCTCTGTTTCCTTCGATAGAAGTCATAAGAGCTGTTTCCTCACCACAAACGAATGCACCTGCACCAAGTCTTAAGTCAATATCAAAGTCAAATCCTGTACCAAGGATGTCTTTTCCAAGTAAACCTGCATCTCTTGCCTGTTTGATAGCAATATTTAATCTTTCTACAGCGATAGGGTACTCAGCACGAACATAGATATAACCCTGGTTAGCTCCGATAGCATAACCTGCAATACTCATAGCTTCAAGTACTACATGTGGATCTCCCTCTAATACGGAACGGTCCATAAATGCTCCCGGGTCACCCTCGTCAGCGTTACAACATACATACTTTTGCTCATTTACACTTGCTGCTGCGAATTTCCATTTTAAACCGGTAGGGAATCCAGCACCACCACGTCCTCTAAGTCCGCTGTCAAGCATTACCTGGATAACATCTTCAGGTTTCATGGTTTGAAGCACTTTGGCAATTGCCTGATATCCGCCTGTACCGATATATTCATTAATATCTTCTGGATTGATAACACCACAGTTTCTAAGAGCAACTCGCTTCTGGCTTCTGTAGAAGTCTGTATTGTTCATTGGCTGAACGCTACCATCCTCAAGTACTGTTTCTTTGTATAAGTATTCTTTACATACATTTCCTTCTACAAAGTGTTTTTTAACAATTTCCGGAATATGTTCTATTTCAAGTCTTGAATAAAAAGCTCCTTCCGGATATACAATCATAAGAGGTCCTAATGCACAAAGTCCGTGGCATCCTGTCTTTACAACTTTAACCTCATTTTCAATATTGTTAGCTTTTAATTCTTCATTTAATTTGTCTATTATTTTTAAGCTGCCTGATGAAGTACATCCTGTACCTGCACATACAAGAACATGAAGTCTGTATTTTTTATCTATTACAGCATCCTCGGCATGTCCGATTCTTCTGAAGTTAACAAGACCCTCATATTGCTCTTTGACAGCATTTAATTCTTCTAATGTCTTCACTGATTATCCTCCATTTCTCTGGTAATGATCTACCAAAATATCATTACGTTAATTTGAGTATTTCTCAATAATTCCCGGAATATCTTCTAAAGTAAGTCTTCCGTAAACTTCTTCATTAACTGTCAAAACTGGTGCAAGTCCACAAGCTCCTATACAACGACATGCTTCAAGTGAGAATTTTCCATCAGGAGTACACTCATCAATATCGATTTGCAATAGTTGTTTGAGTTTATCAAGAATCGGTCCTGACCCCTTAACGTAACAAGCTGTACCAAGACATACAGAAATTCTGTATTCTCCGGTTGGCTGAAGACGAAATTGTGCATAAAATGTTGCAACTCCATAAATCTTTTCGATTGGAATTTCAAGATCGTCTGCGATAATTTTTTGAACTTCAATCGGAAGATACCCATAGATATCCTGTGCCTGTTGCATTATTGGCATAAGACATCCCTGTTCTTCTTTGAGTCCGGCAATTACTTCATGAAGCTTTGCTTCTTGTTCTTTTGTTCCTTTAAAAGGAACGGCTGATTTTTTTATTGCCACTTTCTTACCCTCCATTACCACACCTTTAGGTGCTTAATTATTTGTTTTGGTTTTGTTTTAAACAATGCTAAACGAATAATAACTTAACAAAACTATTTTTTATCTACATCTTAAATGCTACCATTAATTTTACCGATTTTCAATATTTTTTTATTGTCTTTTCATTATTTAAGCCCTCTATTTTGTTTATTTTTATAAAATGTTTACTAAAAATATGTGGAAAATCAATAATTTCAAGCCCTTTTTTATATTGCGCAGAAAATTTAACAAACTTTATTTACAGTTTAGTTTTGTTAAGTTTGGTCAAATCAGTACAAAATCAACACAATGATTAGATATTTACCTTACCATTCCCTGTTATTTGGATATTTTTTTGTTATTTTAACGAAAATTTTTCTCAATTAGATTTTTTCTTTGTACCATTAGCAATATATTTTTAGTTAAAAAAAGCCCCCATTTTTTAATTCTGAGAGTGGAATTTGGCAACTGTATCTTTGTTACAATAGCCTTGTAATTGATATGTTTTCTCAATTATTTTTATTATCAATCAGCATATTTTTTGGTGAAAACACCATTGTTTTTACTGATTAATTCCCAAATCAGGGCTTTTTAATTTCAATTTTATGGTTATTATCTTCCAATTTTTTCATTGTTATTTTTTAGATTTTTGACTATTCGACAGAAGATTTTTGATATGAATTTTTTTAAAAATAACCCACACCAAAAAACAAAATGATTTCTAGTGTGGGTTTATATAAAAAAAGGAATATTATTATATCTATTAATTAACAGATTCTAGGTAATAGTTCTCCACCAGGTGCAGGCAAAATGGTTTCTGAACCAATCTCTGTTTTCATTATAACCTTTCCGACATTTTCTTTTGTAACTTCACCTATGATTGCGGCATTTTGAGTATATTTACCTTTTCTTAAAGCTTCAACTATGGCAGGAGCATGTTCCTTAGGAGCAAATACCACAAGTCTTCCTTCACAGGCTAAATATAAAGGCTCAAGTCCTAACATTCCACATACACCTTTTACCTTATCATCTACAGGAATGTTTTCTTTTTCAAGTCTAATCCCTACGCTGCTTTGTTCTGCAATTTCATAAAGAACCGTTCCTACACCGCCTCTTGTGGCATCTCGTATAACATGTATATCTTTTGTAGTATCAATCATGGTTTTAACTGCATCCCACAAAGGTGCACAGTCACTTGTTACATCTGCATCAATTCCATAGGAATCTCTGGCTACAAGAATTGTACAGCCATGTCTTCCCACATCTCCGGTTACTATTACTGCATCACCCGGTTTTGCAAGGTCTCCGGCAGTATTAACTCCCTCTTGTATTTTTCCGATTCCTGTGGTTGTGATAAATACACCATCTACCTGACCTTTTCCTGCAACTTTGGTATCTCCTGCTACAATCCTAACGCCTGCTTCCTTTGCTGTTTTTGCCATAGATTCTGCAATTAATTCCAAAGTTTCTATTGGAAAACCTTCTTCAATTACAAAGGCACAGGATAAATACAAAGGTTTTGCCCCCATGCAGGATAAATCATTTACCGTACCGCAGATACTTAATTTTCCAATGTTTCCACCGGGAAACAAAGCCGGTGAAACAATAAAACCATCTGTAGTAAATGCAATCTTTCCTGCATCCATTGGTAATACTGCTGCATCATCTGCTGTTAAATTCTCGTTTGCAAAATTCTTTTTAAAAATATTGTTTATTACGTCAGAAGTCTGTCTTCCTCCTGCTCCATGTGCTAATGTTATAACCTTCTCTTCCATTTTTCTTTCGCCTTTTAGGGCTCTACCCTTCTTTCCTTAAAATTATAATTTTTTTGGCTGTTAAAAATCACCGCCATATTTGTAAAATGCACTGCAAGCTCCCTCACCTGAAACCATACAGGCTCCAATAGGATGCTCAGGAGTACATCCTTTTCCAAAGACTTTACAGTCTTTAGGTGTACATTTTCCCTGCAATACTTCACCACATCTGCAATGTGGATTTGGATGTCCCGTAATTTCAGGAAGATTAAATTTCTTTCTGGCATCAAAATCACTGTATTTTTTCTTAAGACAAAGACCTGAATCCTTTATTATTCCAAGACCTCTCCATTCTGAATCGCAGCTGTCAAAGGTTTCTTCTATCAGTTTTAGTGCTGAGGGACTTCCTTCATAGGTCACCACTCTTTTATAGCAATTTTCCTCAAAAGCCTCTCCTTTTTCCAGCTTTTTAACTGTCATGGCCAAAGCACCAAGAATCTCTTTTGGAGTGAAGCCTGTAACTACTCCATAAATACCTTCGTCTTTTAATTCATCATATTCTTTTAAACCTGTTATGGCACACACATGTCCCGGATAAAGAAAAGCATCTGCACTGTCTTTTAACATTCTGTAAGCATTCATCATGGTTTTATTAGCTCCCAGAATAGAAAAATTTGAAATTCCCTTTTCTTTGGCATTTTTAACTGCTAAAGCCGCCGAAGGTGTGGTGGTTTCAAATCCCACAGCCAAAAATACCACTTCTTCATCAGGATTATTTTTTGCATATTCCACAGCATCCAAAGGAGAATATACTATATTTATCTTTGCCCCCTTGCTTCTTGCCAGTGCAAGACTTTGTTCGCTTCCCGGAACTCTTACTAGATCGCCGAAAGTGGCAATCGTAGCATTTTTTTCAAGAGCCAGCATTACAGCTTCATCTATGAAACCGGTAGGAGTAACACAAACCGGACATCCCGGCCCTGATATTAAAGATATATCAGAAGATAAGAGCTTTCTTATACCATACTTAAAAATCTGGTGGGTATGGGTTCCGCATACTTCCATGATTTTTAAAGTTCTACCGGAATAATTGCTGATAATATCCCTTGCCAAATCTAAAGTTTCACTACTCACTTTACTTCCTCCACATATTAACTTTTATTTTTCGTCTTTAAAAAGCTCATCAAGCTCTTCATCATCATCTGATGTTATTTTTGCAATGGCAACTCCCGCATGAACCATTACATAATCTCCCGGCATTAAATCCTCCAATAGTTCGGCACTTACCTGCCTTTTTGCACCATAAGCATCGATTATTGCCATGCCGTCTTTTATTTTTTCAACTTTTCCCGGTAATCCTACACACATATTTTTCACCTTTATCTGTCTAACAGATTTTCCTTTCTATTTGTTTTTATTGTAAAGCGGACATTCTTAAATCCGCTTCGCTACTTCCTCATGAACGCAGTGGCACTTTGTGCCACCTGTCAGAAGGGGCTTTAACCCCTTCTGACACTAGTAAGCTTATACCCCCGCTTAAAGCTTACGCTTTTGAAGCGGGGGATTGCTTACACTGCGTTCAAGGTAATTCATAGCTATTACAGCCTGTCCCAAGGCGATTCCACCGTCATTTGCCGGTATCAGAGAATGTTTTAAAACTTTAAAACCAAGCTTTGAAAGCCCCTTATCACAAAGTCTTAAAAGCAATAAATTCTGAAATACGCCTCCACTTAGGGCTACTATATTTAAGCCTGTTTTTTCTTTTATCATTAAACAGCTTTTAATTATTAATTTTGATAGTTTAACATGAAAATCATAGGCAAGTTTTTGTGAATCTTCTCCATTTAACTTTCTTTCTACTAATTCTTTTACTAAAATATCCGTTTCTAACTCGTATACTTCTTTATTTTCAAAGTTTTTAAGTTCATTTTTTAAAGCATCGATTTCTATTTCTTTTTGATTTCTTAAAACATCTTTTTCGTAGCTTTTGGCAGCAAATTCCAAACTCATTGAAGCTTCTCCTTCAAAGGTAGAAGCTTTTTTTATACCTAAAATAGCACTTACCCCGTCAAATAAACGACCTGCTGAGGTTGATTTTACGGTATTTATGTTATTATCAAGCATCATATAAAGCACCTTTAAGGTTTTATCATCACAAAGTCCCAAAGCATCTGAAATTTCTTTTGTTTTTTCTCTTCCAAAGATGGAATCTATCATGGAAACTGCTATTCTATAGCCTTCCTTCGAAGAGGCATCTCCTCCTGCCTGCTTAAAAGGTTTAATTTTTGCCACTCTTTCAAATCCCAAAAAATCAGCAACTAAAAATTCTCCACCCCATATGGTATTGTCTGTTCCATAGCCGGTTCCGTCAAAGGATACTCCTATAACTTTTTGGCTTATATCATTTTCAGCCATACAAGAAGCAATGTGAGCATAATGATGTTGAATTTTTAATATTTCAATACCTTTTTCTTTGGCGATTTTTTCCGCTAAAAGGGTGGAATTATACCTTGGATGAAGGTCACAGGTTACTAAAGAAGGCTCAACCTCTAATAAACTTGAAAGTCTTCCTATGGCAAATTCCAAAGCTTTCACACTTCTTATATCTTCTAAATCCCCTACATATGGTGAAAGGTAAAACAGTGAATTGCTTCCTACGCAAAAGGTGGATTTTAACTCTCCTCCTATTGCCAAAACCTTGCCCTTGTACTCTTTTCCAAGCATTACAGGAAGGGGCGCATATCCTCTTGAACGCCTTATCATGTAAGGTTTATCATCATAAAAACTCATTACTGAATCATCTGCTCTTAATCTTATGGTTCTGTCATTTGATAAAATAACATCACACATATTTGAAATTTCTTTAATTGCATCTTCATCAGTTCTGCATATTGGTGCTCCTGATACATTTGCTGAAGTCATTACAAAACAATCTGTCATTTCTTCTCCATCAGGATAATCAAAAAGTAAAAGCTGTACCGGTGCATAAGGAAGCATTACTCCAACACTTGGATTTTTCGGGGCTATCTCATCACACAAACTAGAATCTTTTCTTTTTTCAAGAAGAATAATAGGTTTTTGAGGCCCCTCTAAAATATCCCTTTGAAGACTGCTTGTAATACATTCCTTTTCAACAGTTTCCATATTTTTCATCATTAGGGCAAAAGGCTTTTTAGGACGCTTTTTCAAATCTCTAAGTCTTTGAACGGCTTCTTTATTTCTTGCATCCACACAAAGATGAAAACCTCCGATTCCTTTTATTGCAGCTATTTTTCCTTCTCTTAAAAGCTTTCTTGTATATATAAGGGCATCTTTGTCATATATTTCTTTTCCCACAATGTAAAGCTTTGGTCCGCAGTCATTACAGCAAACCGGCTGGGCATGATACCTTCTTGTGGTAGGAGTTGTATATTCGTATTCGCACTCTTTGCACATTGGAAAAGCCCCCATGCTGGTACGAACCCTGTCATAAGGCATTGAATCAAGAATGGTAAGTCTTGGACCACATGCCGTACAATTTATAAAAGGATGCAGATATCTTTTATTATTTTTATCAAAAAGCTCCCTTTGACAATCAGGGCAAATGGCAATGTCTGGTGAAACATATACATCCCCCTTGACTTTTTTGCTTTTAATTATCTGAAATTTGGTAGATTTATCCACTTCTATCTCTTTTTCTTCGATTTTTAAAATAGCAGAGCGTTTTGGAGCTTTTTGTCTTAAATCCACAATGAATTTTTCAAGTTTTACATCCTCGCTTTTGGCGAATATTTCCACATAAGGTCCTTTATTACAGACGCTACCCTTTATTTCATTTTCATCAGCAATACGACTTACAAAAGGTCTAAACCCCACTCCCTGAACAATTCCGTATACTCTTATTAGTTTTTCCTTCTCCATGCTTATTACCTCACACAAATCAGATATTGAATTTTGCATTGTTATTATTCGTTTTTTATGCAGCAATAAGTAATTATTCTGTCATGATTTCTTTAAAATATTCACTGTCTGTTTTAATTTCATGCATATGACCTGATACGGAATAATGAGGCAGGCTTATGAATTTTCCTTCAAAATCCGGTATCAGCTTTTTAAAGAGAGGATCTGCATATATTTCATTATATTCCCCTTCTTTAACCATATCCCAAAATTCATATTCCTCCACCAGTCTTTTATCCCCTTGACAAAGAAGGGTGTCTGCCATTTTAAAATAGCCACATACATCAATTTTTTTGTATTTACCACTATCATAAAGATTTTTTCTGATTTCATTGGCAAATACCTGCTGATGAAGTAACAGAGCTTTTTTATCCCCATAAGTAACAGCCTCATCTATTGACTCCTCTTTGTTTTCAAAGATATTTTTAAGGGATTTATAAAGTCTTTCAAAACTTTTTTTATCATAGGCACAAGAGGTGACAAATGGAATATTAAACTTCTTTTGCATATATTTACAGGCTAAAAATCCTGATACTGAAACTGCTATGTTTACTCTGGCGTAAGAGGCCTTTTTTAAAGCTTCCAATCCGTCTCCATATCCGTAAACATAAGCTTTACCAAGTCCAAATTCTTCAACTTTTTTCTTAAAATTGCAGGCTGTTTCAAGGGTTGGCATATCAAGAGGTGTGGCACCAAATATTCCAATAATATCCTTCTTACTTCCTTCTTCATTTTTATCCGTAAAGGTATCTATCAATGATTCGTAGGCTTTATAGGCTCCAATGTCATAATATTCAACTCCATTGGTAAAAGCCCCCACAAAAGGAATATTTAATCTTTTTTCTCCGATTCTTTTTAGGCCTTTAAAATCTGTACCAATAACTGCCGGTACAGGAGTTCCCACCAGGGCAACGAATTCTCCACCATTTGTATTAAGGTTATCTTCCACCTTTTCCAAAAGCTTTTCATCTCTTCCCATAATGGCATCTATATCCCTAAGACCTGCTGAAAAAATTGTACTTTTTTTAATAAACCATCTTGGCTCATCAAAACCGCATACATTTCCAACACAGCCTCCGGCATCAATAATAACACTGGTTCCTCCAAACTCGTAATAAACAGAGGAAGCCCCTGACTGATCCGGTGCAAACGGTGATAATTTCTTCCAAAGTCCCTTTGTTTCACTTTTATAGGCATCTTTTTTCATCTTGTACTGTGAAAGTACCGGATATTTTATCTGAAATTCATCACCAAGGCTTTTTTTAGTATCAACCACATGCATTATCTCTTTTAAAAGGCTTATTAATCCCATATATCCAAAAGGAATACTTTCATGATTAAATGCCACATTTAAGGCATCTTTGTAATAATAAGAAGCATCCTTTCCCAAGGTTATATCAACCTCTTCTTCCACCTTAAAGTTAAGCATCGTAGGAGAAAGATTTGTAAAAACCCTTGTATCCGGTGAGATTTTTTCCAGCTCATTTAAGTAAATGTAATCATCCTTTGAAAGATTTGCAAAAACCGCTTTTACCTTAAAGCCGTACTGACTAAGGGCTAGTGCTAATTCAAAGGGATTTGCATTTATCATTTCACCTATGGCAAAGGTAAGATTTTTATAATTTTCTTTGAATTTTTGAAGGGTTTCTTTTGCCTTATCATAGTATTTTTCATCATCAACTTCGCAATCTATTGCCTTAAAAAACAATCTATATTGATTTCTAATTTTTGCAAGCTGATAAAGCCTTGTAAGTTCAATAAATGGAATCTTTAATTTATCCATCATCTGCTTTGCGGCAAGATTTGTTTCCTTGTGTAAAACTATATTAAAATTTGCCTTTGCCAGTTCATTATATTCATCAAAGTTTTTAAATCTTGAAATTTCATTAATCTGTTTTATTCCTGCCTCTTTTAAAAGGTCATAAAACTCGCAATCATCAGCTAAAGGTGTGAAATTTCCAAGAATGTTTACACATCTTGGGTCCTTTTTTGCCGGCTCTAACAAAGAGTAAATCATTGACCTTACAAAAACCATAGGAGGTTTTCTTCCCTCTCTTGTTAAAGCGTACATGTAACAGTGAATTACCTTTACATCAGCTTCTTTTTGAGCTTTTTTACAAATTCTGTCCATGTCTGTTCCCAAAAGAGCATCTACACAGGTAATACATATCTCCACAATTTTTGGCTTTTTTTCAAGACTGTCACAAATTTCCTTAACGGCTTTTGGAATCTTATTTAAATGTTTTCCGGTAACAAGGTCATTTTCACTCATTAAAAGATAAAACATTCTGTTAGCATATCCGCTTTCATCTCCCAAAACTGTTGTGTTTCTTCCACAACACCCTGGTGCTACCAAAAGCATTACTGATTCAGGAATTACAAGTCCTGCTCTTTTTACACCAAAGCCCAAAGCTCCCGGAGAGTTATAGGATAGAGTAGCCGGGGAAGAATAAATAAGATGTTCATTGGATATTAATTCATTTGGAATATCCCTTGCTCCTCTTTCTACCAGTTCTTTAACCTTAAAGCTGACTGCTTTTGGATTATCAATCTTCATCCTCATCCTCCTTATCCAAAAGGAGTAAATTTGCCAAATCAAAAAATCTCTTGCTGATTTCTGAGTCCGGATCTCCCTCTATAACCGTCTTTCCCTCATCCTCAAATTTGATGATTTCTTTACTTCTTGGTATTTCCCCAACTATAGGAAGGTTATTTTTTCTGGAAAATTCCTTTACTTTTTCTTCTTCATTTTCTACATTTCTGTGATTAAAAACGATACCCCTGACTTTGGCATAACTTCTGTCTTCAAAATTTTTAACAGCTGTGTTTATGTTATTAGCTGCATATAATGCCATTTTTTCCCCTGAAGTGACAATCAGTACTTTTTTTGCATATCCTTCCCTGATAGGAGCTGCAAAACCTCCACATACTACATCACCTAAAACATCGTACATTACAACATCCGGTTTATATTTTTCAAATAATTCCAAATCCTCCAACAAATTAAAGGTGGCAATTATTCCCCTTCCGGCACATCCAAGTCCCGGTGTAGGACCGCCTGTTTCAATACAGACAATGTCTTTAAAACCTTTTTTTGATATATCTTCTATGGAAACCTCTTCGGTTTCTTGTCTTAATCTGTTCATAACCGGTTCTACCACATTTCCTCCCAATAAATTTATGGTAGAATCTGCCTTTGGATCACAGCCAATCTGGATTACTTTCTTTCCAAGGGCTGCAAAGGCTGCTGATAAATTACTGGTAATGGTAGACTTCCCAATGCCTCCCTTGCCATAAACAGCAATCTTTAACATATTTTACTTCTCCTTTTTAAATAACAAGTTAAAAAACGTCTGATTTAGGGAAATGTTTTAGATAAAAATAGAATTGTAAAGCCTTGCCTTAAGTATTTGGTAACAAAAAAAGTTCATTTCCCGATTCTTAAAAAATGAACTCCTAAAAAATAATATTATAAAATACCATACCAAAATACAGCCGGCACCTTCACCAAAAGAACCTTCCACATAAGAAAAGGTTTTTTCGGATTTTTATAAACCAAATCTTTCCACAGGTATAATAATGCCGGCAGTCAGAGTGAGCTTAAATATTATTTTGTAATAAAAGTTCTTTTTGTTCAGAATCTCTTTCCAATCAGAACGATAAATCTTATCAATATCCTACCATTTGGCAGGCTAATTGTCAAAGAATTAAATTAGTTTTTTAATATTTTTTAATTATTTAAATTTAAAGATTGTTAAATCTATTTATTAAACCTATAATTAAGGGCAAGAGTTTTTTATGGAGGTAGTGAGAAGGATATGATAAAAATTGCCATTTATGGAAAAGGCGGAATAGGTAAATCAACCACAGTATCAAACCTTAGCGTTGCCCTTTCAAAAAAGGGACTAAAGGTAATGCAAATAGGTTGTGACCCTAAAGCCGATTCCACAATTAATCTACATGACGGAAAGCCTATTGATACGGTTTTAGACCTCTACAGACAAAAGGGGAAGGATATGACCCTTGATGATGTGGTTAAAGTAGGCTATAACGGGGTTTTATGTGTGGAAGTAGGGGGGCCCATACCGGGAACAGGCTGTGCCGGAAGGGGAATAATTAAAGCCCTGGAATTTTTGGATGAAAACAATGCCTATGATATCTATAATCCTGATGTTATTTTTTATGATGTATTGGGAGATGTGGTATGTGGAGGATTTTCCATGCCCATAAGAGAAGGCTATGCTGATAAGGTTTATGTAGTCACCTCAGGAGAAAACATGGCTTTATATGCCGCAAATAACATAGCTTTGGCAGTGGAACATTTTAAAAACAGGGGCTATGCAAAACTTTCCGGTATTATTTTAAATAAAAAGGATGTTGAAGACGAGCTTGAGGCAGTTGAGGAGTTTTCTAAAAAAGTAAATGCTCCAATAGTTGGTGTAATTAATCATTCAAATGATATTACAAAGGCTGATAAACTTCACAAGGCTGTTCTTGATGCATTTCCTGAGTGTCAGGCTTCAAAGGAATACCTTGCTTTGGCAGAAGCTGTTATAAATAAGGATTTATAAACTATTTTAGGAGGATTTATGTTTAAAAAATTATCGCATGAAAAAAAGGAGGCAGATGAGGCTTTAGCCATTAAGATTTCAAATCTTGATTCCTTTACGCCTTTTAAGGCAGGGCTTGTTTTTTCTGCTCCTGCAAGAGGTACCTGGACCATAGCCCACACCTCAATGCTCATTCCCCACAGTCATCAAATCTTTCTTTGTGCCAGTGTCTGTCTTAGGGGGGTTGTATTATCAGCAGAAGAATATGGCGGACTTGATCGATATTCCAGTATAAATCTGGAAGAACATGACATATTAGAGGGAGATTTAGAAGATTTATTTATAGAAGGGGTAACGGATATTATTAATAATCTTAAAAAGCGTCCACCGGCAGTTTTAACCTACACCAGTTGTGTCCACCATTTTCTGGCCTGTGACTTAAATCTTGTGTATAAAACTTTGCGTGAGCGTTTTCCTGATATTGATTTTATTGAATGTTACATGACACCTACCATGAGGCAAAAATTTACCCCGGAAGCTTTAATGTTTAAATCTTTGTATGAAGGTCTTGTTGACATTGAAAAGGACAAAAAAAGCATAAACATTATCGGAAACAATTTTGCAATAAAAAAATCCTCAGATTTTGTGCAAATGCTTAATAATGCAGGTTTTGAGGTAAGAGATATCTGTAACACAAAAGAATATGATGAATACAAGGCAATGAGTCTTAGCTTTTTAAATATTTATACAAGAAACTGTAGCGAGTTTGCTGCAAAATCTTTAGAAAAAAGAATTCATCAAGACTATATTTTTATGCCCTGTACCTTTAATATGGATGCCATTGAAGATGAACTTGCTTCCCTTTCCAAAAAGCTTTCACTTCCTTTAATGGACATTTCTTATCTTAAGGAAACAGCCATAAAATCCTTAAAACTTACAAAAGAATTTTTAAAAGATATGCCGGTTGTTATTGATTATGCTGCTGTATTAAGACCATTTTCATTAGCAGCACTACTTGTTTCTTACGGAATAAATGTTATAAGAATTTATTGTGACGAAATAAACCCGGCTGAAGAAGATGATATTGAATATTTAAAAGATAATGCTCCAAATCTTGAAATTTTTCCAACGGTTGACTATAAATGCAGGGTTGTTGACAAGCATCTTGCAGATGATTATAATGGAGAACTTTTGGCAATAGGACAAAAGGCTGCATATTTTACCGGAACAAAACATATGGTTAATATTGTTGAAAATGGCGGAATTCACGGTTTTGACGGCATAAGACAAATGTGTGAAATGATGGTGGATGCTTCTGAAGTTGAATCAGATGTAAAATCGATTATTTCAGTTAAAGGATGGGGGTGTCACGGATGAGACAGGTTTACAGAGTTCTTTCAACCTATTCGGCAGATGCCTTTGGAATAGCTTCTGCCCTTTACGAACTAGGGGGCTTAGTGATTATCCATGATGCATCAGGCTGTAATTCCACTTACAATACCCATGACGAACCCAGATGGTATGACATGGACAGCCTTTTTTATGTATCAGGACTAACAGAATCCGATGCCATTTTAGGAAGAGATGATATTTTAGTAGATAATATTTTAGAAGTATGTAAAAGTGAGCATCCTAATTTTGTGGCAATGTGTGGTTCCCCGGTTCCTATGTTTATGGGAACGGATTTTGTGGGAATTGCCAAAGAAATTACTGCTCTTACAGATATACCTGCCTTTGGATATATGACAAATGGAATAAATACTTACATAAAAGGAGCCGGACATGCCTTTAAAAGCATAGCCCAAACCTTCGTTTTAGATAATAAAAAAGCGCTCCTTAAAGATGGCATAAAGATTAATATTCTTGGGTTTACACCCCTTGATTTTTACGATATTAATCATGTCAAAAACATAATGGCTGTATTTGAAAAAAATGATATAAGTATTATTTCCAATTTCGCCATGGGAAATACCTTAGAGGATATTTCAAAAGCAGCAATGGCTCATGTAAATGTAGTTGTCAGTGCCACGGGACTTTTAGCCGCAAAATTTATGAAAGAAAAATATGATATTCCTTATGTCTGTGGAATACCTATGGGCATTTCCGGCATTAAAAGAATGATTAATAAAATAAAAGAAGCCCTTGATATTCCTTATAGTCAGGATACCACTGAATATAAAAGCTATAAATCCTTTAAGAAAAGTAAAAAGGTTCTTGTTATCGGGGAAGCAGTTTATGCAGATTCCATAAAATACTGTTTGTCCAGGGAATTTGGATATGAAAATATAAAAATTCTTTCGCCTTTTGAGGAAAACTGCGATTTACTAAGTAAAGATGACAGTGACGGTATTTATGAAGATGATGCTGAAAAATTAATAAATGAAGCTGAACTGGTAATTGCCGACCCTCTTTATAAAAGAGTCCTGCATGAAGAAAATCTTTATGATACAGACTTTGTAAGTATTCCCCATATTGCCTACTCAGGAAGATATTATCAGGAAGAAATACCTCTTTTTGCCGGAGAAGATTTTTCAAACTGGATATGTGATAAAGTTTAATCCAATATAAATCCCCCGCCTTTTAAAGCGGGGGTAAATTTTTTAGCATTTTATTAGATTATTTACGAAATCAATATGATCTCCTTTAGAAACTGCCACTTTGTAACCGATATTTTCAATTCTTCTTTCCATGCATTTTCTGCACTCCGCCGCCTCATCTCCGGTACAGATTTTTCCATCATAAAGCATGTATTTATTTCTTACATCCTTTGGAGAAAGATTTGGCATAACTACATTGGCTCCTGAAAGAATTCCCTTTTCTCTTCCCTTAGGATCAATACTTCCTAAAGCTGTGGTGGCAGGCAGTAAAACCTTTGGAAACATTAACCTTAGTATGGCTAACATGTATAAGGTCAATTCCAGACTTCCCCTTTCAAAATCTTTAAAAGGTGTATCCTTATGAGGAATAAATGGGCCTATTCCTATCATATGAGGTTGAAGTTTTTTTAAATAAAATAAGTCATCAATAATATAATCAATAGTCTGATACGGTGAACCTACCATAAATCCGGCTCCAATCTGATAACCTATTTCTTTTAAATTTTTTAAACATTCTTTTCTGTTTTCAAGAGATAACTTATCAGGATGTAATTTTTTGTAATGTTCTTCATTTGCCGTTTCATGCCTTAAAAGATACCTTGAAGCCCCTGCTTTGAAATAGGCTTCATAACTTTCCTTTGATTTTTCACCAATAGATAAGGTTACGGCAACATCTTCGTGAAGCTTTTTTATTTCTCTTATAATGTCACAAATTTCCTCATCCTTATAGGTTAAATCTTCTCCCCCCTGTAAAACTATAGTTCTAAAGCCTAATTTATAACCCATATCAGCACAGTATAAAATTTCATCTTTACTAAGACGATATCTTTCCGCTTCTTTATTTGAAGCTCTTATTCCGCAATAATAACAGTCATTTCTGCAATAATTTGTAAATTCAATAAGACCTCTTAAATATACATCATGTCCATAATTTTCAATAGCTCTTTTAGATGCCAGTTTTTTTAAAGCTTCATAGGATTCTTCATTCCTGTCTTCTATGAGCTTTTTAAACTCCTCCCTCTCTAAAAATCCTGTTTCATATAACTTTCTTATTAGTTCTTCCATTCACATACCCTCTCATTATATTTTTTAAAGCTTTGAAATCGTTGCCTTGGCTGTAACACCCTCAATTTTCCCCAGTTTTCCGGACAAGGCATTTATTTCATCCAGTGGTGCATCCATAGCCACACTAATCATTGAAATAGCTCTTTGTTTATAAGGAATCCCCATTCTCCCTATAATGTACTCTCTATAATCGTGAAGATGTTTGTTTACTTTTTCAACTGCATTCGCATCTTCCACTATAATAGCCATTACAGCAAGTCTGTTCTCCATGTAATCCTCCTTTTTTTCTCAAATATACAGTATCAAAAAATGTCTTTCAAGAATTATTTTTTTCTTTTTCATCTAAAAAAGCCCCGGCGATTATCAAATCCTCAGCTGTAGTAATTTTAATATTTTTATAATCCCCCATAATTATAACACTTTTTCGTCCCAGAAATCTTTCAAGCACCATTGCATCATCGGTTATATCTTCATTTTGGGCTCTGTTTTCCTGTAATTTTAAATGAGCAGCTTTTATTTCCTCAAACAAAAATCCCTGAGGTGTCTGTATATTTCTAAGCCTGCTTCTATCCAAAGTAGCACCGCCAAAATCCTTATCATCTATCCATCTGATGGTATCTTTTAAAGGTGTTCCTGTTACAATAGCTTTATATTTTTTTACCTCTTTTAGACAATCATTAATAAGTTTTGGACTTACCATGGGCCTTGCACCATCATGGATAAGGACATATTCACAATTTTCAACTTCTAAAAGCCCGTTTTTCACAGAATCCATTCTCTCTTTTCCTGAAAGAGCATAGGCTTTTACTTTTTTAAATTCATATTTTAAAACAATGTCATTTTTTATATAATCCATATAATCTTTTGATGCAACAATGATTATTTCATCTATATCACTTTCTTCAAAAGCCTTTAAGCTGTAATAAAGAACAGGATATCCCCTTAAAGAAAGATATTGCTTTGGAATCTGGGAATTCATCCTTTTTCCTTTGCCACCGGCTAATAAAATGCCACAATTCATATTTTTTCTCCTTGTAAAGCGGACATTCGGAATCCGCTTCGCTACTTCCTCATGAACGCAGTGGCACTTTGTGCCACCTGTCAGAAGGGGCTTTAACCCCTTCTGACACTAGTAAGCTTATACCCCCGCTTAAAGCTTACGCTTTTGAAGCGGGGGATTGCTTACACTACGTTCAAAAATACATAATTTCCTTATAAAATAATTTATAAAAGCTTAAGTAAAAAGGCAAGTTCTTCTTTTTTTAATAAGACAAAAAATGCCTGAATAAAAAACATTCAAGCATTATTATTTAAAATAAAAATTTAGAAACTAAGATTTGGAACGGCATTTAAGTCCCAGCCGTCTCTTTTTCCATTTATAAAATCATAATAGGCAGCAGCACCTATCATGGCTGCATTGTCAGTACAAAGAATAGGTGATGGTATATAAAGTTTAATATCGTTTTCTTCGCACATATTTGTAATACTTTGTCTAAGCCCCATATTTGAAGCTACACCACCAGCCATTGATAAAACCTTCATATCATGGTCTTTTAAGGCCTTAAGGGTTTTTTCCGTAAGAACATCCACAACAGACTTTTGAAAAGATGCGGCAAGGTCAGCATCTACAAAGGTTTTATGTTTCATTTTGCAGGTATTGACATAATTAATAACTGCCGTTTTTAAACCGCTAAAACTAAAGTCCATTGGAGAATCCTTTACGCTGGCCTTTGGAAAATCTATAGCATAAGGATTTCCAACCTTTGCCAAAGCATCTATCTTAGGACCTCCCGGATAACCTAAATCTATAACTCTGGCCACCTTGTCAAAGGCCTCTCCACAGGCATCATCCCTGGTGGAAGCCAGTATTTCATATTTTCCGTAATCTAATACTTTAACAATATTAGTATGTCCTCCAGATACCACAAGGGAAATAAAAGGAGGCTCCAATTCCTTATTTTCAATATATGCGGCACTGATATGACCCTCAATATGGTGAACTCCCACCAAAGGTTTTTTAGCAGCAAAGGCAATAGCTTTTGCAACTGAAACCCCTACTAACAAGGCTCCCACAAGCCCCGGTCCATAGGTAACCCCAATGGCATCCAGGTCTTCAAACTCCATATTTGCTTCTTTCATGGCCTCTTTAATAACCTGGTTTACTCTTTCAATATGTTTTCTGGAAGCTATTTCAGGTACAACGCCACCATAAAGCTTATGTATGTCTATCTGGGACGAAATAATGCTTGAAATAACATCCCTTCCATTCTTTACAACTGCTGCTGCTGTTTCATCACAGGAGCTTTCAATGGCAAGAATGTAAATATCCTTTTCACTCATGAAATTTTCCTCTTTCTAAAACTATATAAAAAAACAGTGTTAATTTTCAAAGAACATTTCTACATAATATCCATCCCTTGAAGCATGGGTATTTTCAAATATTTTTTTAACAGCTTTTAAATAATTTTCCGGATAAACCGTTGATGGTGAATAATGAGTAAGCCAAAGTTGTCTGACATTTGCTTTTTGGGCTATTTCAGCCGCTTCATACATTGTCATATGCTTGTACTTCTTAGCATTTCCAAGTTTTTCATATTCCCCATACATTCCCTCACATATAAACAAATCTGCTTCTTTTGCATTATCAATGATTTCTTGAGTAGGTCTGGTATCTGTGCAATAAGTAATCTTAAGGCCCTTTCTTGGCTTTCCTAAAATCATATCCTGCCTATAGGTAATATCGCCATCAACGATTACTTCCCCTTTTTGGAGTTTGCTCCAATACATTTTAGGAACCTGATTTTTAGCAGCTTTTTCCGGGTCAAACTTACCAGCTCTGTCAATATTTATGGTGTAGCCATAACAGGTAATTTTATGATTTACCTTAAAGGCCTTTATTCTATATCCGTGAATTTTTATCTCTTCTTCATTTTTTGTAAGCTCTATAAACTTTATAGGAAAAGGCAGATCCGGTGCAATAACTCTTAAGGAATTAACCACATTTTCAAGTCCCTTAGGTCCTATAAAGGTAATAGGTTCTGTCCTTTCGGCATTTCCTATGGTTAATAAAAGACCCGGAAGTCCGCTGATATGATCTGCATGAAAATGGGTAAAGCAAATCACATCTATAGGTTTAAAATTCCAGCAGCAAGACTTTATAGCCATCTGAGTTCCCTCTCCACAGTCTATAACAAGGCTACTGCCATTATATCTAGTCATCAAAGCCGTTAAATAACGATCCGGCAAAGGCATCATGCCACCGGTTCCAAGTAAACATACTTCTAACATTTATTTCCTCTCTAATAAAAAAAATTTATATTTTTCTTTCTTTAATCTATTTCTTTGCGCATAATTATTGCATCTTCTCTTGGTTTGTCATAAAAATTCTTTCGAATTCCACAATTTTTAAAACCTGCTTTTTCATAAAGGGCTACAGCCCCCTCATTGGAAATCCTGACTTCAAGATAGATGCCTGTGACACCAAGCTCCCTGCAATACTCAAAAAGCACCTGTAAAATGCTCATGGCTATATTTTTTCTTCTGTAATCCTTTAAAACAGCCACATTGGTAATGTCAGCCTCTTCAAATGAAATATAAGCGCCACAATATCCTACCACTTTTCCGTCACATCTTGCAGCGAAAAAAACAGTGTCATTTCTTTTTAAGGAATCATTTAAAGCATCCATACTCCAGGGCGTTGAAAAACATTCTTTTTCAATCTGTGCTACATAAACGATATCCTCTTTTGTCATCCTATCAACATAAAATTCCATTCATATATCCTTTAAATCCACTAAAGACTTTATAAATTAATTTTGTTTTGTCAATAATCTTCTGTTTCTTTCAAGTCTTTCTCTTTCAGCCTGGGAAAGCCTTAAATAAACAGGGGTAGCCTTGTCAGCCTCTATGGTAAGTCCCTTCTCATAATATTCAAGGGCAAGGCTTGCAAGGGCTGCCGCTCTTTGCCTTGAAAGATGTGCCGGTGCAAAGGAATAATCCACTGTAATTAATTCCTTTATTTTTTCTTTAAAAACCGGCATACCATCTCCGGTAAATATTACCGGCTTTCCGATTTCATTTATTTTTTTGATAATTTCTTTTATATCGACTGCCATTTGTTCCTTTATAACCTTAAATTCAAAATTTTCAAAGGTATAAAGTCCCGTATAAACCTGATTTCTTCTGGCATCCATTATAGGACAGATTATCTGCTCATTTCCATAAAGATTATAAGCTAAAGCATCCACTGTAGGTACTAGAACCATAGGTGAATTAATTACCATGGCAAGCCCCTTTGCCGTAGCAAAACCGATTCGTAATCCGGTAAAAGAGCCCGGCCCTGCCGCCACTGCAACAATATCCATATCCTTCACATCTGATTCTGTCATCTTAAAAATTTCATCTATCATTGGAAGCAGTGTCTGTGAATGGGTTTTTTTATAATTAACCTGGTATTCTGCCTTGATAATACCATCTTCATAAATAGCAGCCCCTGCCACCAACCCGGAACTGTCAATTGCTAAAATTTTCATATTACAACTGCCTTTCTAAAGCTTCTGGTAAAAGTGTTTATAATAAATCCTTATCCGGTTTTTCAATAACTATCTTTCTGTAATCAAGGCCTTTTTCAAGGTCTCTTTCCATATGTATATCAATTCTTTCTTCAGGAAGTATCTCCTTTATCATATCAGCCCATTCTATAAGGCAGACACCGTCTGAATAAATATATTCCTCATAGCCTAAATCATACATTTCCTCAATGTCACCTATTCTGTAGACATCAAAATGATAAAGAGGAAGCCTTCCTTCATCATGGCATAAAACAATATTAAAAGTCGGGCTTAATACACCGCCTTCAATACCCAAACCCTTTGCAAAACCCTGGGTAAAAACCGTCTTTCCGCATCCTAAGTCACCGTTTAAACAAATAACGCATCCAGGCTTTGCCTCCTGACCCATTTTTCTTCCAAGTTCAAAGGTTTCTTCGTAAGAATTTGTTTCAATTATATTTATCTTTGACATTTAATCTTTCCTTATCTTTTCTTAAGTCTGTTTTGATAAGTGTCAAGATGCTTAGAAAGTATCTGTCTGATTTGACTTTCAGTTTCCCCAAGCTGTGATTTAGGAATAATGGAAGCATTTATGGTTGTTGTGTAAATAAGAAAATTCCTTCTTGTCTCAACCACCTTAAAAATGCTGACCCATTCCACATCAGCCCTTTCATTTGCCAGGGTGGAATGAACTCCCTTTTCATCAAAAATATAATGAATATTTGATGCTAAAGCCTGATTGTTTGTAAACTGTTTTTTAGCTTTAAGCTTTAAGGCTACGGGGTTATAAGCTATAAATATAACTCCCACCAGTAAATAAATAATGGTATAGCCCAGACTTACAGTATCATAGGTATATACTGCCAGTCCTATAATCAATATTCCTAAAATAATACTAAAGATTCCACTGAATTTTGAATAGACATGATACATAGTAAAATCATACACATCATCTGCACTTAATTTAATATCTGCTTCTGCTTTCAACCTTTTTCTCCTCTTTTTTTGAATACTAAAAAAGAATATGACTAAATCTTATTCTTCTACAAATTAAAAGTATAACATATATTCCAAATTATGAGAAGTTATGCAGTTAACTTCATTGTACAAATGATAATAAAAATCCGACTTATTATTTAAAAGATTATTGACTATTGTCAAAACAAGCAATAACTGCTATTATCGTATTTGCTGTCTTGTTTTTGGGGGGACATAAGTGATAATATAAAAATCTTTTGAAAACGAAAGGAGACACAACATGGTTAGTTTTTTAGTATGTGTTGTATTTTTAGTAGTCGGTTTTCTTACCTATGGAAAATTCGTCGAAAAAGTTTTCGGTCCCGACGACAGACAGACACCGGCCTATAAGATAAATGACGGTGTCGACTATATACCTATGCCTGCCTGGAAGGTATTCCTCATCCAGCTTTTAAATATCGCAGGCACAGGTCCTATCTTTGGAGCATTAAGTGGTGCATTATTTGGTCCGGTAGTTTATCTTTGGATAATCTTCGGATGTGTATTTGCAGGAGCAGTACACGATTATATGTGCGGAATGCTCTCTATGAGGCACAATGGTGCAAGTATTTCAGAACTTACAGGAATATATCTTGGGGATAAGATGAGACAGGTGATGAGGGTATTTTCAGTTATACTTCTTGTAATGTGTGGAGTAGTATTTACAACAGGTCCGGCAGACCTTCTTGCATTAATCACGCCACAAAACCTTACCGGAACTTTCTGGCTTTGGGTTATTTTAGCTTATTATCTTATTGCAACTTTTGTACCAATCGATAAAGTAATCGGTAAAATTTACCCGCTTTTTGGTATTTGCCTTATTGTAATGGCTATCGGTGTGGCATCATCACTGTTATTTTCTGGGAATTTTACAATGCCGGAACTTTGGGTTAATTTCAAAAACCTTCACGCTTCCAATATTTCAATATGGCCTTTTATGTTTATAACTGTTGCCTGTGGAGCTATTTCAGGTTTTCATGCCACCCAGTCACCTATGATGGCAAGATGTTGTAAATCAGAAAAACAAGGACGAAATATTTTCTACGGAGCAATGATAGCAGAAGGAGTTATTGCTTTGGTATGGGCTGCTGCCGGAGTTTCAGTTTATGATTCAAGTCAGGCACTTTTAGAAGCAGGCGGCGGATGTTCTGCTGTAGTTTATAACATTTGTCAGTCCACAATGGGAAAAATCGGAAGTATTTTAGCAATGGTAGGTGTTATCATTTGTCCTATTTCCTCAGGAGATACTGCATATCGTTCTGCAAGACTTACCCTGGCAGACTGGTTTAAACTAGATCAGGCAGACTGGAAGAAACGACTTTTTGTAACCCTTCCTTTACTGGGAGCAGGTGCATTAATTTGCCAGCTTGATTATTCAGCTGTATGGAGATATTTCTCCTGGTCAAATCAGACTCTTGCCATGATTGCTCTTTGGGCTATATCCGTTTATCTTTACAAAAGTGATAAAAAATGGATTATCTCAGTTGTACCTGCCGTATTCATGTCAGCTGTCACCACAACCTATTTCTTTGCATCAGATGAATGTATGGGATATTTGTGGAGAGCATTAAATATTAATTCTGATATTTATTATCCGATAGCCATTGCCGCAGGAATTATTTTTGCAATAATATGCCTTGCGATATATCTTATTGCAAGAAAGAACATTGAAGTACCTAATGTAAATATTCCTCAGGAATAAGTAAAATAGTACTTTAATAAATATAAAAAATAATTACATTAAGTGCTCATTATTGATAAAAATTCAGTAATGAGTGCTTTTTTATTAAAAAAATAAATTTTTCATTGGTAAAATCTGTTTTTCTGTTATAATGTCCTAAGATAACAGAAAAATATTTATGAGGAGGATATGATTAAATGAAAAACATCAAACAATTATTAACCATCTTGCTATTGGTAACGGTACTTTTTCTAAGTCCCATTGCCACAAACACTGTTAATGCAGTATCAGATACACCTTTCAACCATGTTGTAAATCTACATACCAAAGGTACTTACACTAAAACCTGGGATAAAAACAGCTTTGATAATCATTGTTTTGTAAAATTTACAATGAAGAAAAACGGTTATGTAGATATTTCTGTTACTAATCCTGTAGCAAGTGACGGAACCAGCAAATTCTTTGATATGTACATTTACAAAGAGAAAAAAAGCAACGAAGTCTGGGGACACAATGTAAACGAGTTATATCTTACAAGTTTAAAACGCCAGACTAAAAGAGTTGGATTAAGAAAAGGTGTCTATGTTTTAGAGATTGTTCCAAACACCTGGATTACAGGAACTGACGAAAATCTCAAATCAAAAATAACAATTACAACAAAGTCTTGCAGCAATTACGAAAGAGAAAGTAATGGCACCAGACAAAAAGCAAATATACTTACCATGGGTAAAGCAACTTCAGGAACCTACGGTGATGAAGCATATTTCGCAAAGAATCAGTACGCTGACTGGTACAAAATTAAACTTCAAAAGGGCAAAAAGTACAAAATTACTTACAGCAGACCTAGAAACTCCCTTAAATCAACTACTCTTATCAATGTGTTAGCTTCAAACCAGATTTACGATTTTGACTATGGATCAAAATTAAGGAAAAATGGAAGCGTTACACTAACAGCTAAAAGAAGCGGTTACTATTATATTCAAATATATAACTATGGAAACCAAAAAGCATTTAACTATAAGATAAAAGTAGAAAAGAAGAAATAATTTAGAAAAAAAATAAATATTTTGTATGTTATCATAAAAGGACTGCCCCATGAAAATGCGGCAGTCCTTTCTTTTCCTTATCATTTTTAAAAACTTTTTACTAGATAATTGCCTTGTGGAAGGTCTTTTTCCCCTTCTTAATCTTAACTCCCTTTTCTAGAGCTTCTTTGGTAACATTTTCAGAAATATCAGTAACCTTAACTTCGTCTATTGTAAGACCTCCCTGGGTTATTACCCTTCTTGCCTCACTTTTTGAAGCTGCCAGTTTGCAGGCAACTAAAAGATCCATTACATTGATTTCTCCATCTGTTAACTGGGATTCTTCTAATTTTGTGGTAGGCATATTGGAATCATCGCTTCCTCCTGCAAATAAAGCCTTTGCAGCAGTTTCAGCTTTTTGGGCCTCTTCTTTACCATGAACCAATGAAGTTAATTCATAAGCTAAAATTTCCTTTGCCTTGTTTAACTGGCTTCCTTCCCATTTTTCCATCTCTTCAACTTGTTCTAATGGTAAAAATGTAAGCATTCTGATACATTTTAAAACATCAGCATCTCCCACATTTCTCCAATATTGATAAAAATCAAAAGGAGAAGTTTTATTTGGATCAAGCCATACAGCTCCATTAGCGGTTTTACCCATTTTCTTTCCTTCAGAATTTAAAAGTAAAGTAATAGTCATGGCAAAGGCATCTTTTCCAAGCTTTTTACGGATAAGCTCAGTTCCACCTAACATATTTGACCACTGATCGTCACCGCCAAACTGCATATTACAGCCATATTCCTTAAATAAATGATAAAAATCATAGGACTGCATAATCATGTAGTTAAATTCAAGAAATGAAAGACCTTTTTCCATTCTTTGCTTGTAACATTCTGCTCTTAACATGTTATTAACGGAAAAATGAGGGCCTACTTCTCTTAAAACATCCACATAATTAAGTTTTAAAAGCCAGTCAGCATTATTAACAACTATAGCTCCACCTTCTGAGAAATCAATAAAACGCTCCATTTGTTTTTTAAAGCAGTTACAGTTATGCTCAATAGTCTCAGGAGTAAGCATCTGTCTCATATCAGTTCTTCCTGAAGGGTCTCCTATATAACCTGTTCCTCCACCTAAGAGAACAACCGGTGTATTTCCAGCCATTTGAAGTCTTTTCATAAGGCAAAGTGCCATGAAATGTCCTACATGTAATGAATCTGCAGTAGGGTCAAAACCAATATAAAATTTAGCCTTTCCACTGTTTACCAATTCTTTGATTTCAGGTTCATCTGTAACCTGTGCAATAAGGCCTCTGGCCTGTAATTCTTCATAAATTTCCATTTTAATCTCCTCTCAATAATGCAAATTCCACTTATTATTATCTTTTTTAGCCATAAAAAAATCCCCTGCAGAACAATCTGCAGAGGACGAATCATCGTGGTACCACCTCTGGTTTAAAAAGCTCTCACAAGCTTTTCCTTATTAGGTGCTTTCACACCTTAGCGCTGTAACGGGCACACCCGTCAACCCCTACTAAGAATACTTTTCAGGATGAAACTCAGGGATGTATTCATATAATCTTTCTATAGCCTCACAGCAACCGGCTACTCTCTGAAAGAAATAAATCATATTACTCTTTCCCCTCATAGTCATATTAAATATGCAATGCGGATATTTTAACATCCACAAATTCTTTTTCATTAAAAACTTACTTTATTTAAGCTTTCACATCAAAAAATTTTATCATAGCACTTTATTTTTTGCAAATAATTTTTCCAAAGTCATTAGTCATTTCTTTCATCTTTTTTATTTACTACAATAACTGAAATTGTAAAGCACAAAGATACAATTATAATAAATGCCACAGTTACTAAAAGATAAATTTCTTCAATGCTTCTGGTAAATAAGAAATTTAAAAACTTCTCATCTTCCAAAAAGAATACGCTTAAAAAGAAAAGTAACATTCCCGGAAGCATCATAATAAAAGTAAACAATGATTGACTTTTAAATTTACCCAATATATAAAATATTGTATATTCTATTGAAATAAGCACAATTCCTGCCATGGTGGAAAGAACTATTAAAAATATCTTTTCTTTATCTAAAACCGTATTTGAAAAATCGGAAATAATACAGTATAATGCCAAAAATAATACTTCTAAAATTACCATATTAATCATTCCATATAAAAATCTTCCTGCAACTTTATTAATATTCTTTCCTGGAAGCATAGAAATAAATCCGATTTCTTTTATTTTTTCTGAAGTAAATGCATTGATTCCCACTATCGTTCCTGCAAACATGGCATATGACGCACCACTTATATTGGAATTTTTAGACAATAAAACTGCAAATATTGCAAACATAGGAATTAAAATAATTTGTCTTTTATTTTTAAGAAAATCAATTTTAATATAATTTAAAGTATTCATAAATTCATCCTCCTCTTTTTAGGCCCTTAATAAATGTATAGCGATTTGTTCGATATTTGGTTTTTCAAAAATAAATTTATTACCAAATTCATCTGCACAATCAGCTTTAATCATAGCTTCAAAACCATAATCATTACTTTTTTTACCTAATAAATTGCCTTCAAGCCCCTTTAATTCTGATTCATTTCCTTTAACAATAAGATAATTTTCCAAAAGTTCTTCCTTTTGTTCATTTATCACAAGTTTTCCATTTTCTATCATTACAACAAAATCAGCAATCTGTTCAAGGTCACTTACAACATGGGTTGAGAAAAAAATACTTTTTTCGCCATCTTCAATATATTCTTGAAGAGTTGTCATTAAACTGTCCTTTGCTATAGGATCTAGTCCGTTTGTAGCTTCATCTAAAATAAGAATTTTAGTTTCTCTTGATAAAACCGTTGCAAACATAAGCTTAACATTCATTCCTCTGGAAAAATCCTTGATTTTCTTATCTTTACTAAGGCCTTCCCTTTCAACTATCTCATCAAATTTTTTCTCGTCAAAAGACTTGTAAAACATCTTTAAAACCTTTTTTACATCCTTTATTTTAAATTCCGGAGGAAAATAAGATTCATCTCCCACATATCCTATTTGCTCCTTATATAAAACCGGGTTATCCTTATAGCTGATGCCATTAATGGTGACGCTTCCACAATCAGGATTTATCAGATGATTAATAATATTTATGGTTGTAGTTTTTCCGGCTCCGTTTTTTCCTATATATCCCATTATATATCCCTTAGGAAGAGATAAAGAAACATCATTAAGATAAAAATCTCCTAATTTTTTTGAAACATTTTTTACAACTAACATATCTTCCATATTACTCCATTCCTTTCCATATCTTATTAGCCAATTCCTCTAATTCCACATAATCCATACCAATTTTTTTAGCAGTTTGAATTGCATTTTCAAGCCCTTCTTCTATCCTGATAAGGTATTGTTCTTTTAAAATCTTATTATCTTTTGATAAAACAACACTGCCCTTTCCTTGCATTGATGCAATAAATCCCTCTTTTTCCAGTTCATTATAGGCTCTGGTTGTAGTTATAACGCTAACACCAATTTCCTTTGCAAGTTTTCTAATAGAAGGAAGTATAGTACCTTCTTCAATATTTCCGTTTAAAATCTGCTCTTTAATCTGCTCCTTGATTTGTGAATAAATAGGAAGTTCTGACTGATTTGAAATTAATATTTTCAAATATATTACCTCCCGTATAAAAGTGCACTTAATGTCTATACTGTATTTACTGTATCTACTGTATATGTATTATTATATACAGTAGATACAGTTTGTCAATAGGAAATTTTAATTTTTTATATATTAATATCATAGGGACTATTCTTTTTTTTCTTCACTTTAATATCTTTTTTTAGCCTTTTGACCATTTTATTATCACTGCCATTATGATAAAATTTAGACGTAATGATGTTATAAA
The DNA here is from genome assembly GCF_900112085.1 of Acetitomaculum ruminis DSM 5522. Classification (GTDB taxonomy): domain Bacteria; phylum Bacillota; class Clostridia; order Lachnospirales; family Lachnospiraceae; genus Acetitomaculum; species Acetitomaculum ruminis. The sequence goes on from NZ_FOJY01000013.1 coordinate 85,812, forward strand.
TTTTTTATGAATAAACTGTATATAAAAGAGTTAATAACAGACTTTTTGCATTATAAAAAATCCCATTGGGGGGAATTTTTTATAAACTATATTGGAAGGAGGGGGGCTGTTTTTAAGGGGAAACAGCCATTTAAAAAATGAATACTACACCGGCAGCAGAAAGACTGCATATTGGCATTTTCGGAAAAAGAAATGCCGGAAAATCAACACTTATAAATGCAATGACAGACCAGGATCTTGCCATTGTATCAGATGTAAAGGGAACTACCACTGACCCTGTTATTAAATCAATGGAGCTTTTACCCTTAGGTCCTGTTGTCATCATCGATACTCCGGGTATAGATGATGAAGGAGAATTAGGAGCCCTAAGAGTCAAAAAAAGCTATCAGGTGCTTAACAAATGTGATATTGCTATTCTTGTGGTAAACAATAAAACCGGCCTTGAAGAGCCAGAAAACAAACTTATCAAAAAATTTCTAGATAAAGAAATTCCATATCTTTTAGTATATAATTGCTTTGAATATGAAAAAGAGGAAACTCCCATAGTTCATTCAATAGATGGACGACTTCTTGACATATCAAAGTCCTTACATGAAAAAATAGCAGCCTTAAATGAAAACCTGCCTGCTGACAAAAAGCCTCACACCATTTATGTTCAGGCACTTTTAAAGGACTTTATCTACGAATTAAAAGAAAAGCTATCTAAGATAATTCCAAGTACAAAAAGCGAATTAAAAATAGTTGCGGACCTTATAAATCCATCGGATTTTGTGGTTTTAGTGGTTCCTATAGACAAGGCAGCTCCAAAGGGAAGACTTATCCTTCCACAGCAGCAAACCATTAGAGATATACTTGAAGCCGATGCCACAGCAGTGGTCTGTAAGGAATACGAACTTAGAGAAACCTTAGAATCCCTTGGTAAAAAGCCAAAAATAGTAATTACCGACTCTCAGGTATTTTCAAAAGTAAATGCCGATACTCCAAAAGACATTTTGCTTACTTCCTTTTCCATTCTTTTTGCAAGATACAAAGGAAATCTTGAAACAGTGGTAAAGGGGGTTACCGCCTTAGAAAACCTTAAAGACGGGGATAAAATTCTCATGGGGGAAGGCTGTACCCACCACAGACAATGTGATGACATTGGAACAGTAAAAATTCCCCGCTGGATTCTTAACTATACCGGAAAAAATCTCCAGTTTGATTTCACCTCGGGAACCGGCTGGCCTGATGATTTAAGTGAATATAAAATGATAATTCACTGTGGCGGATGTATGATAACAGAGCGTGAGATGAAATATCGAATGGCCTGTGCCAAAGATCAGAATATACCATTTACAAATTATGGAATAACCATTGCCTACATGCAAAACATTTTAAAAAGAAGCGTGGAAGCCTTTCCATTTATTTATGCGTGTCTTGATGAATATTAAAAAAATGAAAGGAGTTTGTTTTTAATATCAACTTACCCAAAAGAGATATTAAGAACATTTATAAATAAATGCTTTACCAGGATGAAACAAAAAAAGCTATGGAAAATTTTCCAATTGATGAAACTGTGGTTCATATAGAACTTATTCACGCCATAGCCGAAATAAAAAAGGCTGCTTGTATAGCCCATAAAAAATTAAAAGAAATTGATGAAGAAAAAGCAGATGCCATAATATTTGCCTGCGATGAAATAATAGCCGGGCATCATGATAAGGAATTTGTCACCAACCACCTTCAGGGGGGAGCAGGAACTTCTACAAACATGAATGTCAATGAAGTAATTACTTCCATTGCCCTTAGCCATTTGGGACACCCTGTTTACGACCACGATTTTATTCATCCTTTAGATGATGTAAATAAATCCCAATCCACAAATGACATCTATCCCACTGCCCTAAGGATAGCGGCTATCCGCCTTATAAGAAGCCTTAGTGAGGAATGTGCCAAGTTACAATCTGCTCTTCAAAGAAGAGAACACGAATCTTATCATATTAAAAAACTTGGCCGTACAGAGCTTATGGATGCTGTGCCTGTCACAGTAGGTGAGGAATTTGGTTCCTATGCCCAAGCAATCGGCAGAGACCGCTGGAGAATTTATAAAGGCGAAGAAAGACTTAGATATATTAATTTAGGAGGAACTGCCGTAGGCACTTACAGTAATGCAGGGAAAAAATATATCTACCTTGTAAATGACATATTAAGAGACAGCACCGGAATCGGCCTTGCCCCAGCAGAATATCCCATGGATTTAACCCAGAATAATGATGTTTTCGTGGAGGTTTCGGGACTTCTTAAATCCCTTGCTACAAATCTTTTTAAAATTGCCAATGATATAAGATTTTTATCTTCCGGTCCTGCGGGAGGCTTTGGGGAAATCACCCTGGCCATACTCCAAAAGGGAAGCTCCATTATGCCTGGAAAAATAAATCCTGTCATTCCTGAAATGACCATGCAGGTTGCCATGAAGGTAATGGCCAATGATTATGCAATCACCATGGCAGCTTCAAACGGAAATTTTGAGCTAAATTCCTTTATGCCCCTTATAGCCGACAGCCTGTTAGAGTCACTTAAAATACTTAATTCTACAGTAAAAATCTTCAGGGAAAAATGCATAGTAAATCTTAGCTTTAATGAAGAACATTGCAAAAAAATCCTGGAAGAATCCACTGCCACTGCCACCTATCTTACACCTTTTTTAGGCTATGATAAGGTAAATGAGCTGGTTTTAAAATACAATGGGGATATGAAGGCAATAAAAAAAGATATTATAGATAATAATTTAATGGACAGACAAAAGCTAAATGAAATATTAAATTAGAAATAATGGAAAGAATAAACCTCCAGTTCAAAAGAACCGGAGGTTTATTCATGCTTTTAACTTATTAACTATTAATTTTCCCAGAATAGGAAATAGAACAATGTACCCCATAGGGGTATACGGTTATTATATATAAAAAAGTTGCAAAGTACAACCATTTTATGCTTTTTTAATATGTTCATTTTACATATACATTATTAAAATTATATTTATCAAAGCAACGATAATAACTGTATTCTTTAATCGCAATGCAAAAATTATAATTAAATAACATATATTGTAAGAATGTTTCATTAAGTTTTTCGAACATTTTGTTCTTTTTCAGTTTACCATCAATTCACAATATTTGCAAGTAAATATTTAAAACTTAAGATAAATTTAAGTTTTAAATCAATATATATATTACTATGCTACACTTTGTAGATGAAGTAACTTATAAGAAAACTTTTTCAATAATCCTATATTTAATCGAAATTAGCTAAAGTTTCAAATAAAAAATCTCCGTCATAAATTTGTTTACTGATATAAAATTAAATCCTTATAGTTTGTAATATAGGTATTTTTTGGAATTAAGTCAGAGAATTCATATACTAACAACAAAAAATGCCGACATTAACTTTATGACATTAAAAATATACAAATTAAATTTAAAGATGGAAAATAATTATGGCTGAATTAAACAATCAATATATTAAAAAGGAAATGGATATAAACAAAATAAAAGAGCTTTTAAAACTGGGGCTATTTGCTTCATTCCTGGCTTTTTCAGGAAATATGATTCTTGGCTGGGGACTAAAAGATGAAAGACTTACGGGAATTTTAAGGGAATTATCCCTTTATTCAAGGCTTTCAAATAGCAGGCTATTTGCAGGGGCTTTGCTTGGACTTTTGGGAATATTTATACAAGGACTTTCCTATGACGGAATTTACAGACTCATAGAATACAAATCAAAGGGACATGCAAAAATATTTAAAAGCGGTGTCCTTGGTTACATAGGCTTTGGGGCATGCGGAGTTCATGTTTCTTTAACAGCTTTGGCTTATTCAAATAAATATATGCAAGAACATGGCATAGCAGTTCAGACTGCTACCTCCTTTGCTGTCATTTATATTACCTTTTTCCTTTTGCCCTCTATTTTGATTTTTTTCCTGTCTGTAATAGTTTTATCTGCTGCACAGATATCTGCCTTTATTAATGAATTTACTCCATATCCAAAATGGTGCAGCATTTTTTCTCTGCCTTTAGGAATGTTTATGGGGATCTTATTCAGTCTTTTTGGAAATACTGAGTTTGCCAATGCACTATCCTCTGCCTTTTTAAGTATTGGTAATATTATTATGTTTGCCGGTTTACTACTTGCAATGCCAAGTACTGTTAATAATGAACCCTTGGCAATCTAAGTCTTTGCCTTAAGGGGAATGCCCTATTGTATATAAACTAACATTATATTTAAGAGTTTATTTCTAATTTTTAAACAATTTTTTTAATAATTTTTTTGTCTGCTATGTTCTTTTTGCACATATGATGCTTAAAAATGTAATAATTTTTTTAGTATTTTCCACGTATTTAAATTATAATATAAATAATATAATCATTCTTGTGAGTGTAGTTAATATTAATGAAAATTTTATTTACAAGAATTTACTTAACAAAAGCAAAAAAACATATCATAATAAACAAATCTTAAATTACTTAAGAATTTGAACGCAGTGTAAGCAATCCCCCGCTTAAAGCTTATGCTTTTGAAGCGGGGGATTGCTTACACTGCGTTCACAAAATACATTGCATAGTTATAATATTTATCAACAATTATCTAAAATTATAAAAACTGATTTTTGTATCTTATTTACAAAGCATATTTTATTATAGGAGGATTTATTTAATGGGAAGCAAATATTCACATGTATTTGACTCTATAAGAGTCAGGGGAGTAGATTTTAAAAATCGTCTGGAAATGGCACCGCCTTCTCCAAACCTTGCTGATAAAGATGGAAAAGTTACAGCTGAATTTGTTGAATTTTTCCGTTCTATGGCTAAAGGAGGTACTGCTATTATTGATGTTGGAAACTGCGTTATTGATAAAAGCGAAGCCAGCGACGAAGAAAGACAACTAGACCTTGGAAATGACTCATGTATACTTCCACTTACGCGTTTTGTTGAAATGTGTAATGAATATGGTGCACTAGCTTCTTTGGAAATCAACCATAATGGTAAAGATTCCCAGTTTGAAAAAACCGGAAAACCGGCTTTTGCACCATCTGAAATCATTGCTTCCGGAGAAAAAATGAGGGCTATGGCTGCTGGAAGAGAACCTATGAAAACAGTGGCTATGGACATACCAAAAATAAAAGAAACTGTCAAAAAATTCGGAGATGCCGCTGAAAGATGTAAAAGAGCCGGATTTAAAATCTGCCTTATCCATGGTGGTCATGGAAATCTTATTTCACAATTTGCCAGCAAACTTTATAATCATCGTACTGATGAATATGGCGGTTCTTTAGAAAACAGAGCCCGTTTTTGTATAGAAGTTTTAGATGAAGTCAGAAAAAGAGTCGGTGAGAATTTCGTTATAGAATTTAGAATCTCTGCTGATGAAATTCACCCTGACGGTATGCATTTTGAAGAAACTTTACAATTTATAGAACTTATCAAAGATAAAATAGATATTTTACATGTTTCTGCCGGACTTCACGGAGAATTTGAATATATGAGAAACTGGTGGCAAAACTACATGATGGACCGCATGTATAATGTTCATTTTGCAGCAGATATTAAGAAAAAATTCCCGGATCTTTTAGTCTGTACCGTTGGTTCAATCTTAAATATTGAAATGGCAGAAGAAATAATTGCTTCAGGAAAAGCTGATTTTGTGGCAATGTGCCGTCCTCTTTTAGCAGACCCTGAAATGCCTAGAAAATATGCCACAGGTCATGAAGATGATCACAGACCATGTATCAGATGTCAGTATTGTGGCTTAAGACTTCTTATTCCAGGAGTTATAAACTGTTCCGTTAACCCGTATTTGGGAGATGAAATGCGTTATCCTGAAGGAGAACTTCCACTTGCCAAAGTTAAAAAACGCGTTGCTGTAATAGGTGGAGGTCCTGCCGGTATCCAGGCGATGCTTACCCTTTGTGACAGAGGCCATGATGTAACCCTTTATGAAGAAAAAGGATTTTTAGGGGGAAGCTTACACTATGCCGGAATCCCTTACTTTAAGCAGGATATCAGAGACTATCTAAAATATCTTAAATGTCAGGCTGCAAAAGCTCCTGCAAGAATATTATTAAATACAAAGGCAACAAAAGAGCTTTTAGAACTTGAAAACTATGATGCAATAATACTTGCAGTAGGTGCAAAACCTATTATTCCTAATATTAAAGGTGTTGACAAGGCTCATGTTCATTGGGCTCCTTTAGCAGAAGCCGGTGAAGTGCCTGTAGGAGAAAAAATAGTTATAGTTGGAGCCGGTGCTGTAGGTATAGAAGCTGCCATAGACTTTAAAGAGGCTGGAAAAGATGTTGTGGTTGTAGAGATGGCTCCAGATCTTTCAGCATTTATGGCTGCATCAGGTGCTGCTGTTAAAGAGTTTATGGAGCTTATAGCTAAAGATGAAATTGCAATATCATACAATACAAAACTTACAGAAATTGCTGATGATTTTGTTAAATGTACAGATACAATTTCCGGCAAAGAAATAGAATTTAAAGCTGATACAGTTTTACTTGCCCTAGGAGTTAAATCCAACATAGAAATAGTGGATGAACTTAGACATTGTGCTCCTGAAACAGAAGTATTTGTTGTAGGGGATGCTTACGAAACAGGAAATGTAGGTCCTGCAGTTAAATCTGCCTTTAAAGCCGCAGTTAATATCTAAAAGTTTTTAATATATATTCATTGCTTATCTCCTTGTGAAATCTTTTTATCGGGTTTTACAGGGAGATATTCCTTTATAATTAAGATGTTTTATCTCTGCCTTTTTAACTTCATAAACAGACCGAAAAATTTCTTTAATATTTCTATCGCATATAATAAAGTAATTTGTTATTTCTTTAATAGTAACTTTTTCATTTTTAGCTAAGGGATGATTTTTATTAAGAAATACATGAGCAGGTATTTTTAACAAAGGAAAAAACCTGTTTGCTCTTCTAACTCTCTAATGGCAATAGAAATCGTCTGTCTTGATACAAATAAAACTTTTTCTCTCTGGTGTTAATTCTGTATTTTTTTGTATTTCCTAAATTAATATCAATATTGAATCATATTTTTTCATAAATCTATATAAGTTCATATATTTATATAAGTTAAGTAAAGTAAGTTTTTTTTAACATTAATGTTAAAAAAAAACTTACTTTACTCATTTTCAGAATAATGCTAATCTATAAATACAAAAGAAATCTTGATTTCAAAAAATTAAGACAAGGAAAAGTATGATAAATACACTACAATGTATGCATTGTAATTTTTAAAAGGAGGAGTCTTATGACAAAGAAAAGTATTGCAAATATTATAATTGGACTATTTATAATTTTTAGCCTTTTAGATTGCTATTTTGTTTTTTCTAATATATTACCGGTTTCTAATATCGCTAATTCTTTAAAATTATATGCTGTTATTACACCGTGTATTATTGAAGCAAATATTTTGCTAAGAAGCGAAGACAAAAAAATAAAAGCTATTTCTAGTGGGATAGTTTTATTTTTTTCCATTATATCGTTTTATTTAATTACGTGTTTATAAATAATTACTTTTCCTGCTCCCATATCATATATTTTTGATACGGGAGCAACTTTTATATTTTGTTTATAATAAGGGAAATTTAAAATTCCTATTAGTAAAGCGGACATTCTTAAATCCGCTTCGCTACTTCCTCATGAACGCAGTGGCACTCTGTGCCACCTGTCAGAAGGGGCTTTAACCCCTTCTGACACTAGTAAGCTTATACCCCCGCTTAAAGCTTACGCTTTTGAAGCGGGGGATTGCTTACACTGCGTTCAAAAAGTTTTATAGTTTTTTTTGACATCAGTGTAAAAAAAAAGTTACTTTGCTTATTTCAGAACTAATGGTAATCTAAATTTACAAAAACATTGTTTTCAGAAAACAAGAATATGTCCTGGTATAGTTAATTTGTAACAATACTGCCTAATTAGTTATTATATTCATTGGAATATTCAAACGATGGTCAGTTACTATCACTGAGGGATTTTGATACGCAATGTTTAAAAAAGAGAATCTGATAAAAAAAAGAGGTGACTATGAATGAAAGATAAAAAGGTTTATAGAAGCAATATAGGCATAATGTATTTTATTGTTTCAGTTGTTATTTTAGGAATATTGATTAGTTCATTTTTATACGCACGAGGAGATGAAAATACGGTTGTGATTTTTGTGACGTTTATAATTGCTACATTAGTATATTGTTTTGTACTGATATACCCTGCAATAAATACAAAGTATATTTTGGAAACAGATAGATTAGTAATTAAATGTAGACTATATAAGAATGAAATTGCGTTCCGAAATATTATAGAAGTATATAAAAAGACATCATTAGGAAGATATCCAGCATTAAGCGAAAAAATGGTATTCATTAAGTATAAAAATCACGGTGTGACAAATCTAGTTGGGATTTCACCTAAAAATCGAGATGAATTTATTGATGAAATTCAAAAAATAATCCCAAATTAACCAAGAGATGAACATAATAATTTTATTAACATCTTCCTAGAGAATGATAGCTCTCACGAATTTTCGTCCAAATTTTTTAGTAAGGAATCTATATAAATTCCTTACTATTTTCCATCAAAGCATACTTTAATCCTACCGTTGGTATTATATGATTTTTAATACATTTTCCAAACTCAAAACAATCTTCTTTATGTATGTTGTCTTTTTTTCCTATTATTGAAAGCTTCCATGAAACATCTTCTAAAGGAAGAGCTATTATGGAGTCATAATAATTTGACCAGTTTTCAATTAAATTTCCCAAAAGAATCGCGTCTTTATGGCCGCAAAGATATACACTTGCCTTTAGCATGGTAGGCTCAATGATATATTGAAACTGTTTTTTATCAGCCTTTTTTACTTCATAAACAGACCGATAAAAATCTTTAATATTTCCATCGCAAATAACAGGATAATCTGTTATTTCTTTTATAGTAACCTTTTCATTTTTAGCCAGAGGATGATTTTTATTAAGAAATACATGAGCAGGTATTTTTAACAAAGGAAAAGACCAATAATCTAAAATCTCTCCCATTGACATTATAATTCCACAATCAGCCATATCATCTTTTATAGCTTCAAATACCTTATCCTGCTCTACAAATTCATAAAAATTACTAAAAAATCCATCTTTTTCGCCTA
>NZ_FOJY01000027.1 GCF_900112085.1 Acetitomaculum ruminis DSM 5522
GAACCGACATTTCTGGTGCAGAGGATATTATGTAGATACCGTAGGTAAAAATGCAAAAAAGATTGAACAGTATATTCGCAACCAACTAAAAGAAGATTTAGAATATGATCAAATGTCACTAAGTGAATTTATAGATCCGTTTACGGGTCAGCCGGTAAACAAGGGCAAATAAAAAGAGGCTCTTGAGAGCCCGCCAGTAATCGTAGTGCGGCTGGCGGATTTTTCAGAGCCCCTTTAGGGGTAGCTAGTAACAGCGGCTTATAGCCGCAGAGCAAACCACCGGCTGAGCCGGTGGTCATGATTAATCCTCAATTTAGTAAGAAATAATCGTTAATCATCCTTATCTACGAGGTATTTGTGAAGAATGAAATAATAATCAGGATAATCCCTGCTTAATACAAGTTCAGTGCCGTTTCTACCCATGAATCGATGCTTTGTTTCTCCTGTGGCACATAATGTGGAAGTTCTTTTATTGATAATTTGATAATTTAGAGTAAATTCCGTATCTGTAAAATTAGAAATTCTGAATTTAATTAAAACAATATCCGGGTATTTAACAGGATTTATGTAGTCACAGCTGACTGAAGTAATAGGTATTCGTATTCCCTTGCTTTCCAGTAATGAAATATTAATCCCCATTTTATTTAAAACATCTTCTCTAAGTTCTTCAAACCAGCGTATATAATTGCTATGGTGAATAAAACCGGATTGTTCAGTTTCATAGTATTGAGTATGATGTTCATAAAGATAATGCTCAATATTTAATTCATCTTTGTGTTCAGCCAAAGTTGTAAGATTGAAAGAATCATTTTTTGGAGCCTGTAAAGATGTATTTTCATTTTTTTCCATATCAACTTACCTCCTAAAACTGTGAATTTATTATAAAAATATTCATTACAATATATATATTTCATTTTTAATAAACTCGTATCGACACCTAAAAATATTATAAATATTCTACCACAACTATAACACCACAGTAAAAAAAATTCAATCTATTTGATGTAAAATCTAATAATTTATCATCCAACATTTTACAATAAAAAAAACTAACATTGAAAACAAATAAAAAAATCCCTAAAACAACCCCTATAAAAAAGCTACCTCCATCTGTGGCAAGGCAATTATTACAGATGGAGGCAATGTAAATTGGGATAAGATTTTTAACACTTGTTACTTTCTATATCGACATTATTCAGAATTGTTTAACACTTTGATACTAAATAATAATATTAAAATTTCAAATTAAAAAAGTTAATTAAGTAATAAGTTTTAAATTAGAATTATTATATTTAATTGGAATATTATAATCAGTAGTCGTAGCTGTTGAATTATTGTTATCACTGCTTACTTTGGATAAAGATGAGGCCATCTCCGTAAGTTTTGAGGCCAGGTCTGAAATATTAAAATCAGAGTCAGTAATTATATCACTGGAAATCTTGTCAAAATAAGCATTTAAAAATTCAACATATTGTTCGTAAGAAAACAGCTTCTCAAATTCATCTATTGTATCAACTTCAAATTTTGAGCCGTCATCAAAAGCTTTTTCAGCAACTTTATAGCCTGAGGCTGACTCATAGGCAACAACTACCTGAGAGGCAGAATTATTATTGCTTGCGTTATTTGAAGAAGAAACTGTAGTATTAGGAGCACTAACTCCTTCATTCAAGTAGCCAAGGATTTTTTTAACATAGTTTTGTGTCTCTTTAAAAGGGGGAATACCACCATATTTATCAACATTTCCTCCACCGGCATTATAAGCAGCCAAGGCATAAGAAACATTACCGTTATATTTAGCAAGATGAGCAGCTAATAACTTGGCACCACCCATAATACACTGCTCTGGGTCATAGGCATTAGTTACACCTAGAGAAGAAGCAGTAGCAGGCATAAGCTGCATAATTCCCATTGCACCACAATAACTTCTTGCATTAGGATTAAAATTTGATTCCGCTTTGGCAACTGCAATAAGAAGATCTTTGGATACGCCATAAGTTTGTGAAGCTTTTTCAAAGATTGAATCCAAAGAAGCCGGACTTTCAAGATAAGTAGAAAACTCTTTTGTAGTTTCATTATTAGTCTGATTAGCGGTGATAAGGTACTGGTCACCGGACTCTATATTATTTACTTGAGTAACAGTATCCATGTTTACTCCTTTCAAATTTTTAATTTAATAATTTATATTATAAAAAAACACATCTTATATCATAATATAAATTGCTTATTTTACAAGAAAATAGTTATGTAAAAATATAGGCTATAATTATGTTTTTTCTTTTCACAGATTCTCACATAAATTTTATCGAAAAAAAATAAAAAAATTAAAGGATTTTTTAAAAATAATTTAATAAGAAACAGAAAATAAAAGTTTTGGTAAGATTTCTTCCAATAAAGTGGCAGTATTGACAAAGACGCTTTAAATCCCTATAATTTTATGTTATTATATAGATTAACATTAAGTTGGATAATTAGGCTTTTTAATAATAACATAAATTGACAAAATCATGGGGATTCCCCCTTTAACATAATAATGAAAGGAAAAGTTATAAATTATTTTATAACAGGATTGTTTATTCATGGAAGAAGAAAAAGTTTCCAGACATTTTATTGAACAGGAAATTGATAAGGATTTAAAAGAAGGCGTATATAATGAGGTATGTACCAGATTTCCGCCTGAACCAAATGGTTATCTTCATATAGGACATGCTAAATCCATACTTTTAAATTATGGTTTAGCTAAGGAATATAATGGAAAATTTCACATGAGATTTGACGATACAAATCCGGTGAAAGAAAAAAATGAATTCGTAGAATCTATTAAATCAGACATTGAGTGGCTTGGTGCTGACTGGGGTGACCAGATCTTTTTCGCCTCGGATTATTTTGATAAAATGTATGAAACTGCAGTAAAACTTATTAAAAAAGGAAAAGCATATGTATGCGACCTTTCTGCAGATCAAATCAGAGAATACAGAGGAACACTTACCAGTCCGGGAAAAGAAAGCCCATATAGAAACAGAAGTATCGAGGAAAATTTGGATCTTTTTGAAAGAATGAAAAACGGAGAATTTGCTGATGGAGAAAAAGTTTTAAGAGCAAAGATTGATATGTCCGCAAGCAATATAAATATGCGAGATCCGGTAATATACAGAATTGCTCATTTATCTCATCAAAGAACAAAAGACAAATGGTGCATCTATCCAATGTATGATTTTGCTCATCCTATTGAAGATGCGATTGAGCATATTACTCATTCCATTTGCACCTTGGAATTTGAAGATCACAGACCTTTATATGACTGGGTAGTAAAAGAAGGAGAATTTGAAAATCCTCCAAGACAGATTGAGTTTGCAAAACTGTATCTTACAAATGTAATTACAGGAAAAAGATATATTAAAAAGCTTGTAGAAGATGGAATAGTAGATGGTTGGGATGACCCTAGACTTGTTACCATTTCAGCTTTAAAAAGAAGGGGATTTACACCGGAATCCATTAAACGCTTTGTTGAACTTTGCGGTGTTTCAAAGTCCCAAAGCTCTGTTGATTATGCAATGCTTGAATATTGCATAAGAGAAGATTTGAAACTTAAAAAGAGCAGAATGCTTGCAGTTTTAGATCCGATTAAACTTGTAATTGATAACTATCCTGAGGGAGAATACGAAGAACTTGATGTAGATAATAATCTTGAAAATCCGGAGCTTGGAAAGAGAAAAGTTCCTTTTGGAAGAGAATTATATATAGAAAGAGAAGATTTCATGGAGGAACCTCCAAAGAAATATTTCCGTTTATTCCCTGGAAACGAAGTAAGACTTATGTATGCTTATTTCGTTACCTGTACAGGTTTTGAAAAAGATGAGAATGGCAATATAACAGTTGTACATTGTACCTATGACCCGGAGACAAAATCAGGTTCCGGATTTAACGCAAGAAAGGTTAAAGGAACAATTCACTGGGTACCTGCCCAATATGCAATTAAAGCAGAGGTTAGGCTTTATGAAAATATAGTCGATGAAAATAAGGGAAAGTTAAATGAGGATGGAAGTATTAATTTAAATCCAAATTCCCTTACTGTTTTAAAAGACTGTTATGTAGAGCCTGCTCTTAAAGATGCTAAAGCATATGACAGTTTCCAATTTGTAAGAAAGGGATATTTCTGTGTTGATTCAAAGGACAGCAAAGAAGAGCACCTGGTATTTAATAGAATAGTTTCCCTTAAAAGTTCCTTTAAAATCAATAAATAATAGAAGGAGAGATAGGCATGGATAATTTATTTTCAGGATTAGAAAAATTTGGTATTAATCTGGAAGACGATGACCTGAAAGTGTTTGAAGAAGAAAAAAAGCCTGCCCAAGCTGCTGCTGCAAAAGGACCGGTAGTTCATGAAGAAAAAGAATTCATTTTAGATAAATCACTGAACTGTCCTTTATGCGGAGGAGAATTCAAGAGCAAGATTATCAGAGCTGGTAAGGCAAAAAGACTTGAATCAGACTGGGATTTAAGACCTCGTTTCAAAGATTTTGATGGAAATAAATATGGAGTTACTTTATGCACAAATTGTGGATATACAGCTCTTGACAGATATTTTAAGGCGTTACCTGTTGTTAAGGAAAAACTTATTAAAGAAAAGATTTCAAGTACATTTAAACCAGAAGATTTCACAAAGGATTCAGAGATTTATGACCATGATATGTCAATAGCAAGATATAAAATGGCACTTTTGAATACAATAGTAAAAAAAGGTGCAGTTAGTGAGAGAGCTTATATTTGCCTAAAGACAGCATGGGTTATCAGAGGAAAAATAGAAGATTTAAATTCACAAAAGAATAAATTAGATAAAGCTGCAGCAGATTTTGCCCAAAAAGCAAAAGAAATTGATGATAAAATCAAAGAATGTGAAAAGGAAGAAAATTCCTTCCTTGCAAATGCATATGAGGGATTTACAAAAGCTGTAGCAACAGAATCTTTCCCTATGTGCGGAATGGGTGAAGCTACAGTAGATTATCTTATAGCTGTACTTGCTATGAAATTTAAAAAATATGCAACTGCTTCTAAAACCATTGCAAATATTTTACAATCTAAGACTGCAGGAAAACAGATAAAAGAAAAGGCATTTGACCGTAAAGAAGAATTGGTTAAGATGATACATGAAGATAAAAACAGTTAAATTGACCCTTCATAAATGAAAGATATAGAAAAAACATTAAATAGTTTTAATGATGTATTTAGAGGATAAATAGAAAACCTATTATAGTTTTCTTATGTATAAGAATTATAATTCCTAAAGAATAAAAAGTGAAAGGAGAAATGTATGTTTAAGAAATTAGTGAAAATTTTCGCCGGTTTAGGGCTTATTTGCTTAGGAGCAGTCGGGGGAGTTTTAATTTACAAAAAATTCTTTGAAGAAGATGATTGGACAGATTATGATGATTTTGACGACTGGGACGAAGACGAAGATGATGAAGTCGTAGAAGAAAAAAGAGAATATGTTCCAATTACTCTTGAAAGACCGGAAAAGAAAGAAGAAACAACACAGGATGCTTCAGAAAAAGAAGCAGAGGAAGGTAAAGAGGACGAATAAAAACTTTTATCTTAAATTTTTAAAGAGTCAGACAAATGAATAAAAAAGAATTTATTAAAGCCCTGAAGGATGATGTCAGGGCTTTGTCTGAATATATGACTAAAATGAGAAGAATATTTCATGAAAATCCGGAAATTGGTTTTCAGGAATATAAAACTTCATCATATATTGAAGACGAATTAAAAAAAATGAAAATTCCATATAGGAAAGTCGGAGAAACAGGGATAATCGCCAATATCGGGAAAAATAATTCTAAAGAAGTATATGTCTTAAGAAGCGATATGGATGCCTTACATATTACTGAAAACAGCAAATTAGAATATGCTTCAAAAAATGATGGCTATATGCATGCCTGTGGACATGACGGACACATGGCATCCCTTTTAGGAGCCATAAAAGTAATAAAAGAGCACGAAGATATGCTTACAAAAGACATAAGGATTATCTTTCAGCCTTCAGAGGAAAACTGTAAAGGAGCATTGTTTATGCTTGAAAACGGTGCTTTAAATAAAGGTGATGAGATTTTTGGAGTTCATATTTTTACTGATATAGAAGCGGGAAAAGTATCATTGACTCCTGGAAACAGGATGGCAGTTAGCAGGAATTTTAAAGCTATTATTAAAGGAAAGGCCGGTCATGCTGCAAAACCTCATCTTTGTGCAGATGCCACCTTGGCAGCAGCCACATTTGTGGTTAATTCCCAGGGAATTGTAAGCAGGATGGCAGACCCGATAGATAGTCTGGTTGTTACTTTTGGAAAGCTCATTTCCGGAACAGCACATAATATTATATCCGGACAGGCAAATGTAGAAGGAACAATACGGTTTTATAATGAAGATACAGGAAAAAAAGCCTTGGAAAAGCTTACCTTTATAGGAGAAAACAGTGCAAAAATCTATGATTGTACCTTTAGTCTTGAGGTAAGTAAAGCTACTCATCCGGCAGTTATAAATGATGCAAAGCTTTCAAAAGAAGTTACAAAGGCAGCATCTTTGTTAATGGATAATGAAAAAATTGTAGATACCCCTGCCATATTATTAGGAGAAGATTTTTCCAATTATACAATAAATAATCCAGGACTCTTTGCCTTTGTGGGAGGCTATAACAGTAAAAAGGATTGCATATATCCTAATCATCATGATTCATTTAACTTTGATGAGGATGCTCTTTTAGATGCAGCCTCTCTTTATCTGTCATTTGCCTTTAAAGATGTCCTGACAAAGGAATAGATAAAAAGACCATACTCAAAAGAGTATGGTCAAATTTTTTTAAAGAATTATTTATTATTTTTCTCAACTTCTGCCATTTTCATAGCACGAACCTTTAAAGGAAGCCCGAAAAGATTGATAAATCCTTCAGCATCATGGTGGTCATAAAGATCTCCGGTGGTGAAGCTTGCCAAAGATTCTGAATAAAGGGAATATGGTGAAGTAGTACCGGCTTTAATGATATTTCCTTTGTAGAGGTAGAATTTAACCTCTCCTGTAACATATTGCTGGGTAGATTCAATAAATGCCTGTACAGCCTCACGAAGAGGTGTAAACCATTTTCCTTCGTAAACAATATCAGCAAATTTATTTCCCATAACTTTCTTTTCAGTATAAGTAGCACGGTCTAAAATCAGTTCTTCTAACTGCTGATGAGCTTCATAAAGAATTGTTCCACCAGGTGTTTCATAAACACCACGAGATTTCATTCCTACAACCCTGTTTTCAACGATATCAATAATACCGATTCCGTGTTTTCCACCTAATTTATTTAATTTTCTGATAATATCAGAAACCTTCATTTCTTCTCCGTTTATACTTTTTGGAACACCTTTTTCAAAAGTCATAGTAACAAGTTCAGCTTCATCAGGTGCTTTTTGAGGAGTAACACCTAAAACCAGTACATGGTCATAATTTGGTGCAAGAGAAGGATCTTCTAACTCAAGACCTTCATGGCTGATATGCCAAAGATTCCTGTCACGGCTGTAGCTGGAATCTGCTGAAAAAGGAAGGTCGATTCCGTGAGCCTTACAATAGTCAATCTCATCCTGACGGGAATTCATTTTCCAGGTTTCATTACAACGCCAAGGCGCAATTATCTTAATGTCAGGAGCCAAAGCCTTAATTCCAAGTTCGAAACGCACCTGGTCATTTCCCTTACCGGTAGCACCGTGGCAGATAGCAACAGCATCTTCCTTTCTTGCTATTTCAACAAGTTTTTTTGCAATAAGGGGGCGGGCCATGGAAGTACCAAGAAGATATTTGTTTTCATAAATTGCATTTGCCTGAACACATGGAACAACATATTCGTCACAAAATTCATCACAAACATCCAAAATATAAAGTTTAGAAGCTCCTGAAAGTTTGGAACGCTCTTCAAGACCATCTAATTCCTCTTCCTGTCCTACATCTATACAGCAACAAACCACATCGTAATCATAGGTCTCTTTTAACCATGGGATAATTGCTGTGGTATCAAGACCACCTGAATAAGCTAAAATTACTTTTTCTTTCATTTTACAAGTCCTCCTTAACATTAGTTTAAAATAATTATCTGAATAATATAATAAATAGAGTTTATTAAGTGATTTTTTGACTTTATTAAAATTAATAACCTTATATGTAAATAATAACATGTTGTTATATTTATTATAGAATACTATGTAAATTTATACATAATATTAAAACAAAAAATCGCTTGTTTCAATTATGCTCTTTTTAACCTGCAAAAATAATATAACTCATTTAGAATAAATATGCAAGAAGAAAATTTATACTTGATAAATATACAATGATGTTTTATTATTATGCACAAGAGGAAATGAGCTTATGAAAATTTATTCAGTATAAAAAATAGAATTTTAAAACAATAACTCTTTAACAAGAATTGTATTCTAAATATTATGTATTATACTTGGAATTAGTGTACATGAGTAAAAAGAAAAGTAAATCGAGAATATCTTTGAAACAGCAAGGAGGAAGAGACGATGATAAAAGTTGGAATAATAGGTTCAACAGGTTACGCAGGAAATGAAATAGTAAGGATATTATTAAGACATAAAAACGCCAGTGTGAAATGGTTTGGCTCAAGAAGTTATAAGGATATGAAATATGCAAGTGTTTACGGAAATTTCGTTGAACTGGTTTCTGATACCTGTCTGGAAGATGATATAGAAAGACTTTCCGATGAGGTAGATGTGATATTTACCGCCACACCTCAGGGACTTTGTTCATCTTTGGTAAACGAAAAAATATTATCAAAGACAAAAATCATTGATTTAAGTGCTGATTTTAGAATAAAGGATGTGGCTATCTATGAAAAGTGGTACAAGTTAGAGCATAAGAGTCCTCAATTTATAAAAGAAGCAGTTTACGGTCTTTGTGAAATAAACCGTCAGGATGTTAAAAATGCAAGACTTATTGCAAATCCTGGCTGTTTTCCAACTTGTAGTATCCTTTCCATTTATCCCTTGCTAAAAGAAGGAATTTTAGATAAGGATTCCATAATAATTGATGCAAAATCAGGTACCTCCGGTGCCGGAAGAGGTGCTAAAGTTGATAATCTTTTTTGTGAAGTAAATGAAAATATAAAGGCTTACGGAGTGGCTAATCACAGACATACACCTGAAATAGAAGAACAATTATCTTATATGGCAGGGGAAGATTTAATGGTTAATTTCACCCCTCATCTTGTTCCTATGAACAGAGGAATCCTGGTAACAGCCTATGGAAACCTTAAAAAGAAAGTTACTTATGATGAAGTAAAAGCAATTTATGATAAATACTACAAAGATGAATACTTTGTCAGAGTTTTAGATAAGGATATTTGTCCTCAGACAAAATGGGTAGAAGGAAGTAATTTTACGGATATTAATTTTAAAATAGATGAAAGAACAAACAGAATAATAATGATGGGTGCCATTGATAACCTTGTTAAAGGCGCAGCAGGTCAGGCAGTACAAAATATGAATATAATGTTTGGTGAAAAAGAAAACGAGGGACTGGATATCGTTCCTATGTTCCCATAGAAAAGGCAGGAGAAAAAAATGAAAGTTATTGAAGAAGAAATAAAAATACCAAAGGGATACAAGGCAGCTGCAGTAAGCGCAGGAATAAAGAAAGAAAATCGTCTGGATATGGCATTAATATTTAGCGAAAGTCCATGTGTAACTGCCGGTACATATACTACAAATGTAGTAAAAGCTGCTCCGGTGCTGTGGGATAAAGAGATTACAGCTTCAGATACAAAGGCCAGGGCAATAGTGGTAAACAGCGGTGTTGCAAATGCCTGTACAGGAAAAGAAGGAATGCTTTATTGTGAAGATACGGCAAAAACACTTTCAGAAAAGTTTAACATCTTACCAAAAGAAGTTTTGGTAGCCTCAACAGGAGTAATTGGCGCACAGCTTCCAATGGACAAAATAAAATCAGGCATAGAAAAAATGGTACCAGACTTAAAAGAGGAAGTTTCAAATTTTGAACTGGCATCTAAAGCCATTATGACCACGGATACCCTTCCTAAAAAAGCCTGTGTAACCTTGGAAATCGGAGGAAAAGAAGTAACCATAACAGGAATGTGTAAAGGCTCAGGAATGATTCATCCTAATATGTGTACAATGTTATCCTTTATAATTACTGATTTGGCAATTTCAAAAAATCTCCTTCAAAAGGCTTTATCAAAAAATGTAGATGATACATACAATATGATTTCAGTAGACGGAGATACTTCAACAAATGATACGGTTTTACTTTTGGCAAACGGTAAGGCACAAAACCCTGAAATTACAGAAGAAAATGAAGATTATAAGGCATTTGAAGAGGCATTAAACTATATCAATGAAACTCTTGCAAAAAAAATAGCTTCTGACGGTGAAGGGGCTACAGCCCTCTTTGAAATGACAGTAAAAAATGCAGCCACAAAAAAAGATGCCAAAATTCTTAGTAAATCGGTAATTACCTCAAATCTTACAAAAGCTGCAATTTTTGGTCATGATGCAAACTGGGGCAGAATAATTTGTGCATTAGGCTACAGTGGAGTTGATTTTGACCCAGAGGTAATAGACTTGTATTTTGAAAGCAAGGCAGGAAAAATAGATATATTAAAAAATGGAAATGCTACTTCCTACAGCGAAGAAACAGCTACAAAAATCCTGTCAGAGCCTTATGTAAAGGCAGTTGCTGATATGAAAAACGGAAAAGAATCTGCAACAGCCTGGGGATGCGACTTAACTTATGAATATGTAAAAATAAATGCAGATTATCGTTCATAAAAAGAAGGGAGAAAAAAATGGGAAATGAAATGAATATTCTTTTGGAAAAGGCAGAAGTTTTAATAGAGGCTTTGCCTTATATCAGAAGATTTAACAGGAAAATAATAATAATCAAATACGGCGGAAGTGCCATGATTGATGAAGAATTAAAACAAAATGTCATAAAAGATGTTTCCCTTTTAAAACTGGTAGGATTTAAACCTATTATCGTTCATGGTGGCGGAAAAGAAATCAATAGCTGGCTTTCAAAGGTAGGTATTGAGTCAAAGTTCGTAAATGGACTAAGGGTGACAAACGAAGAAACCATGGAAGTTGCAGAAATGGTTTTAAACAAGGTTAATAAAGACCTGGTAGGACTTATTGAAGCAAATGGAATAAATGCTGTTGGAATCAGCGGTAAAGACGGAAGGCTTTTACAGGTTGAGAAAAAATATTCTGACGGTGCAGATATTGGACTGGTAGGGGAAATAACAAAGGTAAATCCAAAGATATTATTTGACTTATTAGAAAAAGATTTTCTTCCTGTAATTTGTCCTTTGGGAATGGATGAAAATTATAAAACCTATAATATAAATGCAGATGATGTGGCATGTGCAGTGGCAAAGGCCATGTCCGCGGAAAAACTTGCTTTTTTAAGTGATATTGAAGGGGTTTATAAATATGCAGATGATCCTTCCTCATTGATTTCTGAGCTTCATATTACAGAAGCAAAAAAACTTATAGAAGAAGGCTATATAAAAGGTGGAATGCTTCCAAAACTTAATAACTGCATAGATGCAATCAAAAAAGGCGTAAACAGAGTTCATATATTAGATGGAAGAATAGCACATTGCCTCTTACTAGAGATATTTACCAACAAAGGAATCGGTACTGCCATACTTGCAGACCAGGAAGAAAAATATTTTAAGGAGAGCTAAATTATGAATAAGAGTGAAGTAATAAATACAGCTGAAAATTGTCTTTTAAAGACCTATAACAGGTTTCCAAAAGTACTTGATCATGGAGAAGGAGTATATTTATACGATAACGAAGGAAATAAATATCTGGATTTTGCTTCAGGAATAGGCGTAATGGCTTTGGGATATGCCAATAAAGAATACAATGACGCATTAAAAGCACAAATAGATAAATTAATGCATACTTCAAATCTTTATTATCATGAGCCGGGGGCAAAAGCTGCAAAAACAGTTTGCGAAAAAAGTAAGATGGACAGGGTATTTTTTACAAATTCCGGAGCCGAGGCTATTGAAGGAGCTATAAAAACCGCCAGAAAATATGCCTATACAAAAGATAAAAGCACAGACCATGAAATAATTGCCATGAATTCCTCTTTTCATGGTCGTACCATGGGAGCCTTAAGTATTACGGGAAATACCCACTATCAAGAGGCCTTTAAACCACTTATTGGCAATGTAAAATTTGCAGATTTTAATGACCTTGATTCCGTATTGGAACTGGTAAATGAAAAAACCTGTGGAATAATTGTAGAGCCGATTCAAGGAGAAGGAGGAATACATCCGGCTTCAAAAGTATTTCTTGAAGGAATAAGAAAAATATGCGACCAGAAAGATATTTTACTTATTTTTGATGAAATTCAATGTGGAATGGGAAGAACAGGGGATTTATTCGCTTATGAGTCCTTTGGAATAAAACCGGATATAATAGCCATGGCAAAGGCTTTAGGATGCGGAGTACCTGTGGGAGCCTTCTTAATGACACAAAAAGTCGCTGATAAGGGACTTGTTCCGGGAGACCATGGAAGCACTTACGGAGGAAATCCTTTTGTCTGTGCAGCAGTGGAAAAGGTATTTGAAATATATGAAAAAAATAATATAACAAACCATGTAAAACAAATTACGCCTTATCTGGAAGAAACATTAGAAAAACTTACAAAAAAACATGGAAATGTAATAATGCATAGAGGAATGGGATTTATGCAGGGACTTGTTTTAAAAGAAGGAGCGGCAGATGTAGTAAATAAAGCCCTGGATAAGGGATTGATATGCATAACTGCAGAGAAAAATGTTGTAAGATTATTACCACCTCTGATAATCGAAAAAGAACATATAGATGAAATGGCCCGTATTTTAGATGAGGTATTGTAAAATAGAAAAAATTTATGTACAATAGAATGTGTTGTCAGTATATCTCCTTTATTTTTTAACGATAAAAGGAGAAAAATGAAAAATTATAAGAAAAATTTTATTCTATTAATAATAATGATGCTTTCTTTAAGTGCTTGCGGATTAAAAGAGGAAAGCGTCAGCGACTTTATTTTAGAAGATAGCAATGATATTTCAACTTCAGAGACTTCAGAAAACAGTGAGGTCTCTGAAGATATTTATGTCTATGTCTGCGGTCAGGTAAATAATCCCGGAGTCTTTAAATTAAAAAAAGACGATAGAATTTTTAAGGCCATAGAAATGGCAGGTGGGACTACTGAAAATGCAGATATTTCCGGTATAAATCAGGCTCAGAAGTTAGAGGACGGTCAAATGATAAATATTCCGTCTTTTGGTGATGAGAGCATTGAAGAAGTTTCTAAGGAAAATGCAGATGATGGCAAGGTAAATATTAATACTGCAGATGAACAAACCCTTACCTTGCTTAGCGGTATCGGGGAAAAAAGAGCCAGAGATATTATAGATTATCGAAATTCCAACGGTAATTTTTCTTCAGTAGAAGATTTAAAAAAGGTTAAAGGCATAAAAAACGGGGTATATAATAAAATAAAGGACTTTGTTAAGGTAAATTGAGGTGAAGTGATGTCAAGAAAAGTTCTTGTTGTAGATGATGAAAAACTTATTGTAAAAGGTCTCAGATTCAGCTTAGAGCAGGATGGCATGGATGTTGACTGTGCCTATGACGGAGAAGAGGCTTTAAATCTTATTAAAGAAAAAAAATATGACATAATATTATTAGATGTTATGCTTCCAAAGTATACAGGTTTTGAAGTTTGTCAGCAGGTTAGGGAGTTTTCCAATGTACCTGTTATCATGCTGACTGCAAAAGGCGATGATATGGATAAGATTTTGGGACTTGACTATGGAGCAGATGATTACATTACGAAACCTTTTAATATCTTAGAGGTAAAGGCCAGAATAAAAGCAATACTTAGAAGAGTTAAAATCGGTTCTGACAAAGAAGAAAATGCGAAAATCATTGTAAAGGGTAAATTTAAATTAGACTCCGAGAGTCGCAGAGTTTACATAGATGATAAAGAGATAAATCTTACCGCCAAAGAGTTTGATATGTTAGAGCTATTGGTTATGAACGAAAATAGAGTTTATAGTAGGGACAATTTATTAAATATAGTCTGGGGCTATGAATACCCGGGAGATGTCAGAACTGTAGATGTACATATCAGAAGACTTCGTGAAAAAATAGAGGCAAATCCAAGCGAGCCTAAGTTTGTTCACACAAAGTGGGGAGTGGGTTATTATTTCCAGGCCAAGAATTAGAATTGATTTTTTTAAAAGTTTAAGATTTTTATTATTTATCTTGATAATAATAGTTGGAATGATACCTTCCATTGTAATAATGGAAGGTTGTTCATACTTCTATAGAAAAGATTCGGTGGAGGAAAAGCTTAATAATCTCTCCGCCCAGGCTAATATTTTAGCCTATCAGTTAAACGAGGAATATCTTAAAGTGCCTTACGACCAGGCTATAGATGAAGAGATTTCCTCAGTTTCTAGTGCATTAAATACCAGAGTAATGATAATTGACAGTGATTATAAAGTGGTTAAAGATACATATCTTTTGGACAACGGAAAGTATATGGTATCTCCCATTGTCATAAATTCCATAAATAACAAATCAACCCAGACCTATGACCAAAAGCAAAAATACATGGAAGTAACCTCCATTATAAAAAGCGAAGATGGAGACAGGCTTGTGGGACTTGTAATTTTATATGCTTCAACAGAAGATTTAGAAAGTCTTGTACACAGTTTGAATTCAAAGATTTTACTTGTAGAAGTAATATGTTTCATTGTACTTATAGTAGTTTCATTTTATCTGTCCTGGATACTTACAAGGCCATTTACAAAAATGACCTCTTCCATTGACGAGATGAGTGATGGATTTTTCACAGAGGATATAGAATTTAAAAGCTACCTTGAAACGGAACAAATGGCGATGGCTTTTAATAAAATGTTAAGCAAAATGAGAAGCCTTGATGAGTCAAGACAGGAATTTGTATCAAATGTGTCCCATGAGTTAAAAACCCCTATTACCTCAATGAAGGTGCTGGCAGATTCATTACTGGTACAAGAAGATGTTCCAATAGAAACCTATAAGGAATTTATGAGCGATATTGCAGATGAAATAGAAAGGGAAAATAAGATAATAACAGACCTTTTGGCATTGGTTAAACTGGATAAATCTTCCTCTGACTTAAATATTGCCCCTGTTATTATAAATGATTTGATTGAGCTTATTTTAAAAAGATTAAGGCCAATAGCTGCCAAAAGAAACATAGAACTGGTATTTGAAAGTTTTAGACCTGTAACTGCCGAAGTAGATGATGTAAAACTTACCCTTGCCATTTCAAATTTAGTGGAAAATGCCATAAAATACAATGTAGATAACGGCTATGTACATGTATCATTAAATGCCGACCATCAGTACTTTTATGTAAAGGTAAGTGACAGCGGAATAGGAATTCCAGAAGAAAGCATAGACCATATATATGAAAGATTTTACAGGGTGGATAAGTCTCATTCAAGACAAATCGGCGGTACTGGATTAGGACTTTCCATTACCCGAAATGCAGTATTAATGCATAGAGGTGCCATAAAGGTTTACAGCAGGGAAAACGAAGGAACAACCTTTAATGTAAGAATTCCCATACTTTATCAGATAGAAGCGGGAGGTAAAGTGTGATGAAAAGAAAAATGCTTATTTTAACAATATTTATAATTTTTGTTTTAAGCCTTTCCGCCTGCCAAAAAGAAAATCCGGAATCTTCAGATACTTTTGTATATTTTTTAAATACAGAACTAACCGATTTGGTAAAGGTTCCTTATACTCCAAAGGCTGGTAAAAATGACACGGATTCTTTGGTGAAAGAATATATAGAATTAATGTCAAGAGTGGATGAAAATATCAGTGATTATACAAATCCATTTCCACCTAATGTAAAAATAAAAAAATACGAGTTTGAATCCGGAAAACTTACACTTAATTTTAACGAGAAATATACATCAGATATGCAAAGAGAAAGAGAAGTGCTTTGCAGATGTGCCATTGTTCAGAATATGTGTATGATAGACGAGGTAAAAAGCGTAGAATTCATAGTAGGAGATACCCCTTTGCAACTGGCATCAGGAGAAGAAGTAGGAGCTATGAGTGCAGAGGATTTTATGTTGGACGATTCTGAAAATATCAGTAATATCGAAAGAAAAAGCATATATTTATACTTTGCCTCAGAAGATGGAAAAAAACTTGTGAAAGAAGAAAGGACGGTTCACTACAGAACCACCACACAGCTTGAAAAAACCGTCATAAACGAGCTTATAAAGGGGCCGGTTAATGATAAACTAAAACCGGTTATTTCAAAAAATACAAATATATTAAATATGTCAGTAAAGGACGGACTTTGCTATATAAATTTTGATGAAAATTTCTTAAATGATCCGGTGGAAGGGGTAAATGATGAAGTGGCAATTTATGCCCTTGTAAATTCCATAACCTCCCTTCCGGATATTAGCCAGGTTCAAATATCGGTAAATTCAAATCAGGAAGAAATGTTTATGGAGACATTTCCCTTAGACCAGATTTTTGAGAAAAATCTGACATTACTAAAGTAAAAGAAAGGATGAGTAAATATATTTAAAAGACCAATGTGTCTTTTCTCTCTGTCCTTTTTATGGGGGATTATATTATATTTAAATCCTCACTACAAACAGATAATAATAACAGTGGCAGTAATATTTTGCCTTATATTTGCAATTTATAAAACTGCCACTGTGATAAAAAGTCAGAGAGACAAAGAAGAAATAGAAATAAAAAGTCACCTGTTTATGAGGAATATTGCCATACTATTGATAATGATATTCCTTATGATTTCAGGTTTTATAAGGGTTTGTGGGGTAGATAGGGCTTTTGAGGTGATTTCAGAAATAGATGATATGAATAATATCATCGCAATAGGAAAAATTGAAAGTATCAGCAGGAAAAATGATAAAACACTTCTAATCCTAAAGGATTCTTGTATAAAATCTCAGGGTAAATGGAAAAAAGTACCCAAAATCCAATTTTCTACAAAGAAAAAAATAAATCCCAACTACAAAAACCTGATAAAAATAAAAGGTCAGGCTCAAATGCCCCAAAGAGCATCAAATCCCGGAAACTTTGACTATTATACATATTATAAGTCAAAGGGAATAGGTCTTTTATTAAAGGGGACAATATTAAAAGAAAAAAAATCAGAAAATATAGAATATTTTAATGGCCTTGATAATTTAAAATATCTATTTGAAAATTCAATAGAAAAAAATGCCTTTAAAAGTGACATCGGCATATTAAAATCCTTTATTTTAGGGGATAAAAGCCAGTTATTAGAGGAAACAAAACTGTTATATAAAGAAGGTGGAATAATTCATATTCTATGTATTTCCGGATTACATCTTTCTATTTTAGGCTTATTTTTATATAAAAACCTACGAAAAGCAGGAGCAGGCTTTCTTCTTTCCGGAAGCATAGGAGGATTTGTTATTTTAAGCTATGTATTTATGACAGGCTTTACTCCCTCTTCCTTAAGAGCATTTATAATGTTTATGCTAATGCTTTTGGCAAATGTCTCAGGATTACATTATGATATGTTATCAGCCATAGGCTTTAGCATGATAATAGTACTTTTGATAAATCCTTTTTATGTATTAAATACGGGTTTTGTATATTCCTTTGTGTCTGTTTTTGGAATTGCAGTTTTTGCATCAAAAACAAATGAAAAAGAAGGGGAAAAAACCAATAAGAAAAAAATTTTTGGAAATATAAAAAATAATCTGAGAAAGAATTTTAACTTTTCTTTATCAATGGCACTTTTTAATATGCCCCTTAATGCCTATTATAATTATGAAATCAATGTAACTGCCTTCATCATTAATTTCTTTGTAATTCCCTTTTCGTCAATTCTCTTAATAACAGCCTTTTTCGCTTCCCTATCAGGAATACTAAAAATACATATATTGACTAAAAGTCTCTTTTTTACCTGCCATATAATCCTTATGTTTTTTGAAGCAATCTGTACTATTTTTAATAGACTTCCCTTTATAAAAATCCTAACGGGAAAGCCTGAACTTATAAATATAATAATATATTATTTGATTTTGTTCTTATATAGATATGCATGTAAAAGTCTTAAAGACAAAATCTTTAACAAAAATAAAACACTGGGAAATTTTCTTTTGCCTTTTGGAAAAGATATAACTGATAAATTCACAGGAGAAATTAGAAATAATAAGATAAAAAGGCTAATTATTTCTGTGGCAGGAATTATAATATTAATATTTATTTTAAAAACCAAACCTTGTCAGGGTTTTGAAATTAATGTTTTAGACATAGGCCAGGGCTCCTGTAATGTAATAAATGATAGAGGTAGGGCTTTTGTAATAGATGCCGGAAGTTCCACCTTTGAAAAAGTAGGAAAAAACCGGGTTATCCCTTTCTTAAAATACAAAGGGATAAAAAATATAGAATATGCATTTGCTACCCATCCGGACCTGGATCATATAAACGCCCTGGAAGAATTCTTTTTAGAAAATATAGAGGTAAAAAAAATGGTAATTCCCTATAATTTAAGGAAATCTCAAGCCTTTAAAAATCTTTTAAATCTGGCAAAAAAATCCAAGACAAAAGTAATATTTATGAAAAGGGGAGATAAGTTAGTAAAAAAGGATTTCACACTAACCTGCCTACACCCCCATAAAAATTTTCCTGAGGAAAATGAAAATGCCTCTTCTTTGGTTTTAGAGCTAAAGGTTGGGAAAACAAAAGGATTATTTACTGGTGATGTGGAAAAAGAAGGAGAAAAAAGTCTGATTGCTTCTAATAAACTAAAAAAATACGATTTTTTATTAATTCCCCATCATGGCTCAAAATATACAAGCTCAGATGAGTTTTTAAATAAAGCCTTACCGAAAATATCAATTATTTCAGCAGGAAGGGGGAATATGTACGGACATCCCCATAAGGAAGTTTTGGACAGATTAAAAAAATATAACAGTAAAATATTTAGAACCGACAGGGACGGGATGATATCCATAATGATAGAAAACAAGAAAATAAAAGTAAAAAAATACCTGTAGGGCTTTGGCACTAAAAATCTTTTAAGACGATTTTTCCTGCCGATATATCTTAGGAAAAGCACATAAACAAAGAAAACAGGGAGGTAGTAATGAAAAAAATCAGGTATCTTTTTATATTATTTTTAATGACATTTTTCTTTGTAATTTCTAATAATCAGTCTGTACTGGCATCTGAAAATCTTAAAGATTATGAAAGTGCCCTAAAGGTCAAGTCTTCGGCAGAAAGTAATGAGAATTTTCTTTACGAAATAAAAACAGATGAAAATTATGGCAAATACGCATCAATACTTGGAACTTCAAAAGAAGTAGAAGGCACAGTCACCCTTCCAAAATCCATTGATAATTATACTGTAAAAGAAATAGACAGCTATGCTTTTTACGAAAGTAATCTAAAGGAAATAGAAATTCCCGACAGCGTTGAAAAAATCGGAAATTATGCCTTTGCAAAATCAAATCTAAAAAGCCTGAAACTGCCTTTAAAACTGACTAGTATAAACAATCTGGCAATAGCCTATTGTTCTGAATTAACCCAAATCACCATTTCAGATGATAATAAATATTACAGCTGTGAAGAGGGTATATTGTATAATAAGGCAAAAACTATCCTTTTAGCCTATCCTTCATCTAAATCAGACGATTCTTATACAGTTTCAAGTGAGGTTAGAATAATTTCAAAAGGGGCATTTTTAGGATGTAATTGTTTAAAATCCCTTGTAATTCCTGATAATGTGGTAAGCATAGAAGAATTTTCCTTTATGGAATGTGAGCATCTTCAAAGCCTGGAAGTTGGCTTAGGTATAACAAATATTTCTCCGGGAGCAATATTTGCATGTGAATCTTTAAAATCCGTAACCATTTCCCCGAAAAACATATTTTACACATCAGAAGATGGAATTATATACAATAAAGATAAAACAAAACTTCTTATATATCCAATTGGACTTAGAGATGAATTTAAAATGCCAGGTAGCGTAAAAGAAGTTATGGATTATGCCTTTTATAAAAGTAACAACCTGACTTCCATAATATTTTCTGAAAATTTAAAAACAATAGGAACCGGGGCTTTTAAAGAATGCAAATCCCTTAAGTCTATTGAGCTTCCTTCTTCCTTAGAAGAGGTAGGTTCTCAGGCTTTTAGTGATTGTTACGGACTTTTGGATATAAAAATTACGGATGGTCTTATTAACTTAAAAGACCAGGCTTTTGCAAATTGCAGGTCTTTGGTTCAAATATCACTACCAAACACCTTAAGAAAAATGGAAAGCGGTATATTTTTAGGCTGTGATAAGCTTACAAACATACAGGTTTCAAAGGATAACAGTACCTATAGTTGTCAGGAAGGAGTGCTTTTTAATAAAGAAAAAACTATTTTGATATTATGTCCTAATGGCAAAACAGGTGAATATACTCTTCCTTCTTCAGTTATCACAATAGGCGAAGATGCCTTTTATTCATGCAGCCTTTTGACAGCTGTAAATCTTCCTTCAAAAATTAAAACCATTGGTGGAAATGCTTTTTCACAGTGTACTTCTCTTACACAGATGAAAATACCGGAGAGTGTTACAAATATAGAATATGATGCCTTTAACGGATGTTCAAAGCTTGCAAAGATTAATCTGCCTTCCTCCATAAAAAAGATTTCTGAAGAATCTTTTGCCAATTGCTCTAAGCTTGTAAATATTACAATACCGCAAAAGCTATCTTCCATTGAAGAAGATGCCTTTGTAAATTGTGGCAAATTAAAGAGTTTTACAATACCTGATAGTGTAAAAAAGATAGAAGATGGTGCATTTGAAGGCTGTGCTAACATTGTATTTTCAGTAATGGCAGGTTCATATGGTCAAAATTATTGTATGACAAACGGCTATGCTTACAAAACTGTAAAATACAATCCTGTAATAAATATAAAATCAAAAACCGCAAAATATAACGGCAAAGCCATAGGAATAAAGGTTACCAAGGTAGTAAACAGCACTGCTACTGTAAGCTATATCTATTATAAAGATAAAAAATGTACAAAAAAGACTGATAAAAATAATGGAGCCACATCACCGGGGAAAG
Source organism: Acetitomaculum ruminis DSM 5522 (assembly GCF_900112085.1). GTDB lineage: Bacteria > Bacillota > Clostridia > Lachnospirales > Lachnospiraceae > Acetitomaculum > Acetitomaculum ruminis. The sequence continues at coordinate 21,209 of NZ_FOJY01000027.1, forward strand.
CACCAAAAAATGTGGGAAAATACTATTGTATTGCCAGCGTGGCTGCCACAAATACAGCAAATTCCGCCAGCTCTAAAGCAGTAAAGCTAGAGATAAAAAAAGGGAATGCTCAGTTTAATAAAGTCACAGGGAAAAAAGTAATAAAATATTCTCTTTTAAAAAAACAAAATCAAAGCTTTAATATTAAAGTAAATGTACTTGATAATGCCAAAAAAACCTTTAAAATCCTAACTAAAACAAAAGGTATACAAATATCCAAAGAAGGAAAAGTTACATTAAAAAAAGGACTTAAAATGGGAACCTATACCATTAAATATTCTATTAGTACAAAGGCTACCCAAAATGTTTTCAAAGGAAGTATCACAAAGAAAATAAAAATTACTGTAAAATAAAAAAATGCTTATCAAAGGAAGTTTCTTTTGATAAGCATTAATAATTATTCATAAAATTTCTTTTTTTGAAAAGAAGCTAATATAGGAAGTAAAATTTTTTCAGGTATCAGCCTTGAAACTTTAATTAGAATACCGGTAAAAAAGTCAGGTACAATAATAACCTTTCTTTGCTTCATACTATGATAGGCTTCATAGGCGCATTTTTTTGCACTGATTCCCTTCATACTAAATTTAACATTAGCAACCTTGTTAAATTCTGTATCTACTGGACCCGGACACAAAGCCCCTATGTATACATGAGAGCCTGCTTCCTTTAACTCATAGGCAATGGCTTTGGTATAGCTTGTAACAAAAGCTTTCGAAGCATAATAAGCTGCCATATAAGGTCCGGCAGGTAATAATCCTGCAGAAGAAGCCACATTTAGGATATAGCCCTTATCCTCTAACATGAATTTTTGTAATATTAATTTTGTAAATAATTGGACTGCCTTAACATTTACATCTGTCATGGAAAGCTCTTTTTTTATGGAAGTTTCTGAATACTTCCCACTGTCTCCAAAACCGGCATTGTTAATGAAATACTTGACATTATAATTGTTTATTTCGGAAAATGTCTGTATTATTTCAAAAACTTTACTTAGGTCACAGGCAATATAGTTTGCTTTTATATTGTAATCCATTTCCAGTTTTCTACATATGTTTTTTAATCTGTTTTCCCGTCTTGCAATAAGCAAAAGATTGTAGCCTTTAGATGCGAAAATCCTGGCAAATTCCAGGCCTATTCCAGAGCTTGCTCCGGTGATAACTGCATATTCTTTATCCATATTTTTCCCTTTCCTTGCTTGTTAAAACTATTTGGTAACACTTCTAATTATAAAATTATATCTGAAAATAAGCCAGTATTTTTAAAAAAATCCTAGAAATCACAAAAAAAGAATCAACCGGCAAATTTGTGGGTTAATAATTATATACCCTATAGGGGCTTAAGTATCAAAAATTTTGATGAAAAGTATAGAAAACATATAAATTTTATTAAAAATATTTCTTGACAATAAATAAAGTGGGTATTAATATAAATGTATGAATATTCATTAAACAAAAGAAAGGGAAGACATATTTTCTTTTGTTAAAATTTAAAGAGCATATGCCCTTGTAACTTTTAAAACAGTAAAGCAGATTAATAGTATCTGCTTTACACAGGAATAGTTTAATAAAAAGGAGAGATGTAAAATGAAAAGCATTAAAAAACTATTGTCACTGTTGTTAGTATTTACCATGGTAATGTCTATGGGGCTGACAGCATTGGCGGCTGGAACACAAACACAAACCGATACTACGACGAAAACGGTGACCATTTTCATTCACAAAAGAGGTCCTGAGGGTAAAATTATTTTATCAGGACCGATAGATGTGACAGTTGAATCAGGTACAACTCTATATGCTGCAGTAAAAAAATTAGGGGATTATAAACCGATTTTTAAAACAGGAAAATATGATGGAGAAACATACAAATACCTTACCAGCATGTTAGTTGGTGGAAATATTTATTCTAGTGTAAGCAAAACTACAGTAGACGGAGACCACGGTCACTATGAAGGTTGGGACTGGGAGTATTATACTGGTATTAAAGCAGAAGGTCAGGATTATGCAAAAACTCCTATGTCATATGGTCAGGTTTATATGTCATCATTTGTAGTTACAGATGATTTATATGTAGATTTGGATTATGCCTATAATTCATTTGATTGGTAATCTTAAAACTTAACTAATGTAAATACAAAGTAGAGAGCTCATATTAATATTGAGCTCTCTACTAAAAAATAGTGGAGGAAATGAAAAATGATATTTAATTCTTCGAAAATCAAGTATATATCTTTGGTTTTCGCTCTTTTTTTGTTTAGTTTTTTTTCAATACCTGTCTATGCTGATAGCAAAAACCCTATAGAAAAAATAGAATTAACGGATATGGGAGATGTTTTTCCTTGTATACATTTAAAAGAAAATGTATATGTTTCTGATGGGGATACAGATTGTAGTTTTGGAGATTTTAGGGTTTATGTTACGGATTCTGAAAGATACAAAGTTACATCTGCTAGCAGTTCTTTTGACAATAATATGGAAATCAGTTTAAATACAAAAATATCAAATGTTTGGGAAGTTAACTCTATTGATTTTGGACCTGATTATCAATCTTGCGGCGCACAAGTCTTTTATTTTGATATTCAGGATACTCAAACTCAAAATACAGAAAGCTATATTCTTGTTGTTAAAAATGAGGATACTTTAGGAAGAGATCGTGCTTGTGTAACAAATCCTGGAGCTGAATTATTAGATTCCTCTAAGAATTCTTTGGAAGAGGCAAGAATAGATGCTGTAGAAAGTGTACCCCAGGTTAAGGAAGTAGATGATTTTAAAGAATCTAAGGTTTATTTAAGATTTACCAGACCTCATGAAGAATATACTGTTTTTACCTCAAATACTCTTCCTAAATGGATGTTACCTGAAAATAACTTTTTTAGAATTAACGGTTCTGAAAAAGTTCAGTTTAATTCATCAGATACAGGGAAAAATGATATTGTATCAGCTCCTATTTATCTAAAAAAAGGCATTAATGTAATAGAAGCTTACAGTGATACAAACAATAATCCATATTTGGGGGAGCTTAAAGTTTTTGGCTCAGATGACAATGGTTATGAGTTGGGAAAATTTTATGCTGAAACTGGAATGATAGATGAATTTGTATGGATTATTAATTATACCGGTGAGGAAAATCAACCTGTTCTTTCAGATAATAATGAAATAAAAGATATTCATGCATTTAATTATGTGTATAAATATTTAGACAATCCTGCAGATTATGCTACAAAAGTTGATGCTGAAAAGAATGAATATTCCATTGACCTTCCTGAAAATATGAAATATCCATACATACTTTTACAGATTAGAACAAAGGATGAGGCTTCGAAAGTGACCCTGCCTGAAAACATGGTAAAATCCCTTTATGGTTCTATTTATTCCATAGAAGTGTCACCGGGAGAGACTAAAGAAATCCCTGTCACAGTTACAGCAGAAAATGGAAATACTAAAGTTCATAACATAAAACTAAACTGGTTATCTTCTAAATGTAATATCGAAGATATTTCTATTGAAAATGGAAAACTTGAAGGAAGTTTAAATGCTGAAGATACTTCTTACTATGTAGAAACTGTTGGAAATGGAGATATTGTTTATAAACTGAAAATCTCAGAAGGTGCTAAAGCAAGCCTTAATGGAAAAGAAGGAACTAAAGAAGGAGATTTTTGCCTCTTTACTGCCAAGGCTTCTGATCCTTATACAAATATATTAGTTACGGCATATGATGGAACAAACAAAAAATTATATACTTTTGTAAATAAGACTCTTGGAAACTATTTTGGAGTATCAGAAACAACAAAGACTAAAGCAAAAGAACTTCTTAACAAGACAGATTGGTATTCTACTGAAAGTAATATTGCCCAAAATGGCTACTGGGATGTTTTAAAGAGGGCAGCTGCCGGATTATCCTTTGATAATACTAAGATATATGATATTACAAAAATGAGTGTTAACTTTTTTGAACCGCAAACATATGGCTTAGCTATTCTTGAGCTGGTTTTGGCAGGAGAAAATCCATACAACTTTAATGACACAAACTACGTGGTACTTCTTGAAAAATATGGCGAAAAGTATGAAAACAAGTCATTTGGTTCAAATGAATCGGATGTTTGGGCATATATAGGTCTTAAAGCTGCCGGAGCCCAAAATGATTATCCATATATGAATGACCTCTTAAACAGAGTGAAGTTTTTTGCCATGAATTCTTCTGGGGATATAGAATTAAGAAGCCTTGCCTGGGCTGCTTTAGGAGATGAGCTTAGCGAGAAACAAAAAATTTATCTTGTTGAAGAAGTAAGAGATAAATATCTTTCTGATAAAGATGATATGGCAGGTATCTTTACCTACTATGATAATATAAGTTATGTTACATCAAGTTTTCACGTGGCAGTTATGGAAGGTTTAAATGCCTTAGACTATGATGTGGAAAAATATCAGTTTGACGAAAGTCACTCACCTTTAAACACTTTAAAAAGCTTATTCTACAGCGAAGGAGAATGGTTAAACAAGGTTGGAGGTTATGCTGACGAGGACAAAGTAATTATAAGTCTTTGCGATATTGTAAACGGTGGAAGTATTTATAATAAATATGCACCAACTAAAGAAGAATTAAACAAGCTTGTTGAAATTGCAACTCCTCTTTTAGAGACAGCTTCAAAAACAGGTCAGGAGAAGTTAAAAGCAGCTTATGATGAGGCAGTTAAGGTTAAAGATTTAGAAAGCGGCTTTGGAAAGGAGTATTATAGCTTATATTCAGCCATAGCAGCCATTGACCCATCAAAGGTATCAAAACCAAATGCCCGTATGTGTTCGGATGCAGACTCAGAAAAGGTAGATGCAGTTATTGAGCTTATTAATAACCTTAAAGAGGAATATACTTTAGAAGATCTTCAAAACAAAGAAGCTTATGACGAGGCTTTGGAAGCTTATAATAGTCTTGATAAAATCTACTATAAGTCATATGTAACTAATATAGAAAAACTCTATAAAACAGCAGATATCTACGAAGACCTTGCTACAGCAAAAGAAGTAAGTGACATGATTAATGAGCTTCCTGAGAAGGTAAGCTTAGAAAACAAAGAAGCAGTTGAAAATGTTCAAAAAGCCTATGAAGAGCTGGGAGAACTTAATAAATACATAAGTGGCGATACTCTTGAAAAATATAACAATGCTCTTATGATTATTAAAACTGCACTTTTAGCAGAAAAAATAGGTAAGCTTCCTGAAGCAGATAAGATTACTTTAAATGACAAAGAAGCTGTTGAAAATCTCATAAAAGAGATAAATGCCCTCAGTGAAGATGAATTGGCATATTTAAAAGAAAACTATACAGATTCCATTAAAAAACTTGAAGATGCAGAAGCTGCAATCAAAAAACTTCAAGAAGCAGAAAACGCAGTTAAAAAGGGAGATAAAATCCTTGTGGGAAGTTTGCGTTATCAGGTAACTAACGTAAGCACAAAAAATGCTACAGTGAAATTTATTGGAGCAAAGACTACAGCTCTTACAAATATCACAATTCCTGCAACCATTAAATATAAGAATAAAACCTTTAAAGTAACAGAAATAGCTGATGCATCCTGTAAAAACTATGGAAAACTTAAATCAATAGTAATAGGCACAAATGTTACAACCATTGGTAAGAATGCATTTTATGCTTGCAAAAACCTTACATTAATAGAAGTAAAAGCCACAGCCTTAAAGAAGGTTGGAGAAGGTGCCCTTAAAGGCATTAATAAAAATGCAGTTATAAAAGTGCCTTCTAAGAAGTTACAGGCTTACAAAACCCTCTTTAATAATAAGGGACAAAACAATACAGTTTCTGTAAGAGGAGACGGAGAAGTTCTTATTGGACAATACTATTATAAAGTAACAAATACTATTATAAAGTAACAAGTGCCGGCCTTATATTTACAG
>NZ_FOJY01000003.1 GCF_900112085.1 Acetitomaculum ruminis DSM 5522
TAAATTTACAGACTGAACCTTATAATCTGTATCATAGTGTTTCTGATTTCGTGCCATTAAAAGCACCTCCTTTTCCTCGTACTATATATCATCATATACGAGTATAAAGTGTCAACAATTATGATACAGCATCATTTATACAGTACCCTTGATTTTTTAATTCTCCTAATATTCTGCGGTAGCCATAGTCCTTATTAGCATTGCGAATCTTAAGAATTTTTTCTTCGATTTCTTTGTCTGGATTTTCGCGGTCAAATCTTTTTTGCCAATACATGTAAGTGCCTTTGGGCATACCAGTGTAAGAGAGAAGGTCTTTTAGTTTGAACTCTCCTCGGAGACTGTTGATGACGAGCGCCGTTCTCTCATTTTTGCCTCGTCCTCTAAACGCAGTCTCCTCAGTTCTTTTAAAAATGCATTCTCTATTTTTAGCTTGAGGAGCTCATCCTCTAATTCTTTTACATGTTCAGCACTTGTATCGATTATTCTTTCTTCGGTTTCTTTAGATTTATTACCTATCTTGGGGTTATTCAATATCTTCTTCCGACCTTTCTTGTGTGGTCTCAATGCATCAGGACCGACAATGCGGAAACGATTAACCCATGTAGCAATCATACTAGGATTGCTTATACCTTCTTGAATGGCCAACTCCTGATATGAAACCTCATTTGATAGATAAAACTCTACCACAGAAAGTTTCTTTTCGAAAGAATACTTTGTTTTTTGACGAGAACGCATTAAGCCTTCATCACCAAAAGAACGGTAATTATTAACCCAAGTTCTTATATTTTTAGTATCTGGTCCATAGGTAGATGAAAGATATCTATACCCACCCTCACCATTTAAATAAGCATCAACAACTTTTTTCTTAAACTTATAGCTATATTTGGCCATAAAAAACCGACCTCCAATCGTTAGATTTTTGGTCTAACTTTTTGGGGTCACCTCAGTATCTTTAAATGGGTTTTTTTCTAAACAACAAAAAATATCTAATTGTATTTTTTCGCTTTCTATTTCTAGATTTTTATTGTATAGCTAAAATCACACCTATATGTTATTTTTATATAAAAAATTAATATAGCACTTTTTAAATGTATACCTAAAACCACACGTGTGTGTTATTTTGTATAAAAATAAATGGTATAGTACTCTTTAAATGTATAGTTAAAATCACATATATGTGTTATTTTGTATAAAAAAATTGATAAGTTTTTACATTTTTTGTTCACTTATATAAATCAATATATTATAATGATTATAATCTTTAAAATGTATATGGAAGAACATACAGATACACCTGTAGAATTCCATAAAGATAGTAGAGAAGAAGAATATGGAGAATATGAAAAAAGTCAGAATAGGCTGCAATATCAGTAAACAAACCATAGAAAGACTTAATGAATATGTTAAGGTCACAGGTTTAACCAAGAGGAAGGTTCTTGAAAATGCCCTTTTTGAATTAATTTATAATAATTCTACCAAAGGTGAAATAGATAAAGATATGAATATCGTATCGGTAAGGTTTGATGGAGAGAATAAATCTGAACCCCAAATAGAAAATAAATATCACGAGTTTAAATTCGACAATATAGAAAGTGAAACTTCAAAATTTACTAGATTAGATTCTTCAATAACCAAGGAGATTTCTGATTCGTTAGAAAAATATATCAAATAAGTACAGATTAACAAAACTGAAGCTATTGAAAGAGCTCTTGTTAATTTTTTAGATAGCAGCGAGCAATCCAGCGATTTAAACCAAAAAAGAATATCAAAGCAAGAAATTGAACTGGAAGAAACTAAGAAAAAGTTTCTTATGAGAAAAAACGATTTCCAAATAGAAAAGGAACAGTTTTATAATAAAAACTCTTCTTACAAATTAGATTGTGAATCACAACTACTCTAGAAAAAGAAATTAGAAACCGAAAATAATATCTTACAAAAAAACAAGGAAGATATTTCTCTTCAAGATAATCAAACCAGAATATTTCTGGTTGATTATGAAAATGTTAAAACTCAAGGGTTAAATGAAATTGGGAAGCTAACTGAGAACGATACTGTTTATATTTTTTATAGTGAGAATGCGGATAGCATGACATTTGAGCTTCACAGAAAATTAATGGAGACAAAGGCTAACATACAGTATCATAATGTTGAAGCAGGCTACAAGAATGCATTAGATTTTCAATTGTCTTCATACCCAGGTTATGTGATATCGCAGAATTGTTTTAACGGGATAACTAATTGCTTATATTACATTGTTACAAAAGATCAAGGCTTTTTGTGCTTAAAGAATTTTTGGCATATGATGAAAGCCAAGGTATATCAAGTTACAGATGTTGCCGGGAATTGTGAAGTGACATCTGATAAAAAGAATAGTGCAACTGATGATAAAAAAGTAACAGCGAATAACAAGCAAGAAAAAAAGACAAATGGAACAAAATCTACTAAACAAGATTCGGTGATAGCTGAAGTTGAAAAGCTATTAAAAGATAAGGACGATGTTTCATTTGTGGTTAAATGCATAAATTACTACAAGACAAAGTCAGGTGTTAATAATGCTTTATCAAAGTACTATAAGGATAGCAAAAAGGCTAGTGAAGTATACAAAGCTGTTAAACCGCTGATAGCAAATAAAAAGGGGAAATGATGATTAATAAGTGTTTTGCTTTACGGTTCATGAATCTGTTTACTTTAAAAAAAAGCGTCCTGCCCTAAACCAAGGCAAGACGCGTTTACTAGATTTTATTGATTATTAATCCATTCCCACTCTTATTCCACCGCCTCTTTCTGAAGGTTGAACTATAACGGTTACGGGGGTTCTTGGATCCCATTCAAAGGCATAGGACTCTCCTGAAGCCTGTCCAATAAAGGTTTTCCAGGAAATATCAGCTTTTACCTGAGGTTCTGAATAGCCATCACCTATCCAACAAATCAGTGCATCCGGGTCAACTGACAATGTTGTTTGGGAATTTACATTACTAAGAACTATTGGATTTCCATTTGAAAGAATGGCTACATAAGCTTCTCCTCCTCTACCGGTTAAGGTGGAGGTGGCAAGGCCTTTTTGAGAAAGAACTCCACTACCTACAAATCGTACACTGTAGTCGCAATCATTGGTAAATGCCAGTATATTCTCTGATTCTACGGAGATTGTTTCACCATAGGCAAGTTTGTAGACTATTATATGTTGCCCGTTATTTGCATAGTAGGTAACGGAATCTCCGTGAAAATTCACTTTCATTAAAGGAAGATTTTCTCCAGTCGCCCTTCTTAAAAGCGAGCCTAAAGCTGCCTGGGCAAGGTTGTTTTGAGGGCCTAAAAGCACTTTTTCAAAATTGTAATTTTTTCCATTATGACTTTCCCCTGCTATAAAGGAACCTGCTTTTGCAAAAAGAGTATCGCTTCCGCTGCAGGTTATTTTTAAAGTTAGTTCATTTATTGTTTCAAAAGTTAGCATTTTTTTCTCCTATTCATCTTATTTTATAATACTTCAAGACCGTACATCTGGCATAATCCTGCCAAATCACGGGATACACCATTTCCTACGGCACTAAATTTCCAATTACCCTTGTAAAGATATATTTCTCCTATCATCATTGATATGACATTTGTATAATAATCTGTCATTTTAAAGCTTACTATCTCATTATTATTACTGTCTAATATCCTTGCATAGGCATCTTTTAACATTCCGAAATTCAAATTGTCTGTCAATGCATCATTTATGGTAAGAACAAAGACTATTTTTGTCACCTGAGGATTTATTTTGGTAAAATCAATATCTATTATTTCTCTATCTGTAGCATTATCCTCCCTAAAGCTGATGCTTGTATCGGGGCTTTTAGGCTGTCCATAAAAAACAAACCAGTCCTCTCCTAATGCCTTTTGTGACTCATTTAGCATAAAGGCTGAGACATCCACATCACATTTGTTATTTGTAACATTCCAGCCAAAGCCAACTTTAACCCTATCAATCCCAGAATTTAGAGGTATTTTTTGACCTTTTAAAATAGGATTTATAAGGTTAGGAATGTTTTTAAACTTAATTTTTTCCGGATTGATGTTATTTATTTCATTAGGGGCACTTCCGGTCAGTGGCTGGTTTGTGGCAGTATTTGTCCAAATTGAATTGTTTCTGTCATTATTATAATTTGTGGAGTATGCCTGTGTTACATTATTATAAGAGCTGTTTTGAGCATTTGTGCTGTAATAGTCACTGTTTGAAGCCAGGCTCCTGTTTTGAACAGTATTTTGAGTATTTCTTACATTTACCGATGTATTGTTCTGATTAGTATTATTTATATCAGATATCACCTTTGCTGCCCCTATAAGGGCTGCGGTTTCCAATATTCCGGAACTTCTTCGTCTTGTATTTAAAGACATAAGATTCCCGGAATTTATAGCCCCGTTTACCAAAACATTATTTATCATCGAAATGCTGTTTTTATCAAAAGGGGACTTGGAAGTCATAAAATTATTTCTGCTCATTTCAGTAATCTCTCCTTTCTGTTTCAAGGATTACTAGTTTATATTATATTCGTAGAAACAAACTATTACAACGAAAAAAACTACCAGACGTTGTGTCTGATAGTTTTCGGGTATTTTTTTATTTTTAATGTATGGTTACCGGAAGGCCATAGCTTTCCATTATACCTTTTAATTTTTCCATGTATTCCTCTGATGGCGGTGTGGCTTCTGCTACAGGTTCATCACTTATTCTTAAGTATTTCATTACTCCAAGATTGTGATATGGAAGTAACTGTATAACTTCCACCGCATCTCCTAATTTTTGGCAGAATTCTGCTGTTTCTCTGATATTTTCTTCATCATGATTAAATAACGGAATTACCGGTATTCTTATTTGAAGTTTCTTACCGTGTTCTGCCAGTTTTATGGCATTTGCCTTTATTTTTTCATTAGGAACTTTTACAACAGCTTTGTGTTTTTCGGAATCCATATGCTTTAAATCATAAAGATAGATATCTACATAAGGAAGAGTTTTTTCAACAACCTCCCAGTCTGCATAACCTGTAGTATCAAGGGCTGTATGAATACCTTCTTCTTTAAGTCTTTTTAATACTTCTACTACAAAATCCACCTGACAAAGTGCCTCTCCACCTGATATAGTTACCCCACCGTCAGAGGTTTCGTAAAAATGTCTATCCTGTAATAATCTGTCTACCAACTCATCTACCGTATAGTCTTTTCCGCAAAGATATAAAGCCTCAGCATAACAGCTTTCTGTACATATTCCACAATCATCACAAAGATCTCTTTTTACATGTACTAACTGCAATTCTGTATTGTTAAGAGGATCCATTCTTGTTGAACCTAATTCGATTGCACCTTTTGGACAGGCCTTTATACAACGCTCATTACAGGCCTTTGTACCAAGGCAACGCATAGACATCCAGCTTAACTGTTTTTTAAATGACTGGGATTCCGGGGAGTGACACCATGGACATCTAAGGGGACATCCCTTTAAAAAGGCTGTGGTTCTTACTCCTGGGCCGTCTTGTACGGAAAATCCCTGTATATCATAAAGTCTGCCTGTTAATTGTTTATTATCCATTCCTTATTTCCTTTCATCCTATTATTTATAAATTACTTTTTGTAAAGCGGACATTCGGAATCCGCTTCTCTACTTCCTCATGAACGCAGTGGCACTTTGTGCCACCTGTCAGAAGGGGCTTTAACCCCTTCTGACACTAGTAAGCTTATACCCCCGCTTAAAGCTTACGCTTTTGAAGCGGGGGATTGCTTACACTGCGTTCACACTTTTTCTTCAAGGTCTGCTTTGGTTCTTTTATTGAAAATATAAGAATAATAAGTGGTATTTTCTCCTAATTTATTTACTTTTTTTATAAATTTATTGTATACTGTAAACGGATTATTGTACATTTTAATTAATATATTATTTCAGGAGTAAACATGAGTATTGATTTTTATACAATTTCAAAATTAGTTAATGAGAGAGAACTTACAATTTCATCTAATCCATCAAAAATTCTTCTGAATTTTGTTACGATGGAGCCTAGACAGGTTCTTTCCTCAGATTATTTTTACGCTACCAAAGCCTCTACCCTGAAAAAGAATAAACATCTTGAAAACATGAGTATCCTGGTTTACGAAAATGTTGAGCTTACAGCTGAATATTATCAGATCCCTGGCTTAAATCTCATTGTTACCAAAGATGTGGACTCTTTTAATCAGTTAAAAGACGAAATTCAAACTCTTTTTGATGAGCAGGCTGTTATTAATAACTGTGCAGGTGAACTAATGCTTTTATGTCACAATAACGCCGGAATTGATGAATTATTAAAAATTGCCCAAAGATTTTTACATAATCCTTTGCTTTTAGTGGATTCATCCTATGTTTTAATCTCATCCTCCGGCATTTACAAAAGTATCACCGATCCGGTGATTAATTATGCCCTGAAAAACAAATCTCTTCCTGAAAATTACATAAAATCCCCTGATACTTCCTTTAAGTCCCAGCCTGATAAGATGTTTCCTGATTCTCTTTGTCATGAGGAAATCACTATGGACGGTAAAATATCCCACATTATTTCCTGTCCTGTTACCAGAGGCCGTCATCTTTTAGGTTATATTAAATTAATTGAATCCAGCCACGAAATCACTTTTGTTGAAAAAAATCTTTTAATAATTATCTGTGGCTTCGCTTCTATTTCGATTAATAATAATTCACTTTATTCCTATGATGTGAATGTTGAGATCGAAGATTTTCTTACGGATATTCTTTCTCTAAAAATAACCGGTAATGAAGCTATTTCAGGCAGGACAAGTATTCTTAAGCTTGAAGAAAAATCCGAACTTTATGCGGTAGTTGTAAAATACAGCCTTTCTCGCTCTGCTACAAAAAGGCTTTACCATATCAAAAATCATTTACATAAATTATTTGATATTACCACTATTACCATATATGAACATCTGCTGGTTATGGTAGTTCCTGCTGATGTTTTTAAAGAAAAGTCCAAGAATTTTTCGGCTTTTCTGACTCAAAATGAGCTTATTGCCGGTGTCAGTCTGCCTTTTAATTCATACTCAAAGCTTTTTATGTATTACAATCAGGCTCTGGCATGTTTGGATTTTAGTTCACAATTTGACAAAAAAGAGGCTGTTTTATATTACAATGACTGGAAGTTCACCCATCTTTTAACCAGTTTTGCTTCTTCTTGTGATTTAAAAGACCTAATCCCTGAGTCAGTTTTTATTTTAAAAAAATATGATGAAACTCATGGAACAAATCTTTTGGACACATTGTTTGTTTATATACATTCATCTCAGAATATAACTGATTCAGCCAGCAAAATGCATCTGCATTACAATACCATGAAGTATAGGATTACTCAGATCATTGAGCTGACTGACATCAATTTTGAGAATTATGAGTATGTGTTTTCCCTAATGATAGCCGAGAAGGTTATGAGCCTTCTAAGAATTAATTAGGATTTATTAACTGCATTTTTTATTGGTAATTATCATACATTTTTCCGATAAGTTCTTCCATAACTGCTATATCAACAGGCTTTGGTGTTGACACTACGAACCAGTTGTTTTCAACTGCTCCTTTTGCACAAGCCACTGCCTGTTCTCTTGTTATTTCATAATCCTTTAAAGCTTTAATGCCTACTCGTTTCATGTATTTTCTTACTTCCTCTGCAAGGGCTTTTCCTCTTCCCAATGCATCTGTATCAGGAAGTGTAACTCCCATGGCATGAGCCATACTTGTTATTCTTTCAGGAAGTACCTCTGCCGAAAATTCTATTACCTCCGGAATCGCCAGTGCGCAAAGGGCTCCGTGGGCAATGTGATACTGAGCACCAAGCTCATGAGCTGCACAATGTCCAAAATGTACGCATGAACCTGCAAAGCTTATTCCTGCAAAGTTACTTCCAAGACTAAGGTTTGTTCTTGCTTCTAAATTTTTTCCGTCAAGATATGCTTTTTCAAGATTTTTCCAGATAAGGCTTATTGCCTTTAATGACAATACATCTGAAAGTGGATTCTGGAAGTTTTCATTTACCGTATATCCTTCAATGGCATGTGCCAATGCATCAAAACCTGTATTTGCTGTTACAAAATCCGGCACTGTAAGAGTAAGATCTGGGTCAACTATTGCAATATCTCCAGGATTTAATATGGTCTGTTTTACAGTATTTTTAGTATCTGTAATGACTGCAATAGGTGTACTTTCACTACCTGTACCTGAAGCTGTCGGCACTAAAACTACAGGAGCTTTTTCAGTAAATTCTTTTCCGATTCCTGCATAATAATCACCGATATTTCCAGGATTTTTAAGCATTACTGCTATTGCTTTTGCAGCGTCAAGACTACTTCCGCCACCAATACCGATTACAATGTCAACGCCTGCATCTTTTCCTGCTTTTGCAGCATCATCAATTATTGTATCTTTCGGATCTGCCGTAATGTCTTCATAAGCAGCATATTCTATATTGTTTTCTTTTAATAATGCTGTTATTTTATCTGATATTCCTGCTGCCTTTACTCCCTGGTCGTAAACTAAAAATGCTTTTTTTCCCTGTAATTCTTTTACTTTTTCCGGTATTTCCTTAATTGCTCCTGAGCCAAAAATTACCGGACATATAATGTTATAAGTTTTTGCCATTTTCGCTTTTCTCCTATCATAAATAAGTCTATTTTGCCTGCTTTGCCCCACCTGACAAAGCAGGCACTTTTTAATACCTATAAATAATTTTTAAATATTCCCTATTAAAATCAGATGCTCATTTCCGTTCTTCTGATAAGATCATCCTGTGATTCTTTAAATACTTCCACAAAATATGCTGAAAATCCTGCGATACGAACTACTAAATCTTTGTAGTTTTCCGGATGTTCCTGTGCATCTCTTAAGGTATCAGCAGATACAATATTTAACTGTAATTCCATTCCGCCACCTTTGAAGAATGCTTCCATAACAGCACGAAGTTTCTTGTACCCGTCTGCTCCCTGAAGAACTGTCGGATGGAATTTCATATTACAAAGTGTTCCGTTTGGATATTTTGATTCATCAAATTTAAGTATTGAATTAATAGTTGAGAACGGGCCGTTTTTATCCATTGCCTGCACCGGTGAAATACCGTCTGACAATGGCTGTCCTGTGTATCTTCCGTCAGGTGTTGCATGATTAAACATACCCATTACAACATTTAAGGTTACAGGCCAACATCCGGCAGACCAGTTACATCCTCTAGGACTTACACCTCTCTTGATTCCGTCTGCATAAGTATCAGCTACAAAACTAATAAACTGATCTGCTTCAGGATCATTATTTCCAAAGTGTTTTGCTTTTCCTAAGATATATTGATGAAGGTCTTCATAGCCTTCCCAGTTTGCAATAAGAGCATCATAAAGTTCTCTTGTAGTTGCTTTTTTCTCAACAAAGCAAATCTGGTTAATTATATTTAAGCTGTCTGCAACGGTTCCGTGACCGATACTTGAGTTTCCTGCTCCATTATATTTTGCACCGCCCCAAAGTACATCAAGTCCACTTTCCATACATCCGGTCATAGTTGCGGAAAGAAGTGGAAGTGGTGTATGGAAACTGTATATATATTCATAACAGTTAACCATATTTACCTGCCATTTTGTGAAATAGTCCATCTGTGTTTTGTAAGCTTTAAGGACTTCTCCCATGCTTTTCATCTCATACAAATATCCGGTTTGAGGTCCTGAAACCGTAGGTTCCGGTGCTCCCGGGAATCTGAATGGATTTACTCCATTATTTATGGCAAGCCATAAAGCTGCCGGAAGAATAGTATATGCTGCATTTCCATCTCCACCGGAATTAGCAAAGTCGCAACCGCATACTGCAGGTTCTACGCATCCAACAAGAGCATAATTTCTGGCATCTTCCAAGGAAATACCCCTTTGCTCTACCATGGATTTAACAATTACATTGTCATACTCAAAACTTGGTACTCCACCTACTGCTGAGTTTGTGGCAATAGCCTCTTCCCATAATTCATCAGGAGTATTGTCATGTATTCTTATAGCTACTGGTGGCTGATGAATTTTCAGTCTTCTTGATGAACGAAGAATCATATATGTAACAAGATTTGTTGCATCATTACCATCTTTATCAGTACCACCGATTGTTACAAGCTGTCCTGTTGTATAACCAGGGCCTGAATGAGTAGCTGCTTCTGACCACAAACGGTTGATTTCAGCTACTTTTAACATGAATAAATCTGTTATTTCCTGAGCTTCATCTTCTGTTATTCTTCCTTCTTTTAAATCTTTTTCAAGATATTTTCCACAATACTGATCAAGTCTTCCATAGCTTATTCCATGAAGCTGTGCGTCAAGTATGTGTCCCATCTGATATAAGTAGCAAGCCTGTAAAGATTCACGATAAGTACGGCAAGGATTTTCTATAATCCATTCAAGGCTTTCTGCCATGGAAAGAAGTTCTTCCTTTCTTTTCTCATCTTTACACTCATCTGCTAAGCGTTTACATTCTTTTGCATATCTTTTTGTGTAGGTGATAAGTCCTTCTGAAACTATTACAACAGCTCTGTAGAAGATATAATGTCTTGCTTCATCACCCTGGATTCCTTTTTCTTCAAGGATTTCCATTTTTTCTTTTGCTTCTTTTACAATAGCTCCAAAGCCTTTGTCACATACTGTCCAGAAGTTTCCTATAAAGTGTCCAATAGGACTTCCACAATTTCCTGAAGGTCTGAAATTTAATACTCCTGCTCCTGCAAGCTTTTTATAGGACTCCGGAAGATACTGGTCTACAATGGCACTCATACTGTTTTTATCCCAGAAATGAGCTGTATCCATAAGATATTTATAATCATCTTCATCTATGTCCATAGGATCAACTGAACGATTTCTGATATTGTCTATTGTTGGATTGTCGGTATAAAAATATGAGAAGGAATTTTCCGGGAAAATTACGCATCCTCTGTAGGTATTTGCCGGATAACCAACTATTACTTCATCATCAAATACCGGTGTTGGCATGTTTTCAAAGAGATTTTTTAAATTATAAGCCCTTTTTAAAATACCTGTTATGTTTGGATTTTCCATATAAAACTCTGTTACAAGCTTGTAACGGGCTATGTCTAATTGTGGTCTTGTACTACGAAACTTTTCACGAACTCTTGCTACTCTAGGTGAAATAGCTACTTCTTTTATCATTTGGATACCCCTCCTTAAAATTTTGCATTTTACCATGCAATGAAGTCTTATTTTCATTGCATGGTTTTGTCTAAATTCTATATAATCCCTATTTTTTTATTTAAGTTAAATCACATTTTCACTTCTTGTGATAAGGTCATTCTGGCAGTCTTTGCTTAATTCCACAAAATAAGCTGAATATCCTGCTATTCTAACTACCAGGTCTTTGTATTCTTCAGGATTTTCCTGAGCAGCCCTCATTGTTTCTGAGGAAACTACATTAAATTGAACTTCTGCTCCTCCTTGATCCATATATGCTCTAATCATACTTCCAAGTTTTTGATTTCCATCTTCTCTTGAAAGAGCACTTGGATGAATTCTAATGTTTAAGCACACACCATCCATAAATTTGCCATGATCATAGCAACAGGATGAATTTAGTACTGAAGTAGGGCCGTTCTTATCTCTTCCCTGAGCCGGTGAAGCCGCATCAGCTATAGGCTTTCCCGCTTCACGACCGTCAGGAGTAGCCCAGGTTACATAACCCTGACCAACATGATCGGCAGCGCCATAAAGACCTGCTCTGTAGTATTTTGCATAATGTGAAGACATTTCCTGACAAAGGCTGTAATAGGTCTCTGTTACCCAGGTCATCCACTTGTCTGCATATGGGTCATTGTTTCCGAAATGAGGTACTTTAGCTATAAGTTTTTGCTGTAATTCCTCATAACCTTTCCAGTTTGCCATTACGGCATCATATAATTCTTTAGTGGTACAGATTTTTTTATCAAAGCAGGCATATTCAATAGTTGATAAGGAATCAGCTACCGTAGCAAGTCCTGTTGCGGTACCACCAAATGAAGTATATTTAGCTCCACCATTTATTACATCTTTTCCCTTTTCCATACAACCTTCCACGGACATGGAAATAATGGCCTGTGGCAGATTATAAGCAAACACATATTCCATAAAGTTATTAATTGAGATATGGGCTCTTAATACATACCTTGCCATCTTTATGAAAGCTTCTTTTACTTCTTCAATATTTTTCATATCATAAAGATATCCGGTTTCTATAGAAGCCTGCTCGCCATTCATAGGGTTTTTACCATTGTTTATAGCCATGTCTAAAACTACGCTATAGTAAACACTTCCATGAGGAGGCGCTATACCGTTACAGCAAGAATATTCGATTCCAGAGCCGGTGAGTTCCTGACATCCGATAAGGGCGTAATCTCTTGCTTCTTCAAGGGTGAATCCCAATTCCTTTTGCATAGCTGGTATAAGAACATCATCATTGTAATAAAGAGGAAGTCCACCAACTAATTTTGTTGTTTCAACAGCGCATTCAATAAGTTCTTTTGGAGTATCTTTAGTCATTCTTAATGATACTGTAGGGTCATGAAGTCCCATACGACCAACGGCTTCAAGAACCATATAGGTAACCTTGTTTGTGGCATCTTTTCCGGTTTGTGGGTCTGTACCACCTATAGTAGTATGCATGTAGGTATTTCCGATTCCAATAATTTTTACCAGCTCTGGAAGTCCTCCGCCCCAGTTTCTACTGATATTAAGGAAGAAGTTATCAACGATTTCCTGAGCCTGATCTTCGGTGATTTTTCCTTCTGCCAGGTCTTTTTCAAGATATTTTCCGGTAATCTGATCAAATCTTCCGCAAGATCCTACATCTCCGGTTCCTGCCATTAATACCATTTGAATATATAATAACTCTGCCTGGCAGGCTTCTCTAAAGCCTCTTGCAGGATTATCAGCAATCCATCTAAGGCCATCTGCCATTTCCTCTAATTCTTTCTTTCTTGCCTCATCATCTACGGTTTCCGCTTTTTTAAGGCACTCATCAGCGTATCTATTTGCAAGAACATGAGCAGCATCACAACAAATTGTAACGGCAGTATAGAAAAGATATTTTTCCATATCGTCACCGATAATGTTGTTTCTGTGTTCATCTAACCAGTCCTGAGCTTCTTTTCTTATAGCTGCATATCCTGTATCAACAATTTTTCTATATCACGGAGTCATATGACCTGCAGGAAGATGTACAAAGAAAGGTCCCGGTACTGCATGAGTACAGCGAAGTCTTGCAAGTTCATCATATCCGTCAGGTGTCCAGGAATTTGCAATATCCGTAAAGGTCTTTCCCTTCCAGAATTCTTCAATAGAGCAAAATGCCTCATAATCTTCTGGTGCCATAGTCATTCTAATCTCTTCAGTATCAGGATTATGATAAAGTCCATCTTCTCTTAATGTCCATGCTCCTGATCTTATCTGATAAGGAATCCATCCAATACCTGAATAGTTTGGATTTACTGCAGTTCCGCAGAAATTTTTAGCCATATTACAAACAAGAACATCTTCATCCTCTACCCTTAATGTCATGTTTGCACAAATATCATAAAGCGCTTTAGGCAATCTAATAGCTGGAACTGCATTTCCATACTTTTTATAACTTTCTGTCATAATCATTGCTCTTTCAGAGTCTGTTTGAATAACCCTGTCACGCACTCTTTTATGTAGCCTGTCCATTCGTTCACTGATAGGTCTAAATTTGTACATTGTAATACCTCCATCTTCTTTAGTAATCTCTTATTTTATGTATATAAAACTTATAACGCTTCCCCCTGTCAGCTATACATCTTTACCGATATGCATCAAACAAGCATTATAAATTTTAAGCATATTGTTTAAACATTAGAAGTTATAAGCTTCTAATACCATAATTTTAAACAAAAATATTTGTAAAAACAATGTTGCCATTTCCAAAATTTTATACTGAAAATTTCACTGTTTTACTCATCATTTTGTGTTATTTTATAATATGCCTGCAGTTTATGTAATATTTCTTTATCTTTGTTTGTAATATTTTATGTTTAAAATGTAATTTTTTACATATTTCATTATCACAAATAATTTGTTTATGGCCGTGATTTTATCATCATTATTTTTAAACACATACACCAAATTTCTATAGGCATAAAAAAAGCCCGGATAACCAGCCTTTTGCTAATCATCCGGATTTTCTTATTTTTTACTCTTCATATATTTCTTCTTCAATAACACATTCATTTTTAATGTTTCCTACTAAAAACTGCAGGGCATCTACTATATGAGGTCTTATATCTCCACCTATTAAAACATACATTATGTCATCTCCTACAGATAAAACTCCCTCATTTAGCCATACTTTTATGTAATATATTCCTTCCAACCGGTATGTTTTTTCAATGAATTTCTCTACTTTTTTTTCATCATAGGAAAAGTTCATGGCCTTTACCGGCTTTGTATTATTATCCCCTTTTCTTACCTTTGCCTTGGCACTTTCTCTAACTATTCCATTATGGGTCAGATACATGCCTATTTTTTTGGAACTTTCGTCTTTTTTAGCTTCTTTAAGCCATAAATCAATGGATGGTGATTCTTTCATATCTTTCATTCTCCTTATTTTTATCCTTTATAGAATATATTTTTTCTGTATATCAGCCTCATTGTGGCAGAGGGTGATTTGTCCTCAATAGTGGAGTCAATACTGAAATTAAAAATTCCTGCCGAGCCCAAACTGTCCAAGGCTCCACCATAACTGATAATGTATCCCTTGTTTTTTTCGGTGGCGTTATAATAGGCGTCTCCATAATAATTACTGCTTACTGCCCCATCCCCTGTGGCTTCAGGAAAGAGAATACGGGGATGCTTTTTGGAGTAAATCATTTTCTTTATGGTAATTTCATTACAGGCATCAAAATCTCTATGGGAAATTGTTTTTTCCTGCCTTAAAAGTTTAAAAGCTGAAGTTTCCTCATGTCCGTTAGGAAAACAGATATGTAATTTATCATTTACTACATATGCATTTTCCAAATATACTTTGGCATTTCCCCAAAGATTTTCTATTCCTCTGTATTTAAAAGCCTCATGTCCAAGGGCATACTTATTGTTTTTGTCCGTTTTTCCCGTATGATAGTTTAATTTATCCGTAACACCATTTTTTGTCGGAAGACATAAAATAAAGCTTTTTTTCTTTGTAATATTTATAGCTTGTCCGTCAAAATATATTTCCAGTTTATTGGAGTCGATTTTTTTTATGTCTGTTACTGTTCTTGGACTATATTTATTATTTTTAATATCCTCCGGGTTTTCGAGAACTGCCACTGTATCCCCCGGCATTATTCTTCCTGTTACTAAAGTATTTTTTACCTTGATAGAATTTGAATTTTTAGCTTTTTCTATTGCGATACAGGAAGGATAAATTTCGTTTTCAATGTATGGTAAATTGCAAATTCCCTCAAACACTGACTGGGAAGATAATATTCCTGTTTCTATAAGAAAAAGCTTTTCCATTGTCATATGGGCAAGTAAGTCGTATCCGTCAAATCCATCTGTTTTTCTTATTTTTTTTCTTAAACTTTTTACATTTTCATTTACACAAACAAAAGTATCTGAGGCACTGTGAAGTTTTTTATCCGTTGAAGCCAGATAAGCCCCGATATATATTTTTTTCAAAATTCCTTTTCTTGTTATAAAGGAAGGTTCTACCTTATATCCTTCTTTTTTCTTTTTTGTTATCCAAAGATACTCATATCCGTCTTTTTGCTCCCTCTTAGAATAAAACAAAGGAATTTCAACCATTACTTCCCCGACACTTCCATCTCTTGAAAATCCCTCCTGTCCTTCATATATTATTTCTTCATTTCCTTCTGCATCTACTTTTAAGGCACAGGTTTTCATTTCACTCCAGGGATAAATATTATCAAAATCGTTTTCAAATAATCCGGCATGGGTATTTTCAATTTTATAGTTAAAATGAAGATTTTTTGCGTCGCCAACTCTTTCGCAAACTGGTATTTCGGCTTCAATAGGCCATCTTATTCCATACTCTTTATCTTCCGAATCTACAAATTTTTCTTCACTTTCTATTTCAACCTTAAAATCATTTTTAGAATCTATTTGAAAACTATAGATTTTATCAAAGTCTAAATGACATTCTCCCCTTGCTACGACCTCTTCATTAGAAATCACCTGCCATTTATCAGGATAAACTTTAATTAAATCTCCGGAATTTTCAGAATTAATTTCTATATTTCTTTCATAATATTCCTGGCAGTTTTCCGGGATAAGCCCATAAGCAATCTGTAAAACCTCACCTGTTTTAGCAGTGTTTTCATCTTTGATATCAGCAAAATATATTCTTGCTTTTACTGCCTCTAAAGGTATAAAAGTTTTTGCACAGGCTTTGTTTATAAGTGGCAGATCTTTTCTTTTATATTTATTGTTTTCCCATTGAGAAGAAATATTTATCAATTTATCGTTTGCATCCTTAAACTGCCAGATGGCTTTATTAAAAGCATCTCCAATCATATAAATAAATTTTCTTGAAGAATCTACCTCAAACCAGTGGGTTGTACGATACCTGTCATTTCCCTCATCGTAAAGATTTTCATCATTCACTTTAAGATAAGCATTTATAAAATTATTATTATAAAGATTTTTCCCCCTAAAAGAAAGGCACATTGTTTCTCCTGCCTTTATCCTTGTTTTTATCAATATAGCTGAATCAGAAGTCATATCCTTTTTTTCGTTTCCAAAGAAGTATTTATTTCCTGAATATTTTTCCAATTTTTCTTCATTTGAATAATCATACAAAAATTCTTTTTCTATATTGCAATCCATTAATGTCTGGAAATTGTCCTCTTGTTCTTTTTTAAATATCTTTTTTATTAATTCACTAAACATTTTTTCTCCTCTTTAATGACCTGGCAAATCGTACATTTTTAAACTTACCAATGAACGAAATGTCACTTTATATCCTAAGATAATCTCAATACAAATTATATCAAATTCCACTGTAAATGCTACTTTTTTATAGATGATATAAATATTTTTTACGCAAAACGCTAACTTCTTTGTTAATGTGTTATAAAAATATTTTTGTACATTTTTTTCTATGCTATAATAAGCAGGATGCATGATTTATAAAAGTTTTTTATAACTTTAATATAATAATTGGAGAACGAAAAATGGAATTATTAAAAGATAAAGCTGATTGCTGTGGTTGCAGAACCTGCGAAAAGGTATGCCCACAAAATGCAATTACCATGATAGAAGATGAAGGAGGATTTTTATATCCTCATATTGATGAAAAAAAATGCGTAGACTGTGGTTTATGCCTTAAAAAATGTGCTTTTCAATCCGGATATCCTAAAAGAAAGGAGTTTCAGCCTTATTATGCTTACGGATGCCGTCATAAAAAAGAGCATGTTTATAAAAAAAGCCGTTCTGGTGGAGCCTTTGTTGCCATTTCCAGCAGAATACTGGAGAAAAAAGGCATTGTATTTGGCGTAGGATATGAAGAAGGAAGTCGCTTTAGAAGAATTATTCATAAAAGTGCCGAGACCAAACATGACAGAAATGAATTTTGCGGTTCTAAATATGTCCAAAGCGATTTAGGTGATACTTTTTTATCTGTAAAGGAAAATCTTAAGGCAGGACGAAAAGTCTTATTTAGCGGTACTGGATGTCAGATTGGTGCACTCCATTCATATCTTGGAAAAGAATACAGTGATTTATATACTATTGATATTATTTGTCACAGTACGCCTTCCCCACAAATCTGGAAAGATTTTCTTGACCTTAGGGAAAAAGAATTAGGCGGAGAAGTTACAGCACTAAATTTCAGAAATAAAAATCGCTTTGGCTGGAAAGCCCATCGAGAAACTCTTACAGTTAACGGAAAAAGCAAGTCATCCCGAATTTTTGCAGCCTTGTTTTCCAAATCTGTTATGTCAAGGCCTTCCTGCTTTAAATGTGCCTATACCAATAAAAACCGTCCGGGAGACATTACCATTGCCGACTTCTGGGGACATGAAAAGGCAATTCCCGGAAAATGGGATGATGATAAGGGAATTTCCCTGGTTTTAATTAACACCTATAGGGGACAGCTTCTCTGGGAGGAAGCAAAAAAAGATCTGGAATGGATAGATGTTACAGGTTATCCTTTCAGACATCATAATTTAAAACATCCTACAAAATATCCTGAAATTTATGAGGAATTCTGGAAAGACTATAAAGAAAATGGATTTGAATATTGCATAGAAAAATATACCAAACACAAAATTACATTTCCTGATGATGAAGAAGCTAATAAATCAGAAGATTCCAAATAAAATATATAAGCTGCCGGTTTAAGATTTTATCTTTCCGGCAGCTATTATTATTAATTATTTTTATTCAAATCATTTTTAATCTGCGTTGTACTGATTTCAGGAGTTCTTGGAAGGTAAACCACATCAACTCCCTCATCTTTTAAGAAATCAAATTTTCCTACCCAATCATCACCCATAACAAAGGTGTCGATTTGATATAATTTTACATCATTAACTTTTTGTTCCCAGTTTTCCTCAGGAATTACCAAATCCACATATCTTATAGCTTCTAAGAGCTGCTTTCTTTGTTCATAACTGAAATAACATTTTTTCTGCTTCATATTCCAGTTAAATTCATCTGTTGAAAGAGCTACAACCAGATAATCACCTAATTCTTTTGCTCTTCTTAAAATATTGATATGACCGTAATGAAGTAAATCAAAGGTTCCATATGTTATTACTCTTTTCATTTGTCCTCCTGTCCAACGGGTAAGGATAATTCCTGAAAGATTTCATAGCTGGTATAACTTACTTAATCTTTTTATTATTAACAATACTCAATAAAGTTGCGTTTATATCCTCACTGTTTTCTATTGCTTCTAAAGTTTTCATCCTTCCGGATGTAATATTTCTTCTGCCGATAAAGTTTTCTTTTGGCTCTTTTTGATTTAACTCAAAACTATCAGAAATTTTTCCAAAGAGCTCCTTGCCTTTATTGCTGTTAACAAAAAGAAAATCTTCTCCGTATTTATTAACATCTTCATCATTATATCTTAAGTCCACTGTAAAATCAGCTTTGGACGTATCATGCATATTATATAGGGAATCATAAAGCTCTTTATCAAGAATAAATTTCTTGTTTAACGCCCTTAATAAAACATTTCTGCCCTTGGCAGAAGCATATGTTTCTTTATCTTCAAGCTCAGCCACCATATATAAATCATCAACACCCATTGTTTTATTGTCCCAGTCGATACTTTTTATCTTTGAACGAAGTGTCTTTTCCAGTGAGCGAAGATATTTATAATAAACATCTCTTTCTGCTAAAAGTGGTCTGAATTCATCTACAGTATATAGATTATCATAATCTTTTTCAAGATATTTATATAAGCTTCTTATATGAGAATCAATACTTAAGAATAAAACTTTTGCGCCACTTTCAAGTTGATTTTTAATCATTGGAAGTATTTCTTCTAAGGATTTATCATCAGCTTTAGTATATTTGGTTTTGAAAAAGTCTTCTGTATCCTCCATCTTGTCAGCCATGGCATATACAGGCATCATTTCTTTGTCATAGGTTGTAGAGAAAACCACACCATTATTTTCAAATACATACTTTGCTAGTGCCTTTTCAAAACCGCCACCGGAATAAGTTTTATAATCTTTGTTATCTTTCAAATAAAGACTTCCTGTCCATAAGGCATCTGTAAACTTTTTCTCTTCTTTATAAGAAGTATCTTTTATTTCTTTTACAGTCTTTTCTCCTTCAAGGGACTTTTTCAAAAATTCCTCTGAAACAAGTCTGGATTTTTTCTTAAGTTTTTCAACTTTGCCATAATCAATTTTTAACTTATCAAGGTTTTCCGGTACCCTCTTTACAGAATCTATAAGATGATTTACCAGGCCAAACATTGATAAAAGATGTCTCATACGATCCGGATTTGTATGGTGAGGAACTGTTATAAAATTCCTCTCGTATATAACAGAAAATACCGTGGCATGGAAGGAATTTGTTATAACATATTTTGCTCCTGCTATGGTTCCTATAAATTCTCCCACATCATTAACCTTTAATTTACCACATTCTTTTGAAAAATCATAATCCACCCTGTTATTTACTACAGGAAGACCTGTAAGTTGTATCATTTTTTCTACAACTTCATTTAATCTTTCATCTATTCTTACTAGGTGAACATTATGTACAAAAATATATTCTCCCGGATATTTGACATCAGTTTTTATCTTATCATAAGAATCTCTATCTAATAAAAGAGTAGGATCAAGTACAAGATCTACTGGTTTATCCGTAAGTTCTGTAACAGCCTTTTTAGCCTTTTCCTCTCGAACTGAGATATAGTCGAGTTCTTTTAAATACTGTCTTGCAATCTCTTTTTCTTCTTCATCAAAAGCTACTTTTCCAATACTTGCAGCATAAGAAATCCTCTTTGTCTCTTTTCTTCCAAAATTTAAAAAATAAGATGCCTTGAGACCCTTTGTTATATCTCCATTCCAGATTTGATCACTTCCGGCAATCATTATGTCATAATCAAAATCCGCATTTAATAATTCGTTATAAGTATAGTAAGGCTTCGTAGTAGGAAGCACATCATTTATAAATTTTTCAAAGGCTTTAAATCTTTTAGCCTTATGTTTATCAGCCTTACAAGCCTGACGAAACAGATTTTTATTATGTAACTTATTTAAAAATTCATTTTTATATTTATTTTCCGGTTTAAATAATCTATATACATTGTCAATTGCAGAAAAACGATAATTAATAATCTCTACTTCATGACCCTGACTTTTTAATTTTTCCTGTAAAGCCCAAACCTGGAAAACCGCTCCGTAATTATGGGCACTATTAAAAGTAATTATACCTATTTTCATCCTCTTATTCCTCCCATTACTCTGCCATCATTTCTTCGAACGAAGCGACTGCCTTTTTGTTATATTCTTCATAGTCAACATTCATTGCTTTTATTTTTCCGTTTACAAAATCAACCATTCCCTGATAAATACCCTCTTGTGTTGGCTCTACCAAAGTTCCGCCATGTTCTGTAACGAAGCCCCTTGGGCCTTGTACATTAGTTGAAAATGTAGGAATTCCTACTGTATCAGCTTCTAATAAAGTAAGTCCAAGTCCCTCATAAAGGGAAGAAAGAACAAAAAGATCACATCTTGCTAAAATAGAAATAGGATTATCTATTGAGCGAATAACAATGATATTTGCCTTAGAATTATTGGCATACCTAAAGGTTTGAGAAAACAACTTTCCATGTCCCCCAATAATTATCAAATATGCATCCGGATGGTTTTCTGAAAATTTTTCAAAGGCTTTCATAAGCATCATATGACCTTTTTCTACAGAAAATCTACCTACGGTAACCATTTTCAGGGCATCTGAGTTTAGTATTTCAACAAGCTTATCCTCTTTAATATTGGATTTTGTATCCGGATCAAAATGAACTTCTTCTTTTGCTTTTTCTCTGATTTGTTTATAAGCATGGCAATTGTTTATAACTCTAATATTGGCATTAGGGCCACCGATAGTTCTTGTAGCTTCCATTAAATCCTTTGTAACAATTGCAACATCATCATATTTTTCATAGGCATCTTTTAAAGTAAGGTAATGCTGATTGTTTCTGTTTTTAATTTCTTCAACCATATCATTATGAACATAAATGATGCGTCTTGCATTAATCTCCTGGAAAAGACGAATAAGTCTCTTTTCATAACCTGCAAACTGGATAGCAGTATCAATATGTAAATGGCCAAAATATTTATAGGCTTCTCTTTTATACATTTTATCAATCTGTTTTAATATAAAAGGATTATGCCAGTCTTTTCTTTCATATAAAACGACACTTATCTTTTCCAATACTGTAGAGTTTATACGATCAGCAATAGGTAAAAATCCCACTTCTTCCGGAATTTTTTTAACACGCATTGGATTTCTTTTTAAAGTATCCTCCATAAATGAAACATAATAATTTCTCTTACTTGTATCTATATTTTCAAATAAATTTGTTAAAGAACTTGTAAGTCCATTTTTTGCAAGAGCAGAAACATACATAACAACATTTTCTTTTTTATCTTCTTTATCTGATAATTTAATCTCTTTGCAAACTTTTTCATTTTTAAGAATGTGCCTGCAGATTCTTTCAGTAGCACCTGCTGCATCATAAGTACAGTATTTTTTGATAAACTCTTCGTCATCATAATTTTTAGGAGTTGAAAGCTCTCTTGCAAGTTCTTCGGCACTTTTGGTAACCGGAAACGGAAAATCATTAAGAGCTACATAAGTTCCTCGCTCATTCATATATTCAGTCTCATCATAAGCGAAAAATATGATTTTTTTTCTGGTATTTGCAAAGTCAAAAAATATACTTGAATAATCTGTAACCAGTCCGTCAGAAATATTCAAAAATTCATATACATCATATTCAGCCGGATAAGCCTTAATATGCTTATATTCTGAAAAATCAATTTCATTGGCAGCAAAAGGATGAAGCTTAACATATAAAATCTGGTCATCACTCATCATTTTATCTAATGGCTGCATAAAATAATGTATGGTAAAAATCTGTTTTTTGGTTTCTTTCTTTGTAAGAAGACCTCTCCAGGTCGGCATATAGACAAATACTTTTTTATCTTCTATGGAAAGTTCTTTTCTAATATTTTTTCCGGTATTTTCATCAAAAAACACGGAATTTCTAGGATATCCCTCGCTAAGAATAGTACCCTGATACAGATTTTCCAGTTCATAATCATTTACCATTATTTCTCTCATATAATCATTTGGATATATAAGATAATCTGACATCAAAAGATTTCTTTGTACATTTCCCATGGCATAAATACGGTTTGTAACATGTTTTCCCATGTATTTTAAAGGGGTTCCATGCCAGGTATTAGTAATAATCTGACCTTCTTTTTTAATAATAAGTCTTTCTAAGGATGTGTCTGTAAAGATATATTTTGCCCTTGCCATAGCCTTAAAATAAGCATTAGATCCGATTGTGGCATATCTTACGCTTCTTAGATTATTATGGGTTATAATTTTATTTATCTTTTCATAACTTTTTGAATTATTAATAACTATTACATCTAAATAAGAATACTCTTCTTTAGACAATTCCTTTAAAATTTGAAAAATATTTCCAGCTAAATCTCCACCATTTTTTGACTCCAAAACAACAAGCCTGTCATCTAAAGCATCTTTGTAAAAATGTCTTATATAATAAGAGTTCTTCATACTTTTTTTTAATACTTTACAGGACTTCTTCACCAAATTAGCTAGTTTCATTTTTTACTCCTTTACTATGATTATCTCTTCAACACCAAATTTTTTGATGATATACAAAATAACTTACGCTGTATTAATCCATACTCCCCATATTCACATTAGAATTTTAAATAGTTACCAATTACAATCCATGAATTTTTCGAAGTTTTCCACACACTTTTCGTTATAGCCTTTAAAATCCACATTCATAGTGGCTATACCTTCTTTAACAAAGGTATTCATGGCTTTGTAAATCCCCTCTTTACTGCTTTCTATTAAAGTACCATTGTGTTTTTTCATAAAACCACGCGGACCGTTTACATCACATGCCACTACCGGAACATTCAGTGTGTCTGCTTCAAGAATAACTAGTCCCAGGCCTTCATAAAGGGAAGATAATATAAACAAATCACAGCTTTTTAAAATCGGCATAGGATTATCAATACAATTGATTAAAACAATATTATCCTTTGCCGGACTTTCATTTACCTTTTCTAAGGTTTTATCATATAATTTTCCTGTTCCGCCAATAATTATAAGCGCAGCATTCTTATTATCCTCATAAAAGTCTTCAAAGGCGTCTATGAGGCGAAAATGTCCCTTTTCCACGGAAAATCTGCCTATATTTATAAATTTAGGATAGTTTGTATCCAAAATCTCTAACAGTCTTTGTCTGCTCACATTACTTACTGTAGGTTCATCAAAGATAATTTCTTTTTGACCCTTTTCAAGTACTCTTTCGTAGTCATGAAGATTTTCCAGGACCACAACATTATCCCTTCTGTTACTGATTTCTACAGTAGGCTCAACTATGTCATCGCTTACCACAACTACCCTGTCATAGGAAGCATAGGCATCTCTTAAAAGATGAATATTCTGATTTCCCTTGTTTTTTATCTCCTGCACCATATCGTTGTGTACCCAGATAGTACGGGGACAATCAAACCTTTGAAACATCGCAATGACATATCTTTCATATCCATTGTAATGAATAACCTGACTGAATTTCATGGCATGAAAATGCTTTCTTTGTTCTCTTTTATATTGAGAATCAAATTTCTTTTTCACAAAGATGTTTTTCATACCATATTTAAAAAACAATTTCTGGGCAACAAGGTCCAAAAAGCTGGCATTCATTTCGCTGGAAATCGGAATAATCCCACATTCTTTTGGTAATTTCAAAATTCTTTCAGGATAATCCCAGATAATACTTTGCCTAAAGGAAATATAATAATTATGTTTATTTAAATCAAGGGAATTTAACATTCCCAAAAGTGCTGTTGTTATTCCGTTTTTACAAAGGTCTCCGGAATAAATAAGGATATTATCCTTTCCGTTCCCCTTATATTTAACGCTGTTACAACACTTTTCATTTAAAAATACATGTCTGCAGATTTTTGAAGTAGCATCCTTGTTTTCAAAGCTTGCATACCTTTTTCTATATTCACTTCTATCGATAATTTCCTCGTTATTAAGCTCTTTAGCCAACTCCTCTACTGAGGTAACCTTAGGGAAAGGAAGATTATCCTGTGGGTATAATCCTCTTTCTTTTTTATATTCTTCTTCATCTTTTGTATAAAGAATTATTTTTTTATCTGAAACCGCAACATCATAAAATACACTGGAAAAATCCGTAACAAGACCATGACAGGCACTTAATACATCATATGTATCATAATCTTTTGGAAAATCCACAATGTGCTCAAATCCCGTAAAATCTATGGCTTTTGAAACAAAAGGATGAAATTTCACCATAAAAATCTGGTCATCCTTTAAATGTTTATCCAGTTCATAAAGGAAGTCTTTGGCATCATTTACCTGTTCCACATCCCTAATATTACCGATTTCTCCTCTAAATGTAGGCATGTAGACAAATAATTTTTTTTGACCAATATCTAGTTTTTTTCTCATTTCAAGGGTTTTTTCTTCATCAAAGAATACTGTATTCCTTGGATAACCCTCGTGAAATACTTCCCCTTGATAGAGATTTTCAAGCATATAAGCCCCAGCCATTTTTTCTTCCATGTATAAACTAGGAAATAGTAAATAATCCGCCTGTACAAGATTTCTAAGGACATTTCCCATTCTGCAGATTTCTCTGCAATCTTCAATATCCCTGCCCATTTTTTTCAAAGGGCTTCCATGCCAGGTATTAAAAAGTATCTGGCCTTCTTTTTTCACAAATCTTCCAGGAAATGATGTATCGATTACCAGGTAATGAGCAGTCGACAAATACTTATAATATAAGATAGAACTGTATTTTACAAGTCTGATATTTTTTAAATTATAATTTTTGACCTTTTTTTCTACATCATCAAAAGCCTGTTTTCTAACGGAAAGAACGCATTTTAAATGTCTGTAGCAAGGTTGTTGAAGTTCTTCAATTATCCTGAAAATATTTCCTTCTAAAGCCAAAGCACCTCTTGATTCAAATAAAACAAGGTTTTCTTTTACTTTTAATTTTGCAAAAAAAGAATTATAAAAAGGAAACCACATCTTTGGCATAATATTGCGAATTATATTAACGATAGACATTTTAATTTATTCCTCCAAAAAGCACCCTCTGACAAATATCATCTGCACAGGGCACCATTATTTCATTGAAAATCTTATTAACTTTAATTCTGTCTTTTTTGTAGGGGTCAATAGTCAGACCATTTTTAATGGATGTAAAAAGTTCTTGCATAGTAGCAGGTTTATCCCCGGGAGTCACTTCATCATAGGAAAAGTTCATACCCCTTTGAGATAAATATTCATTTAAATCATACGGCAAAAAAATCATGGCCTTATTCAGTATTAAATAATCAATATAAATACTTGAATAATCTGTTATTAAAAGAGAAATCTCCGGAAGAATCTCAGTTGCATCCTCAATTAAATCAGCCCCAAAATTTTTTATACGATTAGAAAGATAATTTTTGGTGAAACTTTTATCTTCAGGATGAGTTCTAAGAAGAATGGTAATATCCTCTTTTTCTAAAAATCTTTCCATTTTGTCTTTGTCCCAGTCTTTAAAGGGAAAAAGTTTAACACTTTCTCCATCTCTGTGAGTGGGGGCATATAAAACATATTTTGTTTCTTTTTTGTAATCATTTAGCAAAGTTTTTAAAAGTCCACTGTTACTTTTATCAATCCTTGCCTGACACAAAGCATCATTTCTAGGCTGTCCTAGGACTTTTACCCGTTTTTCTTCTATACCAAAGCTTTTTGCCATGATAGGTACCAGGGTCTTAGAAGTAGTTAAAACTTCAGAATAGTTATTGGAAAAAATATTTTTAAAATACAGTTTTTTAAAAAAAGAATAATTTTCCTCTGAAAGTACGATTTTTTTTAAGGGAACACCATGCCATAGATTTATTATCCTGTGGGATTTTCCAAGGCCTGCTGCATATACCGGAAGTCCGGCTGATGTAAACCATACTCCTGCTTTACATACATTAATCATTCCTTTTAAACTTTTGCTTTCACAAAAATAATCCCCATATTTTTTAGTTAAACGTTTTCTTTCATCATCATCATTAATAACAAATTTTGCATTTATTTTTGGATAGTGATTTATCACATGTAAAAACAAAAAACGGGAATTATAATTAAATTTTATGTTATCCGTCGAGGAAAATATCCAGCTTTTGTTATCCGTTTTATTTCCGGCAATAATTTTCGCAAGCTGTCCCAGAATAACCATTCTTAACTTATTTAACATTTTGTAAACATATCCTGATTTATAATTAACAGTTTCACACAATGCGTTTAACTCAAATCAGAGTTTGAACCCTGATTTAAGTTAAACATTCTTTTTATTATATCAAACTTTCAATATTTGTACAAACCAAATTATATTAATCCTCAATAAGCTTTACTGCATCAAAGATTAAGCCGTCACAATGTGTCTTTTTATCCTCACCTTTTTCGGCACTGGCTTTCAATAAATCTTTACAATCAATAAAGCCACCATGACTATCCTTCATGGCTTTTCTAAATTCGTTTCCATCTTTTCCAAGCATCCCTGTAACCATTAATCCTCCTGTTATGGCACCACAGACGCTTCCACATTTCATACCGGCTCCAAAATTGCTTCCAAGCTTCATAGCCTGTTCTCTTGAAAGTCCGATTTCGTCAGCATAAGCTAAAATAACTGCCTGACAACAATTAGCAGGCCCATTGGTTCTTTCTTCTTTTGCTATATCTAAATGTTTACTCATTTACAAATCCTCCTTTAATTGTCATAAATATAATTTTTCGCTTTTTATTATGTTACAACTTTTCCTTTCCATGTAAATCCTTGCGTAAATAGATATTATTTCCAACTTATTTTGCCCCGGAATAAGCAATTGCCTTTTTATAAAGCTTTATTTTATAATTGTTTTAAAAAGATTTACTATAAATCCGGAGGATAAACATGGATTATATAACTACATATACAGGAAAACATTTTCGTCCTTTAAATCCTGAGGCCGAACATATTGATATAATTGACATCGCCCACGCTCTTTCCCTTTGCTGTAGGGGAAACGGTCATGTAAAATCATTTTTTTCCGTGGCTTCCCACTGCATAAACTGTTCTTTAGAGGCCAAAGAAAGAGGATACGACAAAAAACTAATCCTTGCCTGTCTTTTACATGATGCCAGCGAAGCCTACATGTCAGATGTTCCAAGGCCTTTTAAACAATTCCTAAAAGACTATAATGCGATGGAAAATAAGCTTTTAAATGTTATTTATACTAAATATTTAGGAAGTACCCTAACCAAAGACGAAGCTATATTAATTAAACAAATCGATGATGATTTGCTATATTACGATTTAAAATATCTTCTAAATGAAGAGGTGGGAACTGCTCCAAAAATAAATATACATCTCAATTATAACTTTGTTTCCTTTGAAGAGGTTGAGAAAAAATATTTGGATTTATATGAAAAATTCAGATTATTCTAATCAACCTTTTCAATGTTGTATCCTGCTGCCTTTATCAGACGATTCATTATTGCCATTCCCAGTCCTTCATCAAAAAATGTTTCGCCAAAAATAATGTCGACTTCCAGTTCATCAAATTTTCTAAGGACATCAAAAAGTGAGGCCGCAATGCTTTCGTCATTTTTTCTTGAGCCAATGGATATAACATTGGCATTTTCATATTGAGAAAAACTTTCTTTTGTGGCAATTATTCCGACTTTTTTCCCCTGGAATTTTGCCTCTTTTGCCCTTTGATTTATAACTTCTATAACCCTTTTTTCTTCCCCTTCAAACATTACAAACTCAGCCTTCGGGGCATAATGGCGATATTTCATCCCTGGTGCCTTTGGCTTATAATCACCTTTTAAAAGTTGGGACTTTTCTTTTGTTAAAACCACCTTATCAATTAAAACCTCTCCTATGGCTTCATTTATCATGGCTTTGGTAATATATCCGGGTCTTAAAATCATGGGAACATCGCCAGTAACATCTATAATGGTGGATTCTAAGCCGATAATATGTCCCTTGTCTCCGTCAATTATCATATCAACCCTTCCTGAAAGGTCCTCTATGCAATGACTGGCCTTAGTAGGACTTGGGCGACCTGAAAGATTGGCACTTGGCGCTGCTATTCCGGTTTTGCTTTCCTTGATAAGGGCATTTGCTATGGGATGACTTGGCATTCTTATGGCTACTGTTTCAAGTCCACCTGTAGTTTCATAAGGAACCTCTTCTTTTTTATTAAATATAAGAGTCATCGGTCCCGGCCAGAAATTATCCATAAGTATTTTTGCATTGCAAGGAATATCTTTTACATAATTTTCCAGTTCGCTTATGCTTGAAATGTGTATAATAAGGGGATTATCACTTGGCCTTCCTTTTGCTTCATAGATTTTTTTAGAAGCCGAAGGAAGCATGCCGTCACCTCCAAGACCATAGACTGTTTCCGTTGGAAATACCACCAGTCCGCCATTTTTTATTATATCTGAAGCCTGCCTGATTATATCCATATCAATATTATCAGGGTCAACTTTTTTCACTATGGTTTTCACAAAAAATCCTCCTTTGGGATAATCATTTATCCATCACATATGAAATCCCCCAATACTCCTTTAAAAGATGGGGGATTAAACTGACTATCTAATAACTTAAAACCTTTTTACCCTGACTGCAAGTTATTTTTTATCATAAATCTTCAATTTTGAGAATTTTGGATACTTTTCCACATAAATCAATTCTGGCCATTCCATTTTCCACATCATATACAACCAAAGAATCATCAAAACCTTCTTCTGTTGTAAAAAATAACTGTTTTGCCCTTGCCTTTTTTACTCCCATTTTCCAAAGTGGAAGTTCAATGGTTTTTGCCTCCTCTGAAACATTAAATAAAACCACTATTTTTTCTTCATTATCAAATCTGCCATAAGATAAGACATTTTCCCTGATATTTAAGAAAATTGTAGAACCCTGGGCAATTACATTTTTATGTTCTTTTCTGATTTTAAATAATCTTTTGTGAAATGCCAATAAAAGTTTATCCTCTTTACCCCAGGGATAGGTTCGCCTGTCATCCGGGTCGGTAAATCCGCAAACTCCCGCCTCATCTCCATAGTAAATGGTAGGGCATCCTATCCAGGTAGCCTGTAAAACCACAGCTTCCATAAAAATAGCTTTGTCAAGATTTTCTTCAGCTTTTTTCGGCCCTAAATTTTCTACCCTGCCCACGATTTTATTGGTTCTGGTTAAAAATCTGGAATGATCGTGATTTGACAATTCATTCATGGCAGTCATTAAAGACATAATGCTAAAACTTTTCATACCGGCTTTCATGGCATCCACAAAAAATCCTGCATTTCCTAATAGTTCCATGGCATCTCTGTCGCTATGCTTTTCCATTCCGGTAAAAAACCAGGAAACAGGTTCCATAAATGCATCATAATTCATTACAGAATCCCATTCTTTCCCGTTAAGCCATTTTTTTGCATCTCCATAATGCTCTGCTAAAATAAGGGCTTCATTATTTACACTTTTTACTTCTTTTCTAAAACTGTTCCAAAAGTGATGATTAAACTCTTCACTATGCCCTAAATCAGCTGCCACATCAAGACGCCAGCCATCAATATTATAAGGCTTTTTAAGCCATTTTTTCCCAACTTCCATTATACTTTTAAATAATTTTTTTGACTTTTCATAGTTTAATTTAGGAAGTGTTTTATGTCCCCACCAGCCTTCATAGTCTTCATTGCAAGGCCAGTTTTCACTACTAAAATCAAAATAATCCACATAAGGACTGTCCTTTGAAAAATAAGCCCCCTCTTCAAAGCCCTTTTTCTTATAATAAATACCTTCTTTGTCAAGCCAGCAGTTAAAAGAGCCACAATGGTTAAAAACCCCGTCAAGTATTACTCTTATTCCCTTTTCATGAGCTGTTTTAACAAGCTTTTCAAACAAAGCATCAGAGTCTTTAAGGTTCTTTTCATCTGTAACAATATCCGAATAGGATTTATTTTTTGAATTATTATTTACCACTGCAATGTGGGGATCTATATGATTATAGTCTGCCGTATCATATTTGTGATTTGAAGGAGATACAAATATAGGATTAAAGTAAATGGCTTCTACTCCCAATTCCTTTAAATAATCTAGTTTTTCAATGACTCCTTGCAAATCTCCTCCAAAAAATTCCCAGGGGGTTTTAGGGGATTTTCCCCAATCATCATATTTAATTACTTTATGGTTTAAATATTCATATTCTCCGGTATGAACATTATTATTAGCACAGCCATCATAAAATCTGTCCACAAATATTTGATACATTAAAGCTCCCCTTGCCCACTTTGGAACATAAAAATCGGGAATCACTGTAAAATCATAGTCCGGATTTCTTTCTTTGACTGCACCTTCTTTATTATAAAAGCAGGCTTCAAAAGAATTTTCAATAAGAAAATAATAGTCAAGACTTTCTTTTCCAACTTCCATAAAACATTGATAGTAATCAAAATAATCGTCATTTTTAAACAGCTTCATAGGATGTTTTTTATTTTCACAACACAAAAAAACCTCTGTAACATTATTTTTTAATGTTCTAAAAATAAACTCCACCTGGTCAAAAGCTTTAACTTCCAAGGGTTTTCTAAAGTTTATAGTCTCATCAGAAAAAAGAGCAGGCTTAAATATTTCATCTTTCGTTGAAATATTTTCAAATTTTGTTTTCATTGCGTTAATTTTTTCCATTTTTGCCCTCCTCTTTTAGATACTATAATCCCGATTTTTCTATATGTCTATTCGGCAAATTTTCTATATTTATTTATAAAATCCAATAGGGAATGTCCTTTATGTGAAATATTTTTAAACAGGGTTTGAAAAATATCCCGTAAATGCATAAAGGACAACACTAAGTGTTGTCCTTTAAGGAGAAGGTATTTCTAATTTTATGGGGGGTAGTAAAAACTATTAAATTGGGGGGAGTTTTTACATTCCCTATTATAGCATCCCTTATAAAATAAGTCTGCACAAAATTAATCTTTTTTAGCAGCATTTTTTAGCATTTTATCACAAATTTGCACGAAAGCCCCCCTTAGTGATTTCTTCCTTTCGTACAAAAAACACGAAAGCCTTTATAAAAATATGCTCCATACTCTTCCAGTCAGGACATATTTTCAATATTATTATAAGGAAAATCTCACTTCACTATATTCTAACATCTTGGTCTGTTTCTTCAAATCCATTTCTATATCTATTACAACTGAATTCTCAGAGGGATCATCTTCAAATAAATCCTCAAACTCTTTTCTGCCTATCTTTTCTTTTTCAATAAGAAGATTGGCACTTTTATATAAAACATCCTTATATTCGTTGATTATGCTTGTGGCTTTATCATAACAGTAATCGATGATTTTCTTTACTTCTGCATCAATAAGGGCTGTAGTTTCTTCACCATAAACTTTGGAATTCATCATATCCCCCTTATCGAAGGCTAAATCAATGGCTCCTACCGCTTTAGACATTCCATACTTTGTAACCATGTCCCTGGCAATGGCAGTGGCCTGCTTAATATCCTGGGATGCACCTGTGGTAATATCATCAAATATTAATTCTTCTGCTATTCTTCCCCCGAAGCTTACCATTATTTCTTCCATCATTTTCCCACGGCTGTTAAACATCTCATCATTTTGTGGCAAAGGCATTGTATAACCGGCTGCCCCCATTCCTGTCGGAATTATTGATACTGTATAAACAGGACCTACATTTGGTAAAACATGGAACAAAATCGCATGACCCGACTCGTGAAAAGCTGTAATTTTCTTTTCTTTTTCGCTGATTACCCGGCTTTTTCTCTCTTCCCCGATTCCAACCTTTATAAAAGATTTGTTTATATCCTCCTGGGTAATAAAACCTCTGTTTTCCTTAGCAGCTCTGATGGCAGCTTCATTCATTAAGTTGGCAAGCTCCGCCCCGGTAAATCCGGCAGTGGTCTTTGCCACATCCCTAAGCTTTACATCCTCTGCAAGTGGTTTATCCTTGGCATGAACCTTTAATATTTCTTCCCTGCCTCTGATATCAGGTCTTCCTACACCAATTTTCCTGTCAAAACGCCCCGGCCTTAATATGGCAGAATCCAGGGTATCAATCCTGTTGGTAGCTGCTAAAACTATGATTCCTTCATTTACTCCGAAACCATCCATTTCAACAAGCATCTGATTTAAAGTCTGTTCTCTTTCATCATGACCTCCGCCCATGCCGACACCACGCTTTTTTGCCACGGCATCAATTTCATCTATAAATATAATACATGGTGCCTGCTTCTTTGCAGTTTGAAATAAATCTCTTACTCTTGAAGCACCGACTCCCACAAACATTTCTACAAAATCAGAACCTGAAATACTGAAAAAAGGAACTCCTGCTTCACCGGCAATAGCCTTTGCAAGAAGGGTTTTTCCTGTTCCCGGAGGGCCTGCAAGAAGTACTCCTTTCGGTATTTTTGCACCAACCTTTGTAAATTTTCCCGGTTCTTTCAAAAAATCCACAATTTCCTGCAAATCTTCTTTTTCTTCCGCCAGTCCAGCCACTGCATTAAAGGTAATATTATTTTCACTTTCCTTCATTTGCTTTGCATTGCTTTTTCCAAAGGAAGAATACTTGTTTCCGGCACCATGGTTTGCAGCGCCTGATTTTATCCTGCCAAATATTGCCAGCAAAAACACCAGGGTAACAACTAGCACCATAGCTCCCATATAAACTGTTACACGGCTTTGTGCCACCGGATCTACCACTAGTTCTACTTTTTTATGGGAGATAACCATTTCTTCAATAGTGCTTACATCCGTAACATTGAATCTTCCCTGCTTTTCCCCTTCTAAAATAACTTTTATACTTCCTGTAGGGGGTTGACTGCCCTGAATAATCTCAACATAAGTTATTTTTTCCTCATCAAGATCTTTTAAAAACTCCTGATAGGTATAGCTTTCAAGCTCCACTATTTCATTTTCTTTATGATTCGAATACATGGTGAAGTACCATAATACAGATATTCCTGCAATTATAATAAATGCAATAGCTATTGCAAGCCACTTTTCTTTTTTCATACCTATCTCCTCCTTATCCCCAATCAGATATCTTTTTTTCTATAGCTTATACGAAGAATGTTTTTTGTATCCTCCCCCACCTTCATATTTGCCGTGCTTCTCATACCTATTATCCAGATAATTTCATTCCCCCTTGCTAAAAGTAATATTTCATCCCTTTGAGTTCTTGGAACCTTCTCATTAATAAAATAATCTTTCAGCTTCTTTTTATGACCCTTGTCATCAATGTAAATAAAATCTCCGGATTTTCTGTTTCTTAATACCAGCTTTCCCTGAATTTTATCTGCATCAAAATCTTTAATGTATTTTTCTTTGGAAATAACATAATCGGAAGTTTTTTTAATAATCTCCCATTTAAAGGCACCGTTCAAAAGCATTTTCGGTTGATTTTCTTTTATTTCCAACTCTATTTCAACATTTTTTATTAAATTTTTTAATTCCTTTATTTTCTTTTCAATAATTAAATAATCGTACTCTTTTCTGGCAGAAATACCATATGGAAGTTCTACACTTTTTCCCGTTTTTTTAAGGCACAAATCCATTACTATTTCAACATGTTTTCTTGAAATATCCTTCCTGCTTTTTGCCACTTCTCCGATTAAATACAAAATCATCTCACTAAAAATAAATTCATCCAGTCCCGGAGTTTTTTTCAAATCAATAATTGCAGCATTTTTTTCAAATTTCACACAATCTGCTACAATTTCCATCATGTTTTTTTCTATAAAGGCTTCCTGTTTCCTTACAGTTTCAGATAAGTCAAACACATGCCGGCAAAGCTTTTCGTTTACTTTATTTAACTCAGGTATTACATTAAGCCTGATTTTATTTCTGCTATAATCTTCTGATAGATTTGTAGAATCCGTTCTATAATCAATATTTTTTTCTTTAAGATATTTTTCTATATCACTTCTTTCAAGACAAAGAAGGGGTCTTATTATATTATCTCTTTTTGGTACAATGCCATGAATACCCTTTAATCCGCTTCCCCTGGTCATATTAAGAAAAACTGTTTCACAATTATCATTCATATTGTGGGCTACGGCTATTTTTTCTGCCTTGTATTCTTTTAATGCTTCATAAAAGGCTTCGTATCTTAATTTTCTTCCCATTTCCTCTGTAGTTAAGCCTTCTTTTTTTGCCAACTTTATTACATCATAGGAATATTGTTTGAAACTTACCCCTAATTTTTCACAATTTTCTTTAACAAATAAAGCATCCTCAAGGCTTTCTTGTCCCCTTATTCCATGTTCGATATGAACCACATGTAAATCCATGTCTATATATTTTTTTAATTCATTTAAAATAACCAAAAGGCACATGGAATCTGCACCTCCGGAAACTCCTAAAATAATTGAATCACCATTATTTATCATTTTATTTTCAATAATATATTTATAAACTTTATCTAACATCTTTAAATCCTTTTTCTTTTTTTCTTATATTGTAGATTTATTTTCCACAAAAATCAAAAAGAGTAATCATCATGAACTTTTCACAACAATTACTCTGATTTTTTATATATTATCTCATCTTTATATACAAGTCCAAATCTGTTTTTTGCTATTTCCTCAAAAAATTCTTTGGTCTTTACATAGGCTTCAAAATCTTCTATTTCCTTGGTACGGGCCTGTTCTTCCTGGAGTTTTTTCTGCTGGCTTTTAAGGCTCTTGGCATAAGCCTCATTTTCACTGTAGGTTTTAAACCCTATAATCAAGGTGGCAATAACAAGCATAAGACTTAATAGGGAAATAAGCCTCATGGCAGGTTTTTTGACTCTGATTTTTGTATTTTTTCGATGTTTTTTTGTAAGCCCCTTTTTTCTCATATTGTAAACCTCACAATATCAATAATCACTTCACTACAAATATTTAAACATATCCTTGGCTTCTTCTTTTCTAATTACTTCATTTATACTTATAACTTCAACCTTAACCGGCTTTGTTCCAAAGGTGATTTCAATTATGTCCCCCGGCTTAATATCCAAAGAAGCCTTTGCAACCTTTCCATTCACACTTACTCTTCCGGCATCACAGGCTTCATTGGCCACTGTACGCCTCTTTATCAGTCTTGAAACCTTTAAATATTTATCAAGTCTCATTTCTTTCCTCCCGGCACAAATAAATATTAAAACAATTTTTTGAATTTTTTGTTAAATTCCGGTAAAGCCTTCATAATATCTATCGTACCATTATCCTAGACATTTAGCAAAAAAAAGCTACAGAGTGAATTTAATAACCCTGTAGCATAAAATTTATGAAAATTAGTTATTAACTTTATCTTTTAACTGTTTTCCAGCTTTGAATTTAGGTGCTTTTGATGCTGGTATTGTTATTTCTTTTTTTGTCTGTGGATTTCTTCCTTTTCTTTCAGCTCTTTCAGAAACTTCAAATGTTCCAAATCCTACTAATTGAATCTTTTCACCTTTCTGTAACTCTTCAGCAACAACGTCTGTGAATGCTTCTAATGCTTTCTGAGCATCTGCCTTCTTTAATTCTGCTTTCTGGGCAATTGCGGCAACTAATTCTGCTTTGTTCATTTTCTTCCTCCTCTGATTTTGAAATATTCAATTAAAATCAAAAATATACCATTTTCGATAAAAGGCAAATGTCGTTTCCTCTTTTACCTATATTGTTATTTATAAACTTTTCAATAGTGTTTGTCAAGATTTTGTATGCATTTTAGCCAATTTTAGACATAATTTGTCCAAGTTTTCTTAATTTAGACTATATTTCCGTAAGTTTCAATGCACATTCAATTACTTTATCAAGTACTACTTTAGCTGTATCCATATCTTTTTCATTAACACCTACATATACCTTAATCTTAGGTTCGGTGCCGGATGGACGAACGCATACCCAGCCATTATCCGGTAAATCGTAATACAAAACATTTGAAGTTGGAAGTCCCGTTTCAGTCTTTTGACCTGTTTTTGTATTTACAATTGTCTGTAATTGATAATCTCTTACTGCGATTACTTCTTTTCCGGCAATTTCCTTTGGAGGATTATTTCTTAAATGCTCCATAATTTTCTTAATTTTCTCAAGGCCTTCGATTCCTGAAAGAGTAATGGATTTAACATCCTCAAGGTAGTAACCGTATTTATTATAGATATCAAGCATTACATCCCACAAGGTCTTTCCCTGTCCCTTATAGTAGGCTGCGGCCTCACAAAGTGCCATTGAAGCTGAAACTGCATCCTTATCTCTTGCATAATCTCCTATAAGACAACCATAGCTTTCTTCAAAGCCAAAAAGATATGTACCCTTATTATTGTGTTCAAATTCCAGAATTTTCTGACCAATATATTTAAATCCTGTGAGCACCTCGAAAAAGTCCACCTTGTAATAATCAGCAATAGCTCTTGAAAGATTTGATGAAACAATACTTTTAATAACAGCTCCATCTTTTGGAAGGCCGTATTTTTCCTGTCTTCTGTTTAATTCGTATTCACAAATCAAACAACCTGACATATTTCCTGTGAGGGCATGATATTCTCCGGTTTTGGAATCTTTTACATGTACTCCAAGTCTGTCTGCATCAGGGTCCGTGGCAAGAATTAAATCTGCATCTATTTCTTTTCCAAGCTTTTCTCCCAGTTCAAAAGCCTTTGGAGTCTCAGGATTAGGATATCCTACAGTAGGAAACTTTCCATCAGGTAATTCCTGCTCTTTAACAACATATACATTTTCAAAGCCCAATTCCTTTAACACCCTTCTGACCGGTATATTTCCCGTACCATGCAAAGGTGTATAAACAATTTTAATATCTTTTTGATTTTTTGTAATTGCATCCTGTTCTAAAACAAGTTTTCTAATCTCATTGTCATAGGCATCATCCACATCTTTTCCAATAATTGTTAAAAGACCCTTGGCTTTTGCCTCATCCTGGCTCATAGTTTTAACAGTTGAAAAATCTTCTACCTTTAAAACCTCTTCCATGATTCCTGTATCGTGTGGCGGTGTGATCTGGGCACCATCTTCCCAATATACTTTATATCCATTATATTCGCTTGGGTTATGACTTGCTGTAATATTTATTCCGGCAATACAATTTAGATGTCTAACTGCAAATGAAAGCATAGGAGTTGGTCTTAAACTTTCAAAAAGATATGCCTTAATTCCATTGGCGCAAAGACATAAAGCTGATTCCATGGAAAATTCTATAGACATTATTCTTGAGTCAAAAGCGATTGCCACTCCTCTTTCTTCTTTGCCTACTTTTTTTATATAATTGGCAAGTCCCTGGGTTGCCTTTCTAACAGTATAAACATTCATTCTGTTTGTACCGGCTCCTATTATCCCCCTAAGACCGGCTGTACCAAAACTTAAATTGGTATAAAACCTTTCTTTTATCTCATTTTCGTCATTTGCTATGCTTTCCAGCTCTTTACGGGTTTTTTCATCGAAATAATCATCTTTGAGCCAGCTTTCATATACCTCTTTATAGCCCATTTTATCCTTCCTTTCCGGCAGCTTTTTTTCATGCTGCAGATTTATTATTTTAATACAGTCTATCCCGTCCTTACGAATAGCTGTACTGTCTACAATTTAAGAGTCCTTTTCAAGTTCCGGGAACGAATAGGTGGAGTTGGAATCTTCTTCTTTAACATCAAGAGAATATGTCTTACTCTTACATCCGTCTTTTCTTAAGGTAATTGTATGAGATCCTGTAACTTTTTCAAAACTTACAGGTATCATTCCCTTATATACTCCATCAAGATATACCTTGGCATCTTCCGGTGCAGCTATGGTTATCTTGTATTTACTTTCCTTTTGCTCCGAATCATTATTTTTGTTATTGTTATTATTATTATTTGAATTATTGTTTGTATTATTATTGTTATTATTTGTATTGTTAGAAGAATTAT
Organism: Acetitomaculum ruminis DSM 5522; assembly: GCF_900112085.1. Taxonomy (GTDB): domain Bacteria; phylum Bacillota; class Clostridia; order Lachnospirales; family Lachnospiraceae; genus Acetitomaculum; species Acetitomaculum ruminis. Next base: position 38,729 of record NZ_FOJY01000003.1, read on the forward strand.
TGTTGTTATTTCCGGAATTCTGGTTATTATTGTTGTTATTATTATCTCCGGAATTTGAAGAACCGTCGGATTCTAAGTTTATACCAAGAGATAAACTTTCCTTTTCCACACGGATTACCATTTCTCTTTTCTTGTATCCTGATGATTCCACAACAACCTTATGATAGCCGTATTTTAACTTAACTATGTCATCAACTTTGTATTCTGTATCATCTACAGTCAATTTGGCACCATCTTTGGCTTCCTGAGGCGATATTACAAAGGTTACTTTTCCATAATCGTTGGTGTCGATATTAAAAGTGGAGGCATCAAGATCCAATTCCTTATCCCTTTCAATATTAATCTCCTGGGTTCCTCCTACTCCGTCTTTGCTCATGTTGACAGTATAGCTTCCCTCTAATAATACAAAGGACATATCCGCCGTAATTGTCTGAATAATATCATCATTTATCTGCAGCCAGCCTCCTAAAAGCTTATCCTGATTTACAATTTTTAACAGGCCGTGTCCCCTTGTAACAACGATGGAATAGATTCTCTTTCCCACCCCTCTTATACAAAGTTCGTCTATTTTGTTTATCTGGTCTATGGAAATTTTCTGGTCTGCTGAAAATATCTGGCTTTCATCCATATAGCGGTAATTACTTCCATTGATTTTCACAGCATATTTTGAAGTATCCAGTTCAAAAGAATCACTGCTTTCCATCTTCCAGGCATCTTTTGAAATCTGTAAAACCTTAATGGTGGAATCCCTTAACCGATAACTTACATCCACCACCATCCCCAGGGTTATATTTTCAATGGGAATTATTTCTTCTTCAGCATTTTTAAAAAATGTTGCATTATTATAAACATAGGATTTTCCTGTGCCTGAGGACAAACTGTAAACTGATATTTTTTGCTTTGTTTTGTCAATGTCCGTAACAATGCCATCCTTTACATCTGCATTGTTTTTGTTTGAAACCATTTCAGAAATGGCAATATCAGATTCATTATTTACATTGACAGCCGGTTCATCCAGAGTACATCCCCACAGTGTGAAACTTAAAAGAAATAATAATAAATTAACATAAAAATGCCTTTTCATAACCCTCACCTACTTTTTATTTTTAACTATATCCAAAAGTATTGCTCTGTCATTTAATGATGGATCATCAATGACCATTTTTAACAGTTCCTTTAATGTATCGCCAATTAGGGCTCCCTGTTTTAGTCCGCATTCCATAAGGTCGTTTCCACTTATTTTCAACTGTTTTAAAGAAAAACATTCTCCCCTTTCAATGATTCCCTTATGAATAGTGCGATAATCCCTTATAAGTGCCAGTTTTTCTTCACGCTTATAGGTACTTTGGGAAAGCATATCCGCATCTTTTAATTTCATTAAATCTTCAAAGATATCTTCCCCGGTATTGTATAAAAATTCTCTGACAGACCTGTCAGTTGCTTTAGGACGGGCATCATGCCACAATACCAGTCTGCATACCTTTTTTATGGTGGCATTATCAAACTTCAACCGCTTCATAACCTTTTTTGCAATTTCCTCACCCTTTTGAGGATGTCCTTTAAAGTGGTCAATGCCATTTTCATCGGTGGTTTTCATGGCAGGCTTTCCTATATCGTGAAAAAGTGCCGCAAGCCTTAAACATTTATCCTTTGAAACATTCATTAGAACATGAATTATATGTTCACCAACGCTATACATGTGGTTTATATTGTTTTGTTCAGATTCCATGGCTATATCAAACTCAGGAATAAAGACTTTTGTAATCCCCAGTTCATAGGCCTGCCTGATTTTTTCAGGATGGTCTGAACATAATAATTTGACAAATTCCACCTGGATTCTTTCAGGAGATACTGCCGAGAGTGATTTTGCGTTGTTTTTAATGGACAATCTGGTTGCCTCATCAATTTCAAAGCCTAAAACCCCTGCAAATCTAATCGCCCTTAACATCCTTAGGGCATCTTCTTTAAATCTGTCATCAGGATTTCCAACACATCTGATAATTTTCTTTTCTAAATCTTTTTCACCCTCAAAACAATCCACAATACCGCTCTCATCATTATAAGCCATGGCATTAATGGTAAAATCCCTGCGTTTTAAGTCTTCTGTTAAATCCGTGGTAAAATCCACATAATCAGGATGTCTGCCATCAGAATAACTGCCATCTATCCTGTAGGTAGTGACTTCGTAGCCTTCCTTTCCTATCATGACAGTAACCGTACCATGCTGTAATCCCGTATCAATGGTTCTTTTAAAGATTTCTTTAATTTTTTCCGGTTTGGCAGATGTGGTAATGTCCCAGTCTCCCGGTTTCTTGTTTAAAATAGTATCTCTTACACATCCGCCTACAGCATAGGCATCATAGCCTCTTTTTTTAATTTCTTTTATGATAAAGCTGACATTTTCCGGTAATTCAACCTTCATAATTAACTATACCCCATTTATTCTTTTTAATTATATTCGTAATAATTAATTATAGCATTTATAAACTTGCTTTTGTAGACTGTTTTTTAACTATTGACTATTTATAAAAATGGGTGTATTATTTATACGGACGTGACCGTTTTTGTCATGTTGGTTACAGATAAATATGAAAATTTCTCTTATTCAGAGTGGTGGAGATACATAGGATCTATGAAGCCACGGCAACCCCTCTATAGGAAGGTGCCAACCTGAGCGATATTTCGAACAATAAGAGGATTTGGTAGCATTTTATTAACAAATCCGCTTATGGCGGGTTTTTTTATTTGTTTACAGGCGGAAAATTTCCGCTAAATTCTTTAAATTTCATTTTTTAGGAGGATTATAAAAATGGAAAAACGATTATTTACTTCTGAATCTGTTACAGAGGGACATCCTGATAAAATCTGCGATGCCATCTCCGATGCCGTATTAGATGAATTATTAAAACAAGATCCAATGAGCCGTGTAGCCTGCGAAACCTGTACTACTACAGGACTTGTTCTTGTTATGGGTGAGGTTACTACATCTGCTTATGTTGATATTCAAAAAATCGCAAGAGATACCATCAGAGAAATCGGTTATACTCATTCAAGTCAGGGATTTGATGCCGACACATGTGCTGTTATCGTAGCCTTAGACGAACAGTCAGCAGATATTGCAATGGGTGTTGATAAAGCCCTTGAAACCAGAGAAAACAACATGACCGATGAAGAATTAGACAGCATCGGTGCAGGAGACCAGGGTATGATGTTTGGTTTTGCTACAAACGAAACCGAAGAATATATGCCATACCCGATAAGTCTTGCTCACAAACTTACAAAACAGCTTACAAAGGTAAGAAAAGACGGAACATTATCCTATTTAAGACCTGACGGAAAGGCACAGGTTACTGTAGAATACGGAGAAGATGGAAAACCGTTACGCCTTGATGCAGTAGTTCTTTCAACACAGCATTCTGATAGCGTTACCCAGGAGCAGATTCACGAAGACATCAAAAAATATGTATTTGATGAAGTGCTTCCAAAAGAGTTAGTTGATGAAAATACCAAGTTCTTCATTAATCCTACAGGACGCTTTGTAATCGGAGGTCCAAACGGAGACAGCGGTCTTACAGGAAGAAAAATCATTGTAGATACCTACGGTGGATATGCCCGTCACGGTGGTGGAGCTTTCTCAGGAAAGGACTGCACAAAGGTTGACCGTTCAGCTTGCTATGCTGCCCGTTATGTTGCTAAAAACATTGTTGCTGCAGGACTTGCTGAAAAATGTGAAATCCAGCTTTCTTATGCCATTGGTGTTGCACATCCTACTTCCATTATGGTTGATACCTTTGGAACAGGTAAGTTAAGTAACAGCAAGCTTGTTGAGATTATTCGTGAGAATTTTGACCTTCGTCCAGCTGGTATTATTAAAATGCTTGACCTTAGACGCCCTATTTACAAACAGACTTCTTCCTACGGACACTTTGGACGCAATGATTTAAATCTTCCATGGGAAGCTCTTGATAAAGTAGATGACTTAAAAAAATACTTATAATCAATAAACTATAATATATAAATTCATCATTAAACCCATAAAAAGCAGAAGACTTCATTTTAGAAGCTTCTGCTTTTTACAATTTATCTAAGCGTTCTTTAATCTTTATTCATCAAAAATTTACTATTTTTTTAGATTATTTCAATTATATCAAATTAAAGTATGTGATATAATTTCACATATCAGGTTGTGAATAGGTTATTAGTGCAATTTTTCTTTATATTCACACAATATATTCGAATTTAGGGGTAACTTATTATGAATTTAAAAAAGCGTCTTTTAATTTCATTTATTTTGACAATTATAATGCCTATTATTGTAACCAGTGCCTCTTTTTGGGGCTTTATTTTAATACATTCTGCAACTCTTTCAAGGAAATATGACATAACTTGTACACCTGCCGATCTTGTAGGAAATTCCGTTAATTTAGCTGAAAAATATACGGATAAAATGTATGAAGAGCTTAAAAAAATTTCCAAAGAATCTCCAGCAGATTTTTTGGATAAAAATGTTATGGCTAAATATAATTCTAAATTAAGTAAAAGATATTCTTATCTTTTTATTATCCATAACGGCAATTATGTTTATACCGGAAAAGATGAAGAATTGTCAGTAAATACCAAGAAAGCTATTTCTTCAATCAACAGTGTTGACAGCAACGGTTATTCTTCATATATAGGAGATCCATATTTTATTCTCATAAAAAACATACCTTTTACAATTGATTCTAAAGAGGGAGCTGTATATATAATTACGGATATGAGTAATTTTTCCAGGGAATCCACCGTTGCAATCATACATATAGTATGTGTTTCGGTTTTAGGACTTATTGTTACGGCATTCTCTCTTACTATGTGGATTTACAAAGGTATTCTTAATCCTCTTAGAAAGCTTATGGATGCTGCCGGAAATATTCGAGATGGGAATCTGGATTTTTCAGTGGAATATAAAAGTAACGATGAATTTGGTGAACTGTTTAATTCCTTTGAAGACATGCGCCAGAGATTAAAAACCTCCAGCGAAGAAAAAATCACTTATGACAAAGAAAGTAAGGAGCTTATCAGTAATATTTCCCATGATCTAAAAACTCCCATTACCGCTGTTAAAGGCTATATGGAAGGAATCATGGACGGTGTTGCGGATACTCCTGAAAAAATGGAAAAATATATCAGAACTGTCTATAATAAGGCAAACGAAATGGATGCATTAATTAATGAATTGACTTTTTATTCAAAAATCGATACAAACCGCATACCATATACTTTTACAAAAATTAATGTTGCCCAGTATTTCGAGGATTTTGTTGAAGAAACTTCCATAGATTTAGAGTCAAAAAACATCGATTTAGCTTATTTTAACTACGTAGATACCGATACTATTATTGTAGCAGATATTGAACAATTGGCTCGTGTAATAAATAATATTATTGGAAACTCAGTAAAATACATAGATAAGCCGAAAGGATATATAAATATACGCCTTAAAGATGTGGGCGAATTTATTCAGGTAGAAATTGAAGACAACGGAAAGGGCATTGCCCAAAAAGATATTAAATACATTTTTGATCGCTTTTACCGTACAGATAAGGCTCGTAATTCTACACAGGGAGGAAGCGGCATAGGCCTTTCAATTGTCCGAAAAATAGTTGAAGATCACGGTGGCAAGATATGGGCTACCAGCAAAGAGGGAATTGGCACCGTTATGTGCTTCGTCCTAAAAAAATACCAGGAGGTACCAACAGATGAGCAAGATATTGATAGTTGAAGATGAAGAAAGCATTGCAGATTTGGAAAAAGACTATCTGGAATTGAGCGGATTTGAAGTTGATGTTGAAAATTCCGGAACAGTGGGACTTGAGCGTGCAATCAAAGAGGACTTTGATCTATTTATTCTGGATCTTATGCTCCCGGGCACAGACGGATTTGATATTTGTCGTGAAATCAGAAAACATAAAAATACTCCGGTTATTATGGTTTCTGCTAAAAAAGATGACATTGATAAAATCCATGGCCTTGGTCTTGGAGCTGACGACTACATGACTAAGCCTTTTAGTCCAAGCGAATTAGTTGCCAGAGTAAAAGCACATTTGGCTCGTTATGACCGTCTTATCGGCAGTGCTAAACAAGAAAATGACATTATCGAAATCAGAGGAATCAAAATTGACAAAACTGCCCGTAGAGTATGGATTAATGGAGAAGAAAAGAATTTTACCACAAAAGAATTCGACCTTCTTTCTTTCCTGGCAGAAAACCCAAATCACGTATTTACCAAAGAAGAACTTTTCAACAAAATTTGGGATATGGAATCAGTAGGTGACATTGCCACAGTTACTGTTCATATCAAAAAAATTCGTGAAAAAATTGAATTCAATACTTCCAAGCCACAATATATCGAAACAATCTGGGGCGTAGGATACAGATTTAAAGTATAAGGGAAGTTTTTGAAAGAAATTTATTCTAATGATACTACGTGTTTTCTAAGAATTATATCAGGCAATTTTCTTCTTTTAAGGAGTTGCCTGGTATTATTTTATTGTTTTAAAGGAGAAAAAATGATATCTGATATTTTATTTGAAGACGATTCTATTATTCTTGTTCATAAAAAAGCCGGTATTGCTGTATCCACTAAAAAAATTACTCAAATAGATCTGGAATCTATGTTAAAAAGCAGGGATAAAAGCCTTTGTTTTTTATCTCCAATTAACCGTTTAGACCAGCCGGTGGAGGGTATTGTTTTATTTGCAAAAAACAAAAGGGCAGCTTCCTTTCTATCAAATGAGCTTCAAAAAGGAAACTTTTCCAAGGAATATCTTGCTTTATGTTTGGGAAAATTTGAAAATAAAAAAGGAGAACTGGAAAACTATCTTGTAAAGGATGGAAAAAACAACACTTCCTTTGTCAGTGATAAAAACAATAAAAATGCCAAAAAAGCCCTTCTAAAATATGAGGTTTTAAAAGAATTTGATAATTTTAACAAAGATTTATTTGATGCAAGTCTTGTTAAAATAAAACTTATAACAGGAAGACATCACCAAATCAGAGTACAGTTTGCAAATATTTCCCACCCCTTACTGGGAGATAAAAAATATAATACCTTATCTGAGGATAATTACCATTTTCCGGCTTTGTGCGCTGTTTCTTTAAGCTTTAAACATCCTGTTACAAATAAAACTATGAGTTTTTCCATAAAGCCTGAAAATGAGCTGTTTTTAAAGGTTTAAGATATTAAAAACCCTCCTGAAATATATTCCGGAGGGTTTTACTATTTATATTATGTTTTCTTTTACTGGAAGTAACTAATGGTTTCTTCAAGCTGTTTTGCAATGCTTTGCAGATTATGGGCAGATTTTGAAATATTGTCAAATGTTGTATCAAGCTGCTGCATTGAGGCATTGGTTTCCTGAGCAGATGCCGCGTTTTCTTCTGAAATTGCCGCAAGATCTTCGATAACCTCTTGAAGATTATTCTTGGCATCTGTAAGAGTCTGGGTCTTTTCAAGAATATCCACCGAACCATGGGTAACTTTTTCAACATCGTCTGCCATTTGTTCCATATTTTCCTGGGTTGACTTAAGCTGTTCTGCCTGGGTCTCAACGCTACTGTTAAGCTCATTCATAGCTCTTACTGATTCGTCAGAATTTCTAAGGAGCTCATCTACAATAGCACCTATCTGACTTGCACTGTCACCACTTTGGGCAGCAAGTTTTGATATTTCATCTGCAACTACCGCAAATCCCTTTCCTGCCTCACCGGCTCTTGCCGCCTCTATTGATGCATTAAGAGAAAGAAGATTGGTCTGGGTAGCAATATTTGAAATCTGCGCAGTAAAATCACTAATTGTCTGTACAGAAGTATTGGTCTGATTTATGGTTTCCGAAATTGTGGAAGCCGAGGAATTAACATATTTACTCTGATTTATTAAAGAATCAAGGGTTTCCATAGCCTTGTCGCAGGCAGTACGCATTTCCTTGGAATAGCTATCAAGAGAATCTGCACCCTGAGTAATATCTTCTATACAGTCTGCAATATTTTCCGTATTCTGTTTTGCAGTTAAAACACTTTCAGCCTGTGATACTGCTCCGTTGGAGATATCATCTACAGCGCTGGTAATCTGTCCTGAAGCATCTGTTGCATCCTGGGTTGACTCAGCTAACGAATCACTTTCATCGCTAAGTTTAACCGTAACCTCTTTTGCATGATGTATTACTTTTCCAAGCTCATCTAAGAGGATATTTTCAGAATCTACCATGCTTCCCACTTCGTCCTGACGCTTAATATTCATCTTATCAACATTTAAATCTCCGGAAGCAATTCTATCTGTCATATCTGCAATACGCATAATTGGTTTTGCTATTGAAGATGCATACATGTATCCAATAACAATTATAAGTATAGTATTTAGTAAAAGAATGCCTCCTGAAATATATACCATTATCATAGTGGATCTGCTGGCAGTAGCATAATCTGTTGTACAAAGAAATACCCAGGAGCTATCTGCATCCATTTCATAAGCCATAAGAACCTTAGTACCCATAAAATTCATGGTTTTAACAGCTGAGTCTCCGCTTTGTGCATCCTTTACATAACTTTCTGAAGAAATGTCAAAAGTTTCCTCATCAACATCTAAAGATGTAGCTACCAATGCCCCTGATGTGTCAAGAACAATAATATTTGTATAGCTGTTTACAAGCTCCTGCATTTTGTTATCCAAATCTGCCACGTAGGCGTTTTTGGCAATACCACCCACAATATTTCCACTATCATCTTTAACAGGGGCTGTAATAATTGTTACTTTTGAATTGGTAGATTTACTTATAACAACATCAGATGTAACACTTTCACCTGAAAGAGTAGGTTTTGTATAAGCCCTTTCCGAAATATCATTTAACTCTCCACCATCACTTCTTGCAAGCTGCATTCCGCTTTTATCAAAAATAAACATTGGTGCATCATCACTAAATCCATCAATAGCTGATACAAGTGCCGCCTCTGCATCTTTAGTATTTTCCTTGGTTGGAGATTTAAGACACTCTATTACTGATTTATTTTCCGCCAACACTTTCAGACAATCTTTAGTGGAATTTATAAGTTTTTGAGACTCTGATTTTACCGTTTCCAGTCTTTGCAAGGCAACTTCTTTTTCAAGATTCATTGCATTGTTAAAACTTATAACAGCAGTTACTAAAGCTACCACTATAAGTGGTATAAGACTCATAAGTAAAATTACTACTATAAGATTTCTTCTTATACTCTTTTTGTTTTTCTTAGGTTTTCTTGTCTTTTTTGCTTCATCCATTTCGGACTGCTCTGTCTTATCCATAATAATCCCTCCTACACTAAAAGAAAACGCAAAACTGCATTGTTTCATAAAATTTAACTACTATCCTTAATATAAAAAATTTAGTTCTAGTCATCTTATTTACAAAGTTTTGACAAAAAAACATATAATTGTATAGTATTTTCTATAAATGTATCGTATAATTTTTCTATAAACTGAACTTTTTATTTAAATTTTTGCTGATTTTTATATCAAATCCTGATATTTTTTAGCATAGAGAAAAAGCAGAATATTGTCCTTGATTTACAAAAAATTAATATATAAATTTATCCTGATTGGTGGGGTTTTATTCCAAAAATGGTTTCCAAATACTATAAAGTCAGGTTAATCTCCAATCCGATAAATTTATTGTGTCATTAAAGAAAACAAATAAACTATTATTACGCAGGGGGATAGTAACTTGAACGACATATTTAAAGGTACCAGCGTCAATGGTGGCATTGCCATAGGAAAAATCTTTGTTTTTAATACCGCAAAAGAGAATATTAAATCAAAAAAGGTTGAAGATATTGATGCTGAATTAAAAAGATTTGAAGATGCCAAAACCCGGGCCATGGAACAATTAGACACTGTTTACGAAAATGTTGCCAAAGAAATCGGCAGCGAGGCTGAAATCTTTAATAATCAGAAGATGACTCTTTTAGATGAGGAATATATTTCCTCAATTACAGATTTAATTTCTTCCAGGTCCAGTGCAGAATATGCCATTGTCAAAACCAGAAATAATTATTTTAATATTTTTTCAGCTATTGATGATGCCTATTTTAAGAAAAAAGCTATTGATATAGAAGATGTATCAAACAGAATGCTAAGTATTTTAGCAGGGGATAAAAATACTAATATTACCTTTGATGAGCCTGTTATTTTACTGGCAGATAAACTTACACCAAGCCAAACCATGCTTTTGGATAAATCCAAGGTGCTTGCTCTGGTTACCAAAAAGGGGTCTATTATTTCCCATACCGCCATTCTGGCAAGAAGTCTTTCCATTCCGGCTGTTTTGGGTATTAATTTTCCAGAGGATTCCAATGGAAAAATGGCTATAGTGGACGGTTTTAACTCCACAATGACCATTAACCCGGATGAAATGCTGATTAAAAAGGCAAAAGATTTTAAAAGTAAAGTGGATGAACAAAATGCTCATCTTATTGAACTTCGTGGTAAGAAAAACCTTACTTTAAGTGGCAAAAGCATAGAAATTTATGCCAATATAAAGGATTCCTCTGATGTTTCCTCCGCCATTTACAACGACGCAGGCGGTATTGGTCTTTTCAGAACAGAATTTTTGTTTTTGGGAAAGGACAGATTTCCGGGAGAAGAAGAACAGTTTAACGCCTATAAAGAAGCTGCTGAAAACATGCATACAAAAATCGTAGTTATAAGAACTTTGGATATAGGTGCTGATAAAACAGAAAAATATTTTCATTCTGTCAAGGAAGAAAACCCGGCTTTAGGTATAAGAGGAATTCGAATGTCCTTCAAATATCCTGAGATTTTTAATACCCAGCTAAGAGCACTCCTTAGGGCCAGTTATTTTGGAAATATAGCCATTCTTTTCCCTATGATTTCGTCTATATCAGAAATCAGCAGGGCAAAAAAAATGATTAGAAATGCCGCAAATGAGCTTATTGAAGAAAATTTTCCTTTCAGAATACCGGAGATTGGAGTTATGATTGAAACTCCTGCCGCCGCCTTGATAAGTGATGCTATTGCCCAGGAGGTTGACTTTTTATCCATTGGAACCAACGACCTTATTCAGTATACCTTGGCCGCAGACAGGCAAAATGAGGAAATGATGCCTTATTTAAATGCTCACAGCCCTGCAATTTTAAAGCTTATTAAGATGACCATAGACAATGGACATTTAAACGGTTGTCGAGTTGGCATCTGCGGTGAAATGGCTGCCGATTCATCCCTTACCCAGACCTTTATGGAAATGGGAGTAGATGAACTTTCCGTGGAGCCTTATAAAATTTTAAAATTAAGGGAACAAATAAGAAATATGCCTTAGAATATAAATAGGGTACATATCATTGATATGTACCCCTTTTTTTCTTTTAATAAACAGACTCAACAGCCAAAAGCTCCAGATAATACTTTACAACCTTTTCCGGAGATTCAGTCATATCATTCCTAATCCACCATACTACAGTACCCCCAAAACTTTCCGTAAAATAATTTATCAAAAAATCATCCGGAATATCCCCTGGAAAATAATCTATGAATTTTTTAAATATATCCTTCAAAAGAACTTTAAAAAATCCCATAAATAATTCTCCGCTGTCGGTGCACAAAACCCGGATGCAGCCATTCTTATCCTCCCTTACATGATAAAGAATATGGGTTAAAACCACCTGCATATTTCTCCCTTCAAGAGAAAAGTCATGGGTGTCCTCCGAGATGGGATGGAGATTAAAAATATGTTCAAAGATGTCATTGCACATTTCTTTTAAAAGCATCTCTTTAGTTTCAAAATGGGCATAAAAAGTGCTTCTTCCAATGTTGGCAACATCTATTATCTCCTGAACCGTTATGCTGTTAAAATGTTTTTTTGTCAAAAGCTTCGCAACAGCCAGATAAATAGCCTCTCTGGTCTTTTTTTGGCGTCTGTCCATATGTTAATCCTTTTTTGCTGCATTTTCGGTTGATTTATTTGCAATTACCGGTACATAAAAATACAGTTTATTATTTCTAAAACTTACAAAAGAAATTCTTGACTGGTCAAAATGATATCTTCTTTCTTTTACCCAGCCATGAAAACCGCATTTATCAAGTAACTCATAGTTTTCCTTAAAGTTATCAGTATCATTTTCATTAAGTGTTTCAATAACGGCATAATATCCGCCTTTAACTTCTATTTTCTCCCTGCGTTTATCTGTAGGAAGGGCAGCTTTTCTGGTAAAGGTCGGGCCTTCCACATAATCATAGTGAGTTTCACCGTCAGCATCTTCATATTCATGCCACAAAGCACCGCAAGTGGTTAATTCTTTATTATCCTTATCAGTCTTTCCAATGTATTTTTTTGCATCTTCTTCAAAGGCCACTTTAACCAGATCCACTATATTTCTTTCATCAATTTTGCCATCGCCAAATTTTTCTACAGGTTTTGAGCTGACATAGAATTTTCTGATTCTCATATAGCTTATTTTAATTTTTTCTTTGTTTTTTTTGTAGAATTCGAATAAGTTGACAGCATTATATCCTTCTCCGAACACTCTCTTGTTTTTAAGGTATTCATCTACTGATACACCGTATCTAAGCCAAAAGATTTTTTCAAATAAATCCTTGTCATATTCAAAATATCTGGCTGCAATGGAAACATTAAAATCTTCTTCCTTGTAATGTTCGTCAATATATTTAGTCCAGTTTTCGCATCCTCTTCCGGAATTTTCCAAAGAATCGTAACCATACATTCCTTTTGCAAGAGGCACAGCTATACCAAATGAGTCCTCATTATAGAATTCATAGGTTATTCCCTTTGGATCGACGGTTTTTTCATTAATTACCATCCATTCTTTAAAAATATAATGGGCAAGATATCTTTGCGCTTTAACCGTTTTTCTCACATCATCCAGTTTCGGGAATGAGAAAATGGCATATCTGGCCTGAGGTATATGAATGAATTTTTTACCATTGGCATAATTTTCATCCTCAGTTGCTTTTTGAGCCAGAACATATATCAGATGGTCTTTTTCATTGTTCCACCAAAGTCCATACCATTCTTTTTTATTGGTAAGTCTTTTGGTCATTCTTGGATAACCATATGCATAGGCAGTATTATCCAGTAAATCGGCCTCGTCTTTTTGTTTAGGTGTAATTGAAAAACCTGCAATATTAAAGCTGTCGGTAATCTTATACTCCATACTTAAAGGCAAGCCTAATATTTCTTTCTTTAAAGGCATATCCGGCACTTCCACATTTCTGTTTAAGAAGGCTCTTGGTGATACTCCTATTTCGTTTTTAAATGCATTGGAAAATCCCATGGACAAAACATATCTGCTTTCTTTAACAGCTCTTGAAGTCTGTTTTGTGTTATAAATAAGTCTTGCAGCTTTTCTCATCTGCAGTTTATTTACATACTTGTGAAAGGATATTTCAAAATGATCCCTGAATGCCAGGGCAAGATAACTTGGATTGTATTTGAACTGCGCAGCCATTTTTTCAAAGTCAATCCTATCCTCGTCAATGTGCTCCAGGATATACTCCAATACTACTTCCATTTGTTTTACTTTTTTCATTTCCTTTTATCTCCACAAAAATATACTTGATTTTACAACTATTTTATTGCTATTATATCTTGTTTCTACGCTTTTAGTCAAATATATTAGCATAATTTATTTAATTTTTTTTAATTTTCTTTATTTTTCCATGACTTTACCTGTATTTTTCCTCGGCAAATTCCCATATTTCCATGTTTTTTTAATATATTACTAAAATAATATAGTTTAATAAATCCTCCACCTGTAAATTTTGGTGGAGGATTTTCTATAATATCTTTTGTATTCTTCCCAGAACAACTCATCCAGGGTTTTGTCAAGTATATTTTACATTTTTCATATCATATATTTTCTAAAAGCTTTTCCAACACATTAGTCCCCCAGTGATTTCATAAAAAATCTGTTCATGGTGCCATGCACCACTTCTTTAGGGCGTTCTATCTCTTCATAACCACTTTTTTCATAGATGTGAATTGCAGCCTTTAAATTATCGTGAGTTTCTAAATATGACCTCTTAAAACCGGATTCTTTCATCTTTTTTTCTATGAAACTTATCAGTTTGTAGCCTTTCCCCTCCCCTTTTGCTTCATCTGCCAGGTACAGTTTTTGAAGTTCTGCAGTATCCTCCATAAAAGAAAGAGGAGCAAATCCGATTCCCCCGATTACCTTTCCATCTACTTTTGCAACATAATATTGGCATTTGTCACTATTATAAAATTCACTAAGCCGATCAAGCCCCGAATCAAAATAAACTGTTCCCGGAATATCCAGTTCAAATTTTTTTAAATTTTCCCGGATTAGCGTTGCCAAAGCCAAATCATCTTTTGGAGTCAGCTTTTCTAATGTGTATTCCATTAATTATTTCCCCTTCCTTTTAAAATCTACTCATGGTATTTGTTAAATATTTTTTTACCTTTTTACTTATTTGACTTTATTATATAAATCTTTTTATCTTCTATTATCTTTGTTAAAAGCTGTGAAATATACAATGACCCTGCAAATCCAGTCACAATACATGGCATACCATACCCCCATGATTCCAAGTCTTGCCATTTTAACAAAGACCCATGCGAGACCGATTCTGAAAATCCACATGGTAATAACTGCCACAATCGTTGTAAACAAGGCTTTTCCTATGGCGCGAAAATAATAAGGATATAAAAAAGCCAACGGCCAAATTATCATTGCCAGAATGTGAGATGATAAGCCCTTTCGCCAGGGCTGCAGAGGTTCCCACCAGACTATACCAACCAATAAGGCTCCCTAAAAAGACATACATGGCACTTCCTATAATTGCTATTATTACATAATTAACAATAAGGAGCTTTTTCAAGTAATATCTTGCCTGGCCAAATTCTTTTGCTCCATAGCACTGACCTATTATTATAAGTAAACCTGCTCCTAAGGCATTTCCTGCTATATTTATAACATTCATAAAAATTGACATAAGCATTGATATTCGAGTTTTTCCTTTTGCCCGAAAAACCGCTGCTGTGGAATGATAAATAGCTAAAAAAGGGAGGGAAAAAGATGTGATTATCAGATATAGCACACCCTCATCTATTACAGCTTTTTCCACTTTTCCAAACATAAATCTTAAAATCGACCTGTTAAAAATCAAAATAAAAATCATAATAAGGGTCAATAGTATAATTGTTATAAAAAAAAACTGTCCCCCTGCTTTAGCAGCATTTTCATCCTCCTTCATTCCTACAAAACGGGCACATATTACCGTTCCCCCTGCCGCAAGGGCAGAAAGAATCATTAAAAAAAGGTAATTTAGTGAGTCCACCAGTGATACTGCGGAAATAGAGGTTTCACCCAGGGTAGCCACCATAAGAACATCCACCATCCCCACAAGAACCATCAAAAGCTGCTCCACCAAAAGTGGAAAAAGCAATTTTACAAGTTGTTTGTGTATAATTTTTTCATATTATTCCTGCTTTTCTACCAATTTATTTTTTCTCTTTTTTAAATATATTTTACCCTTTTTTACATGAAAAAACAGCCTGATTTAGATACCAGGCTGTTAATGTGCTATTCTTTCTTTTTTGAAGCATTTTTCCGAAGATTTCGAATCAGCATCTGCTTATGAGAAAAGCCAAATATTGCAAGAATGCACATGATTAAGTTAATTATTTTTGTTCCTTTCTTATCGTTTTTCATATTAGTCCCCCTCCTTTATCAATATACTACCGCCCTTTTTAAATCTTTAATAATCAGAATTTTTAAGTTCCTAAAACTCAAAGTCCTTAAAATCTGTAAATGCCTCACCATCATTTGTGACTTCTTGACTGTTTCCGTAAAAATCATCTTCGGTACATTTTTTATAGGCTTCGGAAATTCTATATCCTTTTTTTCCATCAACAGTATTATATCTGCCATAACCGTCTTTTTCATTTAATTCCTTTACAGTTTTGGTAGTGTCAAATTCATGCCAGGTAGTATCTGCGTAATACCATTGCTTTCCTTTTCCGTTTCCGGCATCAAGATAAACCATATTCCAGGCATGATATTCCAAATTTCCATCTCCATTATCTGAAGGGCCTCTTACATAGTAGCAGTCTATATCAAGAACGCTCATTAAAAGGGAAAATGAAATAGCATAGTCATGGCATTTTCCTCTGTGATTTCCAAATATTTCAATAAAAGAAATGGCATCATTTCCCGGGTCCTCATAAGTAATGTTTTTATCATACCAGTTTTTTATTGCCAAAACTTTTTGGTAGTCTGTCATGTCATCTGTGATTATTGTTTTTAGCAATTTGGCAATATCCCGTATGGTTTCTTCGGTAATCTCATTATCACAGCCATATAACATGGTTTCATCCGGATTGTCCTTTAAAAGTTCTTTTATCATTTCCATAAGGGAACCGCCTACATTTACGGTAAATGAGTCGTATAAAACATCATCCCAATAAACCTTAACCTGTGATGTACCATGTTTTAAACCGATGGCCATTGCCGATTTGTTATAGGTCTCATTTTTGCCATCATAGGTAAATGCACCATTATCAATAAGGCGTTTTACAACATTTTCATCTGAAATCTCAAATTTCACGCGTTTCCAAAAGTCCGCCTGAACTTTTTCATATTGATTGTAATCTTCCTCATACAACTGCTGCCAGGACTTGTTTGCCAAGGAAAGTTTTATACTTCCAAAGCCTCCTTTACCTCCATGCCCCTGTTTTAAGAATAATTCATGATTTTTATTTAAGGCTCTCCAGGTATCTTCACTTCCTAACTGTGTAGAATAACTGAATATAATTCCGCAATCCTCACAGGTAATGTATTTTTCTCCCTTGGCATCTGTTTTTAAAGTTGAATGATGCCCCTTTGCCAAAATGACTTCATCTGTAATAAACTCCCTACATACAGTACAGTATTTTGCATTTCTTCCATCATTAATGCAAGTTGCCGGGATAGATTCGTCCTCCAGGACATGATTTCCCAATTTAGTGTCATCTTTTCTTATTTCTTCATGACATCTATTGCAAACATATATATCTGTTTTTCCATATTTACAGGTTGCCGGGATGGTTTCCTTCAAGTTTAAATCATGACCCAAAGCCGGTATTTCTTCCTTTTTACCATGATAGCAGCCTTCTCTTGTACAATAGTAAAAATTATATCCTTCATCCGTGCAGGTAGGATTTTCATGTTCAGATGGAGTAGCCTCCATAAGATGTCCCAGGGGCTTTCCCACTGTTTTTGTCACATTCATGCCACAATATGTACAATTATAGCCCTCTAGTCTGGCAGATTCGCAAGTTGCTTCATTTACAAACCAGGGAGTTTTTCCTAATTGATGGTCGGTTCTTGGAATTTTACTTCCCTTTTTTATAAGTTTATTACAGATTGTGCAATATTCATCACCTGTAAAACCTTCCATTTGACAGGTTGCAAAATATTTTCCAACAGTTATGCTTTTATGTCCTTCCACGGTGATTTTGCAGGTATATTTTCGCTTTTTTGTATCTAAAACAGTAATAATGCTGCTGCCGGATTTTTTTGAACTAACCTTTCCATTTTTATCCACAGTTACATTGTTATTATTTACTTTAAAGCTTTTTGCCTTTGCCCCTGTTAGTTTTAGGGTAAAGCTTTTTCCCTGATGAATTTTTTTGCTTTTGACATTTAAGCAGGGATTTTTAACTGTAACCTTGCATTTATATACTTTTTTATCCTTTGCCTTACAACTTATAACAGCTTTTCCGGCCTTTTTTGCCGTAAGCTTTCCTTTTTTTACCAGAACGATTTTGCTATCAGAACTTGTCCAGCTTACAGCCTTGGTTCCAGATATTTTTAAAGTAAGACTTTCCCCCACATACATGGTAACCAGGGTTTTATCTAGTCCCTTTTTATTAGCTGCCTCCACCTTATTTCCAAGGGTAAAACAAGCTAAAAAGCACATTATCAAGGTAAGAATCAAAAATGGGATTTTCGCCTTGATTCGATTATCAAAATTAGTCATTTTCTTCTATAATCTCCTATTATCACTTCGTTTAAAAATAATCTCATTAGTTAAGCTATTTCTTCCAGGGACGCTTCTTTCCAATCCAGCCCTTTTCTTTCCAATAAGCAACATCTGCCTTATTCCAACCGTTTTTTTGTAAAAGACGCATAATATTAAAAAATCCTTTAGTCTTTAATCCCGGCTTTGCTTTTCCTTGATTTTTAAGAATTTTAGCTGCAATTTTTTGAGTTTTTTTATCAATTATTTTTTTGTTCTTGTGGCTGATTTGCTCCCAGGAAACAGCCCTTACAGCCAGACCAAATTTATAAATTTTTGCCACTCCCCAGAAAAACAGACTGTCTTCCATATCTTTTAAGGTGGATTTCATGCCAGCACCTGCTGCCGTGGTAATGCAAACCGCCTGCTTTTTAAACATACACTCCAAAGGTCTGTGAACCATCCACATATAACCATAATGGTCTAAAAACGCCTTCATGGCTCCGGTAGCATGAAATACATATACCGGACTTGCAAGAATTATTAAATCAGCCTCCTTTAAAGCCCTTGTAATAGGTAATAGTTTTTCATAATCAGGACATTTTTTCTCATCTTTTTCAAAGCAAACGGTACAGCCTTTACAAAATTCATGAAAATCCTTCGGAAGAAAAAACTCCGAAATCTCCCCTCCAACCTTGTCTGCAAGCATTCTTGCAATATGGCAGGTGGAACCTTTGTGATTTTGTCCGTGAATTATTACTATTTTCATTGTTTTCTCCTGTTATTTATTAGTTTTTATACTTTTTTACATCTTCATGGTAAGCTGAATTCTGTGTTTTTTAACATCAACACCTAAGATTTTTACTTCCACAATATCTCCTATACTAACAGCCTCCAAAGGATGTTTTATAAATTTTTCCGACATCTGGGATATGTGAACAAGTCCATCCTGATGGACTCCTATATCTACAAATGCCCCGAAATCCATTACATTTCTTACTGTTCCTTTTAAAATCATCCCCTCTTTTAAGTCCTCAATGGATAATACATCGGTTCTTAAAATCGGTTTTGGCATTTCATCCCTAGGGTCTCTGGCGGGTTTTTCCAACTCTTTTATAATATCTGTTAAGGTTTCTTCCCCGATTTCTAATTCTTTTGAAAGCTCTTTAACCTTAGGAAGCTTTGAGGAAATATTTTTTATTCCTCCTTTTTTTAAGTCTTCTATCTCAAGTCCGGCTTTTTTAATTATCTTTTCAGCGATTTCATAACTTTCAGGATGTACACTTGTCATGTCTAAAAGATTTGTTCCGTCACTTATTCTCATAAATCCCGCTGACTGTAAAAAGGCCTTCGGTCCTAATTTTGAAACCTTTAACAACTCTTTTCTGTTTTTGAATTTTCCGTTTTCTTCTCTATATATGACAATATTGTTGGCTAAGGATTTTGAAATTCCGGAAACATACATAAGTAAGGATGCCGATGCCGTATTTAAATCAACCCCAACCTTATTTACATTATCTTCTACTACTTTTTCTAAAGCTTCTGCCAGGTGTTTCTGGTTTATATCATGCTGATATTGTCCCACACCTATGGATTCCGGCGGTATTTTAACAAGTTCTGCCAAAGGATCTTGCAATCGTCTTGCTATGGAAACAGCACTTCTTTGTCCCACATCAAATTCCGGAAATTCCTCCGTAGCTAATTTACTTGCAGAATATACTGACGCCCCGGCCTCATTTACTATTACATATTCAACCTTTAAACCGGATTTTTTTATAAAGTCTGAAACCACCTGTTCAGATTCCCTTGAAGCAGTTCCGTTTCCAATAGAAATAAGGCTAACATTATATTTTTTAATAATCTGCTCCAAAATCTTTTCTGATTCTGCTATTTTATTCTGAGGTTGTGTTGGAAAGATTACCTTTGTATAAAGTACCTTTCCGGTTTCATCAACTACAGCCAGTTTACAGCCGGTTCTAAATGCAGGATCCCAGCCCATTACCACTCTTCCGGCAATAGGTGGCTGTAACAAAAGCTGTTTTAAGTTTTCTCCAAATACTTTTACAGCTTTGCTTTCTGCATTTTGAGTCAGTTGACTTCTTATTTCCCTTTCCACTGCCGGGAAAATCAATCTTTTATAGCTGTCCTTTATGGCATCTTCAAGAATCGGACCGGTATATTCATTTTTTCTTGTAATAATCTGTTTTTCCAGATAAGATGTGATTCTTTCTTCGTCAATGACAATTTTTACCTGAAGAATTTTTTCCTTTTCCCCACGATTTATAGCAAGAACTCTATAACCCGGGATTTTAGAGATTTTCTCTTCAAATTCGTAATACATTTCGTATACGGATTCTTCCTCTTTGTTTTTTGCCTGAGAATTAATTGTTCCGTTTTTTTGAATATAATCCCTGATATATTGACGATACCGGGTATTATCTGCAATGCTTTCAGCGATAATATCCTTTGCCCCTTCAATGGCGGCTTTTTCGTCCTCCACCTCTTTTTCAGTGGAAATGTATTTTTTTGCTTCCTCTTCTATGGGAATTTGAGTCATTTGCAATATAATAATATTTGCAAGACCCTCTAATCCTTTTTCCTTTGCAATCATGGCTCTGGTGCGTTTTTTAGGTTTGTAAGGTCTGTAAATATCCTCTAACTCAACCAAAGTCATGGCATTATCAATGGCAGTTTTTAATTCTTCTGTCATTTTTTCCTGCTCTGTAATGGTTTTTATAACAGTTTCTTTTTTTTCTTCAAGATTTCTTAGATAAACTAGTCTTTCCTCTATTGTTCTTAACTGTTCATCATTTAATGAGCCTGTTACCTCTTTTCTGTATCTTGAAATAAAAGGTACTGTATTTCCTTCATCCATCAAAGTCACAGCAGCTTTTACCTGGCTTGTTTTTACTGAAATTTCCTTTGCAATTACATTTATAATATCCATATTTTGTCCTTTCTGTTATTGTCTAAGTTTTCTGAATTTTATTAAAATTTATAATGATTTTTCCATCTATAATATGTTTATTTTTTGTACATTTCATAAAGATAGGCATTTCACCCCACAATATTCTACAATGGACTCCACCTGTTTACTTACTTATGAATATAGTGATTTCCTATTTCGCTTAATCATTTCATTATATCAAATTTCGCCCATTATTTGTTTTAGTTTTAAGCATTTTTAATTGCAATTTTTAAGCTTATGCTTTTGAATCTGGATATCACTAACACAAGATTCCAATCCCCAATTTTTTCATTGCAGTAATTAATCTATTTTTACCCATATAAATTTATGTTTGTAAAACTTTTTTCTAAATGTTAAGATAATTATTATATGCACTGGTTTTCCTGTCAGAAGGGGCTTTAACCCCTTCTGACACTAGTAAGCTTATACCCCCACTTAAAGCTTACGCTTTTGAAGCGGGGGATTGCTTACACTGCGTTCAAACAATTATTTCATTTCGATTATAGATTTAAGAAAGCAGGGAATTTTATGGATTATAATTTTAAACAACCTGAATTTAAACCTTTATCAAAAAAAGACAGGGCTTCCCACAATTTTGCAAATGCATCTGTTGTTTTTGGTGCATTTTCGCTTTTTTCGTTAGCCCTTGTTACACCGGCTTTAGTATCTGCTCCCTTGGGAGTAATGTTTGCCCTTTTATCAAAAAGGCGCAATCAGCCCCTTTCACTTCGGGCTAAAATCGGATTTGCCTTATGTGTTATCTGCTATTTGATTATAGTTGTAAGCATTGTATCAAGCATTATTTATTACTCTAATAAATACGGAAGTTTTCAAAACTTCTATAAACAATATATAGAGGAACTGGAAAAAAATGTAAATATTAATTCTACACAGGCTCTTATGTCCGCAGTTTCTTTTGATTCAGTGTTATAAATAAAAAATTCAAATTTAAGATGTATTAATGAGGAAAAATTATGAAAAGAAAAATATCTGATTTTAGAAATATGGCAAGAGAGGAATTACTGGGAAATTATTTAATTCCTTCATTTTCCGTTTTGTCTATGGCTTTGTTTGTATGCTGCCTAAGTTCACCATTTTATTTTACCGTATACAATGTAAATAATGTTGCTTCTATTGTTATTTTTTATGTGGCTACATTTATGATAAATATAATTTCCAGACTTTTCTTTATTGGAATTTTATACATACTTATGCAAATCACACGACATGAAAAAACATCCTTTGCCAATCTGCTTTATGCCTTTACCCATAAGCCTGACAGATTTATCAAAGCGATAATTTTTCTTTTATTGATAGGTATAGTAGTGGGACTTCCATTAGACATACTGGATTATTTTTCCAATAAAATCTCCTTTATGAATAATGATTTTTCCCATATTATAATCCTTTTTTTACATATGATAATCAGATTGATTATTTTCCTTTTATTTATGCCTGTTTATCTTTTAATGATTGATAACCAGGAGATTAAGGGAATGGAGGCTGTAAAAAAATCCTTTTTCCTTATGAAAGGACACAGAAAAAATCTCTTTCTTTTAGTAATGAGTTTCTTTGGCTGGCTTCTTTTAGGTATCATTTCCTTTGGCTTTGCGTTTTTATGGGTTACTCCTTACTTTTTTACTTCAGTCATTTATTATTACTACTACATTACAAATCAGATTCCGGAAAGCGAAACATATAAGGAGTATTATGTATAAGCATCATTCTTCTTTAATGATACGACCGTCTTTCATGGTTATTAGATGATTTCCATAATTTGCAAATTCTTTATCATGGGTTACCATCACTATGGTGGTACCCTCCTCATTTATTTCTCGCAAAAGTTCCATTATTTGTATACCTGTTTCTTCGTCTAAGGAACCTGTGGGTTCATCTGCAAGAAGCAATTTGGGTTTAGTTACCAAAGCCCTTGCCAGGGCGACTCTTTGTTTTTGCCCACCGGAAAGTTCGGAAGGGTACTTACTAATTTTATTAAGTAAATCCATTTCTTTTAGGATAGCACCTACTCTTTTTCTTTGTTCTTTTGCTCCGGTTTTCATGTATTTTAAAGGCAGGGAAACGTTATCATATACACTCCTGTCATTTAGCAAGGCAAAATTTTGCAACACAAATCCCAAATTTTTATTTCTGAATTTTGCTAATCCGGCATCTCTCATTTCTCCAATATCTTTTCCTTTAAATTTGTATATACCCTTTGTAGGTTTTCTTATTGCCCCCAAAACGTTTAGTAATGTTGATTTTCCACAACCGCTTTTACCCATGATTGTGACAAATTCTCCTTCTTCTATCCCCAGACAAAGATCTTTTAAAGCATGAACCCTTCCTTCTTTTTTTCCATATATTACATTTATTTCCTCTAAAGTTAAAAACATTATTCTTCTCCTCCAATTATATCTCCCAGGTTCATTCTTTTTATGTGTATATAGCTTGCTACTGCCATTATTGCCACAATCACTATAGATAAAATATCAACCAATATAATACTGTTTTTACCGCTATCATTTATAAAAAGATATAGGGTACTTCCTAAATTTCCTAACAATATCAGGCTTATTGTAAAGCCCATGCTTTCCTTGTAAATATCCCAAAAGCCTGCTCCACATAAAAGTTCAACACTGAAATTGTATTTATATTTTTCCAAAATGCTAAATATATTAATTACCAGGGAAATTACAATAAATATCATTATAAGAATTACCAATATATTAAACTGATTTGATACCTGGCTTGTCATCTTTTGATACTTTTTAACTACATTAGTTCCTGAATCGCTGTTAGGGTCCTCGATGTTCATTTGCCATTTTGAATTATATTTTTTTACAATATTATTTATTTGTTCACTTAGCTCTTCATAGCCTTGATTAGCTTTTATATTTCCATTTAATTGTGTGAGGGTTGCCATTTTTGAAAATTCTGATTTATCTGAAAAATTCCAGGCAGGAATAAGGATATATCTTTCCAAAGATACAAAATCATTTTCAAAATAGGACAAGAAAAATGATTTGTCTTCTAAAAAGCCTACAACTTCCATTTTCATATCCTCCATTATAAAATTCGCATCTAATATATCCCCGATTTTGTAATAATCCTTATAGGCTTTTCCCATAATTACCGGAATAGTTTTACCCTCCGTGTATAAATAATCCTCTTTGGAAAAGGCTCTTCCTGAGTTAATTTGTATATTATTACAATCAAAAAAGCCGGAACTTACTTGAACAGATTTAACCATACTTATATCTTTTCCATTTTCAGTTTTTACAGCATCTGAAAAATCACCATCTTCATATCCCTCTAAAAAAATATCTTTCATTTTCCCCTTAAGGATAAGTGTCTGATTGTTACAAGTATAAAATTGAAAGGATTTCTCATTCCAAAGTTCATTTAATAAATCCGTCATTTTTTTATAACTGCTACCATTAGAGTCCCCCTCCATGTAATTATAATATTCCTGGTCTTTTAAGGCTTCAGTCATCCAGTAAAATGTAGTTTCTCCATATGTACTTTTATAATTATTTTCAACCTTTTGACTTTCTTCATTCTTTTTGGCAATATTTCCTGTTAAAGAAAAGTTTATTGTAATTAGAATTAGAAGCATGGAAAACATAACTGCATTTTTTAAACCTATTTCAATAATATGCTCCCAATGAATCATTTTCATAATTTTATTGCCTCCTCTATGGAATCGTTTTTAATTCGTATAATCATAAGAATCATAAAAAGCAGCAAGACAATACCAGTAATTAAATACCCTTTTGAAAATGAAACCATATACGATGGATAAAAGAAATAACAATATATTAATCCTACCCATAATGATAATGCCATATACATTAAATATCTTCCCAGTATGCTAAATACGGTTCCTTTTTTTGAAGCACCTAATAAACGTTTTATTCCTATTTCTTTTCTTTGTATAATTACCCATTGATAAGAAATTACTATTACGCATAAAATATAAGATAACAACAAGGCAAAAAAATAAGATACAGTGTTAAAATCAATTTTCAATGTATCAATAAACTGTTCTGATTCACTTAATATTTCAATTTCACAATCCTTATTTTTTAAAGCCTTTTTGCAATGTGTCAGTAGATAAGCATCTTCGTCTTCTTGAAAAACATCCAATGTATAAATACTCAAATCGTCTCTTTCACCTGAAAGCAGATTTAAGATAATATAATTATCAAATGCAGTATCCTCTTCATAGCCGACTATACCTATGACTTTATACTCATGGTCATCCACTTTTATATATCTTTCACCGGATTTTTCGTATATATTTTTTATATTTTTCCCTACAACCGCCAGATTATTACCTTCCTTAAATTCATTTTCATAAAAAAAACGTCCCTTTACCATAGGTAATGTAATATAACTTTTATTATAAGCCATATAACGAATTGTATATGAAGAATCATTAGTATCATCTAAGTAAACTGCTGCTGCCACGTTTTGCTTTTTGATAGCATTCATTAATTCTTTTCTACTAGATCGGATATTTTTAGACATTAAAAAAAGATATGAATTTTTACCGAATATTCCTTCTTCCATCTGCTGCATTGTATTGCAAAGCGTAATATGATGCACCATCAAAATACACATTATAGGCAGTATACAAACCAAGGCGGCCAAAAGGATACTAATTATTTTTTTCATTTTTTCCCCTTTACAAAGATAAATTAAGAGAGTACCTCTTATTGATAAATATGATACTCTCTTTTTTATTTTACATCAATTTTTATTTTCCATATTTACCGTATGCTGTTGGGAATAACCCAATTGTACCACATGCTGAATGATAATCCCATGCAGTTTTAGAACATTTAGCTTTAACATCTCCTTTAGACCATTTTCTTCCTGAATCCGCCCATGCATCCTTTGCACTATTTCTAGTTCCTCCAATGTACGCTCTAACATAATGTTTCTTTTTATAACCTTCTGTTTTTGCCCAAGCCGTTTTTTTGTACTTTGTACCTTTAATAGTATCCGTAGCAACCCCATCAACAGACGAGCCTGCAGAAAAAGAATCAGCCAAACTCTTTGCACTAGTAGGTACAACTATAATTAACGATAAAGAAATACATAAAATAAAAATACTTATTGGTTTTTTTAATTTTTCCATATAAAACCCTCCTTCTTTTATTTGCTGATTATATCAAAAAAACACAATTCAATCTTTTTTTATATTTTTTAATATTTATTCTTTTTGTAAAACGGACATTCGGAATCCGCTTCGCTACTTCCTCATGAACGCAGTGGCACTTTGTGCCACCTGTCAGAAGGGGCTTTAACCCCTTCTGACACTAGTAAGCTTATACCCCCGCTTAAAGCTTACGCTTTTGAAGCGGGGGATTGCTTACACTGCGTTCAAAATGTCAGATAGTAATACATACAAAATACCACTATATCCTGCCAGGCAGATACAGTGGTATTTTTATGGTAGAAATTATTAATTTGAACTTTTCTGATTTACATCTATATAGATATAATACAATAGCTCTCCCATATAAAGCAAGTGTTATATAGGAAATTAGTCCTCTAAAAATGCAGCATGAACTGCCTTTGTGGCAATATCCACATTATCCTGATCGATAAGTACTGTTACTCTGATTTCAGAAGTTGAAATCATGTGGATGTTTACCCCTACATTATATAAAGCTTCAAACATTTTTGCTGCGATACCGGCATTGCTGTTCATTCCGGCTCCTACGATGGATACCTTAGCTACTTTTTCGTCTGTTTCAATTTTTTGACATTTAACAGCTTTTCCACTTTCTAATACATCAACTGCTTCTTTAAGATTTTCCTTTTCTACTGTAAAGGAAATATCTTTTGTGCCGTCACGACCTACTGATTGAAGTATTATATCTACATTTATATTATGTTTTGCAAGGGAATTAAATATCTTAAAAGCGATACCCGGTTCATTGGATACTCCGATAACCGAAATTCTTGCTGTATTTTTATCTGCTGCTACTCCACTGATTAACATGCTTTCCACGTCAACTTCCTCCTTAACAATTGTACCTTCGTTAGAATTAAGACTTGATCTTACAACTAATGTTACACCATATTTTTTTGCCATTTCCACAGAACGATTATGCAAAACCTGCGCTCCTAAAGTTGCAAGTTCCAGCATTTCATCATAAGTAATCTCATTTAATTTTTTGGCTTTTTCAATTTTTCTAGGGTCTGCTGTATATACCCCTTCCACATCTGTGAAAATCTCACATTTATCTGCATGCAATGCTGCTGCCAAAGCAACTGCTGTTGTATCAGAACCCCCGCGTCCCAAGGTGGTAAGATCTTCAAATTTGTTTACGCCCTGAAATCCTGTAACAATTACAATCTTTCTGGCATCTAATTCATTTCTAATTCTCTCAGAATCAATCCTTTTAAGTCTGGCGTTTCCATAAGAGGATGTTGTATGCATGGCTACCTGAGCTGCATTAAGAGAAATTGCAGGTACCCCAAGGGCTCCCATGGCCATTGCCATTAAGGAAACCGATATCTGCTCACCTGTTGTCAAAAGCATATCCAGCTCTCTTTTGGAAGGATTCGGATTAATGTCCTTAGCCTTTTCAATAAGCTCATCCGTGCTGTCACCCATGGCAGATAATACAACAATTACATCATGACCCTCTTTGTAGTCTTCGATACATCTTTTTGCAACATTGAAAATTCTTTCTTTGTTAGCTACCGAAGTACCACCAAATTTCTTTACAATTAGCATTTCTTTCCTCCATACTACTATTTATTTAAAACTAATCCTCTACCCTAATCATGTTGATTACATCAAAGTTTGATGTTTTCTCATTATATTCTTTTTCTGTCATGCTCTGTGTAATTACGCCATATTCATCTGAAAGTCCCTCCAGATCAATAATCTGAGCCCCTTCAAAAACTTTTAAAATTTCATCTCTGGAAGTATCTTTATGCACTCTAAAGAAGAATCTTTTTGAAGTATTGGAAATATCAATAAGTTCTTTCTTTGTGCTACTCCAATCAATAAATATATTTTTATGAAGATGTTTTATTATATCTACAACATCTGCAACTACAGCGCTGGCAGTAGGAAGTTTTCCTGCTCCGCTACCATAAAACATGGCATCTCCCAATACATTTCCATGTACAAATATTCCATTAAATACATCATTAACACTATATAAAGGATGTTCCGGAGAAATCATAACCGGAGCAACCATTACATAAAAACTGTCTCCATGTTTTTTGCTGGTGGCAAAAAGTTTTATGGCTCTGCTTAAGGCTTTTGCATATTTAATATCTTTTGCCGTAATTTTAGTAATTCCTTCTATATAAATTTCTTCAAAATCAACCTGCTGTCCGCATACCAAAGATGTAAGAATAGCAATTTTTCTTCCGGCATCCAGACCTTCCACATCTGCCTTTGGATCTCTTTCCGCATAGCCCTTTTCCTGTGCTTCTTTTAATACATCCTCAAATTCCGAGCCGTCTTTTGTCATTTTTGAAAGAATGTAATTAGTTGTTCCGTTAAGAATACCTGTAATTTCTTCTATTTCATCTGCTGTAAGAGATGAATTAAGAGGCCTTATAATAGGTATTCCACCACCTACGCTGGCTTCGAAAAGGAAATTAATATTGTTTTTCTTTGCGATTTCAATAAGCTCTGCACCATGAGCAGCCACCAGATTTTTATTGGAAGTGGCAACGCTTTTACCCTTTAAAAGTGCGCTTTTAACATATTCATAGGCAGGAGTGGTTCCTCCCATTGTCTCTACTACAACATCTATTTCAGGATCATCTAAAATCACATTTATATCATGTAC
Source organism: Acetitomaculum ruminis DSM 5522 (assembly GCF_900112085.1). Classification (GTDB taxonomy): domain Bacteria; phylum Bacillota; class Clostridia; order Lachnospirales; family Lachnospiraceae; genus Acetitomaculum; species Acetitomaculum ruminis. The sequence continues at coordinate 67,530 of NZ_FOJY01000003.1, forward strand.
TATTTTATCCTGAATCGGGTCGCCTAAAAACTCCCTGAGATCTAGCACATGCTTAACATTAACTTCCTGTCCTGCTCTTGCAGCAATGCTGTCTTTGTTGGTATTTAATACCTCTGCTACTCCTGAACCTATGGTTCCATAACCTAATATTGCTATATTAATCATATTTTTTACTCCCTGCCTAATATTTTTATATAATGTATACCTTTTAAAGCTTCGATTTCAGTAAGCATCTTCGTAATATCTTCTGCCTGATCCGGCACTTCTACCGTAAAGGTCAAAGATGCAATTCCATTAATAGGAATACTTTGATGAATAGTCAAAATATTTGCACTATAAAATGCAATTACACGAAGAACCTCAGATAATATTCCTGCTTCATCATCCATTTGCATAAGTAATGTAAGAGTCTTGCCTCTGGCATCATCATGAAAAGGAAAAATATCGTCATGATACTTATAAAAGGAACTTCTGCTTATTCCTGTCATTTCGGTGGCTTGTTGTACAGACTCAGCTTTACCTGCTTCTAAAAGTCTTTTTGCTTCGACTACCTTTAAAAGCACTTCCGGTACAGCTTTCTTTTTTAAGACATAGTATTGATATTTATCTTCCATATTTCTCCACTCTTTTAAATAAGTCAGTATCTCTAAAGGACATCATGCAGAAATCCTGCATGATGTTCGCAATAGAAACACATTTGTGTTTACGTGAAAGATATATTATCACACTTCTTTAGACTTTGCAATAGCAATTTAGCTATTGACCCATTTTAGATATTCGTTAATGAATGTATCAATATCACCGTCAAGTACAGCTGAAACATTGCTTACGGAGATATTAGTTCTATGGTCTTTAACCATGGTATATGGTTGCATAACATAGGATCTTATCTGGTTTCCCCAGCCGATTTCCGTTACTTCTCCACGGATGTCCGCTTCTTTTGCGGTATTTTCCTCCTGTTTTAATAAATAAAGTTTCGCCTTTAACATCTGCATGGCTTTTTCTTTATTCATATGCTGTGAACGCTCATTCTGGCAGGTTACAACAATATTGGTAGGTAAATGTGTAATTCTTATGGCAGATGAGGTTTTATTAATATGCTGTCCGCCGGCTCCACTTGAACGATAGGTATCTACCCTTATTTCATCATCATTTATTTCTATGTCAATGTCTTCTTTAATATCCGGCATTACATCACAGGAGGCAAACGAGGTTTGTCTTTTTCCAGCAGCATTAAAAGGTGAAATTCTTACAAGTCTGTGGACACCCTTTTCTGATTTTAAATATCCATAAGCATTTATACCTGAAATCTGGAAGGTAACGGATTTTATTCCGGCTTCCTCACCATCTAAATAATCAAGGACTTCTAAAGAAAAGCCTTTTTTCTCTGCCCATCTGGTGTACATCCTGTAAAGCATGCTTGTCCAGTCACAAGACTCTGTTCCACCTGCTCCTGCATGTAAAGTCACAATGGCATCATTGGCATCGTATTCTCCTGAAAGCAGGGTCTTTATACGAATCTTTTCATATAAGTCCTTGTATTTATTTATGCTTTCTTCTATTTCCGGAATAAGGGAGGCATCCTCCTCCTCTAATCCCATTTCAATATAGGTTTCAATATCATCATATAATTGCTTTAGGGAATCATATACAGCTACATCCTCTTTTAAGCTGCTTAACTCTTTTGAAGTCTCCTGAGATTTTTGAGGATTGTCCCAAAAATCAGGTTCCTGCATTTTCATTTCAAGTTCCTGTATTCTTTCTTCCTTAGCTGCTAAGTTAAAGTGAATCCCTCACTTCCATTAAAGGTTTTGTAAAGCCGTTTAATTCGGCTTTAAATTGATCAAATTCAACCACAATGGCACCTTCTTTCGTTATATATTTAGCCAGACTTAAAAAGTCCGGTATTTAAACTTTAAATATTTCTTTTCTAAATTATTTAAAGAAAAAGGGGCAATAATATTTTTGCCCCTATCAATTATCATTTTAATATTAATTTATATGTTTTGTAAACTTATTTAGTTTCTTCCACAACAGTTTTTATATTTTTTACCGCTTCCACATGGACAAGGATCATTTGGATAAACCTTAGCTTTTTCCCTTCTTTTCGGCTGTTTTTGAGCTGTTGTATCTTTATTGGTTCCGGTTGGTTTGATAACCTCTTCTCTTTTGAGAACTCTGGCATTATCCTCAGGTTTTTTCTCAATTCTTACATTAAAGAGAAGCTTAACAGTATCCTGCTCTATGCCGGCACTCATTTCATCAAACATATCAAAACCGTTTAATCTGTATTCAACAAGAGGATCTCTTTGACCGAAAGCCTGTAATCCAATACCCTGACGAAGCTGTTCCATATCATCAATATGCTGCATCCATTTTCTGTCAATTACCTTAAGAAGAATAACTCGCTCTAATTCTCTCATCATTTCTTCTTCCGGCATTTCTTCCTCTTTTTTAACATAAAGCTCATTGGCTTCTTTTATAAGAGCCTCTTTAATATCAGCTTTCTTGTTTTCTTTTATAAATTCCTGTGTAATGGTTTTTACAGGAATAACCGGCTGTAGAAGGGTGTTGATTTCTGTAATATCAAACTCTTCATCCGGGTCAATATCATCAGGAATACTCATATCCACAAAGTGCTCAACTATATCCCTAATCATCTTAAGAATAGAATCATGCATACTTTCTCCGTCTAATACACGGCGTCTTTCTTCGTAAATAATCTCTCTTTGCTCATTCATAACCTGGTCATAATCAAGAAGATTCTTTCTTACTCCAAAGTTATTTCCCTCTATTTTCATCTGAGCTTTTTCGATGGCATTGGTAAGCATCTTGTGCTCGATTTCTTCATTTTCAGGAACTCCAAGTCTGTTAAAGATTTCCATTAATCTCTCAGAACCAAAGAGTCTCATTAAATCATCTTCAAGAGAAATATAGAATTTGGATTCTCCCGGGTCTCCCTGACGACCGGAACGACCTCTAAGCTGATTATCGATACGCCTTGATTCATGTCTTTCTGTACCGATTATTTTTAATCCACCTGCTGCTTTTGCTTCTTCGTCAAGCTTAATATCGGTACCACGACCTGCCATGTTTGTGGCAATGGTAACTGCACCATGAACACCTGCTAAAGCAACAATATCTGCTTCCTGCTCATTAAATTTGGCATTTAAGACCTTGTGAGGAATTCCTTTTTTCTTAAGAAGAGCACTTACTTCTTCTGATGCTTCAATGGTAATGGTACCTACAAGTACCGGCTGTCCCTTGGCATGAGCCTTTGAAACTGCCTCGCAAACCGCATGAAGTTTTTCTTTTTTGGTCTTGTATACGGAATCCTGCTGGTCAATTCTTGCAATAGGCTTGTTTGTAGGAATCTCTACAACATCCATTCCATAAATATCCCTGAATTCTTTTTCCTCTGTAAGAGCTGTACCTGTCATACCGGATTTCTTCTCATATTTATTAAAGAAGTTCTGGAAAGTAATGGTAGCAAGAGTCTTGCTTTCTCTTTTGATTTTTACATGCTCTTTTGCTTCAATGGCCTGATGAAGACCGTCTGAATAGCGTCTACCTGGCATAATACGTCCGGTAAATTCATCTACAATAAGAATCTGATCATCCTGTACCACATAATCCTGATCCTTAAACATAAGATTATGAGCCCTTAAAGCAAGCTCTACATTATGCTGTATTTCAAGGTTTTCAGGGTCAGCATAGTTTTCAATATTAAAAAATTTTTCTGCTTTTGCAACACCTTGCTCTGTAAGGTTAACGATTTTATCCTTTTCATTTACAATGAAATCACCGGTTTCAATTATTTCTTCTCCCATGATGGCATTCATCTTGGTAAATTCACCGCTGGCTTCACCTTTTTCAAGAGTTTTTACAAAAACATCACAGGCTTCGTAAAGGCTTGTAGACTTTCCGCTTTGTCCTGAAATAATAAGAGGTGTTCTGGCTTCGTCAATAAGTACGGAGTCAACCTCGTCAATGATGGCGTAGTGAAGTCCTCTTTGAACTAACTGCTCCTTATAAATAACCATGTTATCTCTAAGGTAATCAAATCCCAGTTCATTGTTTGTTACATAGGTAATGTCGCATTGATAAGCTTTTTGTCTATCATCATGCTCCATTTCATTTAAAACAACGCCCACTTTAAGACCTAAAAACTCGTGAAGTTTTCCCATCCATTCAGCATCACGCTTTGCAAGGTAATCATTAACCGTTACTATGTGTACTCCCTTTCCTTCAAGGGCATTTAGGTAAGCCGGCAATGTGGAAACAAGGGTTTTACCTTCACCGGTTTTCATCTCAGCAATACGTCCCTGATGAAGAATAATTCCACCTATAAGCTGTACTCTAAAGTGCTCCATCCCTAGAACTCTTTTTCCGGCTTCTCTTACAACAGCAAATGCCTCAGGCAAAATATCATCTAAAGTTTCTCCTTTAGAAAGTCTATCTTTAAATTCTGAGGTTTTTTCTTTTAATTCCTCATCGGAAAGTTTTCCCATTTCATCTTTGAAACTTTCAATCTTTTCAACAGTCTTTTCGATTCTTTTAAGTTCTCTTTCGCTATGGGTTCCAAAAATCTTCTCAATTATTCCCATTAATTTTCTCCTATTAAATAAATTAGAGTAAAGCAAATTTTCATAAATCCGCTACTCTGTTTTCTAATGAACACACGAACAATTTATCTTCCTGTGTTTATTTTATATTCTAATATGTATAAATAAAGACATAGTTCGTCTTATTTTATCACTTATATAAAAGCTATACAAGTATTATTACCTGGTAAAACCCTAAATTTATCAATAGTAAGGGAATAGGAAATGTAAAAATCTGCTTATTGCCTTTCTTTTTACTTTTACTATTTTTGAAGATTTTTTTAATGTAAAAAACTATTTGTATAAAATATCTCATCGATAGTATTATTTATATAATTTGCGGGAATTATTTCTATAATTATTTTATCAAATCTGTATATTGATTCAATTTTGCTATTATGTTACTGTGGTCTAGTCAAGCTAAAATATTCTTAAGGTGAGTTTATTTATGAAGAAAAATTTTTATCAATTATTGTTGTAGTTTTTGCTTTAAGTTTTTTATCCCCTACTTCTTCCCTTGCCAAAAAAACTATAACTGCCTCTGGAGTTAGTGTAGTCTGTGTAAAAAAACTTTATTAGAATGTAATAACTACGAAGGAAAGGTTTATTATGATTTTTAGTTATATATCCCAGGGATTTTCATATATGTTTCGTGCTTTTCCGGTAGGTTTAATTGTTGCTATCCTGCTATCTCTTATTAATTATAAAACAGTATTTAAAAAAGAATGCTTATTGCTAATTGTATTTTGTACTTATGTGAATGGTATTTTGGATATTGTAGGCTTTTATGGACAAAAAACCTACAGTTACAGTCAATTTCTTTCATCCCTTGAAAATCTGACTATTCCTTTTAAGTCAGCCCATCCCGGCATGCTTTTGTTAAATCTTTTGTTGTTTTTACCTTTGGGATGCCTTTTATGTATTGTTTTCAGAAAAAAGAATGATGTTATTTTTGCCTTTCCTTTTTGGAAGGGCAGATTTATTATAAGAAAAAACTTGATGTTTTCCCTTATTATTTCTTTTTTATTTTCTTTTACAATAGAGATATCTCAAGGCTTTAATGGCAGATTGATGGAAATAGATGATTTGATAATGAATACTTTGGGAGCACTCCTAGGTATTTTAACTTATCTGATTCTTGACAAATTTAAATTTTTTTCTTTTTCTAAAAGAGAGATATACATTTTATTTTTTTCGTTTTTTTTATTATTATCTTCTTGTGTTATAGGGTTTTTAGTTTCCTATGAAAATTATTTTTCAAAAGATAATAACTATTTATATATTTCAGATTACTATGACCTAGACACTTCCTCTATCTACAAACTGTATAATCAAAAGGATTCTGTTTTAGAGTATAATGATAATAAATACGATTTAACAGAATATATTGTAATGCCCTTATTTGAAGATGTTATAAATAATACTTTCTTTTCAGATTTAGAGAAAAAAATAATACTAACAGACCGTATTGAAAGTGATATTTCCTTTAGCAGTACTTTAGAATATAAGAATATTATAAATACAATAGAAGATGTGGCAAGAAAATACGACTTAGAAATATTCCCCTTAAATTATTATATTAATAATGAGCTATTTATTTTTAATGTTCCGGTATATTTTTGCTATGCCCTGGCTTTCTTTTCATTAATTATATTATCCTTACTTATGTACAAAAATGCTATCTGGAAGGATAATTTTAAGGATAAGTATTCAAAATATTTTAAACTTATTTTCTATGAAGTCTTACTGGGGGTGACCTTTGGGGAATTTGCAAACTGTATTTATTCTTCGGATTACATTGCTGTATTTATTGCAATTTCTGTTTTTATTATAATTGGGGAAAATGTACTCATTAATACTTTTGTGGAAAAGAAGAAATTATATGTCAGCGATTAAAGATAATTTGATATTCCTGATAATTTATAAAAGCCCGGACTCCAAAATTTCTAGAGCCCTGGCTGATTTTCCTATTTAGTTTTATTATTCAGGTTCTATTATTCCAACTATATTTGTGTCTGTTAATTCTATATGATGTATATTTAGCATGTGTGGTCTAGGGATTTTAGGTTGTTTTGAGTTTTTTTAGGATTTTTTGTAGAAATTTTGGCGACGAAGCTATTGTATTTTTTTATAACTATTCAAAATTCTGTAGATACCCCTTCGCCGCATCATAATTACCAAAACAAAAAGAGAGCCGGACGCATCCAACCCTCTTAAGCGTAGTCCTCAGACGTCCGCCGCAATTCTACTCAATATTATCTCACATTTTCCTAAAAAGTACAACAACAAATTATTGTTTTATGTATTCCTTCATTTTTTCAATCTTATTTCTAGCATCTGTATGAACAATCGTATTATAAATTGATATAGGCACTTGCTTCCGCAATGTCTCATTTATATTTTCAAAAGCTCTAAGGATATTATTCATCCTGGTCTTTGGACATTCTAATAAATTCATAATAAAGCATATCAATACCACGTAATCTATTATCGAATCAAATTTAATATTATTGATACCCGTCTCTGAACTTATATATTTAGAAATATTATTGTGTATATTGCCAGTTTTAAATCTTGTATCAAAAATTGTATTATTATGAGCGACAGAATTTCTGAGGTCTTTAAGTGCATACACTATTCTTTGAGTCATCATACCATCAGTATCAAAAGATTTTTTTATTCCAATACTACTGGCTATTTTATGCTTAATATTTTCATCAGTACAACTTATAAAACTTCCAAAATCACCTAAACTCATCAATTCAAATATCGCCCAGATAGGTATAGGCTGATCTTTATCATAATAATGTTTTACAACATTTCTCTTTTCATAATCCCTAGAAATAAGCTTATATATATTATTTCTAACATTCATACGTTTCTTTATTTCCTTTTTGTATCCATCAGTTCCAATATGAAATTTCTTATAGCTAGTCAAAACCTGTGCATAAACATCTGCAAATCTTTTACTATTTACTGTTTCTAATACTTCTTCAAGAACATAGTTTTTAAGTGCAGTTTCCAGAAACATAATTTCAGGATAAAACATTGTTTTTAATGCCATATCGTAATCATATACAGCCTGTATTTCAGTGAATGATGAAAAATTATATAAATTAGAAGGACTAAAATGATATCTATATCCTTTATATCCGTGATAATACCCCATATATCTTAACTTTTTCTTCTCAGTACTTCCATTAATATCAATTTTCTTCTCATCACGCATATACTTCATCAATGAATTAATACTCTTTGGTTTTTTCAGCAACTGTAGTTCCTCCTAATAAATTATTTTATCAACATAGCCATTATCACTTCAAACATTTACCTTGTCTTACCTGAAAACATCATGACAATATCTATACTATATGCTACTACTTAATCATTTATTTTTCTAGTATCAACAAGAAACCAAAAGTACATGCCGTTAATCATTCTTATATGTTTTTTGTTGTCCGACGACATCGGAATCGATCTGTCCTATAGGCTCGGACTCTCCTTTTTTATGATTTTTGACTGTTATTCTTTTTTATTTTTTTATATTTTTATCTTCATCGGTTATTGGTTTTTTAGTTTCCTACTATTTTAAGCTTATTTTCTATGAAGTCTTACTGGGGATGACCTTTGGGGAATTTGCAAACTGTATTTATTCTTCGGATTACATTGCTGTATTTATTGCAATTTCCGTTTTTATTATAATTGGGGAAAATGTACTCATTAATACTTTTGTGTAAAAGAAGAAATTATATGTCAGCGATTAAAGATAATTTGATATTCCTGATAATTTATAAAAGCCCAGACTCCAAAATTTCTAGAGCCCGGGCTGATTTTCCTATTTAATTTTATTATTCAGGTTCTATTATTCCGTAAGTGTTTCCCTTTCTCTTATAAACTACATTTACCTGATCTGTTTCAGCATTTAAAAATACAAAGAAGTTATGCCCTAAAAGTTCCATTTGTACGCATGCATCTTCCGGGTACATAGGCTTTATGCTAAACCTTTTTTCCCTGACAATTCGTACCTCATTCTCGTCATAATCATCAAAATCATCTTCGATGAATTCTTTCTTAAAGCTGGCTGCTGCCTGTTTTTTGGTTACTATTTTTTTTCTATATTTCTTTAGCTGTCTTTCAATAACCTCCTCTACAAGATCTATTGAAACATACATATCATTGCTTACCTGCTCGGATCTTATTATGTTTCCTTTTACCGGTATGGTAACTTCAATCTTCTGCCTTTCTTTTTCGACACTTAAAGTTACAATTACTTCTGTTTCTGGAGTAAAATACTTTTCGAGTTTATTCATCTTTCCCTCGATAGCATCTCTCAATCCCTCTGTTACGTCAATGTTCTTTCCGCTTATAATATAACGCATAGTATTCAACCCCTTTGCATTTTATTTTGTCTTTGCAGACATCTTACAATAATTATATCATATCTTCCCATAATTTCAACCTAGATGCCAAAATTCCTCATACAATTTTTTATTTATTTGCAGAATTTTCTGACATATTATTTTGCATTTTTTAGGACAATATGCTATTCTTTCCTCTAAAAGGAGTGTGATATTTTGAGTCAAAAAAATGTATTTATTTCCGGCGCTTCAAGGGGAATAGGTGCTGCCACAGCCGAAGTTTTTGCCAAAAATGGTTATAATCTTTCTTTAAATTGCAAAAATTCCATTGATAAATTAGAAAATCTCAAAGACAAACTTATTAAAGAATACAATGTTGATGTTTTGATTTTTAAAGCTGATTCTGGAAATTTTGACGAAATGGAAATGGTATTTGAAGAAAGTTTTAAGCATTTTAAAAAAATAGATGTTTTAATTAATAATGCCGGTATCTCTCATATCGGCCTTCTTCAGGATATGAGCCCTAAAGAATGGAATAATGTGATTTCTTCAAATCTGAATTCGGTTTTTAACTGTACAAAATTAGTGCTTCCATCAATGATACGACGACAATCGGGAAGCATTGTCAATGTTTCTTCAGTTTGGGGCATATACGGTGCTTCCTGCGAAGTAGCATATTCTGCCTCTAAAGGTGGTATGAACGCTTTTACAAAGGCTCTGGCAAAAGAGGTTGCACCTTCTAATATCAAAGTAAATGCAGCCGCTTTAGGTGTTATTGATACAGAAATGAATTCCTGTTTTTCAGCAGAAGAAAGGGAAGCAATTAAAGATGAAATAGCCTTAGGTCGCTTTGCTACTGCTTTAGAAGCCGGGGAATTTCTTTTTGATCTGGCAATCCGCAACCCATATCTGACAGGTCAGATCATTACTTTTGACGGCGGATATTGCTGATGCATATTCCTAAAAGCTTTCAGGTATTCATATTCTTTTCTATACTTTGCAATGCGTAATTTAAAGTCGGGTTTTCTGTCTTCTTCCAAAATCCGGCTTTCATCCATATTATGCCTTAAGTCTGCCATTTTGACTTTTACGGCTATAGGATTTATGGTCAGATTCATAATGTAATCATGATAGGTAACCCCTTCTGTGTGAGTAAGAAGATCAACCACTTCTATAACCTCTTCGGGTATTCCTTCTCTTCTTAAGTCATCGAGTGTCCATGATGAATCTTCCACAACATCATGCAAAAGTGCTGCTGCAGTGCTGTATTCATCATCCATTTCTTCCGCTACATGAAGCGGGTGGAATACATATGGAACATGCCCCTTATCATAGGCTCCGGCATGTGCTGCATATGCAATGTTTAAAGCTATCATTGTAAGCTTTGTGTAAATCATTATTTTCTCCTTTTATCACTCTTATGACGCAATTGATGCAAGGACAACCTTATTATTTTTCACCGATGCTTTCACATCAATGATTCGTTGATTCGATGAGCCCCGAAACACAAGACTTATGTCTTTAAGTTCCTCTTTAAATTCACCGTCTACCAATATGTCTATCATGGCAAGCATATCTTTGGTGACTTCACAATAGGCAGATCCACCATCCAACAGATCATCATCCATCAGATATCCTGTATAACACCATATGTCTTTTTTGGGATACATTTTTTTTATTTTTTTTAAAAGGCCTACCAGCTCTCTTTGATTTTCTATTTCAAATGGTTCTCCCCCAAGGAGAGTCAAGCCCTTGATAAAGGGTTTTGACAAGGCCTCTAAAATTTCTTCTTCAGTTTCTTTTGTGTATGGTTTACCATAGTTAAAATCCCAGGTTTCCGAATTAAAACAACCTTTACAATGGTGAGTGCAGCCGGATACAAAAAGACTTACCCTTACTCCATTACCATTTGCTATATCAGTTTTTTTAATTTCTCCGTAATTCATAACATTCACCTCGGTGCTATTTTGTAATTATATTACCATAAATATAAGTTTTTTTTATAAATTTGAAGTGAATTTTTTTTAAATTTATCCATTAAATTGATTGTTTTTGTCGTTTTAGGGGTTTTAAAGCCAATAAACCATCAATTACAGTCTTTTTTCTTAAAATTCCTTCCAAAAATCACCGGCAAAATATGAAAGAGCCGCCCAGGTTATTAAGGGATAATGAAATCCATTTTTGTCATGTCCGTTTTTTAATAATTCTATTGCCTGTTTTTTATCCACCAGCTCAAATCCGTCAAAACATTCTGTTATTTCAGCCCCTGTCTGATTAAGTATATCAGTTTTTTCAGGATGTGCAACCACACATACCACGCCGTTGCTTTCATCACTAAAGCCTGGTGTCATATATAATAAGGAATTTACAATATGGGCATCTTCTTTTTTTACATCAAGCCCGGTTTCTTCCCGTATTTCTCGAACTGCCGCCTCTATAAGAGGAGATTCTTCTTCCCTGTCTTTTTTATCAATAAGTCCTGCCGGCACACCTAATACAAAATGTCCCACAGGATATCTGAATTCATACAACAAAACAAGCTTCGCCTCTTCGTTTTCTTTTTGAAGAATCAGAAAACAACTGACTGCATCAGCTAACATGTTTTTTTGTTCTTGTTCTGAAGCTAAAGCACAAAGCTCTCTTTTTTCCCGTCTTGAGGCATTGTAATAATGAAAATCCTCACCATATGAAAAATCATATACCTTGACATATTTTGTATGAAGTATTTCCTTTGTATTTTCTGCTTTTAATTCCGGTTTTTTCATATCTGATACCTGTTTTCTTTCTTTTTTTCGATTTTTTTAACGCAGTGTAAGCAATCCCCCGCTTCAAAAGCGTAAGCTTTAAGCGGGGGTATAAGCTTACTAGTGTCAGAAGGGGGTAAAGCCCATTCTGACAGGTGGCACAAAGTGCCACTGCGTTCATGAGGAAGTAGCGAAGCGGATTCCGAATGTCCGCTTTACTTGGAAAAAGGCTTTACAACTTATGTAAAGCCTCTGATTATTTTATAAATGCATAACTCTTTCTTTAATTTCCTGGGTTCTTCCCTGATTCCAGAACTGTGTACCAATATATCCGCAGGTACGACGGGCAACATTCATCTTATCCTGGTCTTTGTTTCCACAATTTGGGCACTCCCAGACAAGTTTTCCGTCTTCATCATTTACTATTTGAATCTCTCCATCATAGCCGCAAACCTGGCAAAAATCGCTCTTGGTGTTTAATTCTGCATACATGATATTATCATAAATATATTTCATAAGTGTAAGCACTGCATCTATGTTGTTTGTCATATTAGGTACTTCAACATAGCTTATTGCACCACCAGGGCTAAGCATTTGAAATTGTGATTCAAATTTAAGCTTTTCAAATGCATCTATTTTTTCGGTAACATGTACATGGTAACTGTTTGTTATATAATTTCTATCTGTAACTCCTTCGATAATTCCAAATCTTTTCTGAAGTTTCTTTGCAAATTTGTAAGTAGTGGACTCTAAAGGTGTTCCATAAAGAGAAAATGCGATATTTGTCTCTTTAGCCCACTCCTGGCATTTGTCATTTAAATGCTTCATAACTTCAAGGGCAAACGGTGTGGACTCAGGATTTGTATGACTGTTTCCTGTCATGTATTTTGTACATTCACAAAGTCCGGCATATCCCAATGACAATGTGGAATAACCGTTATAAAGAAGTTTATCTATTGTCTCACCTTTTTTTAATCTGGCAAGAGCACCATATTGCCAAAGAATCGGTGCAACATCAGAAGGTGTTCCCTTAAGTCTGTCATGACGGCACATAAGAGCCTTTTTACAAAGTTCAAGTCTTTCGTCAAGAATTTTCCAGAATTCATCCATATCCCTATTGGAAGAACAAGCCGCATCCACAAGATTGATGGTTACGACACCCTGATTAAATCTTCCATAGAATTTATATTTATCAGACTCATCTTTATATACTGTAAGGAATGAACGGCATCCCATGCAAGGATAGCAGTTTTCCTCTTTTAATTCTTTCATTACTTTTTCGGAGATAAAGTCCGGCACCATTCTTTTGGCTGTGCATTCTGCCGCAAGCTTTGTAAGCTCCCAGTATTCGCTGTCTTCTGAAATATTATCCTCTTCCAATACATATATAAGCTTTGGAAAGGCAGGAGTAATGTATACACCTTTTTCATTTTTTACGCCTAAAATCCTTTGTTTAAGCATTTCTTCTATAATTAAGGCAAGGTCGTCCCTTGTTCTTCCTGCTTCCACTTCATCAAGATACATAAATACAGTTACAAAAGGTGCCTGTCCATTGGTGGTCATAAGGGTAATTACCTGATATTGTATTGTCTGAACTCCACGCCTTATTTCTTCTTTTACTCTTTGCTCTGCGACTGAATTTATCTGCGCCAGATTTAACTCCAAACCTGCCAGTTCGAATTCTTTTCTGACTTCACGGATATATTTCCTTCTGCTGACATCTACAAAAGGAGCCAGGTGGGAAAGGGAAATACTCTGACCGCCATATTGTGAGCTTGCTACCTGGGCAATAATCTGTGTAGCAATATTGCAGGCTGTGGAAAAGCTCTTTGGAGTCTCTATCATGGTTTCACTGATAACTGTTCCGTTTTGTAACATATCCTCAAGATTTACAAGGCAGCAATTGTGCATATGCTGGGCAAAGTAATCTGCATCATGAAAATGGATGATACCATCATCATTAGCCCTTACAATGTCATAAGGAAGAAGGAATCTTCTTGTGATGTCCTTACTTACCTCTCCAGCCATGTAATCTCTTTGAACACTGTTTACATAAGGATTTTTATTGGAATTTTCCTGTTTAACCTCTTCATTATCTCTTTCTATGAGGCTCATTATCTGCTTGTCTGTAGAATTGGATTTTCTTACAAGAGCTCTACTGTATCTGTAAGTAATATATTTTCTGGCAACTTTAAACATTCTAAGAGACATTATCTCATTTTCAACAAGGTCTTGAATTTCTTCCACGTTTAAAGCTCTGTTCATGGAATCGCAAATCTTATGAACATTATCTTCTATCATCTCGATTTGTTTTTGCGAAAGTCTGTCTGCTTCAGAAACTTCTTTGTTTGCTCTGCTAACTGCTGATATAATTTTTTCACCGTTATATTCTACTTCAATTCCGCTTCTTTTAATAATCTTCACGCTTATTCTCTCCCATAATTAATTAATTAAAAAACATCCTGTTCGTTATTTTTTGCCATTACATGAATATATCTTGTATCTATATAATTCTACAGATACAAGATATTGTGTTTTTCTTACTATATCTTAGCAAATTCTTTTCAGAAATAAAAGGGTCAATATTGCACAAAGTTATTTGCAAAACAGGGTGCAATTTTTAGTTTTCATTTTTTAGCAAAACTCTTGACCTTTTTATTTCTACATCAATAGTCCCTGTTTTCAGGCTCTTATAAACTCCTACTGTCATGGCAGGTGAAATAAATAATCTGATAATCCTTACTTATTTTTGTAAGCAGATTTTTTACATTTGCCATTTTGTTTTCATCAAAATTTACAAAAGGATCGTCTAATATGGCAAAGGGTTTTTCTCCTTTATACAAAGCATCAATCAGTGCAAATCGTATACATATACTGACAAAATCCCTCATTCCAGTACTCATATAGTCCCTGTTTTTTATGACCCCGTCGTCATTTATTGAAATATCTAAATTGACATCCATTAAAAATTTATTGGAATAATTATTGTCATTTTCAATAATAGATATGTATTTTTCGAAGCCCTTTTTCATAGGGCTTAAATATCTTGAGGTAAATTGCTCCTTGGCATAAGTAAGATATTTTATGGTCTTATCCAAAATGGCATAATTATATTCACATTCTTTTTTCTCTTCCCTGACAAATGACAATTCTTCTTCTATGTCATTTTTTTCTTCAGCAATAACACTTAATTCATCCACATCTTTTCTGTAGGAACTAATGATGTCGTCTACTTCTGCTATCTGGTGGTCTTTTTCCAATTCCAGCACCTGTAAATGTTCCAAAGATTCTGAAAAATCCTCTTCTTCTTCACTAAGGATTTCACTTCCGTCTAAAACATTATTTTCCAGCTCAAAATCAGCCTTTTCCATTTCCCAGCGCTCTACATCATTTCTTGCCAGATCAAGTCTGTTTTTATTATCTCTTACCTTTGCCAGAAGCTCTTCATAGCGTTCTTCTCCAATTTCTTCAAAATATAAATGAAAGAAATTTTCTACATCATCTTTTAAGCCGGTTACTGCCTGGGTAGCCTCTTTGTTTTTCTTAAGTCTTTCTCCTAATTCAAAAAATTCCTTACGATAATCCACAACCTGGTTTAAAACTGCTCCATAGTCACTCATATTTGACTTTTCTGCATAATATCTAAGGACGCTTTCAATGTCCATAATAACATTGGCCTGATTTTTTATAACCTCTTTACGCTTTTCTTCGCTTTCTAAAAAACGCTCGGTTAAATTCTCATATTCCGCAAGCTTTGTCTTGATTTCGCTAAGGGAATGGGGAATATTTGCAGTGGCATCAACTATTGGATACCTTTCAACAAATTCTATATAAGGCAGTTCCAACGTCTGCTTTTTGTCTAAAAGTGTCATCAGTTCTTTTTCGGCATTACTGTAATC
This sequence comes from Acetitomaculum ruminis DSM 5522, assembly GCF_900112085.1. GTDB lineage: Bacteria > Bacillota > Clostridia > Lachnospirales > Lachnospiraceae > Acetitomaculum > Acetitomaculum ruminis. The sequence goes on from NZ_FOJY01000003.1 coordinate 83,135, forward strand.
CAGCTCATTTTGAAGTTTTATTCTTCCCCTTTTTGAGGCATCTGTCACCATTGAATAAATAATTAAAACAATTCCGCCAATCATCGGCAAAAAAGCATTAGACATTTTCATAAACATTGCTATGGAGCCTACCAGAATAAAAATTATACCTATTCCAAAGGCAATTCTTTCTCTTTGTATGTAGCCGCTTATTCTTTCGTTTACCTCAGGGGTTTCAACATTTCTAAGAACCTCCACCTTGGCTTTTTTACTGACAATTTCTTTTTCCAGTTCCTCTGCCATGGTGTAATCTTCCATAAAGCCGTTTATGACCTCTAAATCAGGCTTGCCGTTTTCAAAAAAACTTTTAAGATTTTCAAGTCTGTCTATATCTTCGTTTCCAAACTTTTCGTTTTCCAGTTGAGAATCAAGGATTTTCTTTTGTTCTACCAAGTCTCTGCATTTTGACAACTCTTCTTCTGACGGTACTCCCTCATCAAAAAATTCCTGTAAAAACATTAACCTGTCTTCGTCACCGTTATTTTTGGGATTTTCATTTAAAATAAGCCTATATTCACTGATTTTACGAATTTCCTCGGTAATAATCATAAATTCATCATCCTGAGGATAATGCCTTGTAAAGAATTCTTCCAGTTCTTTTTGAATAGTCTTTGCCTCTTCAAGCTGTCTTTCAAGCATGGCATAATGTTCAAACTTGGCCTGTTTTTCCATAAAGGAACTTTTTTTACGAATTTTTTCCTTTAGTTCAGCCTTTGCCAATTGATATTTATTTTTAATAAGACGCTGTTCAAATATTTTTTCTGAAAGCTCGTCTATACGCTTTTCTTTGTTAATGCAGTTTTCCAGTTTTTGATTAAGCTCATTTATTCTTTCTTCAAGCTCATATATCCTGCCTTTTTTGTTGTTTCTCTTATATTCCTTTTTTCTTGCCTCCAAAGTTTCAAGGGCAGCATCAGAATTACTAATGTCATTTACATTTTCAGCAAGATTGCTGATTTTGGCATTTATACTATCGGTAACATTTATCTCTATGTCACTTTGGGGAATATAATTGCTTCTTTCAAAGGATTCTTTATCAATGAGAAAAATTTCTTCACCTATATTTTCACTAAAATCTGTGCTTTCAAGCCCGGTATCAAGATTATAGAGTTTAAAGCTGTCATCATTTACATTTTCACCAAAGAAACGCTCTACCCTGTAGTTTAAATTATGGACACAAAAATCAAGGCTACCGCCAAATCTTCCCCCGTTCCATGGTAAGTATTTCTTTCTTTCGCTACCTGAAATACCTTTTTTCGGGGAGTAATCCAGCCCGTAAAACATAGCCTTGATAAATACGGCAAAAGTGGTTTTGCCCCAGCCGTTGTTTTCTTTAATTATGTTTAATTCATCATTAAACTTATATGAAAATTCATGCAATTTGCCAAAATTTTCAATATGACAGTTTTTAAGTTTCATAGCTCTATATCCTCTCCCGACAGAGCTTTTATGCCGGTTATTATTATCTTGTCTTTTTCTTCATTATCCATATCCAGTTCTAAAATGGTACGGATAAACTCTCCCTTTAATGAAGCATCGTATTTATAATCTTCGTAATCTATTGCAAGTTTTGTTCTGTCAACTATCTTTATGAAATAAAAATCATCTTTACATTGCCTGTAAAAATATCCTAAATCCATATCGCAATCCATGCTAACATCCCCTACAAGGCTCACTCTTACAAGGTCTTTACTGTCAATATTTTTTGTGGCATCTTTAATTCTTTCAAGGATTTCTTTTGCTGTTAAAAGCCCTGAAATATCCACTTCCACCTTATAAAAGTCTCTTTGTCTGATAGGGGCAAACTCCACTTCTACATTTCCATTGTTAATGTCCACCACAACAAATCCCTTTAAGCCACACTCGTCAAAACCACGCCCGCTTAAAGAGCCACTATAGCAAAAAACTCCCCTGTTATCAAGTTTTTCCAACTTAAAATCATGAAGATATCCCAATGCCAGATAATCTATATATTTATTTTGAAGTTCCCTGATATTTATGAAATCTTCTGTATCTGATGAATAGGTATTTGCTTCAGGTCCGTGCATTACCACTATATTTACCTTGTCTTTATCTAAAATCAGCGAATCGTAAAGACTCATATTGTTTTCTTTGGATACTTCTATGCCTGAAATTATAAGATTCTCCTCAAGATAGGAATATTTTGTCCATTCTTCCGAGAAAAACTTTAAATTACTGATTTCGATTTCCAGGTCATCAAATACATTTTTACTGTCATGTCTTCCCTTTAAATATAAAAAATCAATATCGGGATTATCCACTATTAAGGAAAGCACCTTCTTTTTCAAGGAAAGACCGGCATGGGAATTGTCAAAGAAGTCTCCGGCAATGATAATAACCTTTACTTCGTTGACTTTTGCATAAAAAATCATTTTTTCAAAGGCTAGAAAAAACTCTTTCTTCCTTTCTACCGCCTGTTCCCTGCTTAAGTTGGTTTCCATACGAGAGTCCAAATGCAGATCAGAGCAATGTATTATTTTCATAATAGTCTCCCATTAGGCTTCATAGCCCCTGCTTTTAATTGTATCTACTACTTTTCTGGTAAGAAGCTCACAGATATCCGCTTCCTTTGCTTCAACCATTACCCTGATTAGAGGTTCAGTTCCGCTTTCTCTTACAAGTATTCTTCCGCTGTCTCCCAATTCTTCTTCTACAGCTTTAATGGCAGCTTTTACCTGTTCATCTTCTTTTACAGCTTTTTTGTCTTTTACCTTTACATTGATTAAAACCTGAGGATAAATCTTAACCGGTGATGCCAGTTTTGCAAGAGACATTTTCTTTTCTAAAACCACTTCCATTAATTTAATGGCTGTAAGTATTCCATCTCCAGTTGTGGCATATTTGCTAAAGATAATGTGTCCTGACTGCTCTCCTCCGATTTTATGTCCATTGTTTGACATATTTTCGTATACATATTTATCACCAACGGCTGTTTTTTCATACTCAATACCTGCTTCGTCAAAAGCCTTGTACAAGCCAAAATTTGACATTACAGTGGTTACAACCGTATTATTGCTTAATTCGCCGATTTCTTTCATATAGCGACCACAGATATATAAAATTAAATCTCCGTCCACCACATTTCCGTTTTCGTCTACTGCAAGGCATCTGTCGCTGTCTCCGTCAAAGGCAAAGCCTATATCCAACTGGTTTTCTTTAACAAACTGACAAAGGCCTTCAATATGTGTGGAACCGCAATTTGTATTGATATTTACTCCATCAGGATTATTATTTATAACATAAGTTTTTGCTCCTAAGGCATCAAATACATTTTTTGCAATCATCCAGGCGCTTCCGTTGGCACAGTCAAGTCCCACCTTCATTCCCTTGTAAGACCTTGTGGCAAGAGAAATAAGATAGCCCACATATCTGTTTCGTCCTGCGGCATAATCTACTGTACAGCCTATTTCTTCTCCCTTTGCGTAAGGAATAGGTTCGATTTTTCCATCAATATAATCTTCGATTTTTAAGATGGTTTCCTCGTCCATCTTTTCCCCTTTGGAATTAATAAGTTTGATTCCGTTGTCATAGTAAGGATTATGGCTTGCTGAAATCATTATTCCACAATCAAAATCCTCAGTTTTTGTAACATAGGCAACACTAGGTGTTGTGGTTACATGTAATAAATTTGCATCAGCTCCGGAAGCTGTAAGTCCTGCTGCCAGGGAGTATTCGTACATATAGCTGGATCTTCTGGTATCTTTTCCGATACATACTGTACATTTTTTATTTTCTCTTTTTCCATAATACCAGCCGATAAATCTGCCGATTTGATAAGCATGTTCAACTGTAAGAACTACATTTGCTTCTCCTCTAAATCCATCTGTACCAAAATATTTACCCATAGTTTTTCTCCTGTATCTAGTCTTAAATCATCAATATCTATAAAACTTTTTCTGTAAGCTTTAGGGCTTCTTCAATAACATTGTGCATGTCCATATATTTATAAAGCCCAAGTCTTCCTCCAAAAATCACATTTTCTTCTTTATCTGCCAATGCTTTATATTTTTGGTATATTTCATTGTTTTTTTCATCATTCATTGGATAATAAGGTTCATCCCCCGGCTTCCAAGTTGCAGGAAATTCTCTTGTAATAACCGTTTTTGACAGAGGATTTTCATTTTGACACATAAATTCAAAATGCTTATGTTCTATTATCCTTGTGTAAGGTGTCTGATAGTCAGTGTAATTTACAACGGCATTTCCCTGATAATTTTCCTCATCCAAAACTTCCGTTTCAAAACGAAGAGTTCTGTATTCCAAATATCCGTAGCAATAATCATAAAATTCGTCTATCATACCTGTAAAAAGGACTTTATCCGCCAGATTCATGTAATATTCTTTGTTTTCAAAGAAATCTGTATTTAAGCGAACTTCACATTTTTCCAGCATTTTTTCAACAATTTGTGTATAACCACCTTCTGGAATCCCCTGATATTTATCATTAAAATAATTATTGTCGTAGGTATATCTTACAGGAAGTCTTTTAATAATAAATGAAGGTAGTTCCTTAGGATCCCTGCCCCATTGCTTCATTGTATATCCTTTTACAAGTTTCTCATAAATATCTTTTCCCACAAGGCTTATGGCCTGCTCTTCTAAATTTTTAGGCTCTTTAATACCTGATTCTTTCTTTTGCTCTTCAATTTTTTCTCTTGCTTCTTTTGGTGTGATTACTCCCCACATGGCATGAAATGTATTCATGTTAAAAGGCATATTGTATAATTCATCATGATATCTTGCAATCGGTGAATTAGTATACCTGTTAAATTTTGCAAAAGTATTAACATAATCCCAAATTTCTTTGTTACTTGTATGAAAAATATGTGCACCGTAGGCATGCACATTTATTCCTTCCATATTTTTTGTATAAATATTTCCACCTATGTGGTCTCTTTTGTCAATACAAAGGCATTTTTTACCCTTTAAGCCGGCTTCGTAGGCAAATACTGCTCCAAATATTCCGGCACCAACTATTAAATAATCATATTCTTTCATTTTTTTCTCCTAATATCGCTTTTTAATATCGTAAAGCCACTATATATTATAAACCATGGGCTTTTTTCTTGTAAAGCCCGCTACTGGGTCATAATAACCGGTTTCATATTTAGGCTGTCTATTGCCTTTAAATAGTCGCAAGTTATCATATCCCTGATTTCTTTTGTAGACTTTACTATATATAATTTTTCAGTACTAATCAATTCCAAAGTTATTTCCTTTTCATCGTAGCTGTCTTTTGTATCTTTAACAGACTCCTCCACCAGCTTGTTTTCCGCTTTGATTATTTCTTCAGCCTGAGAATCCGGTTTTATGGTATAAGTCATTTGATTAACCAGAAGGCTTGCCACAAAATCTGTCATATCTATATATTTAACCTCTAAAACTACAGTTTTTGTGTTTACATCAAGACTTTTTATTTCATAGGTCATTTTCGAACACTGATTTTCAAAATATTCCTTCATTTTTTCAATTCTTGAGAGTTCTTCAAAATCATAATCCGATACCTCGTCCAGATTTGCCACTAACAATTCTATGTCAAATTTTGATACACACTCCATAAATCCTTCAGTATATTTTTCTATTTTTTCTTTCTCAATGTCTTTTCCCAAAAGCTTTTCATCAGAACTGTCTTCTTTTCCCAAATTGTTATAATTATCAAAATATACAAATAAAACAAGAGTTGTCAATATTACAGCTGCTACAGCAACAATGCGTCTTAGTAATTTCATTTATTTTTCCTTCCCCAACGCTTAATTTACTTTGCCTAAACAAAAATAGGAAGCCCCAAATGGAACTTCCTAAATATTCAAAAGATTTTTATCAATAGATTAAGCAACTCTTCTGATTGTGATGATTGGTCTGAAAGTTGCATTACTTACTATGATACCTGTAGACTCATCAGCAGCATGAACAATCTTTCCACCGCCAATGTATAAAGCTACATGTCCACTATAGCAAACAATATCTCCTGCCTGAGCGTTCTCATAAGAAACTGCACCTCCTACGCTTTGAAGTGCTCCAGAATAATGTGGAAGCGCTACACCAAAGTTAGCATATACAGCTTTTACAAATCCTGAACAGTCACATCCATTTGTAAGGGACTCTCCACCCCATACATATGGATTTCCAACAAACTGAAGTCCGTAGGATGCTGCTGCTGCACCTACACCTGAAGCTGGTGTCGGTGCCGGAGCCGGTGTTGGATCACTTGGTGTAGTATTATTTGCAGGCTGTGAGTTATTTGTTGTCTGTGCTGGAGCCTGTGTCCTAGCTGCTGCTGCACGAGCTGCTGCTTCTGCCGCTGCAATCTTGGCATTTTCTTTATCAATAGTAGCCTGAGCTGCTGCTGCCTGTTTTTTAGCTTCTGCTAACTGAGCATCAAAATTATCAACCTGAGTTTTCTTTTCATTTATGAGATTTTCTAAATCTGCTTTCTGTTGGTTATTTTCATCCTGCATCTCTACAAGCTCTGATTTTTCAGTTTCAAGCTTCTTTTCAAGAGTTTCAACTTTTTCAACTGCTTCTTCATAGCTTGCAAGAAGGTTATTGTCATAATCCGAAACTGTAGATGCATAATCTACTCTATTTACGATATCAGCTATACTGTCTGCTGAAAGAATCTTATCAATAATTCCTGCACTTCCACCATTTTCGTAAACATATTTAATACGAGCTTTCATGGCTTTGTACTGTTCATCCTTTGTTTCCTTGGCTTCTTCTAAATCTTTTTCAGCCGAGTCAATTTCTGCTTCCTTGCTTGTGATTTCTTCTTCGATAACATTAATATTTACCATCAATGTAACTAATTCTGAATTAAGAGATTCAACTTCAGATTCAGTCTCTGAAATCTGGTTGGTCAAAGAATTGATATTGTTATTTGCTGCCGCAAGAGAATTCTTTGCGTCGCTAAGTTCTGTTGCGTTTGTATTCATTACTGCAAGTGATGCTGCCATGCACACAGATAATGCACATGCCACTGTTCTTTTGATAATATTTTTGTTATTCATCTTTCCTCCAAGTCACTAGACAGCCTCTCCTTACTGCCTTCTCATATCATATACACTAAAAACTATTCTACCATCATAAACAGATAAAATTATAATTAAGAAAATATTAAAATAAGATAAATATTTCATCTGCTCTTATATCATACAACAGATTTGAAAAAAACTCAATACGTACGACATAAATTTTTAACAAATTTGTAAATATTTTAGTTTTTTCTCTCCCAAAAAGGTGTATCAATACTTTTTATTAAGCCGAAACATAATAGAGATAACAAATTTGCATATGTTTTTAAGCAAATTCTACAATCTGTTGTGACATACGTAATATATATCGGAGGTAGATTGCACATGTATTATAATATAGATTTCGAAGTTTGTGCTTCTTGTCTGGCAGCAATTTTTTTTATTGTATATACAACTAGAACAAGAGTGAATTATTCAATTAATTATTATTTTATTACAGCTTTGTTATTAACAGGAACTTCCAGTTTATTAGATGTGGTTTATGTTGTTTTTTCTGATAAGCTTTTTTTAATAGCACCTCAGGCTTTGGAGGTTTTGCTAACAGCTTATACTATTATAACCAATCTTATGCCAATTTCTTTGTTTTTGTTTTATATGTCCTTATCAAGAGTTATCGATGCTGTGGAATACAAGAAAAAACTTTTTATTCTGATTTCTATTTTGCCGTCTCTTATAAGTGTTGCATTAATACTTTCAAATCCTATTTCCCATGTGATTTATTCTCTGGGAAATAACGGCGAATACATAAGACATTTTGGAACTTACATTCTTTATGCAATTTCCTTCCTTTATCTTGTAATGTCTTTGCTGGTTATTTTTATTCTTAGAAGTTATTTTTCAAATGCCATAAAGCCATATTTTATTAATTCATTGTTCTTTATTATTTTTGGTTTGGCCATACAGCTGTTTTTCCCGTCACAGCTTATTACCAATTTTATTACGGTGTTTGCTTTGGGCTTTTCCTTTTTCAACAAGGATTACAGCAGTTTCGACAAGACAATTTCATTAGAAAGTGCCGCTTCCTTAAACTCTTTTGTAACCAGGTATATAGAAAACAATATTCCTTTTAATATACTTTTTATTAATATCACGAATTTCAGAGATATTTTTAAAAAACACGGTTTCCAGTATTCTGAAGCAATTTTTCAGGATGTTGCATCAATTACTATCAGACTTTGCGAAAATAAAAGTGTCTACAGAATGGAAGGACGCCAGCTTTGCGTTGTTTTTCCAAGCACCCAAAGCTATGATAATTTTGTGAAAAATATTACTTTGCGTTTCAATAAGCCATTATATATCAAGGATGAGGAGCTTTTTGTAAATATTCATATTGCAATAGCTTCATATCCTGCTGACATTAAGGCTGCCCTGGATACTTTTTATGTTTCAAAAACTATAACCATTTTTCTTGAATCAAGAGAAACTTTTCCATCCAAGGTGCAAAATTACAGAGATATATTAAGTAATTCCTTTGAAACAGTGGAAGAAAACGCTTATAAAGTACCTTCCGTTTCCAGCGGTCCTATGGCGCAAAACTTTTTTAATTCAATAATTATTTCAAATATGTCCCATGAAGTAAGAACCCCTGTAAATTCCATAATCGGAATGGCAGAGCTTATTATAAGAGATAGTGAAAACGTTTCATCAAAAAATTATGCCTCAAGCATTATTGATTCTGCATCAAATTTGTTGAAGATTTTTAATAATATTATAGATTTATCAAAAATCAGAGCAGGAAAAATTACTCTGGAAAATCATACCTATACCACTTTTGATTTTTTCAAAAATATTTTCCGTTCCTTAAGAAACAACACGGATCAAAAATGCACCAGATTGATACTTGAAATAAATCCATTTATTCCCTCTGAACTGACCGGAGATAGAAAAAAAATAAGTCAGATTATCTATAATCTTATTGATGCAGCCACAATAAGTAGCAAGGATAATGTTATTGAATTCAGGGTTACAACGGAAAATACTGACATTGATAACCGTATCAATCTTATTTTTTCCACAACCTATAAATCCATCAAGGCCGAAAAAGACTCCGTTAATTCCTTCGCAAAGTACTATACAAGTCAAGGACTTTATGATGATAATCCCAATATTCAAACTTCCATTATAAAGGGAATGGTGGATTTAATGGGAGGACAATTAAGAATAAAAAGCAATGAATCCAATCAGATCAATATCAGTGCTACCCTTCCTCAGATTATTGCCAATGGTGAGCCTATAATCAACCCAAAAAGACTTAAGGTTTCCTTTGTTTTATTTCATGTTAAAGATAAACTTACGGAAGCTTCCCTTGTTACTTCTTTTTCAATGTTAGGCATTCCTTATGGCATTTGTAAAAATATTGAAAATGTATTTACCAGTATGTCTGTTTCCAACGCAGATTATCTCTTTATTGATTATATCGAATATGAAAAAATAAAAGACAGGATAAGCGCCCTTAACCAGACTATTACCATTGTTTTAATCACGGACGAAAGTGTTAAGGAAATTCAAAACAACACTCTGCCTGTGTTATCAACGCCTATAAATTGTCTGAATATTTATGATATGCTGCACTCCATTAACGATAAGAAAAATAACGGTAACATTACCTTTACTGCCAGTGACAAACGAGTTCTTATTGTGGATGACAGCCGTGTCAATATTGAGATTATGGCAGGACTTTTAGATGGTTATCTTATTAAAATAGACAGCGTCACCAACGGAAAAGACGCTATCAGGCTTTTGGAAAATGATTCCCGCTATGATTTAATATTCATAGACCACCTCATGCCGCTACTAGACGGATTAGAAACCGTCAGGGTTATCAGAGATTTAAAGGGCAGTTATTTTAAGAAGGTTCCTATTATTTCCATAACCGCCACTTCATTTGAAAATATGGATTCAATTTACCATGAAGCAGGTTTTAATGACTATATAGAAAAACCTATTAATCCTGAAATAATAGATGATATTGTTTTAAAATACCTTTCGTAAAAAAGGCGCAGGGACTTCTCCCTGCGTTTTTTAATAATTATCAAGAGCTTTTTTTAATCTTGTCAAAGCCTCGGTAAGTGTTTTTCTCGGGCAGGCAAGATTAATTCTCTGGAAGCCTTCCCCTGGTTTACCAAACATTTTTCCACTGTCTAACCATAATTTTGCTTCATTTATTATTAAATTTTCCAATTCGCCCACCGAAAAATTTAAGTCCCTAAAATCAAGCCATAAAAGATAGGTCCCCTCTAATTCTATTACTTTTACGCCTTTTAAGTTCTTATTAACATAATCTTTTGCGAATTCTATATTTTTCTTTATATAGGAAAGTAAAGCCTCATACCACTCATGTCCTTTTGTGTAAGCTGTTTCACAAGCTATTATTCCAAATATACTCACCTGATTTATGGATGATGCCTTAAGTTCATCTGCAAAAGCCTTCCTTAGTATACGATTTGGAATAAAGATATTAGACAGCATAAGACTTGCCAGATTAAAGGTTTTGCTAGGAGAAGTGCAGGTTATGGAAATATCTTCAAATTCCTTTTTTATATTGGCAAAAACTGTGTGATGACCTTTAAATATCAAGTCACTATGAATCTCGTCGCTTACCACATACACCTGATGTTTCACACAGATATCCCCTAATTTTTCCAGTTCTTCTGCAGACCACACTCTTCCCACAGGATTATGTGGATTACAAAGCAAAAATAGTTTTATATTGTATTTAACTATTTTTTCTTCAATATCTTCATAATCCATAACATATTTACCGTCATCCTTCAGAACAAGGTCACTACTTATAACATTTCTTCCGTTATCCTTTATTACTTCAGAAAAAGGATAATAAACCGGCAACTGTAGCATTACATTGTCCCCTTTATTGGTATAGGCCTTAATCGCCATGGCAATGGCGCACACCACTCCCGGAGTTTTTAAAAGCCAGCCTTTCTTAACATCCCAATTATGATATTTTTTCATCCAGCCCTTAACTGCATCAAAGTAAGCCTCATCAATGTCACTGTAACCGTAAATCCCAACTAAGGCTCTTTTTGCTAAAGCTTCTTCTATATATGAGGAGGTGCGAAAATCCATATCTGCCACCCATAAAGGTAATACATCCTCCGGAAGTCCGTGTTTTATTGCTGAATCAAACTTTATGCTTCTTGTATTTTTTCTATCAATAACTGTATCAAAATCCAGATTTTTCTCTGACATTTTTACCCCTCCATATTAATATCATCATAAGCTAATAATCCGTAAGCACTTTTTGCGCATTTTACGGCTTTTTCTATTGCTTTGCTTATTACCAGGGCTGCAAGACTTCCTGCAAGATCCTGATCTACATCTATATCACCTACAGATACCGCATAAATGCTGTCTCCATCACAGGAGGTATGAACAGGGTTTATACTTCTTGCGTAACCGTTATGAGCCATTCCTGCAATTTTACACAGCTTTGTTTTATCAAATTTTCCATTGGTAATAACACAGGCTATGGTAGTATTTCCCACAAATTTATTTTCTTTAACCTCTAATGAAGAACACATTATATCCAAGGTGCTTCTAAAGGATTTTTTATCTTCTCTTAAAAGTCCTGCGATTTTTTCACCCTTTTCATAATCAAAGATATCTCCCAGGGCATTTAGGCATACTATGGCACCAATTTTAAAATCACCTATAGAAATAGCATAACTTCCTATGCCTGATTTCATTGCAAAATCCATTCCCATTATTTTTCCAACACTGGCACCACATCCTGCACCAAAATTCCCGTCTTTATAATTTCCCCCTTCAAAAGCTTTCTTTGCAGCTTCATATCCCATATTTTTGTCAGGGCGAATATGACTATCTCCAACTGTAAGGTCAAAAATATCAGCCTGGCATACCAAAGGAACTTTCGTTACCCCCACATCAAAGCCTATATTTTTTTCTTCCAAAAATTCCATTACTCCCCCGGCTGCATCAAGTCCGAAAGCACTTCCTCCGGATAAAACTACTGCATGTATCTCTTGGGCTGCGGCCAAAGGGTTCATTAATTCCGATTCTCTTGAAGCAGGTCCTCCCCCTCTTACATCAAGTCCAGCCGCCATTCCCTTTTCACACAGTATTACGCTTACACCTGTGGCAGCTTTTTCATCTTCTACCTGTCCTATTTTTATGCCGTCTATTTCAGTTATTTTTATTTCTTCCAAATCTATACCTCCCGATTTTTGTTTTATATTATAACAAAAAAGGGCCGTCTTCTCATAAAAAATTTTGAGAATCTTGCCCTAATGGTAAAATATCTATATAAACTGGGCTAACCAGATTCGAACTGGTGAATGCAGGAGTCAAAGTCCTGTGCCTTACCGCTTGGCGATAGCCCAATAACTTTCGTTTTTATAAGAAAAAGCATCTCATAGACAAACAAAAGAGATGCAATTAGCGAGTAACAACCTAAATAAAAAGGGTGGATACAGGGATTCGAACCCTGGGCCTCCAGAGCCACAATCTGGCGCGCTAACCAACTGCGCTATACCCACCATATATAATTTCAAATGTAATTCCTATAGTTGTAAAAAAAACGACAGTTAACTGAATTCTTATATAACTGTCCTTTCTAATAACTACCTATAAGAAAATGTGCCCGAAGGGATTCGAACCCCCGACCCACGGCTTAGAAGGCCGTTGCTCTATCCAGCTGAGCTACGGACACATAAGTAAGTCATAAAGCTTACAAAAGCGGGTGATGGGAATCGAACCCACGTATCTAGCTTGGAAGGCTAGTGTTCTACCATTGAACTACACCCGCATAGCATCGGGGTGACAGGATTCGAACCTGCGGCCTCCTGGTCCCAAACCAGGCGCTCTAGCCAAGCTGAGCCACACCCCGTTAGTGCTTATTTCTTCGTGTCTCATCCGCGACACAAGTAGTATTATATTACCTAACAAAATAAATGTCAACAACTTTTTTTATTTTTTTTAAAAAAATTTTTTACCTGGGGTATTTCCCCAAATAATGGGGCTTGGGGCTATATACATTATATCTCCAGCTTACTTTTTTTCCTGCTTATTTCGTCCATATATGCTGCTGTTATCATACCAGAGGGAAGGGCAACCACGGCGACTCCCACAAGGGCAGACAGCATTGTTATAAACCTTCCTATGTTGGTGGCAGGGGCAATATCTCCATAACCTATTGTGGTTATTGATATTGTTGCCCAGTATAAAGCATCAAAAAAATCTTCGAACAAATCCGGCTCAACCTGGAATATAATCATTGCTATCGCAAAAATATATGCACAAGCAATCATAAGCATGGCAAAAAGCTGAGCCCTTACCTTCCTGATTACATTTTCAATAACTACCATTGTCTTTGAGTATCTTACAAGTTTTAAAATCCTCAATACCCTGAATATTCTAAAAAGCTGTAAGGTAACTGATGCCGGAAAGAAAAATGTCAAAACCGGTACGATTGAAAGCAGGTCAATTATCGCCATTGGTGTAAATACATAGGCAACATAGGCTTTATAGCTTTTTATTCCCATTTTATAATCAGAGGTATAAAATCGCATAATGTAATCAAAAATAAATATTGACACTGTAATAACATCTATTATCAGACTATACCTGTTTCCTTCTTTCATTGTAAGGGGAATAAGACCTACAATAACGGCAGTAAGCATCAACACATCGTACCTTTTGCTGACCACATCCCCATCATGAGATGCTTCCAAAATTTCATAGATTCTTCTTTTAAATACTTCTAAATCTTTTCCACCCATTTTTCCTTCTCCTTAGTAAATGTAAAGCGGACATTCTTAAATCCGCTTCGCTACTTCCTCATGAACGCAGTGGCACTTTGTGCCACCTGTTCAAGCAAGTAAGGCCAATGCTCCTAAAATCGCCAGAACCACTACCAGCAGATAAGATACCACAGATACCACAATACCTATATAATCTTTTTTCTCCACAACGCCTTCATCAGTAATGGCTTTTTCGGTATATTTATATTCATTCTTTTTTTTCATAGCCTTCTTCTCCTAAAAAGCAATAAAGTAATTATCTTTAATGTTTAATCGGCTATTATCAGACTTCTGTTTATTGTCATAAGAAAAAAAGCGGACATCAATGTGATATGTACCCGCTTTACTTTTGTTGTATTAAAAAAAGAAAAATTTTCGTTTTTTTTCGTTTAGATATTTAATTTCAAATTCTGTTTGTCCCTTTGGGGATAAGTTCATAACAATATAAGAAGGCAGCCTGTTTTTTTGGCGAGGATAGGTCAAACTTCCGGGATTAATCAGGGTTATATTATAATCCGTATCAACAACCGGCACATGGGTATGACCAAACATGACTATATCCGCTCCCATGGATATGCCCTTCTTTTTTATAAAATCCGTTTCCGTATTGACATAATATTTGTGCCCATGGGTCATAAAAATATTACAGGAAGATATATTTACCATTTTTTCCCTGGGATAAACCGAAAACAGGTCATTGTTTCCTGCTATAAGCTCGCATGGACATTGTGCCATATTTTCAATGACTCCGGCATCCATTTCCAGATCCCCCAGGTGAAATAATGCGTCAATTGTTCCTTCAATTTCTAAAACTCTTTTTAAATTGTCATTGTAACCATGCGTATCACTTACCACAAGTATCTTCATCTTTAACCTTTCTGATTGATTTCGTTTCTAATTACTTCGCTTATCTTTCTAAGTGCTTTTCCTCTGTGGCTTATGCTGTTTTTTTCCTCAGGACTAAGCTGGGCGCTGTAAAGATTTTTTTCCGGTAAAAAAAATATCGGATCATATCCAAAACCGTTTTCTCCCTTTATTTCATATCCGATTCGTCCCTCCATGGTTTCAACCAGGGAAATAACCTTTTTCTCAGGTGTAACCACTGCCATGGCGCAGACAAATCTTGCGGTTCTTTTTTCGTCAGCTACTCCTTCTAAGCGTTCTAAAATAGCCTTGTTTTTTATATCATAGGAAGTATCTTCTCCCATGTATCTTGAAGAATATATGCCTGGTTCTTTATTTAAATAGTCTATTTCCAGTCCGGAATCGTCTGCCAAAACAAAAGTATCCACGCGTTCACTGACTGCTTTTGCCTTTATTATGGCATTTTCTTCAAAAGTATTTCCGTTTTCTTCTATGTCAATATCTACTCCTGCTTCCTTCATAGAAACGGCCACAACATCCATTCCTTTTAATATTTCATTTATTTCTCTAACCTTATTTTTATTTGTAGTTGCTAAAACCAGATTAATCATTTTTTCTCCTTTAAAAACTCTGCATTATTATAAGCTTCCAAAATACCGTTAAATATACCCAAAGCCGCCTGTTGTTGATAATCTTTGGAAATCAGTTTTTGCGCCTCTGGCTTATTGGTCAAAAAGCCAAGTTCCACTAAAGCAACTGGTACCTTAGAATCTCCTATTAATTTAAGACTGCTGCCTTCAATACATTGAAGATTTTTTGCCTGAGTGTTTTTTATATAATTTTTCAGGACATAATCACCTAAAAGCTTGCTTTTTAATGTATCATCTTTTTCATTATACATTACAAGGACACCATTATAGCTTTCTGACTTATCATCTGACTCGTTTACATGAATACTTATAAACATATCAGCATTAAGCTGATTAGCCATATCTACCCTTTTTTCAATGGAAGGGTCTTGATTTTCATCTCTTGTAAGGCAAACTCCTATGCCTGCGTCTTTAAGATACTTCTCTATATATGAAGCCACCGCAAAATCTATATCTGCCTCCACTCCATCATTTAGTACAATTCCTTTATTGTCAGCGCCATGTCCGGGATCTATAACAACGATTTTATCATATTTATCCCACATACTATAATATTTTATGTATAAATTTCCATCTTCAATAATGCTTTTATAATCGTAAATATTATCAAGGCTTACGGTGACAATAGTTTTTTCTTTCTTTCCTTCTTTTTTAAAATCCGTTTTCAAATCCGTAAGGCCATTTGTAAGTCCTTCTATATGGTTTTTATTAAAAAATTCCTTATTTGTGTCTGAAATTGTAATTTTCATTTGTCTGTAAACTTTTGAGTATTCAATTTCATAGTCTGATTCCTCCCCCTTTGGAAGAGGTATCAAAAGTCCCTTTTCCATTTCATCCCGGCTTATATCATCAAGATTATTATAATATGCGATTTTATCCACGCCATTCATTAGGTCAATTTTCTTTTGCCGGCTCTTATTGTTGTTATCAAATATAAAAGCGGCAAAAGACAAGCTTAAACAGGTAAATATCAAAATCAGACTTAAAAAAGTCACTTTTTTATCTCTCAATTTTTCCCCTCTTTATAAAATATAATTATTTTCTTTTAGGAGGCTTTGGCCCCATAAACTGATAAAAATAGGTTTTGAGCATACCATTATAAATTTTTCGATTTTTATCGGCCTTCCTTCCAAAATCCCTTTCTAAACCATCATAGGAAGTAATAACATAAACCGACCAGGAATCCAGATTTTTCAGTGCCTGTCCAAAATCCCTGTAAAGAGTTTTTATGCTTTCTTTATCTTCCAATCTTTCACCATAAGGTGGATTTGTAATAACAAAACCGTATTTTTTCCTGTGATTCAAATCTCTCATGTCTCTTGTCTGAAAATGAATAAGGTGGTCTACTCCTGCCCTGACTGCATTTTCTCTGGCGATTTTTATGGTTTCACCATCAATATCATAACCTTGAATATCTGTTTTTACGGCAGGATTTCCCATTTCCAATGCCTCATCTCTGGCTTCTTTCCAGAGATTTTTTTCTATTATATTATCCCAGCTTTGTGCAGCAAAATCCCTGTTTACCCCGGGTGCTATATTAGCCGCCATCATGGCAGCTTCAATAGGAAATGTTCCGCTTCCGCAAAAAGGATCCACTAAAATCCTGTCTTTATGCCAGGGAGTAAGTTTTATTAGAGATGCTGCTAACGTCTCTGAAATAGGTGCAAGATTCGATTTTAAACGATAGCCTCTTTTGTGAAGAGATGCCCCTGAGGTATCAAGGCCTATTGTAACAATATCTTTCATTAAAAATACTCTGATAGGATATTCTGCCCCGTCTTCGCTAAACCAGTCAATCTTATATTTGTATTTCATTTTTTCAATAATTGCTTTTTTAACAATGGACTGAATATCAGATGTGCTAAAGAGTTTACTTTTTATGGAAGAAACTTTCTTTACATATATCTTTGCATCAACAGGCAGATATTCATCCCACAAAAGAGCTTTGGTATTTTCAAACAGTTCCTCAAAACTCTCTGCCTTAAATTCTCCTATTTTAATTAAAATTCTCTCTGTGGTGCGCAGATTAATATTTGCCCTGCAAACAGCCTCGGCATCTCCCTTAAAAGTCACTCGACCGTCTTCAACTTTACTTATATCATATCCCAAATCATATATTTCTCTTTTTAATACTGCCTCCAGGCCAAAGTGGCAGGGAGCTATCAATTCAAATTTATCCATTTTTTCCTCTTTCTTTTCAATGCTTTACCTACAATAATAGAATAATATCACAGCGTTTATGATATATACAGTCTTTTTGATGTTTTTGTATTTTTTTCTTGCATTTAATTCTATTTCGTGATATAGTTATTAACGGTTCGTTGGTCAAGAGGTTAAGACGCCGCCCTCTCACGGCGGAATCACGGGTTCGATTCCCGTACGAACTGCTAAAAAAGAGTCCTTTGACTCTTTTTTATTTTCTTTATTTATCCACTTCCTTTCCAAAATACTTATAACCACAACTCGCTTATAGGTTTATAACAAACTATTGTGGATTTTTTGATATTTGGGTAATAATATGGAGATAGCAAATATACTATCTCCATATTATTTTTCATTGAAAGAATTGTTTTTTAGGAATTTTCAAGTATTATCTCTTCTATTTCATTTAAGGCATCCTCAGGCTGCATATTTTCCAAGAGCATATAGGCAATATTTAACCTTTGTTGAATGTTTTCCTCGTAACTGTGTTTTAAAATATCTTCCAGCACCTCCTCAGCTTTATCATAATCCCAGTCAGAAAGGCATTCCTTTAACCTGTTAAGGCTATTGTATAGTTTCTGGTATTTTTCGATTTTTTCTCCTACACTTTCAATAGATGCCTTCTCTTCTCTTTGTTTTTCTTTTCTTACAAACTCCTTATATTTACTGGTTTTTTCTTTGATAACTTCTGCTTCTTCTTCCTTTACAAGATAAACCTTATCCTCAGGAAGCCATTTAATAAGAGCACTTTCCAAATCTTTTCCGCCAACAGGTTTTGAAAGATAATCACAAAATCCCTTGGCAATATATATTTCTCTCGCTCTGGCAACCGCATTAGCCGTAAGGGCAATAACCGGTGTCTTATCAGCTATATTATTGTCTCTGATGATTTTAAGGGTTTCCACTCCGTCCATTTCCGGCATCATGTGATCCAAAAGAACAAGGTCAAATTCATCTTCCTTAAGCTTTTGTATTGCCTCCTCACCGCTTAAAGCCTCTGTTATTTTCACTTCCGTGTTCTTTAACAATAGGGAAACAACCTTTAGATTTACCTTGCTGTCATCCACAACTAAAACCTTAACATCCGGAGCTCTAAAGCTTTCTGCGTATTCCTCTCTTTTAGCAAAATTATTATCCAGAATTTTTTTTATATCCCCTATAGGCTTAATATCAGTTATTCCCTGAGGTATAGTGATTATGAATTCAGTTCCTTTTTGATACTGGCTGTTTACCTCTATTTTTCCATCCATTGCCTCAACCAGACATTTTGTTATGGTAAGTCCAAGTCCACTTCCCTCCATAACATTATTTTTTTCTTTATCAAGCTTTATAAATGAATCAAATAAATATTCCAAATCCTCCGGTTTTATTCCTTTTCCGGTATCACTTATCCTTATTTCAAGCATAAGATTTTCCTGATCAGTTCTCTCATAGCCCACCTTCAGACTTATACTTCCCATTTCTGTCCACCTTACGGAAATATTAAGTATATTTATTAATATCTGAGTCAGTCTTGCTTCATCTCCCATAAGACAATCCGGCATGTCTGCCGTTACTTCCAGGTTAAAATCCAAATCCACCTCTTTGGTCTTTGGCAAAATTATAGATAATATTTTATTCAGCATGGAAGTCATTGTATATTGGGAAGAATTTATTTCCATCTCTCCAGATTCTATTTTTGAATAGTCTAAAACATCATTAATAAGAGATAGCATTATTTCCCCGGAATTTTCAATATTCTGGGCATATTCTGTAATTTGCAAATCCTCATTTTCTCTGAGTATCATTTCATTCATACCCATAATGGTATTAATAAGAGTTCTCATTTCATGGGACATATTTGATAAAAATCTAGATTTAGAGTTAATGCTTTCTTTTGCATCATCGCATTTTGCTTCCAGTACATTTATTATGTCATTTAGCCCGGTTTCCTGTTCAGTATATTTTTTTGTGTTAAAATTAATAATTTTTACCACATTACCGGATATCCAGGCTGCTAAAACCACTGTGGAAAATGCTATAAAGCAGGCAATACTCCAATATTCCTGCTCAAACTTATCAAGATTCCAAAATGAGAAGGCCAAAATAATAATCGTATGTATTATGACCATGCAGTTGCAAACTTTTGTTGAACCGTATAAAACACTTTCCATCCATTGAATCATTATCAATAAAAATATCAGATACAGATTCCCCAGCATCAGACTGGTTATTATACCAAAAATATCAAAATAAATAATTTCCATCAGGGTAACCAGCAAAAAAGGTACATTTTTCCTTCTCGCCAATCTAAGACTTAAACAGCTTAAAATAAAAAGCACAAACAGGGCAACGCTTTGAGTTGACTGTACATTAGGCAATAATGCCCCCACTGCCACAAGACATACTCCTTCAATTGCATATATAATTTTCGTCATTACTCTTCCAAAGTAAAGTAAATCATCCATACACACTCACCCCCTCCGGCAAAATAAGTGAAAGTCCTTCCTGAACAATTTCTATATTCCACTCTTTTTTTCCGGTTATGACCTCCCCGTCAAGGCTTGCCTCTATAAATTTTCCGTCTTTTCTTCTAAGGGAAATTCTTTTACATATTCCCTTTTCAATGGTTACTCCGGTTACCTTTTTTCTTTTTTCTACTGCTGTTTTTAGTGTGGATAAAAATTTATATCCCCTAAGATTTTTTGTATAAAGATAAACCCCTTCTCCGTTTAATATGTCTGCACCAGGATTTATCACTACATTTCCTGCAACTGTACTTCCATTAAGCATTACCAGTTCCGTAACATTGGTATCAAAACATTCTCCACCATCCATAGTAATTTCCACTTCCAAAGGTTTTGTAAGAAAAACACTAGTCATAAAAGACATAAAATAAGGTAAGAAGACCCCAAATATACTTATAAACCTGAAATTTTCAATTTTCATGGCCATTAATGCATCAATTCCTATAGAAAAGCTGTTTAATGCAACGCCATGATTTGTTTTAATGTAGTCAACTTTTACAGGCTTACCCTTTATAAGTTTTTCTATATTTTTAAATTCCTTTGCTTTTTCCCCAAAAACCTTCAAAAAATCGTTGGTAAAACCACAGGGAAAAAATCCGATTTCAACTTTGGACAAATCCTCAAATCCATTTAATACATTTCTCATGGTTCCAGAACCGCCACAACAATAAAACCTTAGTTTTTTTCCTTCAAAAGTATGGAGTATTTTTTTAACCAACACTTCTTCATTGTTACTTGAAGTTGTGTTAAAGATGAAATATTCAATTCCCTTTATATGGGACAGCTTATTTCTTAAATCTTCTGCAAATGTCTTACGGCCGGCATATGGATTTACAATAAAAATGTGTATCATAACCTTTCCCCTCTCAAGTATTTTTAACCTTCCTTTAACAAATCCATTACCGTTAAATTCATTTTACATTTTATTAATAATATTCACAATATATATCGGTATTTTTTATATTAATTAAACATTTTCACGCAAAACGGCCAAATTCCTGTAAAGTTAGTATATTGCTGTCACAAAGCCCGTCAATATACTATAAATTCTAGAAAAATAAGGGTAAAACAGTCCCTTCTTTGCCCCTTAAAATATTTATAATTATTCTATTTTTATCTTATCTTACATTTTGTTCATTAACCCTACTAAATGTAGCATCCTCCAAAAATTGTAATATCACTCATTACATTTTAAACAAAAACAAATTTTGGTTTGCTATTACAAACTTATAAAAAAATATAATTTATCCCTCTTTCTTTTATTAAATTTGTATTATTCATTCTTTATTTTTATCTTCCTAATTTTTTTACTGTTTATTCTCAACAAAAAGCCTTAAATTTTTTCCAAAGCTACACAATGTAGTGTAGCTTTAAAATAACTATCATCACATCACGGATTTACTTACATAAAATATCAATTTATAATTAGATATGACCGAAATAAGTTATAGACTAGTAAATTTTAATTTTTCAAAAAGGAGTTAAAAAAATTATGATGAACGCAAGAGAAAATTTAGACGCAGTAATTTTTCAGGAAAAAGAACCGGATCGTTTCAGTAATAACTACGAAGCTGTTCAGTTAACTTTTTACCCATTCTACATGCACAATGCAACACCAAAATATGGTGAAGAAAATGTTGTAGACGCATGGGGTGTTACAAACAGCTGGCCGGAAGGTACACCAGGAGCCTTTCCTGTACATACACCTGATAAGGTTGTAATCAAAGATTTTGAAGAATGGGATAAATATCTTAAAGCTCCTTCAACAGAATGGCCTGCTGAAGAGTGGAAAATCTTTGTTGATCAATATAATGCAATGGACAGATCAAAATCATACGTTGCACCTTTCGTAGCACCAGGTATCTTCGAAAGAATGCATCATTGCGGTAAAATCGACGAAGTATGTATGGCACTTGCTATGTATCCAGATGAGTGTCATGACATGATTAAATATATCTTAGATTGGGAAATGAAAATCGCTGAACATATTTGCGAAAACATTAAACCTGATTCACTTTTCCATCATGATGACTGGGGAAGCATGACATCTACATTCATGAGCCCTGCAATGTTTGAAGAATTCTTCGTAGATGCTTACAAAGAGCTTTACGGATACTATCATGATCATGGATGCAAGGTTATCTTCCATCATTCAGACAGCTATGGAGCTACACTTGTTCCAGATATGATTGAAATGGGAATCAATGTATGGCAAGGATGTATGGCATCTAACGACATTCCTGAAATGGTTAAGAAATACGGTGACAAGATTACATTCATGGGTGGATTCGACGGAGCTATGGTTGATACACCAGACTGGTCACCAGAAAAAATTAAAGAAACAACTTACAAAGTTCTTGATGAAGTTGGAACTACAAAAGGATTTATTCCTTGTATCGCTCAGGGTGGTCCTGGTTCAGTTTACAAGGGAGTATACGATGCTTTAGTTAAAGCTATCGATGATTACAATGTTGAAAAATTCGGATGTGATCGTGCAGAAATCGAGGCTGGACGTCTTGATCTTCAGATTATGTTCTAATTATCCTTTTAGTATCGATAAAATAGAAATTTTTTGTTTAAAACTGTCAAAATCAAAGGCCTGGGCAAACGCTCAGGTCTTTATTTTTGGTCTTATCCTGCATATCTTTTCCTCAATTTCTTTTATACACCCAAAAATCAAAAAGGGATTTCACAATAGATTCCTGCTACAACGGAGATGAAGCCTTGGAGTATCTTCGTTTTATAAGCTATGATGTAGTTTTTATGGATATAATGAAGCCGGTAATGGATGGAATAAGTGCTGTAAAAACTTTAAGACAAAACAATAATCTTACTCCGGTAATTTTTTTAAGCGCTAAAGGAGAAACATCTGACAGAGTAAATGGTCTTAATGTGGGAGCCAATGATTATTTAGTAAAACTATTTTCTTTTGATGAATTAATTGCAAGAATTAAAAGTGTTATAAGAACTGCCAACAGTGCCTGCTCTGAGATATATACCGTATCGGACTTAGAGCTTGACTGCTGTTCCCATATTGTTAAAAGAGCCGGCCAGGAGATTAATTTAGCCAAAAAAGAATATCAGCTTTTGGAATTTCTAGTAAGAAACACCAATCGGATTATTTCAAGAGACACAATTCTTAGTCAGGTATGGGGATATAATTATGAAGGAGGCGATAATGTAGTGGATGTTTATATAAATTATTTAAGAAAGAAAATTGATATTAAAAAATACAAGCCCCTAATCCATACTGTTAGAGGCTTGGGTTATACCATAAAAAACTCGTAAATTAAAAGGATTTAGTCCCCGAAAGAATCTAAATCCTTTGTTTCTTAATTATAATTCGCAGTTTTTAACTGTTCTAGGGAATGGAAGTACATCACGAATATTTGATATACCTGTAAGATACATAACGCATCTTTCAAATCCCAGTCCATAACCCGAGTGGGTAACTGTTCCATATTTTCTAAGGTCGGTATAAAATTCGTAATCTTCTGCCTTTAATCCCAGCTCTTTCATTCTATTTGTGAGAATTTCATAGCTGTCCTCTCTCTGGCTTCCACCCACGATTTCTCCGATTCCTGGAACCAGACAGTCCATAGCAGCAACTGTTTTCTTGTCGTCATTAAGTTTCATATAAAATGCTTTTATCTCTTTTGGATAATTGGTTACAAAAACAGGGCGTTTGTAAATTTCTTCTGTAAGGTATCTTTCATGCTCTGTCTGTAAATCACAACCCCAAGATACCTTATAATCAAATTTGTCATTGTGTTTAATCAATTCTTCTACTGCCTCTGTATAAGTAACCCTTGCAAATTCTGAGCTTGCAACATGTTTTAATCTTTCAAGAAGTCCCTTATCTATAAACTGATTGAAAAATTCCATCTCTTTTGGTGCATTTTCCAATACATAATTTATGATGTATTTTAACATGCTTTCTGTAAGATTCATAAGGTCTGTAAGGTCGGCAAAAGCAACCTCCGGCTCAACCATCCAGAATTCTGCTGCATGTCTTGTGGTATTTGAATTTTCTGCTCTGAAGGTAGGTCCAAAGGTGTAAACATTATTAAATGCCATAGCATAGGTTTCCACATTAAGCTGACCGCTAACGGTAAGGGAAGTTTTTTTGCCAAAGAAGTCTTTTGAATAATCCACTTTTCCATCTTTATCCTTTGGTAGATTTTCCAGGTCTAATGTGGTAACCTGAAACATCTCTCCTGCTCCTTCAGCATCAGAAGAAGTAATAATCGGTGTATGAACATATACAAAATCTCTCTCCTGAAAGAATTTATGGATTGCATAGGCTATAATAGATCTGACTCTGAATACGGCCTGAAATGTGTTTGTTCTAGGACGCAAATGAGTCATTGTACGAAGATACTCCAAAGTATGTCTCTTTTTTTGAAGAGGATAATCGGAAGTAGATTCTCCCTCAATAACTATATCCGTAGCCTGAATTTCAAAAGGCTGTTTCGCCTGTGGAGTAGCAGTAAGCACTCCTTTTACTATTACACAGGCGCTGACATTTAATTTTGAAATTTCTGAAAAATTCGCCATTGAATCATTATATACAATCTGTAGAGTTTCAAAATAAGTACCATCACTTATCACAAGAAAACCAAAGTTTTTTGAAGCTCTGACGCTTCTTACCCAGCCACCTACACTGATTTCTTTTTCCAGATATTTTTCTCTGTTTCTGAAAATATCACTGATACTAACTAAGTCCATTATTAAACCTCCATTTAAAGCTGATACTTTATCATTAAGCAATATATTGACAAAAAATATACCCTGCCGGCATTTATCATGATACAAATGTCTAATAATGACAGCAGGGAGTATGTTTTAAAATTTTAGTTTTTCATCACTAAAAGCTCTTAGTTTGAGCTTTGAGATGAAGGAACAACAGTCGCATTATCCTCAAGGAATTTAAGAACTTTTTGCTGTTGGAAATACTCTGTAAGAGTATCAGCATCATAAGATTCTTCTAATGCATCAACTGACTCATATCCATTATCTTTTACATATTTTTCTTCGGCTTCTTTAAGTTCTCCCTGGGTAAGATCAAGTTTTTCAGCCTTGCAGATAGCTTCCATAACAAGTTTTTGCTCACAATAGCTTTGCTCATAGGATTCTACCTGTGTTTCAAAAGTTCCTTCGCTCATTCCATAATAACTTGAAATATATTCTTTATATTCTACTCCGGCACTTTTTGCTGCTGATTTAATCTGCTCCTTGAAAGATTTAATAGCATCTTCAAGCATTCCGTCAGGAAGTTTCTTTACTGTGGCATTTGATACTGCCTGGCTTTGTACCATGTACTGGATATAGCTTGAAGCCTGTGAATCATAGGATTCCTGAAGAGACTTTCTGATTTCTTCTTTATATTCTTCAACTGTTTTTGAAGTTTTAGAATTTTCTTTAACGAAATCATCATTAAGTTCTACCTTGCTTGGCTCCTGAAGAGAATTGATAGTAACCTTGAATTGTACAGGTTTTCCTGAAAGAGAAGTATCTGCATTATAATCTTCAGGGAAAGTAAGATCAAGAGTTACCATTTCACCTACATTATGTCCAATAAGTCCAGTTTCAAATCCTGATATGAATGTATTAGAACCTATAACAAGATCGCTACCTTTAGCAGTAGTCTCATCTCTTGATTCTCCGTCTATAAATCCTTCATAGTCAATGTTTACCTTGTCCCCATTTTGTACCGTTGTTCTGTCTACATCAGAATAGGTCACGGCAGACTCAAGGTTTGACTGAATCTGAGCATCAACTTCTTCATCTGTAACGGTCTGAAGGTCATAAGTAACTTCTATTCCTTTATATTCACCTAATTTTACATAGTCATCCACATTATAATCTTTTTTTACTGTTACTGTTTTAGAGTCTGAAGAGTTCGCCCCATTTCCGGAACACCCACTTAATGCTCCTGCTGCCAAAGCGCATGATAATACAATTATCGCGATTTTCTTTTTCATTACTTATTTCCTCCATTAAATAATTTTTACTTCTTCTATTTTTATAAATCGGTTTATATCAATTATAAAACACCATTTATATTAGAATATCATATTTTTCATTACTTTTAAAGCTTTAATAAACTAATTATTTCTTAATAATACATTAATTTGAGTATAATATAAAAAAAAGAGCCCCCGAAATAAGGAACTCTTTATCTTTTATCATTATTTGTCTCTAGAAGTAAGTCTTTTGAAAAATCCTTTCTTCTTAACCGGTGTTTCCAAAGGTGCTCTAACACCCTTAACTCCTGTTATGTAAATACCACTTACTGTAGCTTTAACCTCTTTTTTTACAGGTATAACTTCAAATACTTTCTCATCTGCAATAAGGGTCATAATCTTTGGTCCAATCTTTGCTTTTACAACTGGAACCTTAGAACGCTTAAGATACCATGGAGTTTTTTCCAAAACAATATCCGGAAGCCCTGCCTCAGTAAGTTTCATATGCTTCTTGTCTATAACAAGCATATGCACGCTCTGGGCTGCTGCATCTATCTGAACCTGCTGTTCCGCCTGCTTTTTCTCAGCTTTCTTTCCAAAATAATATAAAGCTCCTAAAATCGCAATAAGAACAACTAAAATAACTATCATTACTATTGTAAATACTGACATAAATTCACCTCCTTAAAACAAGCCTGTCCACCATTTTAACATCTTTTCCCAAATAAAGCCAGTATGAAAATGTCATTATTCATACCTAATCATTTCATCCATATTTTCATTAAGCTCTTTAAGATACTCTTTAAGCTCATCTTTAAGCTTTTCATCTCTTAAGGCACATTCGATATTCGCCTGTAAAAATCCGATTTTGCTACCTACATCATAACGATGTCCCTTGAAATCATAAGCATATGTATCAACTCCGTCATATACCATTCTCTTAAGAGCGTCTGTAAGCTGAATCTCTCCTCCGGTTCCTTCTTCCTGAGTTGAAAGATAACCAAAAATTGATGGGTTTATGATGTAGCGTCCCAATACAGCAACATCTGATGGAGCCTTGTCAACATCCGGTTTTTCCACCATATCTGTAACCTTGTAAAGGCGGTCTCCTTTCTTTTCTCCTTCAATGATACCGTATTTGTTTACATCTTTATGTGCAACAGTCTGAACTCCAAGAACATTTCCATGGGTATTTTCATAGATATTCAACATCTGCTTTAAGCAAGGAGTATGAGAAATAACAATATCATCACCAAGCATTACTGCAAAAGGCTCATCTCCGATAAAATGACTGGCTGTAAGAATGGCATGTCCCAGTCCTCTTGGCTCTTTTTGTCTTATGTAATGAATATTTGCCATTTCAGGAATTTCTCTTACAATTTCAAGCATTCCGTCTTTATGATGTCTTTCAAGTTCCATTTCAAGCTCGATTGAACGGTCAAAATGGTCTTCTATTGAACGCTTGCTTCTACCTGTAACTATAATAATATCCTGAATACCCGCTTCTACAGCCTCCTCCACAATATACTGGATAGTAGGTTTATCCACTATAGGAAGCATCTCCTTTGCCTGAGCTTTGGTTACGGGAAGAAATCTTGTTCCAAGTCCTGCTGCCGGTATAATCGCTTTTCTAACTTTCATTTTTCAAATCCTCCTGAATCATTCAAATTTTATGTCATTAATTTCCATCGTCAACTGACAGTCCGATAGAAAATCGCCTTCTAATTCAATAATATAGTTTAATTTAACTTTTAGCAATGTCTCTTTTTCTTCAACAATTACGCTTTTTGTATCTATCCTGGTTAAAAATTTCCCATAGGGAAGGGAATAAAGACTTTCGTGCTTTTCTCCTTCCACAAAAAGCATATTGGTTTCGGTCATGCCTTTTTTGGTAATTTCAACCCTGTCTTTACTAATCTTTATAATATTTCTAATACTGACCTGACCGTTTTCATCTGATTCTTTATAATAAATATATTTTATACCATCAATAATCCGAAATTTGCCGGTGGTTTTCGTTTCTATTATTTCTTCCTGGCCGGAATTTTTATGTATGCTTTTTATATAGATATTTACATTATCTGACATGGTAACATCCCCCAGGTCTTAGTAAGAAAAACCTCTTTTGCAATAGAGCTTTCTTTAATAAATTCTGCAGCTTTCATTGCCTTTTTACTGTCTTCAAAAATCCCAAATACTGTTGGACCGCTGCCACTCATTAAGGCTTTGTCAGCCCCATGATTTTCCATCATTTCCTTTATTTTTGCAATGACTGGATGCATGGTTATTGTAACACTTTCCAACACATTACTCATGTTTTCATACATTTTTTTGTAATCTTTGTTCTTAATGGCATTTATCATTGCCAGTGTGTCCGGATGTTTTGTATTTTCATCTAATACAAGGCTTTCATAAACGCTTTTTGTGGAAACGCTTATATCCGGTTTTGCTATTAATATATCTAATTCTCCCACAAAAGGCAGTCTGGTAAGGATTTCTCCTATTCCCTCTGATAAAGCTGTTCCACCCATTATACAATAAGGTACATCAGCTCCTATTTTTACGGCATCTTCCCTTAATTCTTCTTCTTTTATTCCTAAATCAAACATTTCATTAATGCCCTTCATAACTGCAGCTGCATCAGAACTTCCTCCTGCCATTCCTGCTGCAATAGGGATTTTTTTGGAAAGATTTATAAAAATTCCATCTTTAATATGATATTTTTCTCTCATAAGAGCTGCCGCCTTATAACACAAATTATTTTCGTCATTAGGCAAAATGCTCATATTAGTATTTATCCTGATTATATCTTCACGGGTTTTTTCCATGGTAATTTCATCATAAAGGTCAATATTTTGCATAACCATTGATACCAGATGATAACCGTCTTGTCTTACTCCCATAACATCAAGGCTTAAATTAATCTTTGCTCTGGCTTTCAGCTTAATATCCTGCATAAATCCTCCCTACATTAAAACAGGCTTCTCTCCCGGGAAAGAAACCTGATACTCACATGGTAAAGCGAAAATTCACAAATCCGCCCCGCTTTTTCATAAACGCAGGAACCCTAAAAGTCCCTGCGCCTGATTTTTTATTTAAGATCTTCTACAGCCTTTACAGCATTGTCAATTATCTCAATGTCAGCCAATTCAATCATACCCTTATCGCATGCAGATGCAATCTTAGGATTAAGAGGTAATCTGTCAAGAACAGTTAAACCATGCTCTTTAGCAGCCTCATCAATGTGACTTTCACCGAATACATTGATTTTCTTGTGACAATCCGGACATTCTATGTAAGACATGTTTTCTACAATTCCCAAAATAGGAATATTCATCATCTCAGCCATGTTTACAGCCTTTTGAACAACCATTGATACCAGATCCTGTGGTGATGTAACTATGATAATTCCATCTACAGGTAACGACTGGAATACTGTAAGAGGAACATCACCTGTTCCAGGTGGCATATCTACAAACATATAATCAACATCTTCCCAGATAACATCTGTCCAGAATTGTGTAACTGTTCCTGCTATAACAGGGCCTCTCCAGATAACCGGTTTTGTCTCATCTTCAAGTAAAAGATTTACTGACATAACCTGTGTTCCCATGGAGGATTTTACAGGAAGTAATCCCTCTTCGCTTCCTTCAGCTTGCTTTTTGATACCAAACATTTTAGGAATAGAAGGGCCTGTAATATCTGCATCTAAAACAGCTACCCTTTTTCCAAGTCTCTGGAAATTAACTGCCATCATTGAAGTAACAAGGGATTTACCAACTCCACCCTTACCACTTACAATTGCAATTACCTTATTTACTCTGCTCTTTGGGTGTGGGTCCTTTAAAAAACTCTTTGGATCAGCTTTTCTATCTGAACAAGTCTCTTTGCAGGTGGAACAAGCCTGTGGTGTACATTCTTCACTCATTTTTTAACACTCCTTTGTAATAATAATTATTACCTTACCTTTTAAATACGTTTTTATTTCCCTATATACAAGAAATATTCCGGTATAGGGGAAAGAGCCCTTATACCTTATAACCTCAGCATTTATATTATAAATTTTATGAATAAGCCTTGTCAACCACTAACTAATTTCGTCAGTTTCCACAATAAATCTGACGCTTCCTTTGCAATTTTTTGTTTTTCCACTAAAACTTTCATAACTTTTATCTCTTAATTTTATCGCCTTTAAGCCTCTTACTATATTAATAAGACCCTCCCCTGATAATTTGGAAAGCTGACTCATTCCTTCGCTATCAAACCTGCTCATGCCCTCCTTGTAGGATAAAAGGCCTGCCAAAAGGGTTGAATAGCCTGATTTTAAGCTTTCTCCACCGGCTACCAACGCCTTTCCACCCTGATCTAATTTTGCAACATTTTCCTGTATGGCTTTTGCCTGTTCAATCAACTGGCTTATGGCTGCAGCATCAATTTCCAAGTCTGAATCTTTTATGTCAGGATTATCTTCAAATACTTCTGTAAGATCCTCCATGGCACTATTTATACTATCAAAATCAGGTGTTGCCTTATTTATGGCAGTTAATTGATTTTCAATGGTTGTCTTGTAGTAATCAAGATTTACACTACCGGAAATTGAAGATTTTAAAGACTTTTGTTCTTCTTTTGAAAGAGTCTTGTAGGTATCATTATTTTCAAGGGCTACAATAGCCTGATTTTCGGCATCTTTGGCTACATTGTCCCAGTTTATGGCTCCTATTACGGAAAGTGCCTGTTTTAAAGTAGCCATATAGGTAACTATTTCTTTATAGCCTTTAGCCAAAGCCTTAGTATCTTTTATTAATGAGTTTATTTCCTTTGCCATATCTGTAGCAGATAAAGATGATAAGTCGTATTTTCCTATTGCATCATTAAAGGCTGAAATACCACTTTCTAACTGTCCCACCCCATCTATATACTGATTTAAATAGTTTTGAAACTCTCCGGCACCGGAATAAATCTTTGCAGAGGCATCCACCAGTTCTTTAGAGGCATCCTGAAGTTTACCTATTCCATCTGAAAGTTCTTCTATGCTATTAAGTTTTTCCGTATCAAAATCTTCAAATAAACCATTGGTAATTATAGTAGCAGTAAGATCCAGTGAAAAATCCTTGGCATAGGCGGAAATTTCCACGAAATCATCCATTTTAATATCTTTAGATGCCTCAAAACCCGCTAGTTTCAAGGATTCATTTATACCAGGTATGCACATTCCCACTGCAACTTTGTTTCCGTCAGCATCCATTAATTTTCCATTTTTTACTTCTACATCTGAAAATACCTCTGAATCAAGAACTGCAGTTGATATTACTAAAAAAGGAACTTCTGCCTCAATTTCTTTGCCATCAACATTTACTTTTTCCTTTGTTTTATTTTCATAGTCAAAACGAATTTTTATATTACCACTGGCACCTGCTATTTCTTTTGCAGTTACCTCTTTGTCATTTAGGTAATAGCTTACCTTTACATTAACCGGAAGATTTTTCTCTTTACTTTCTCCTGAATAAGTAATGTCAGTTCCCTTATTTTCCCAATAAAGACCATTATCTTTTCCGGGATAATATTCCTCGTCCCCTTTGGAATTTTTTATGTTTGATAAAGTGGAATAATCTTTTACATAATCGCTTCCTTCTTCTATATCTAAAAGGCTTGCTTTTACGGATATTTTTCCGGGATTTCCATATTCATCTGCACTTATTGTTACTGTTTCTGATTTACTTTTTGCATAGGAAAAAGAAGCTTCATCTTCCTTAAAGGTTGTCGTTTCTTCTTTAGCTATATCATTGCCTTTATCTGAAATTGCATCCTTTGATGAGGCGCAGGCTGTAAAAAGCAGACTGATTGCCATCAAAAATGCCATGTGTCTTTTCATAATTTTCCCTCCTGATTATATTTATTTTTATTCCACATTTTTTAAGGCTATATCCTTAGGTACTTTTCGGATTTTAATATATTCAAATATTACCACAATTGCGTAGGTGGCTACCCCTAATGCAAACATTTCAAGAGGTAAAAACGGGTCAAGATAAAAGGCTATCCAGCCACTTATACTGGTTCTTAATATTACCTCTACAATTATTTTTACCAGCCAGATTTCCACAGGTATGGTTATTATTATAAATAAAACCACCATTATGGAAGTGGCAAGAATATACAGTCTGCTTACTTCAAGGTCCCTAAATCCCAGTATTTTCACCATTGAAATGGATTGGGCATTTTTTTCTATAATTACTTTTGAAAGAAGATATACCAAAACAAAAAATATCAGCATTGCAAAATAATTCAATAAATTCATTATACTTCCCATAGATTTATCCAGCTGTCTGCTTATTTTTGTAAGGGCAGTAATATCAATCACAGAGCCTATATATTCTTCATCTATATCCGTAATTTTCGTATCGGAAAAATAACCTGAAAAATAGGAATCTCCCAAATCAAACATTTTATTTGCATCTTTTATTGGCATATATATACTTAAAGTCGCCTCATCATTAATGATTCCCGTGATTTTAAAATCATATTTATTATTTTTGTAGGCTTCCTTTAGCTGTATGGTATCTCCTGTTTTTAAAAGATATTTGTCCGCATAGGCTTTGGTAATGTATACATCATTTTCTTTAAAATCAATATTGATATATCTACTTTTATCCTTAACCCCGTAAATAGCCACATTTTCTTCTACAGAAGAAAGTTTTCCCGGAATGGTTTTTAAAGAATATGCCGTAAATTTCTCGGCATCCTCATTTTCTGTTTCCACCTCATTAAAATACATTAAAAGATTTACCATGCTTTCTAACTTATGATTTTTATCAAATACATCTGAAGGAACTTCCAGAATATACTGATAATTACAAAGCATGTTTTCCTTAACATTTGACTGATAATGGTTTATCAGACTTGGAAAAATAAGTCCATAAACCAAAATCATATTTGCAAAGAATATTCCCACAAACAAAACAAGATAATTACTCAGGTTTTGTATAATTACCCTTATTCTAAAACGGGTAAAAACAGGAAGTTTATGGCTTAATTTCATGGTCTTTTTTTTCTTATTTTTCCTTAAATCTCTCCTGATAAAATTCAAAGGCTTTAAGGAAAGCTTATTTGACAAAACCAGATAATTTATCAAAAGCATAATTATAAAAGGAATTACCGTTGTCATTACAAATGCTTCGCCATTCCATATAGTTACAAAAGTTGTAAGGGAATAGCTTCCGTAATACATTCCGGCACAATAATCCTTCATAAGGCTGTAGCCTAGTATATTTCCCGTAATGGCACTTATCAAGGTAACTATCAAAGGAGGCATGAGATAATGTTTAATCAGCTCCTTTTTTTCGTAGCCCATAGCCCTTAAGGTTCCAATTACAGCTGACTCTTTTACAATGGTATTGGCACCGGTAACCCCAAATACAAAGGCAATTATTACTATGATTATGTATAAAAATACTACTATGGCCTGCTTGTCACCACTCATATCTTCCCCGGCATAAATAATGGCCTGGTTTGCATAACGGGGTATAAAATCCTTTAAGGCTATTTCGTTATTTAACACTTCTATTAAATCTTTGGAGCGATTATATTCTTCAGTCTCATCCTTTGGTTTTTCATTGTAAATAAAGGAATATCTGTAATTTAATTCCTCTTCTTTAAAATCAAATCCCTCCTCTGATACCACTGCTACTCCAAATGCCAAAGAATCAAACATGGTATCGTTATTATCTGAAAATAAGCAACTGTAGTCAGATAAGGAAACAAGGCCTGTGATTTTCCATTTATGGTGTGAGTCCCAGATTTCATCTCCCACCTTTAAGTTGTTATTATCGGCGAACATCCTGTCAATGGCTATTTCATCTGCTTTTTTAGGGAATTCCCCCTTCATTAGACAAACTTTGTCTATTTCTTTTCTGTTTTTAAAAATACGCAAAGTATCGTTATTATTAAGTTTTACCTCTGCAAAAAAATTATCATAAAGAGTAAGTCCAAAGACTTCAATATTCTTTTTTTGTGCCCTGTTAATTTTATTTTTACTGGTAAAATTCCCATCCTCTATATTATATTTTTCAAAACTTTCATCATAAGCCTTTACCATACTTCCATCTGCCACCAGAAAGCCTGATACAAAGGCAATTGAAGCCACTAAGAGGATAAAAATAACCAGATATTTTCCTATGTCTTCTTTTATTTCTCTTAGAATTCTTTTATTTAAAGGATTTTTCATTTCATCAACTCCTTTTGCAGCCACTAAAGCTGTTTACCATTCCAGATCCATGGCCGCAATCTTTTCTTCATTCAAATAATTTTTTCTTATTTTTCCATCCCTAAGTAAAACCACCCTGTCTGCCATGTTTTTTATGGCATCATTGTGGGTAACCATAACTATGGTGTTATTGTAGGTATTATTTACGGTTTCTATGAGTTTTAAAATCTCTTTTGAAGTGGAGTAATCCAAAGCTCCCGTTGGCTCGTCGCACAAAAGTATATCAGGATTTTTAACAATTGCTCTTCCAATGGAACAACGCTGTTGCTGTCCTCCTGACAACTGATTTGGAATTTTTTCCTGATGCTCATATAGTCCAAGAACCTTTAAAAGTTCATCCACATTTAAGGGCTTATCGCTTAAATATGCCCCAACTTCTATATTTTCTCTAACTGTAAGATTTGGGATAAGATTATACATTTGAAAAACATATCCCAAATGTTTTCTTCTGTAATTTGTCA
Organism: Acetitomaculum ruminis DSM 5522; assembly: GCF_900112085.1. Classification (GTDB taxonomy): domain Bacteria; phylum Bacillota; class Clostridia; order Lachnospirales; family Lachnospiraceae; genus Acetitomaculum; species Acetitomaculum ruminis. The sequence continues at coordinate 117,912 of NZ_FOJY01000003.1, forward strand.
ATTGTTTTTCCTTAAGATTCGACATGGATTCTCCCATTATGGAAATTTCTCCGGAATCTGCATTATCTATCCCGCCAATTATGTTTAAAAGGGTGGATTTTCCCGAACCTGAAGGTCCTAACAAAACACAAAATTCTCCCTTTTGAACCTGAAGGCTTATATCCTTTAAAACCTCCACATGACTGTCTCCATCACCAAAAGATTTTTTGATGTTTTTTAACTCTAAAAACATTTCTTATTACTCCTTTAAAATATATATAAATGCTTTTTTACCCCTTAAGAAGGTCGTTAGTTATCACTAACCATTCTAACACTTCTTTTTTTTATTTCAAGCCCTTTTAGTTTATCAATATCTGCTATAAAGTTAAATTGACATAATAAATAATTATTCTTAATATATTATTCAATCTTGCTAAATCTTTTGTTTTATCATATAATATTATAGAATAAGTGTTTTTTGCGCTTTTGATTTACTATATGGAGGATTACGTAAATGCGTCAATGTATGGATAGCGAAAATCTTCATCGAAGATTAAATAAAATTAAGGGACAGTTAAACGCTATTGACAGAATGATAGATGAAGATGTTCCCTGTGAAGAAATATTGATTCAAATAAATGCCGTAAAAAAAGCTACGCATAAGGTTGGTCAAATTGTTTTAGAAGGGCACATTCATCACTGTGTGAAGGATGGTATCGAGCACGGGGATGCCGATAAAACCATTGCAAATTTCACAAAAGCTGTTGAACAGTTTTCTCGTATGAGTTAAGAGTTTTACAAGGAGGCAGTAATGGGGAAGATTTTTTTTATTGATTTTGAAAATGTAGGATTAGCAGGTTTAAGCGGAATAGATGAGCTTAGCTCTGACGATTATGTTATTATTTTTTCAGGACAAAAATCTCCAAAGCTTTCCTTAGAGGATGCCGACCGTATATACAATTCCGCAGTGAAGGTTGATATATATATAAATAATATCACCAGAAAAAATGCCATCGATTTCGTAATATCTACTTACATGGGCTATTACATTGGAAGAGATAATTATGAATATTACATCATAATTTCAAGGGACAAAGGCTATGAACCAGCTATTAAAGCCATTTCTTCCATGACCGATAAGTTTTTGATACTTGATAAAGACATACATTCAGCCCTTCACTTTCAGGAAAATGGTGCATTTGAAAACACACTTTCCATTCGTGACAATTACAAAGAAGAAAAAAAATTCTCAAATATTTACAGCGCCATCGGCTCTTTTATATCAGATTCAAAAGAGTGCGAATAGCAATCCCCAAAAAGAGCCGCCATTTGAAGTGTTCCCTGGCAAGATTTGGTCAGGAAATTCCTCATTTAGCAGCTCTTTTTATTATTGATATTTATTCTTTTTTATCTTTTAAAGCCTCATCATTTTCCGGATTTTCTTTTTTCAGATAGGTTGCTTTTTTTGTATCTTCGTCAATATATTCCACTTTTAAATAGTCCATGGAAGGAACGGGAAGCTCCTTTTTCTTGAGAAAATATGCCAATATTCTCTGAATAAGATAATAAATTACCGCAAAAGCCGGAACTCCCAAAAGCATTCCCAAAAATCCAAAAATTCCTCCACCTACTAAGATGGAAAATACAATCCAGAATGGAGAAAGCCCAGTAGAATCCCCTAAAATGTGAGGTCCGATTATGTTTCCATCTATCTGTTGTAAAACTATTATCATTATCAGAAAACTAAGTCCCTGTATAGGATTAACCAAAGTAATAAGAATTATTGATGGAACAGCTCCGATATAAGGTCCAAAAAACGGGATAATGTTGGTTATTCCCACTATTACACTTACAAGTACTATATAAGGAAGTTTCATTATGCTCATTACTATAAAGCAGATTATGCCTATAATAATAGAATCAACGATTTTTCCTGATAGAAAACCTATAAATATTTCATTGCTTTTTCTCATTACTTCTAAAAAAACATTGGCTTTCTTTGCCGGTAAGACTGCATAGGTTGCCTTTTTAAGCTGGCCTACAAAGGTCTCTTTTCCCATAAGCAGATATATGGAAATAATAAGTCCGATAAATACATTTAACAATAACTTGAAAACCCCAATTACACCTATGGTCACTGAGGACATCATTTTATTTGCCTGAGATAAAAGATCTGTTTTTAACCAGGTATTAAAATAATCCGTACCTTTTTCAAGTAATGTATTTATAACATTACTAAGGTTTGAATTTTCATTCATCATGGAAATTATTTTATCACTAAGGTCTGTCAACTGCCCCGGAAGAGTATTGGCAAGATTTACAATGTTTTTATAAAGCTCAGGAATAATCATATTTCCCAGAATGAAAAAGCCTGTAAAAAGTAATATATACACTACAAACATTGATAATGCCCTGCATAATTTTCCCGGATTTTTTTTCATTCTCGGCTGAAAAAATTTCAAAAATAATTCTTCAAAATAGTTCATAACAGGATTTAACAGATATGCCAATGATACACCTATAATTATGGGCTGTAAGATTGTAAGAAACCCTCCAATGGCTGATTTTAAAGAATCTATACGAAAAATCATAAAAAACAAAAGTATACTTCCTGCCACGACCATAAAAGCCAGTAGGGCATACCTAATCCAAATTTTCCAGAAGTTTCTGTTTTCGTTTTTTTCTTCCATAATTAGTCTCCATTTCTCCCGGTTTTTACCGTCAATATATCTATCGAAAGAAAAAAAGGTATGCTAAAGATTAACATACCTTAATAATCTTATTTTATAATTATACTCTATTATAGTTAATAAGACATCCCTTAAGAATAATATCTCTTTCATCATCTGTAAGTTCTCCCAGAGTAAGATAAAATTCTTTAAGCTCTTTTCCTACAACATAAGCTTTTATATCCTGGTTTTTCTTTTGAATTGACTCCTTAACTGACGGTATAAAGATATAATCACCGTTTTTGAAAGGTAAATCACCTTTTTCAATAACAAAAGGAAGCATTCCCCAGTTTATGAGATTTGAACGGTATCTCTTGGTGGCATATTCATTGGCAATATTAGCCCAGCCTCCCAATACTTTCTGGCATGAAGCAGCCTGTTCTCTGGCGGAACCATCCCCTGGTTTTACGGCAAAAATACTGCTTCCGATACCGGTATTGGTCCAGTTGGCATCTTTAAAGGATTTTGTAACATTTTCCATAATTTCCTTAATTTCGCCATAAGCTTCTTCAGGACTTTCTCCTTTTTCTCTGGCTTTTTCTGCCTTTTGAACCTCTTTTGCCCTGCCTACATATAAAGGATCCTTTCTGGAAAGGGCAAATTCAGCAAGTCCTAAAGGATTTGAACGATAAGAGGAGGTTTCTCCTGAAGGAATAAGTTCATCTGTTGTGGTAACCGGATCATGAATTTCAGAAACAATCTTGATTAAAAGATTATCTGTCAAAGCTACCATTTCAGGCCAGTCTTTTATATTCGGGCCAAATTTAACCTGAGTATTTTTATCAGCAACTGATTTACTGTCAAATACTCTCTTTTCGTAAATTGTACTGTCAAAGAAATATTTTGGCTTTGTAAAATTTGTATCAATATCAAGAGCTGAGGTAAGAAATCCTTTATTTGCAGCTGTTGCAGCGATTGAACGAGCATCCATAAGTGCCACTGATGCTATCTGTCCGTTTTGAACCTTGGAACCTTCTCTGTTAGGGAAGTTTCTGGTGGAATGACGAATAGACAAAGCATTATTTGCAGGTGTATCCCCAGCACCAAAGCAAGGTCCACAAAAAGCGGTTTTCATAACGCCACCTGCTGCCATAATCTTGGCTGCTGCCCCGTTTTTCACAAGTTCCATATATATTGGCATACTTGCAGGATATACACTAAGGGTAAATTCATCAGCTCCAATATCTGCTCCATCAAGTATATCTGCCGCATCACAAATGTTTTCATAGCCACCTCCGGCACAGCCGGCAATGATTCCCTGCTCAACATAGACTTTACCGTCTCTTATTTTATCTGTAAGGGAGAAATCAATATTTTCTCCAAAGCTTATCTTTGCCTTTTCTTCGCAATCCTTTAAAATATCATAAGCATTGGCATTTACCTCGTCTATGGTATAGGTATTTGAAGGATGAAAAGGCATTGCAATCATAGGTGAAATCTCACTAAGGTCGATTTCTACCATTCCGTCATAATATGTAATATCGGCAGGATTAAGCTCTTTATAGTCTTCTTCTCGTTTGTGTATTTCGTAGAATTCTTTAATCTTTTCATCTGTTTTCCAGATTGATGAAAGGCAGGTTGTCTCTGTGGTCATTACATCAATACCGATTCTTGTATCAGCACTTAAAGATGCTACTCCCGGCCCTACAAACTCCATTACCTTATTGTTTACATAGCCGTTTGCAAATACTTTTCCAATAATTGCCAAAGCCACATCCTGGGCTCCGACTCCCTTTCTAAGTTCTCCTTTAAGATATATTCCAATAACCTTTGGCATATTTATATCATAGGTCTGGGAAAGAAGCTGTTTAACAAGTTCAGGACCGCCTTCTCCCATTGCCATGCATCCTAAAGCACCATATCTGGTATGAGAGTCTGAACCTAAAATCATCTTTCCTCCACCGGCAAGCATTTCTCTGGCAAACTGATGGATAACAGCCTGATGCGGTGGTACATATATTCCACCGTAGCGTTTTGCACAGGAAAGTCCAAATACATGATCATCTTCATTTATTGTTCCCCCTACTGCACAAAGACTGTTGTGACAATTTGTAAGAACATAAGGTATAGGGAATTTCTCTAAACCTGATGCTCTGGCTGTCTGAATAATTCCCACATATGTAATATCATGAGAAGTAAGTTTATCAAATTTTATCTGAAGCTTTTCCATATTATCGGAAGTATTATGGGACTTTAATATCCCATAGGCAATAGTTCCTTTTTTGGCTTCAGACTTATCTATTTCTTTTCCCGTCTTTTGCTTAATAGCGGCAAAGGCCTGATTATCATCTACCACTAACTCACTACCATTTAATAAATATACACCACCATCGTATAATTTAATCAAAACATTTCCTCCTTAGCACAAATGTACTATTGTCTATATAGTACAGTTAAACATTCAGCAATTTTTTATTATTATAAAGCTTAATGTTTTTTTATGCAATAATTCCTGAAATAATTATACTTGTTTTTTTATGCATAATTTAAGTTTCCTTTTGATTTTGGATTCTTTCTTAAATTCATCCTGAAAATCCTCTTCTTTTAAGTTTTCATCCGGATTTTCTTTTGTATCGGTAACTTCTTTTGTATCAGGAATTTCTACAGGCTTTTTCTCTTCTTTTACTTCTTTAAAACCTACAGTTGCTTTAAACAAATCCCCGTCTAAGTATATCTCAAATTCTCCATCCTGAAGTTTTGTAAGGTTTTTTGCTATGGAAAGGCCAAGACCGCTTCCTTCGCTTCCTCTTGATACATCGCCTCTAATGAAGCGTTCCGTAAGTTCATCTGCTTTGATATTTAACTGCTGGCTTGAAATGTTTTTTATGGAAAATCTGGCATATCCGTCATCATCCACAATTAAATCCGCATAAACTCTGGTATTTTCCAAAGCATATTTTGCAATGTTGTTATATAGGTTTTCTATAACTCTCCAAAGCCTTCTTCCATCAGCCATGATATATACAGGGCCTTCAATAAGATTCATAACAAGACTTAATTTTTTTTCTTCAAATCGCTCTGAAAATTCTCCAGCTGTTTGATTGATAAATTCCCTAAAATCAAGCTTTGCAATGTTTATATCAATTTTTCCCGCGCTGATTTTTGATGCTTCTACCAAATCATCTGTTAAATGTTTTAATCTCATAGATTTCTTGTCTAGAACATCAATATAACCCTTTATTTTTTCATCTTCTATATTCTCTCTTTTAAGCAGATTTACATAATTGATAATGGAAGTAAGGGGTGTTTTAATATCATGAGAAACATTAGTAATAAGCTCACTTTTTAATCGTTCATTTTTTACGCTGTCTTCTACTGCTGCCGCAAAACCTTCACCGATTCCATTTATCAGGTTACAGATTTCCGTATTATCAATGTTCATATTTTCATTGTTTATCTTAAAATTAATATCACCGTCTTTAATTTTTTTAAGACCATCTATGATTTCCTGCTTTTGAATGGCAACTCTTAGTAATCCTATACCCACATATACATATAAAATCACCATTAAAACCACTGCTATCAAATCATACTCTGTGGCTACCTGGACTGCCAAAAATATTCCCACCAGCACAAATAATATGTAAGATACCATGGTTCTCACATTTATAGCCACTCTTTCTGCCGTTTTTCTAAAAATTATCGTCAGTCTATAACAGATACTGTTTTTCCACAATATATGACTTCTATATCTTCTGATAAGACTCATTATTCCTACTACAAAAAGAAGGTCTATAATAAACACTGCTACTGAAATTACTATTATAGCCAGAACGGAAACAACATTTGAGGACTCCTGTAATCTAATATTTTCCACTAATTTAAAAGCAAAATATACAACAATCAGGGCACCTGTAATAATCAGTCCGGCACTTATTTCCGTTGTTAAATGGTCAAAGCTTTTTGTATAAGGAACTTTGTTAGAATCCTTATAACCGGCTGTAAGAATAATATATCCCATTGTAGAAAATTCAATAACTACACTGATAATTAAAATAATTACGCAGGTTAAAAAGGCAGGTTTTAAAAATGTATATTCCTGTTTTGCTTCATAAAGTGCATCCTGTTTTAACAAGGCCGTATCTATTCCGATATAAATCGTATAATCATAACCTGATAAAAATTCAGCATTATCAAATTTGGAATAAAGGTCTTTTTCTATATCATTTAAATTTCCGGTAAATGAAACATTTTTTGAATCTATGCAGACATATTTTCCCATTGCCGAAATCTGCTTTTCCGGTTCAGTGGCATTGTCCATGTTGGTATAAAGAACACCGGTTATATTGTTTTTAATGTAATAAACCAGATTGCTATTTTCTTCTTTGTAGGCCGTTTTTCTTTCTTTGTAAAAATTTATATCCTGCGGCAAGGCTCTAATAGACCTTACAAGATAATTTGTAATGTTCACCAATTCATCTACTGATTTAAAATAACCTGAGTTATACAAATCAATAAGTCCCATACCCTCAACTGGATAATATTCATCTTCAATCAGCTCAATTGAATCGACATAGGTATCCCAGGCATCATCAGACATAGTTGACATTTCCTCAGAAGAATACAAACGAGGAAGTCCCGTATCGGCATCCGTCTCTTCCAGATTATAGTAATAGGTATTATAACTAATAGATTTATTTGACCACTCCAGCAAATCGCTGATTGTATAACCTACACTTTTGGTTTCGATTCCCGTAATAACATTATCTTCTATATAATTTTCTAAGTCCACAAGCTTTGAAACATCGTAAATACCGTTGGTTTCAAAATCCCTGCAATATTGCAGATACTCCAAAAGATCAGAAATCTGTTCCTTTATATCTGCCTCAAAATAATCTGTTTCGGTATAGTCTACATCATTTAATATGTCATCTGATAAAAGCTTCCTGTCAAAGCAGGACAAAATTATATAAAGACTTACAAATATTGCTACGGTAGCCACCACCTGAAAGCAGATTGCAATAAATTTTTTCTCTGAAGAATAAGTTTTTAAAGAAGACATCTATACTCTCCACTCCTAATTACATTTTATCTATCTTATAACCAACGCCCCATACTACCTTTAAGTAGCGAGGGTCTTTCGGGTCAATCTCAATTTTTTCTCTAATGTGTCTGATATGAACAGCCACGGTATTATCAGCCCCTACCGCTTCCTCGTTCCAGATATTCTCATAAATCTGGTCAATGGAATATACTCTTCCCGGATTTTTCATAAGTAAAAGAAGAATATTATATTCTATAGGGGTTACTTTTATTACCTCACCATCCACAATAACCTGTTTCTGGTCATCATTTATCTCTAAGCCGCCATTTCTGTAAATTCGTGGGCCGGAGTTTTCTACTGCATTTCCAAGTTTTGTATATCTTCTAATCTGGGATTTTACCCTAGCTATTAATTCCAATGGATTAAAAGGCTTGGAAAGATAATCATCAGCTCCTACATTTAATCCTAAAATCTTGTCAGTATCTTCTGTTTTAGCTGAAATAATTATAATAGGAAGTGTCTTTTCCTCCCTAACCTTTAAAATCGTATGTATCCCGTCTAATTTTGGCATCATTACATCTATTATTAAAAGAGAGATTTCGTTTCCATGCTCTTCTAACATATTCAAAGCCTCAATGCCGTCATAGGCTTTAATAATATTAAAACCCTCCTGACTTAAATAAATGTCAATTGCCTCAACTATCTCTTTGTCATCATCACATACTAAAATTGTTTCTGCCATACCTTTTCTTCCTTTCTATAACCCGTGTTTTTTTTACATAACAATAGCGGATTTCATCATCTGCATGAACAAAATCCGCACAACATTTCCATACAAATGAATTATCATTTGTATATATTTTAAAATTATTTTTTTTATTTATAAATACTTTTTCCTTAGGATTTTCTTAATTCCGAAATATTTTTCAAGGGCATCGAACAATTCGTCATCATTTTCCAGAATTTTTTCCTCAATAACAGAGTTTTTTTCGATAATCAGCTTATTGCCTTCCTTAATGGAATTATGCCCTTCCTTTGTCCTGATGCTAATATACGGCACCTTGGTAAATAAGGAATCTTTACCCGTGGACATAACAAGATTTAAAGACAAAAAATCAAGCTCATCCCTTGCAATGGTGGATACAACTAAATTCGCTTCAAATTTTCCTTCATTATTTTCTCTCCAAAGAATCCATTCAACCTGGTTTAGTTTTTCAAACCAGAAATATTCCCCTTTAAATTCCTGTCTTTCATTTTCAACAAGGTGTACCGCACCTGCCGGCATAGGGCCTCCAAAGCCCACATCCACATAATAAAATTCCTCATCGATATTTACAAATATTCCCCTGTGGGATACAGGTCTTGGATCTGTGGGATTATAACCGACTCTTACATAGACACAGAAACTAACATATCCAAGACTTTGCAAAAGTTTATTAAATATTCCGTTTAATTCAAAACAATATCCTCCACGGCCTTCTCCTAAAATTTTTTCTAGTAAGGCATCTGTATAAAGACTCACCGGTTGCTTAAATTTCCAGGAGTTAAGGTTTTCAAACGGAACACTACATTGATGAGCATAAATAAGCTCGTCTAAAGTTTCCTTGTCCGGCTTGATTATTCTTTTGGGATCTATACCTATTCTTTCCAGATAGGGTTTAGGATCCTCTATTTTTGCAAATAATTCCTCAAGCATTACGTCCTCCTTGTGTTGCCTGTGTCACTTCTCATTTTGTTTTATTATTCTATCCTGCTTTTTTAACAAAGAAAAAAGCAGACCATTCATGCATTTTGCATTAACGATCCACTTATCTCTCCACTGAACCTTGCGTTCAATATGAATTATTCCGACACGACCCCTCATATCGGTCCCCCAATTCATACATAAAAATTACCCCGAGACAAAGATTTCCGGTTACCAAAGTTCCCACTACTCTGACAACATCAATCTTTTGTATGTATCTAATATAATCTTTTTCCCGTTCGTACACAATGTATAAACTGACAAATATATATTTCCTAAATCGTTAATGTTTCGTGCTTTTTACACCAAACTCAGGGTTGGGTATTTAAAAATTCAACTTTTGATTTGTAATTAAGACAATCCTGTTCCAATCCCTGTAATGCACTATCAATATCCTGTGCGCCAAGGAGTAAATCATTTCCTCTGTTGGCGGTCTCAGTAGATATTTTTGAAAGATTTTTAATTTCCTTGTCTATTTTTTCGTAATCGGCTGACACCTTTACAATATTATCAATATTCGCATCTGCTCCAGCCTTTATTCTTGAAATTTCATCAGCCTCATTACTTTCAAGTTTAATGCTGTCATTGGCGAAATTTTTTATTCCACCGGAGCGTTCTTCAATATTTTCAAGATTTCTTTTTATATTATCTACCTTTAATTTAATATCGTTTATTATGCTGCTGTACTGAACAGCAATGTTTTTAATTTCAGTTGCTGTGGCTACAAATTCCGAAGATTCTTTCAGTTTACTTCCTTCAATGGCAGCCTGTAAAGATAGGACGCTGGTTTTTGAAGAAAGCTCCTTCATGGTATCGCAACATCTGTCAATCTCCGAAAGACCTGATTTAATATCTACTCGCTCCTTGGAAATTTTTTCTGATGCATAAATAATGTTTTTGGCATTCTTTTCTTTTTGTTTTGAACCTTCCGAGTAAACATTAAAGTCATCTCTTACTTCCAAAGCACTCTTATAAGTTCTCCTTAAAAAATCTTCAAAATCCAGAGATTTTTCCTCCATCTGGCTTGTGGAAGCATTTAAATACTCAAGATCTTTTTTGTTTTCCTCGTGAATTTTTTCAACTTTTTCATAACCCTGTCTTAACTGTTCCAAATGTTCCTCATTAATGGCAATTACTTCTTCAAAGCTTTCGCTTGCTGCTTTAACAAGATTATTTGTAATTTCTAATTTTTCAATATACTCCTCGCTTTTTTTTCTCCCAAATAACACACTCTGTTCCTCCATTGCCTAAATGTTATTTAATTTTATAGTGATTGCTTCACCATTTTTTTCCAGTTTTTTTACAGTATCCCCAAAAATTGTTTTCATATGAAATTCTTTTACCATGCCAACAAACTTTACCACATAACCTGAAAATATAAGAATTTCCTGGTCTTCATCCATTACATCTATCAGCTCTTTCAATTTCATAACTCATACTCCTTTTGTCCAAACGCACTTCCCTTATAGTAGCGTATAGCTTTGCAGGCCGCTTTCTTTAATTCCGAAAGCATAAAAACCTCTGACCAGTTTGGTCATATAAAGGGCGTCCTTACATCCTGCCGTTTCATTGGCGGAATGCATAGCAAGCTGTGCCAGGCCTATATCTGCCGTATTTAAGGAAACTTTTTCATTAGAAATATGTCCTAATGTGGAACCTCCCGGGATGTCTGATCTGTTATGATACTCCTGATAAGGTATCCCTGCTTCCTTGCAGATATATTTAAAAAATCCTGCTGCTATTGCATCTGTAGTGTATTTCGCCTCGGCATTGTATTTTAATACCGGCCCCTTATTCATATAGGTTTTTTCCGCAATATCTGCTTTTTCCGGATAATTTGGATGACAGGCATGAGCATTATCCGCAGATAACATAAAACTCGATGCAATAAGCCGGTAATAATCATCTTCATCCTTATAAAATCCATGACTTATTCGTCTTAAGGTATCATATAAAAATGTGGATGCCGCTCCCTGTTTTGTACCGCTACCGATTTCTTCATTGTCAAAAACACAATAAAGAGCCACACTTTTTATATCGTCTTCTTCAATAAATCCCATCAAGGTAGTATAGGCACACTCCAGATTATCAATTCTTGGCGAACAAAAATATTCATTTTCTCTGCCAATGATTCTTCCCTTGTCTCTGTTATAAACGAAAAGATCACCTGAAAGAATCGAATCTGAATCAATATTACATTCTCTTGAGATAATATCCATTATCCCCTCTTTTTTATCTTCATAATCCCCTAAAAGAGGTAAAAGATCTTTTTGAACATTATATGAATAACCTGAATTTATATCCCTGTTCATGTGTATGGCAAGATTAGGAAGAATCAAAAGATCCCTGTCAACGTCCACATTTTTAACTCTAAATCCCTTTTCATCCTTAAGAAGAACTCTTCCGGCAATGGAAAGGGGTCTGTCAAACCAGCTAGACATTATAAGTCCGCCATACTTTTCTATATTTAATCTAAGATATTTATCATCAACCCCTAAAACCGGGTTTGATTTTAACTTAAGTCCCGGTGAATCAGAATGGGACGCCACGATTGAAAAGCCCGAAAAGCTTTTCTTTGGAATTTTGAAGGCAATAATGGAGGAACCGTTTCTTTCAACATAATATTTCCCCTCTTCTTCAAGATTCCATTTTTCACTTTCCAAAAGTCCTTGAAAGCCTTCAGATTCAAGTCTGTTTTTTATATTTTCAATTCCATGATAAGCCGACTTGCTCTCATCAATAAAATTCAACATCTTTTCAATAAATTCTGCCATTTTCTTCTCCCAATCAAAAAATCTCTAATAATATTTTAAAATTTTTAGAATATATCTTCAAGCACTGACTTACATTTTTTCAAGAAGTTCAGGCAATTCTTTGATGGAATTAATGGTTTTAACTTTTGTATTTATTTTTCCAAAACCATAAGCGGCATATATGAAATCTATCCCCGCTTCCATTGCCGAATCATAGTCAGTCTGGGTATCTCCTACATAGCAGGCATCTTTTATAGAATTTTTTTCCATGATAAGTTTAATATTATCAGCTTTCAATTTTTTATTATTACCAAAACATTGTATATCTTTTATATATTTTCTAAAAGCGTAATGGTCCAAAAAGCTTTCAATATAACCTGATTGACAGTTACTTACTATATAAAGAGGATAATTTTTTGAAAGTTTAATGAAAACCTCCTCTAATCCCTCATAAATATCGGCTCCGTGCTCTCTTAAATATTCATTTTCATAAATACCACAAACTTCTATAAGTTTTCTTCTTTCTTCTAAGGAAAGAGCAGGAAACAAAGCATCTGCAATATCAAACATGGTTTTTCCCATTACATTTTGAATATCCAAAGCCGTAAGCTTTAAATTAAGCTTTGTTTCTTTTTTAATAATTTCATTCCAGGATAAAGCCACATTTTCGGAGGAATCCCACAAGGTTCCGTCCATATCAAAAATAATTGCCAAATCTTTCATTTTTATTTTTTCCTTTGCTTAATAAAATTTTCGCAAAAATCCACAAAATTTCTGCAGGTAAGAGGCTTAGAACACAGGAATCCCTGTATAAAATCACATCCTTTTTCCACAAGATATTCCTTTTGGCTTTCTGTTTCTACACCTTTTATCAGAATTTTCTTTCCGATTTTTTTAAAAAATTCTATCGTGCCTTCCAGAATATTATTGGCAACAATGTTGTCGTCTTTTCTCCAAAGCAACCTCTTATCCAATTTTATTATATCAAAATCTATCGTATAAAGATATTCAAGATTAACCAGACTCATTCCATAATCATCAATGGAAAATCTAAATCCCATTTTCTTAAATTCACCCATTGCTTCTAAAAATTTTTTATCAAGACTGTTCATGGCAGACTCATTAATTTCAAAATTAATGCACATGGGATCCATGCCATATTCGTTAATTACCTTTTTGTAATTTCGCACCAGGGTGGGTTTCATGCATTGTACAGGAGATAAATTAACCACTATGTATTCTATGCCTAAAGATAAAAACCTTTTTTCTGTCATGTCACGGCACACCTGTCTGAAAATCTGTTCTCCCATTTCAAATATCATGCCGGATTTTTCCGCAATAGGAATAAATTCATCCGGAACAATAAGTCCCAATTCGTCATCGAAAAGCCTTGTTAATGCCTCTGCACAGTCATAGCAGTCTTTTTTAACATTATAAATGGGCTGATAATATACTTGAAAAGAATGATTGTTTATGGCTTTCTCCATGGCCTTTTCCACGAGAAACTTCCTGTTTATGCTTTTTAACTCTTTGTCCTTTACTTCATGAAATCTTTCGTGAACAATGTCTTTTCTTCTGTCTAAAACTGCCATTATACCTTCAATGGAATCCATATCCTCCGGTACCCTGAAAAATACCAGCTGTGTTTCTAAAGGAATTAGCAAATCATTACTTTTCCATCCTTCACTAAAGACTTCTTTTATTTTGTCCCTTACTTCAAGGATTTTTTCTTCTTTATCCTGTCCGTATCCGGCTATTATGAAACGCCCTTCATCACAATCATATACAGATAATCTTTTATCAAAGGAATTAAACCAGTCTGCTATTTCTCTTTGTATCCTGTTCATTTTATCAATACCTAATGTAGCTGATAAATAATCTATATTTTCCAGGTCTAATTCCACAAGGCAATATTTAATATTATTATCAAGATATTTATTCATATCTTTTACAAAGGAGGTTTTGTTATAACACTTTGTAATAGGATGAATTTCTTCATCTTCATTTTCTATGGTAAGAAGCACTCCTACATAAGCCAATGATTCAAAAAACAACTCTAAAAGATATTTAGGCCATACCAGCTGTATCACAGCACCAAAAGCTGAAAAAAAGATGAAAAATACTATCATTTTGAATTTTCCACCAAGAGCTGTCTTGTATTTAAATACATATACATTACAAAGAATAAAATAATAAATGGCAATAATATAAAGAAGATAAACTCCCATTCCACGATCGAAGCTGCCATCTTTTCCAAGGGAATACATAAAGTTAGTCACGGGATTTGAAAGTACAATGATTTCCGTTATTATCCATGGAACAAAGCAGCTGATATAGGTTTTTTTGTTATCCCTGTATGTTAAACCGGAGCATATTAAAACATATATGATAAATCCCAGTTCCATCATTGCATGACTGGCATAATAACCTGTATGGAAAAAGCCTGCCAGCGCAGTGGGGAAACTTTTATCCGTCCAGTTTAATACATTGGCAGACATGGTATTAAAGAAGGTGTCACTTACACCTATCGCCAGGTTTGCAGCAAATACTCTGTTTTGTACCTTATCAAGTTTCTTCTTGACAATGGTGCAAAACAGTGCCACCAAATATATTATAAATCCACATACACTATAGCTTACAATATACATATAAACTCTTCTCCCGTACTTAGCAGTCTGCACTGTTTTTAAAATTCCTACAACAATACGCCTTGTATTTCGTCATTTTTATTGTTTTCTAATAGTTTTTTTACATATTTGACCCTGTCTATGTAGCAATTTAGCAACAAAAGAAGTTTTTATGTTGTGAAGGGGTACGGGAAAATTTTATAATGAAGTATCTCATTTTATTCATAAGGATTTTAAAGAAAAGATATAGCTGGTTTTGGAGTATTTTTTATCACAGTTAAATTTTGCAAAAAATATGTATAAATAAAACCCTACTGCAATTTTATGCAATAGGGCTTTTTTAGAACTACTTTCCTGCTATTATTTCTATTTCAACAAGTGCTCCTTTTGGAAGATTTGCAACCTCAACGCATGAACGAGCTGGTTTGTCATCTCCAAAAAAGTCACCGTAAATTTCATTCACCAGGGCAAAGTCGTTAATGTCCTTAAGAAATACGCTGGTTTTTAATACATCTGATTTTTTATATCCTGCTTCATTTAAAACAGCTTCAATGTTAGCTAATACCTGCTTTGTCTGTGCTTCTATGCCTTCCCTAAGCTCTCCGCTTTCAGGAACAAGTCCAATCTGACCGGATGCAAATAAAAATCCGCCTTTTTCTACTGCCTGCACATATGGACCAACTGCAGCCGGTGCCTTACTTGTACTGATAATTCTCTTTTCCATTACATTTTCTCCTTTCAACTACGCTTAAGTAAAAATTTTTTAATCCACTTTATTTTTTACCATAAACCCGGGGCAATGCTTTATTGCTTTACCCGTAAATCCGTAAGATTTCCCAAAATGTATTAAAATCTAACATAATGTACTATTTCACGAATCCCTAAGGCCTGTATCCCGGGTTTTGGATAATTAATTGCCCGAAAATCTGACTGATTTTCGATGCCCCTGCCAAGTGTATATATTTTAAGTCAAAATTTTTTTAAATGCAATCTTTTTTGAATTAACGCTTTAATGTTGTAAAACTATTGTAGATGATATTTTAACATTTGTGGAAGGCGTTTTATAAAAAGAAAAAGAACCGCTTAAAAAAGCAGTTCTTTAATTTGCACTTTGTCCAAAAGTTTTTTAATTGTAAAAGCAATCGGGGTGACGGGATTCGAACCCACGACCTCTTAGTCCCGAACCAAGCGCTCTACCAAGCTGAGCCACACCCCGAAAAAACGAAAGTGCTTATGCACTTGAACTTTATAATAATATCACATTTATATAAAAATGTAAAACCATTTATTAAAAAAATTCGGTGTTTTACTTTTATAATTTCTTAATAATATTATCATTTGCTTTTACAAGAACTTCTAACTATAATGATTTAGGAATAAATCGGCAAAGGGAAAGGAGTTGCCTGCCTTTAAAAATCAGATTTGCAGGCTTGAAAAATATTTATGAAGAAAATAATAGACCAAGAAAGCAATTTATTGTTTTCTGATATGATAAAAACAATTCTTAAGGAAACTGACCTTTCAAAATCAATTAAGCATATACAACATGGGAGGGTTACGGTTTTAGAGCACAGTATTAATGTAGCTTATTATAGCCTCTTATGGGCCATTCTTTTTAATTTGAATATCAACAAAGAAAATCTTCTTAAGGCAGCCCTTTTACATGACTATTTTCTTTACGACTGGCATGAAAAGAATAAGTATCACAGGCTTCACGGCTTTACTCATCCATATCGTGCCTTAAATAACGCAAGGAAGCATTATGATTTATCAGATATTGAAACTGATATTATTGTTAAGCACATGTTTCCTTTGACACCGTTTCCTCCAAAATACAAAGAAAGCATACTGGTCTGTATGACAGACAAAGCATGCTCTCTTATTGAAACTTTTCATTTGGAAAATCTTTTTAAAGGATATCAGATTAATAAGCATCACTTTAAACATTTACTTTAAAATTAGCAATGTCCCTGACATTGAGTCTTAATCTTACCCTTTTGTGCTTTCATTGGCACAAGGGTAAGACCTGATTTTTCGTCTTTAAATTCTTCCCCTGTTACCCAGAAGCCTATGGTTTCAAAGAAACCTTCTGTTCCCTTTACAACATCTGTATTTATATCTGTACCGTTTGACATAAATACCTTGTCAAGAAGCATTCTTACAACAAAATCTCCATATCCCTGTCCTCTTTCCTCTTTAAGAACAGCTACCTGATCCATTATAAATTCTTCACCGTCAAATCTCATGCGTCCTGTTGCAACTTTTTTTCCTTCGTGGTCAAGAATTACAGACATGGCCATTTTGTCTAATCCGTCTGTATTGGCTTCCTTAGGTACTTTCAGTTCTTCATTAAATACCTTTTCCCTGATGTTTTTTACCTGACTCATGTCATCTTCTACGGAAAGATATACACCTTTTATCATTTTTTATTACCCTCTCTTTCAAATATCAATAGTTTTCCTTCAACAAACCTAAGAAATATTTTAAATCAAAACATCATCTTTCGCAAGCAAGCCGTAAATCAAGAAAAAAGTTACCATAAAAATATGATAACTTCTTTTCTTGTGTTTTTTATAGTATGTATTTAGGGGAGAAAATTATAACTTAAAATCTAATTAAGTAAGCTCCTTCGAACTTGCTTTTATAATACATTAGCTCTTCCCCTAAATCAATTAACTAAGTCTAATAATTGATTAATTATTTATAAATAGTCTGTAAATACATGATTATGATTAGAAATCAAGTATTTATTCAACATAGGTATCACTTTACAAGCGAGAATTCTAGGCAACCATCTGTTTTTTGTTATCGCTCTTTTTTTCCGCCTTTAATATTTCCTGGAACTCAAATACATCTTTTGCCAGTGCATTGCTTAATACCAACATTGAAATAAGATTTGGAATCGCCATAAGGGCATTGGCTATATCTGAAAAACTCCATACTATTTTCAGTGAAGTTGTCGCTCCCACGAAAACCACCAATGAAAAGATAATTCTGTAAATTATATTGTATTTTGGTGACTGGAACAGATATTCAAAGGCTTTTTCCCCATGATACTCCCATCCTAAAATAGTGGAAAAGGCAAAAAGTGAAATTCCAAGGGTTACAAGCCAGCCTCCTACTTCTACTCCCCCGAAGGTGAATACCGTATTAAAAGCAGCTATGGTAAGAGCAGCTCCTGTATAAAGCTCCCCTGTTGAAGGATTAATTGTTCCTAAAACTCCTGAACTGCAAATAAGCAAACCTGTGATGGTACATACAACTATTGTATCCCAGAATGTACCTGTCATATTTATATAACCCTGTCTTACATGGTTGTCAGTTTTTGCGGCTGCCGCTGTAACTGCTGCTGAACCAAGTCCTGCCTCATTGGAGAATACTCCTCTGGCAACACCGAATCTGAGAGCCTGCATCATAGAAGCTGTAATTGTACCGCAAAGACCGCCTCCTACTGCCTTTACACTAAATGCCATTGAAAACATCATTGAAATGCCTTCAGGTAAATTTTTGTAATTTCCAACAATGGCAATAAGACCACATACTACATAAAAAATAGCCATAAAAGGTACTACTACCTGTGAAACTTTTGATATTATCTTAATTCCACCTAAAATAATACTTAGTGCCAATACGGTTATTATTATACCGGTAAGGACAGTTGAAACATTAAATGTGGTTTTTAATGTATCTGCAATAGAATTTGACTGTGTAAGATTTCCGATTCCAAAGGAGGCAATTACTGTAAATAAGGCAAAAAGCCAACCTAATAAACTGCCTATTTTTTTATTTTTAAAGCCGTTTTTCATGGTATACATAGGTCCGCCGGTCATCTCACCATGATCATTAACTTCTCTATATTTTAAAGCCAGCATACATTCGCTGAATTTTGACGATAATCCAAAACAGGCTGATATCCACATCCATACCATGGCTCCCGGTCCACCAGATGCCAATGCCGTAGCAACACCTATAATATTACCTGTTCCAATTGTGGCGGCCAATGCCGTTGTCAAGGCAGAAAATGGAGAAATATCCCCTGTACCCTTACCTTTCTTTCTTGATTCCTTACTAAGAGTAAGTTTTAAGGCATAACCCAAATTCCTCCAGGGTAAAAACTTCAGCCTGAAGGTCAGAAAAATACCTGTACCAACCAGCAAAACAAGCATTACCGGTCCCCAGACAAAGCTGTCTACGGTTTCAAGCACTTTTCCTAGTTCTGTTACAAAATTTCCCATTTTTTCTCCTTTCAAAACATAGAAAGTAGTTCTTGCTAAAACTACTATTCTTTACCATTATACTAGTGTAAAGTATTAACGCAACTGTGTCAATAAAATGTAACAAAAGACATTTATCACAAAAAAAGTTCCCCATCCATTTTTATATGGATAAGAAACTTCTTTGTGTAAAGCGGACATTCGGAATCCGCTTCGCTACTTCCTCATGAACGCAGTGGCACTTTGTGCACCTGCGTTCAAATTATTCATAAATATAATAAATTTAACAAATCGTGCCTCCACAGACGATTTCATTATTGTCATTATAAAATACAACGGCCTGCCCCGGAGTTATAGCTCTTTGAGGCTCATCAAAAAGGGCTTTTAACCTGCCATCTTCCATTGGAGTCACTGTACATGGCATAGGCTTTGCAGAATATCTTATCTTTCCATAAAGTCTTTTAGGCTCATTGAATTTGTCCCATGCCATATAATTTACATTGTCTGCATATAAAATATCTTTAAATACCGATTGGGAATCTCCTATAACCACCTGATTTTTTTCAACATCTAATTTATTTACAAAAACCGGATGCCCCATAGCTAAATTTAATCCTTTTCTTTGACCTATGGTGTAGTGAATGATTCCTTTATGTCTTCCTATAACATTTCCCTCTTCATCCACAAAATCCCCTTCTTTAAACTTCTCTCCGGTTTCTCTTTCAATGTATCCTGCATAATCATCATCCGAAACAAAGCATATTTCCTGACTGTCAGGCTTATTGGCCACAGGAATCCCGACTTTTTGGGCAATTTCTCTGATTTCATCTTTTGAATAATCCCCCACAGGCATTAAAGTGTGTTCTAACTGGAACTGGGTGAGATTATAAAGGGCATAGGACTGGTCTTTTTTTGAGGTTACGGAAGTCTTAACAGTAAGCCTTCCACTGTCACTTTTGCATATTTTTGCATAATGACCGGTGGCAATATAATCGGCACCTATTTCCAAAGCCCTTTGCAATAAAGCTTCCCACTTGACATATCTATTACAAGCTATACAAGGATTTGGTGTCCTGCCTCTTTTATATTCATCTATAAAATAATCTATAACATTTTCCTTAAATTCTTTTTTGAAATTCATGACATAGTAGGGAATTCCAATAACCCTTGCAACTCTTCTGGCATCCTCCACTGCTGAAAGTCCGCAACAGCCCCCCTGTTTTTCCAGGGTACATTCGTCTTCGTCCTGCCAGATTTGCATGGTTACTCCAACTACATCATAGCCTTCTTCTTTTAACAAATAGGCTGCAACTGAGGAATCCACACCTCCGGACATGCCTACTACAACTTTTTTCTTTTCCAAGTCGGACTCCTTTCTGTATTATCCTGTCAATTCAATTATAACATTCTCTTTTTTCTAAGTAATATCAAAGTAATTATACATATAACAATGGTAATAACCGAGATAATGGCAAAACCGCTTTCTTCATTTGCAAAAGGCATTCCCACACTGTTTACATTCATTCCGTAAAGGCCTGAAATAACCGTAGGTATAGCCATTACTAGGGTTACCGAGGTAAGGATTTTCATTATGTCATTTAGTTTGTTATTTATAATGGTGGAAATAAGCTCTCTGGTACCATGAACAATATCCCTGTAAATATTGGTCATTTCCATAGCCTGTCCGTTTTCCACTATAACATCTCCCAGTAATTCCTTATCTTCAGGGTATTGTTTTATGCGTTCATAGCGGGTCATTCTTTCTAATACCACTTTATTTGCACTAAGTGAGGTAGCGAAATATACCAGGTTTGATTCCAGTTCATGTAAATCAAAAAGATCACTTTCTTCTGTTTCATTTCTGCTGGCACGGTCTTCTATTTCTGTTCTTCTTTTATCAATGCCTCTAAGATAAAGCTGATAAACCACAGCAGTTCTATATAATATCTGATAGATAAATCGCATCCTCTTTTTTGTGCTAAATCCCCCTTTAAAGCTGTTGTTAAGGAAAGGTGCAAGAACAATACTGTCCTCATTGCAAACTGTAATTATGGCATTTTTTACTATTAAAATACCAAGGGGAATTGTGGTGTAGGCATTACGATTATTTCTAATCTCTTCTGAGGGAATATCCATCAGCATAAGAGTATATTCTTCTTCTAACTCCACACGGGAACTTTCTTCTTCGTCAAGTGCAGCTCTGATATCCCGTAAATCAACATTGTAATGTTGAGCAATCAATCTGGACTCATCCATATCGGGCGCTATCATGTTTATCCAGATTTCATCCTCGAAATCCGGTCTTTCTACAAGTATACTATTATCAGTTTTATATATTTTGTACATCTTTTCGCCTCCTGATATGAATTTGTCTAAAATAAGAAAATATTTTAAACATCCGACCTGAGATTAAACTCACATCATTAAATTATAACTTCTTTAGCCTTAGTATTCAAGAGTGTTCATGGTATTAATACCGAATACTTATATTTTTTATAATTATTTTTGTTGACAATTCATCTTTTCTTTCTTAATATATTACAGGTGTTTTTTTGTCCAGTTCCCTTTTGGGAATTTCTATCAAATGCAAAAAGGAGTTCAAAATGAAAGAAAATATGGAGAAATTGGGCATCACTGATGCTCGCACTCTTGGCACTCCCAAGATGCTTCTACTGGGATTACAGCATATGTTTGCCATGTTTGGCGCAACAATATTAGTCCCTATTACAGTTAACAGTTATTTTAACGGAGAAGGCCTTTCAATACAGGTTACGTTATTTTTTGCCGGTATCGGAACATTGTTTTTCCACTTATGTTCAAAGCTTCAGGTTCCAGCATTTCTTGGTTCCTCATTTGCTTTTTTAGGTGGATTTCTTACAGTTTCCCAATTAGATACCGGCATTTTTGCGGATATGACCATGGGTGAGAAATTACCTTATGCCTGTGGCGGTATCGTGGTGGCAGGTCTTTTATACCTGGTGCTTGCTCTTATCGTTAAATTAGTGGGAATTAAAAAAGTAATGCGTTTTCTTCCCCCTGTAGTTACCGGACCTATTATTATTTGTATAGGACTTACCCTTGCACCTTCAGCTATTTTAAACGCATCAACAAACTGGCTTATTGCTCTTATCGCTCTTGCTGTTATAGTTGTTTTAAATATCTGGGGAAAAGGAATGTTTAAAATAATCCCTATTCTTTTGGGAGTTCTGGTTTCATATTTGGTAGCCTTTATAATGCATCAGGCAGGTATGACAAATCCAGACGGCTCTGCAATTCTTGATTTTTCAAATGTTGCAAGTGCAAGTATTATCGGTTTACCGGATTTTCAAATCTGCAAATTTGATATTAGCGCAATTTTAGTTATGGCACCTATTGCCATTGCAACAATGATGGAGCATATCGGTGATATGTCTGCTATTTCAGCTACTGTTGGAAAGAACTTTTTAGCTGAACCGGGACTTCACAGAACCCTTATAGGTGACGGTCTTGCAACTTCTTTCTCTGCTTTATTTGGCGGCCCTGCAAACACAACCTATGGTGAAAATACCGGAGTTTTAGAGTTAAGCCGTGTTTACGACCCAAGAGTTATCCGTATTGCAGCCTGCTTTGCAATAGTTTTAAGTTTTATTCCTAAGGTTTCAGTAATTATCGGTTCTATTCCTGCTTCTATCGTAGGTGGAGTCAGCTTTATTCTTTATGGAATGATTTCATCCATTGGTGTCAGAAATGTTGTAGAAAATAATGTAGACCTTACAAAATCCAGAAATCTTATTATCTCTGCCGTAATTTTAGTTTGCGGATTAGGTTTTTCATCAGGAATCACCTTCACAATCGGTCAGACTACAGTTACTCTTACAAGCTTAGCCATTGCAGCTATTGCAGGTATCATCTTAAATGCAATTCTTCCGGGAAATGATTACGAATTTTCTCCAGAAGAAAACAAGATGAAAGATGCAGCTTAATATAGATGTTTTAATTATAAAAGAGGCTTTAGTATAATACTAAGGCCTCTAAATTTTTTTATGTCGTTTTTTCTTTATCCTAACATCTGCCAAGATTCATACCTGTCATGTAGGCTGTTGTAGTGGCATTTGTGATATTTGAAGGAAGTACGCAATCTCCTATTGGATAAAATTCATTTGCACAATCATAAAGTTTCATTAATTCATCTGTAAGAGGTACCATTCCCACTGCATAAATTACGCTGTCAGCTGCAAATTTAACCTCATTACCATCATGCTGGCAAATAACTTCGTTTTCTGTGATTTCTTTTGCCATTGTCTCAAATTTTATTTCAAGACCGCGTTTTTTCACTTCCACACGAACTCCGGACATATGAAGGAAGTTACCACCGTCATTCATGTGGTCGGTCATTTCTACTATGGTTACTTTCTTGCCAAGGGCTCTTAAATGAAGTCCCAGTTCTACTCCTACAAGTCCGGCTCCTAAAATAACCACACTTTCTCCTAATTCACCGGTTTTTTTGTAGGCATCTATTGCACCGTAGACATTTTTATTATCAATTCCCTTAATGTTTGGAACAAGCTGTTTTGCCCCTAAGGCTGCGATTATTACATCTGCTCCCACCTCTTTTGCATAGGAAGGGGTAACTTCTGTATTTAATCTGACATCTATTGCCATTTTTCCGATAATTGTTTCCTGCTGATTTAAGTATTTCTCAAGTTTTTTCTTGAAATCAACATTTTCTTCGCAACGAAGAACTCCTCCAAGACGACTTGATTTTTCGCATAATATTACTTCATGGCCTCTCTTTACGGAGGTTATGGCAGCTTCCATACCGGCACAGCCTCCTCCGATAATAAGAACTTTTTTCTTAACATTTGGAGCCGGAATAGCATATTTTACTTCCAGTTCACGACCGGATTCCGGATTTAATGCACAATATGGCTCACCATGAGTAAGTTCGCTGGAGAAACAGGAAAGACATCTCATACAGGTTTTAACACTATCTTCATTTCCAGTTCTGATTTTATTAACAAAATCCGGATCTGCCATAAGCTCTCTTCCCAGTTCAACTACATCTGCTTTTCCTGTAGCGATAATTTCTTCCATTAGTTCCGGGTCGCTTAAAGCTCCAATGGTTGCTACCGGAGTTTTTACATGTTTTTTAATTTCTTCTGCCAGATATACATTACAACCATCCTTTTGGAACATGCTTGGATGAGTAATTGTAAATACCTCGTCTACTTCATGATTTCCTGCTGAAACATGGATAAGGTCTGCATGTCCCTCAAGCTGACATGCTATGGCAATTCCGTTTTCTATTCCATAACCGCCTTCATAACATTCTGAAGCGCTGATTCTTACCTCAACAGGAAATCCCTTTCCGCATTTTTTATGGATTCCGTCTATGATGGCAATAAGCATACGACAACGGTTTTCTATGTCTTTTCCACCCCACTTGTCCGTACGGGTGTTGGTAATCGGTGATAAAAACTGGTGTAAGCCCCAGCCGTGACCTGCATGAATTAAAACCATTCCAAAGCCTAAACGCTTTGCTAAAACTGCTGCATCAATAAACTTGTTTATGGTTCTTTCAATGATTTCTTCTGTCATTCCCTGAATATGTCTTCCACCATATTCACATTCTACCGGGCCATAAGCAATCCCTTTTCCAGCTCCTCCAAACATTGCCAGATCTCTGTTGGCAAACATTCCACAATGCTGAAGTTCTAATGTTGCAACTGCTCCATATTGGCTGATTCCATAGGATACTCTTCCAAGATTCATTTCGATACGGGGAGTATCAAGACATATATGTCCGGAACCACCTTTTCCGAATTCTCCATCTACAACACCTTCAAAGGTAGCTACACTTGCAACACCACCCATGGCTTTTCTTCCGTAATATGCTGCTGCTCCTTCATTCAAAAAACCATCCCCATTGATATTTTGATAACCTGTAGGAGAAGCGAAAATTCTGTTTCTAAAAATCCTGTTTCCCAGTACTATAGGCTGGAATAAGTGCGGATATTTATTAATCCCCATAATTAATTTCCTTTCTTTTGACAATTGTGATTAGATTTTAATTTTTGACCGAAATATGTTATTTTTCCACAAATAACTATAGATAAATGCATAATTAAATATACATTTATTACATTATATATAGAAATTCCTTTTTGCACAATATACAAATTAACAGTAAAAATGCCAAATAATCCACATTTATTCCTGTGGAAATTATTTTTATCCACATAATTTCCCAAAAAAAGGGACAGGTTCCGGAAAACCCGGCCCTTGTCCCTAAGTTTTTTATCTTTTTTAGATTTTTATTTTACAGTTACTCTAACAGTCTTTGTAAGTCCGTTTGCTTTTACTGTAATTGTTGCAGTTCCTTTTTTAACTGCGGTAATATTACCTTTTGCATCTACTTTTACCACATTCTTATTTGAAGATTTGTAGGTAATCTTTGTAGCAGGTGTTGCTGTTACAGTAAGTTTAACTTTGCCATTTACTTTTAAGGTTACTTTTTGTTTGTTAACTTTAAGAGTTGGAGCAAGTACAGTAATTGTGCATTTAGCAACCTTTCCGTTAGCTTTTGCAGTAATGGTTACTCTTCCTGTTTTGATAGCTGTTACTACACCGTTTTTAACAGTTGCTATCTTGGTATTGGAAGATGTCCATTTAACTGTACTCTTTAAACCTCTTACAGTTGCCTTTAATGTAAGTTTTTTGGCACCTCTTGTGTAAAGAGTTGCTTTTGTTTTATTTAAGGTAATTGTATTGGCTTTTACTGTTACGCTAAATTTAGCTGTTAATCCCTGGTCTACAGTCTTAACAGTAATTACTGCTTTTCCAGCAGCTACTGCCTTTACAAGCCCCTGTTTTGTAACAGTTACTACTTTTTCATTAGAGCTTATAAATTCTACTGTCTTATTAAAAGCAGTTGAAGGTGTTACAACCGGTTTAAGGCTTACATTCTGACCAACATAAAGTGTTGCTGATTTTGCTGCAAGAGAAATTCCTGAAACAGTTGTAAGTTCTATGTAAGCTTTTTCTGCTGCCTCTAAAGCAGGAAGCTGTGTTACATAAGCTTTCTGGTCTTCTGTAAGGTTATTATATGCTCTTCTTGCTGTTTCAATAAGATTTCCACTTTCTTTTGTAGCGGCTACCTCACCGATTGCCTTAATTGCATCATCTGCTTTGGCTGCTTCCTCTTTGTCTTTTGCAATCTTTGCTTCTTCAGCTTCTTTTGCTTCTTTTAATTTGACATATTCTGCCTCTGCTGTCTCTAAGGTCTTTAATTCTTTTACATATGCCTTCTGGTCTGTAGTTAAGGCGTCATATGCTTTTCTTGCAGCATCTATAAGTGCCTTGCTTTCATCTGTAAGACTTACATTTCCGATTGCTTTGATTGCATCATCTGCTTTGGCTGCTTCCTCTTTGTCTTTTGCAATCTTTGCTTCTTCAGCTTCTTTTGCTTCTTTTAATTTGGTATATTCTGCCTCTGCATCTGTAAGAACTTTAAGTGTATCTGCACTAATTGCTGTTTTCTGGTTATCTGTAAGAGCATCATAAGCCTTTCTTGCATCGTCAATAAGAGCCTTGCTCTCATCTGTAAGAGCTACTGTTCCAATAGCATTAATCTTATTATTTACATTATCGATTACATCTTTATAGTACTCTTTAACTGAAAGAACATTAAGTTTAAGAGTAGGCATTATAATTTTATCTGCAGTACTTGTTGCTCCAATTGCAGAAATATTGTACTCTCCTGCCTCTTTTAATGTAAGTTTTGCATTTCCATTTTTATCTGTAATTGCATTATCAACTTTGGTAACCTTACCATCTTTGTCCACAATAACAATCTGAGCATTTTCAATAACATCTACTCCCTGCTGTGGGCTTCCCGGTTTATAGGTTCCACAAAATGCATAATAGTAACCTACAAGATTTAAGGTGATTTCTTCATTTGCAACAGCTGTTAAACTGTCAGTCATCTGTCCATCTTTTGTGAAATATGTATATTTATCCATCCACATATCAGTATCCTGATAGAAGAAGAATTCAACCTTATCATTGGCTTTAACAATAGCCTGATTTATCAGGTAACCCATTGCACCATAGGTTCCTTCATATTTTCCGTCATTTGGCATTTCACCATTAACGGCAAATCCCACTGCAGTGGTTTTTTCCTTAAACATTTTCTGGATTACTCCGGAGGAAGATACCATGAGGTAATCTCCTACAGTTTCCTTTGTAAATGCATCGCCATAAACTGCTTCATGTAATGCTACTAATACATCAAGAGCTGTTACATCATCTTCTGTAACCATTTTGTCATAGCTAAATCCATATTTTTTAGCAAGACCAGGAATTACCTTGTAAGAAGCATCCGCTCTTAAATATTCATATCCTTTTTGTACTTTTGCATTTAATGTTACGGCTTTTGCCTGGACTCTGACTTCTTTAAATGTAGCCTCATTTTGTTCAAGAGTTTCAAGATTTGTAACTAAAGCTTTTTGCTCATCTGTAAGAGTTTCATAAGCTTTTCTTGCATTATTAATTCTTTCTTTGCATTCATCACTTGCATCTACATTGCCAATTTCTTCAATAAGTTTTACAACCTTATTAGCTGCATCTTTATCCTCTTTTTCTTTGGCTTCTTTTAATTCGTTATATTTTGCTTCTGCATCAGTAAGAACTTTAAGTGTATCTGCACTAAATTCTTTCTTTGCTAAATCACTAAGAGCATCATAAGCTTTTCTTGCATCATCTATAAGAGCCTTGCTCTCTTTTGAAAGTTCAACTTCTCCAATTGCATTAATTTTTTGGGTTACTTCTTCATAAGCAGCTTTATAATACTCGGCTGTGCTTACTACATTTACTGTAAGGCTTGGCATAAATATTGGAGCTGTCATGTCCTTTGTGCTAAGCGCTGTAACATTTACGCTTCCCACAGTATCAAATTTTACTTTTGCATTTCCCTTTTCATTTGTGATTGCACCTTCAACAGCACTAGCAACCCCATCTTTTACTATAGCTATTTGAGCATCTTCAATGTCTGTAATATGCTGTTTTTCACTTTCAGGTTCACAGGTTCCATAGTATGCCAAACTAAATCCTTTTAAGTTTAATGTTACATCTTCATTTACAGGTACAGTAATTTCATCTGTTCTCTTACCGTCCTTTGTAAAGTATGTATAATTATCAGACCATCCCGTGGTATCTGAATAAACTAAAAACTCAACTTTATCTGACTCTTTAACTACAGCCTGATTAATGTTATAACCTGTAGCGCCATACTGACCCTCGTATTTTCCGTCATTTGGCATATATCCATTTACTGTAAAGCTAAATGGAATGTTATCTTCTCCAAATGCTTTTGTTATAAAGCCTGATGAAGAAACCTTGAGATATTCATCTGCATTTTCTTTTGTAAATGCATCTCCAAACACAGCTGCATGATATGCAACCAATACATCTAAAGTAGTAACTTCATCTGCCTTAACATTTTCAGCATAGCTAAATCCATACTCTTTTGCCAAACCGGAATAAACCTCTAAGTCTGCCGGTGCCATCAGGTAAGCATTTGCCATCTGACCTGCAACATTTACTGTTACAATAGTTTTTGGAAGTTCTTCCTTTTGCTTTAATGTTATATTATATTCCTTGCTTGTTTTACCGTCTTCTGCTGTAACAACAGCCTTAACTACAGCTTCATCAGCGCCAGATACTGTCTTAATTGTATATTTATAACTTGTATTTGCTGCGGCTTTAATTTCACCTGTTGTTTTGTTCATTGATGTAGAGCTTGTATTAACTCCACTTACAGGATATAAAGCAAGGCTTGCATTGGAATCTGAAAGATTAACATTTAAGATAATACTTTTAACAAATTCGCTGCTTGTTGCTAATTTATACTCACTAACATCGTCTGAAAGTGCCGGACTTAAAGTAAGTGCTAAGTTATCTGTTATTGCACCTGTATAGGCACTTAGGTTTTTTAAAGCAGTATTACTTGACTTTCCTCTTATATTAAATGTATAAGTCTTTGTGTATTCACCCTTTTTGGCTACTACTTCTATAGTTTTTACACTATTATCAACTACAGCCACATCTAAAGTATTTGTATTCTGGCCATCTATAGTAACCTCTGTTCCATCTTTTGGAGTGACTGAAATTTTAACATTTTGGGCATTTTCTTCCAAAACAATATCATTATCTCTTTGTTCAGGAATGAATCCATTTCCCTTGTTTAAAACTCCACCTTCAACTTTCACATCAGCGATTTCTGCAGCATTTGTCTCAATCGCCATCATGTAGGCTGAATCATTTTTGTAATATAATACTCCATTTGAATCAGCTATTGGTGAACATATAGCATATTGCTGCTTATCCCCGGTTGGCTCGAATATTGGATAAACATCAGGAGTTGTCTGACCTGCCTTATCTTTTATGCAATAAACTCCGCCAGGAAGATTATTGTAGCAGAAATATACATATACATAACCTGTTTCAGCTTCATATCCGGTAGTTAAAAGACCTGAAGTTTGAGGATATCCGTTAGTTTCATATTTATAAGCAAAACTTAAACTTCCATCTTCTGCTACATTTACTACTCCAAGATAATGTCCTGTTTTTGCAAAGTTTCCATCTTCACTTCCGATTCCCACATAAACTCTGTTATTGTAAACAATCGGTGTTGAGGTGGACATTCCTCCGATTTTTAAGCTTTTTAATGAATCATGTTCAAATTTTCCATCAGCTAAAAGTTTTATGGAATAGAGATATCCCCCCTTGCTGGTGAAATATATTCTACCATCACTTTCGTTATAAGCCATGTCACAACGAATATCCCCTGTAAATTCTCCTGTTAAGCTGTCTACTACTTCACCGGTTTTCTTATCAAGGGATAAAAGTGATGAAGTTGTACTGGTCCATCCTGATTCTCCATCATCAGTTCCTACAACTGCCACTTTGTCATTTACATAAGCACCTGCCCAGTAATAGCCACCCTGTGCAGCATGTGACCAAACAGCTTTTTTTGTTTCATATTTGTTTGTAGGATCTTCATCTCTTACATCAACACAGGAAAAGTTTGCTTCTTTTCTTTCTGAATTCCAAAATCCTGTATAAATATAACCATTGTTATACTTTATGGTTGAGTTTGGCTGGCCTTTTTTGTCATCCTGGAAAAGCCATAATGGTTCTAATGTTTCTGCATTAAAAGCCTGTACTCTTCCACTGGATAAACCAACAAATATCATGCCATCAGCATATGCCGGTGGGTTAATAGCAAATGAACTTGCAGCAGCCATCTCCTGGCAGGCAAGTATTTCGCCTGTCTCTAAATCAAATTTGTATAAATTCGTTCCTGCATAAGCCACCATTTTCCCATCTACTATAATTGGTGAGCTCACTGCTGAAGATGAAACTCCCTGGCCTACTCTGCGAGCCCATTTAAGAGAAGCAGCACCAGCATCTATAGGTGTCTTTGTAGAAGTAATACCCATATTGTTGGCATTTCCTCTAAAATCAGGCCATTCTGAACTTAAAATTTTTAACCCGTTTCCATTTGAGCCATCGTCTTGTGCCAATGCCGAAAGTGTAGATAAATTCACACTTCCCACAAACATGGTTGCTGCTAAAAACAATGCTCCCAGTTTTTTAAAGTTTTTCTTAATTAACATTATTCCGTCCTTTCAAAAATAATTTGAATTTAGTTACCTTAACTTTTTTACTTTTAATTTTGTTACAGCTATTCTCACTCTCCTTTCCCTTCTTTATTATCAATCGCTAACTCACCTTGTGCCGATACCAGAAAGCGTAGAAATATCTACACTTTCCGTAGGTATCAGCAAGCTTGGTAAGAGCGAAATAATTCTTTTATTTTTTAAGTCATCAAGAAACAAAAACTTCGACTTTCTTTGTAATCCCGTTTGCTGTTATAGTTATTTTCACACGGCCTGTTTTTTTGCCCTTTACATATCCCTTAGAGTCTACTGAGGCTATTTTTTTGTTTGATGATTTATATGTAATTTTTGCCTTTGGTGTGGCTTTTGCCCCTATGTTAGCTGTCTTTCCTTTTTTTATTGAGATATGTGATTTTTTAATGGTCAAAGTAGCTTTTGCAACTTTAACACTACAAGTTACACTTACCCCATTTGCAGTGGCTGTAATTGTAGTATTTCCGGCTTTTTTCGCCTTTACAAGGCCTTTAGCATTTACTGTTGCTACTTTTGGATTTGAACTTTTCCAGGTAACAGTATTTTTAAGTCCTCTTACAGTTGCTTTTAATGTAGCTGAAGTTTTTGTTTTTGTATAAAGAACTACTTTTTTGCTGTTTAAGGTAATAGTATTATTTATTACTTTTACAACATATTTTGCAGTCTTTTCCTGATCCTTTGTTGTTACCGTAATTGTGGCAGTTCCTGCTTTTTTAGCTGTTACAAGTCCTTTAGCATTTACTGTTGCCACTTTTGAATTTGAGCTTTTATAAGTAACTTCTTTATTTAATGCTGTATCAGGTAAAATCACAGGTACTATGGTTACTTTTCCACCTATATATAATGTTGCACTTGTGAATTTTAAGCTTATATCTGAAACTGTCTTTTCCCAGTATTCTTTATCCTCTAATAATTTACCATATTCAGCTTCGGCTTCCTCTAAAACTTTCAGTTCTGTTACATATTCTTTTTGCTCATTTGTCAAGCTTTCATAGGCTTTTCGCGCTTCCTCTATTAGTTCTAGGCTTTCCTTATCAAGGCTTACTGTCCCTATTGCCTGGATTTTTTCATCTACCTTTAACGCTTCCTCTTTATCCTGGGCAATTTTTCTTTCCAATGCCTCTTTTTCTTCTTTTAGCCTTGCATATTCTGCTTTTGCTTCTTCTAAGATTTTTGCTTTTGTTACATAGGCTTTTTGATCTTCTGTCAGGCTTTCATAGGCTTTTCGCGCTTCCTCTATTAATTCTAAGCTTTCATTATCAAGACTTACTGTCCCTATTGCCTGGATTTTTTCATCTACCTTTAACGCTTCCTCTTTATCCTGGGCAATTTTTCTTTCCAATGCCTCTTTTTCTTCTTTTAGCCTTACATATTCTGCTTTTGCTTCTTCTAAGATTTTTGCTTTTGTTACATAGGTTTTTTGATCTTCTGTCAAGCTTTCATAGGCTTTTCGCGCTTCCTCTATTAGTTCTAGGCTTTCCTTATCAAGACTTACTGTCCCTATTGCCTGGATTTTTTCATCTACCTTTAACGCTTCCTCTTTATCCTGGGCAATCTTTCTTTCCATTGCCTCTTTTTCTTCTTTTAACCTTGTATATTCTGCTTCCGCATCAGTAAGAACCTTAAGCGTATCTGCACTAAATCCATTCTTTGCAGGAGCTGTAAGGGCATCATAAGCCTTCCTTGCCTCATCTATTAAAGCTTTGCATTCATCTGTAAGCTTAACTTCTCCTATTGCATTAATTTTTTTAGTTACTTCTTCATAAGCCTCTTTATAATATTGGGCTTTGCTTACTTCAACTTTTTTTAAATCGCATTCATATTTTCCGTCTGAAACCACAAAATATATATCAACTGCTTCATCTGAAATATCATTTATTTCAATGGCATTATCTCCATAAAGCACCCTTTTTGTATATTCTGAATCTGAAACTTTTTCTTTGCTTACACTTTCACCCTGTTTAACTACAAGATAGTGCAAAGTTCCTTCTTCATTACTGTTAAATCTGATAACTGTAGAATTATCGGTTCTATCATCATTTGATGTGGTTACGTCTATTATTTTTGGTGCATAAAAGTTTTCATTACACAACAATACTTTGTATTCATTACTTGTAATGCCATCTTCTGCCGTAATCACAACTTTAACAAAAGCCGTATCCGAATCCTTTGCCTGATAGATATCATAGCAGCCCTCATCGTATTGCCACTTTTCTATTATTTTTCCGTCTTTATCAATTACCTGTTTATCTACATTATCTAGTGGAAATACTTCTATTTTTGCGTTGGAATCAGACGCCACAGGCCACAAACAAATGTCACTCTTCCTATTCCCAAACGCTTTAAAATCATATATATCCTCCGAAGTACCTTTTACCACAGTACACGGTCGTTCTGTTATGCTGGTGCCGTATGCAGCATACAGATTTGCCAATCTGGCATCATCAGATAGACATCTTATTTCAAATTTATATGTTTTTTCATATCCTCCTTTGCTTGCCTTAACATTTACAATCTGTGTTTTTTCCTTATCCGGAGTAATATCCATAGACGTTGTTTCTTTTCCATCTATGGTTATTTTGGTTCCTTCCTGGGGAGTAACCACAAGCTTAACATTTTTTGTATCTTTTTTATATATAACAAGATTGTCTCGTTTTTCAGGATTAAATCCCTTTCCCCTGTTTAGTTCTCCTCCTTCGATTTTTATATCCGATATAAATGCCGGATTAGTCTCCAATGCCATTAAATATCCGGAATCATTTCTGTAATAAATATTTCCCTCGGCATCTGCTATTGGTGAACATATGCTTTCACCGGAATAATCCCCTTTTGGTTCATATATTGTCCTGATGTCTGCTTTTGTCTGCCCGACTTTATCTTTTATACAATAAAGACCTCCAGGAAGTTCCTTATCGCAAAAGTAAACATAAACGTAACCGCTTTCTTCTTCATATCCGGTAGTTAGTAAACCAGAAGATTTTGAAAATCTGTCGGTATCATAGGTATATGCAATACTCAGCTTGCCATCTTTAGCTATATCAACTACTCCAAGTCCCAGATAGCATCTATTTTTATAAATAACCGGGGTTGATGTGGTCATTTCACCCACCTTAAGGCTTTTTAGGGATTCCTTATCAAAAGTCCCATCATCATTTAACTTTACCGAATACAAATATCCACTTTCACTGGTGAAATATACCCTTCCATCACTTTCGTTATATACTATATAGCTGCATATAGCACCTGTGAGCTCCTCACTGATACTGTCAACTTCTTCACCAGTAGTTTTTGACAATGAAAATAAGGAAGATTTACCTGTTTTTTTCCGTCCCCTGTCTCCTATAATTACCACTTTGTCATTTATATAGGCTCCCGAACCACGACTATCAAGCATTATGAGTTTGGACCATAGTAGTTTTTTCTTTTGATAAGTTGTGGGATCTTCATCTTTTGCTTCCATACAGATTAAATAATCTCCTCCGTTATAACCGCAGGATATTATTACGTACAGATAACCGTCTTTGTATTTAATTGTAGAATACTGTATTGTCTTTCTGTAGGTAAAATCTACGTCACACCAATACCATAATGTTTCCAAAGTGTTTTCATCATAGGCTCTTACCCATCCATTATATCCGATACTGATATACATGCCTTCAGCATATATCAGCTGGTAATTAGGGTTTACATACTCTTCCTTTAATTTTCTTTTTACAACAACTTCACCGGTTTTTCTGTCTATTTTACATAATATTACATCTCTATCATCTGCTGCATCGCAAGTTACAATATAATCTCCCACTATAAGAGGAGCACACATTTTTCCTCTTTGGGAATTAATCCCCCACTTTATACAGGTTTCATCTGAATCCAGGGGAGTTTTAGCAGAAGTGATTCCCATGTTATTATCACTTCCCCTAAAATCAGTCCAGTTTGTATCTATATTATTATTCTTTTCTTTGTTATCATTTGCTTCTACACCTTCTGCCGATACCGGAAGTGTAGAAAAATCTACACTTCCTATAAGCATCAGCAATATAAGTAAGAGCGAAATAATTCTTTTTTCTTTCCCAATATGCATGGCCACTCCCTCTTTTTTTAGTCATCAAGAAACAAAAACTTCGACTTTCTTTGTTATCCCGTTTGCTGTTATAGTTATTTTCACACGACCTGTTTTTTTGCCCTTTACATATCCCTTAGAGTCTACTGAGGCTATTTTTTTGTTTGATGATTTATAAGTAATTTTTGCCTTTGGTGTGGCTTTTGCCCCTATGTAAGCTGTCTTTCCTTTTTTTATTGAGATATGTGATTTTTTAATGGTCAAAGTAGCTTTTGCAACTTTAACACTACAAGTTACACTTACCCCATTTGCAGTGGCTGTAATTGTAGTATTTCCGGCTTTTTTCGCCTTTACAAGGCCTTTAGCATTTACTGTTGCTACTTTTGGATTTGAACTTTTCCAGGTAACAGTATTTTTAAGTCCTCTTACAGTTGCTTTTAATGTAGCTGAAGTTTTTGTTTTTGTATAAAGAACTACTTTTTTGCTGTTTAAGGTAATAGTATTATTTATTACTTTTACAACATATTTTGCAGTCTTTTCCTGATCCTTTGTTGTTACCGTAATTGTGGCAGTTCCTGCTTTTTTAGCTGTAACAATGCCTTTAACGTTTACTGTTGCCACTTTTGAATTTGAGCTTTTATAAGTAACTTCTTTGTTTAATGCTGTAGCTGGTGAAATCTCAGATACTATGGTTACTTTTCCACCTACATATAAAGTTGCACTTGTGGATTTTAAGCTTATATCTGAAACAGTTGTAAGCTCTTTATATTCTTTTTCTGCATCTGTAAGTTTCTTTAAAGAATCGTCTGGTACAAATTTTTTTGCACCTTCCCTAAGGCTGTCATAGGCATTTCTTGCTTCCTCTATTAAAGCCTTGCATTCATCTGTTACTTCAATCTTTGTAATCTCATTTATTTTTTCTACTACAGCATCAGCAGCCACCTTATTTTCATAGTTTTCATTTGCTGCCACGCTTACATGTTGTATCGATGATGTATTTGTGCCGTCATTTACTACAAAATAAATTTCACAGCCTTCATCAGGAAGTTCGTCAATAGTTATTTCGTTTGCTCCGTATACAACTGTTTTTCCCAGAGTCTCTATTATTTCAACACTATCCGGTGCTTCGCTTCCTTTAGCTTTTACCACATAATATAATTTTCCATCTTCATTGGACTCAAAGCTTATTTTTGTTCCTGTTAGTGTTCTGTCTTTATCCGAACAATTTAAATTTTTAATTATAGGCGGATATGTTTCCTGCTGTTTTAGGATTACGCTATAACTTTCTTTAGTTATTCCATCTTCAGCAGTTACTTCCACTCTGACTTTGGCAGTATCAGAATTATCTGCCAGGAACACAGAATATTTTTCTCTTTTGTTTACTTC
The DNA here is from genome assembly GCF_900112085.1 of Acetitomaculum ruminis DSM 5522. Classification (GTDB taxonomy): domain Bacteria; phylum Bacillota; class Clostridia; order Lachnospirales; family Lachnospiraceae; genus Acetitomaculum; species Acetitomaculum ruminis. The sequence goes on from NZ_FOJY01000003.1 coordinate 154,081, forward strand.
ACCGCTTAATTTTATGCTGCCATCATCTAAAATCACAGTGTTACTTCCAATTTCCGATACAGGATATACTTTAAGGCTGGCCTTTGAATCATTTAAAAGGGGCCATATATTAATAGCTGAAGTAACTTTCTTATCAATGGTAGCTGTATAATCTGTAACATCTGCTTTAAATTCCGGTGAAAGTGTAAATCTTGATGTAGTACGAGAAACCGCATTGCTGATTTCTAACTGTGCCAAAGTAGCATCATGAGATTTATCAACTATATTTAATATATAGGTTCTTTCTTTTCCATCTTTTGTTACTACTACCGTAATTGTCTTTTGACCTGATACACTTATTTTTGCTTCTTTACCTGCCTGTCCATTTATGGTAGCTAAGGCGTTTTCAGGGAGATTAAGGCTTAATGTAAACTGCGTTGTCCCTTCATCTACAGCTATGGTGTGTTCTTTTTTTGAAGAGTCAAATTCCTTTCCACTATCTATTATTGCTGATATTCCCGTAACATCTATTCCATTTAAAAATGCTGTATTTTTTTCAACTGCCGTAACTGTTCCGGCATCATTTATATAATAGATATTTCCATTTTTATCAGCTATAAGACTCTTAGAACTGCCTGCGGTATTTTCTGTTGGCAGATAAATCTCACTAACGTCAGCTTCTGTCTGTCCGACATTATCCTTTAAGCAAATAATTCCTCCTGATGTCTTATTTTCTGTAAAGTAAACATATGTATCTTCATAAGCAGTAGTTAATAATCCTGAAGCCAAAATCGTGAAATCTGTTGAATATCTGTAACTTTCTGTAAATTCTCCATCTTTAGATATATTTAATACAACTATTTCTTTATTATTTCCATTATTACTTCCAACATATACCCTTCCATTATGTACCAATGGAATTGAGCTTGAGTAGCCTCTTATTTGATATGACTTAATACTTTGAAAATCATAGTCCGGGTCATCTGTTAATTTAACAGAATAAATATAACCCTCCTTCGTTGCAAAAATAATCCTGTTACTGTCTTTATCGTAGGATAAATCTGAGGAAATTTTTCCTTTAAAATATTCATCCTGAAAATCCATAACCACGCCCTGCTTATCAATAGCATAAAGGCCGGCTTTTTCCTGACCGTCCACCAGGAAATAAACTCCTTTTTCATTTACATAAGCACCGGTAATATTGTATCCCCAAAGATTATGTTCCCAACTTGATGCCTTTACTTCATCTGTTTTATTAACATCTTCATCAGTAGTTGAAAGACATACAAATTTTTTATGATATTTTTCTCCTTTGATTCCAAAATATAAATATCCTTCATTATATTTAAGACTTGTGGTATCTCCTGATAAATCACTGCTGTAAATCCACAAGGATTGTAAAGTTTTGGCATTTAAAGCCTCAACTTTTCCACCGGATAAACCTACAAATATCATTCCCTGGGCATAAACCGGAGAAATATCAGAAACCGCTGTTCCTAAAAGTGCTGCTGTTTTTGAAACTTCTCCTGTATTTTTATTAATTTTATAAATAGTATTTCCTGAAGTAAGAACTACGTCATCAGCAACTATAATAGCTTCCGAAAGAGTGGATTTATCAAGTTTTTTGCTCCATTTTTCAAGGCTTTGACTTGCTGTGATAGCAGTTTGTCCGGGAATCATTCCATTATTGGAGCTACTGTTTCTTAAGTCACTCCAGTCAGAGGAAAGTTTCTCCAATTCATCATCAGCAGCTTTTTCAAGATTTATGTTCTTTGATTCATTTTTGTTTAAATTTATTTTTTCCGTGTAAGTTTTATAGCCATATTTTGAAACTTTTAAACTATAATCCGTATCACTTAATAATTCATATGTTCCTTTTGTAATGTCTTCAACAGGTTCTCCTGCGCTATCTGTAATATTTACGATAGCATCCTGTGGAGTTATATTTAATTGTAATTCAACCTTCTTTTCTGTTACTTCCAGGCTACATCTTTTTTCAAATTTTCCAAAGGTAGCAATGATTTCACAAGAACCTAATGCTAAAGCTGTTACATTTCCATCCTTGTCTACAGTGGCAATATCTGTGTTTGAGCTGTTAAAGGTCATTTTTCCTGAATAAGCTGAACCAGCAGGCATTGTGCTTGCAGAAAGCTTAAATGTGCTACCCACCTGAGCTACAGCTTCCTCTTTATCCAAAGTAATTCCTGTTATTTCAGCTTCTTTCTTTTCTATAGCCGATTTTAATTCTTTAGAGGTATTATCAACCTCATTTTGAGAACAAGCCATATTTTGACAATTTGCCTCAGCTTTTTTCATTGCGGTAGCTATGTCACCATCATTAAGAAGCGCTTCCTTGCAATCTGAGGAATTTACACTTGCCATAAGGGCTGTAAGTTCTCCCTTATCGGCAGTAACATAAGCCGGCTCATCCTCGTTATAACCCTTTTCACCCAGTTCCACTCCGAGATTTACCGTAAACTGAATTCTTACTACCTCTCCCGGTGAGAGATAATAATCTGCAAATCCTACATTTGGAAAATCGTTATCTACTGAGTACATCCAGCCACTAAATGAGCAAAAATCAAATTCTCCCAGTTTTCCATTTTCATAATCGTCTTCATCAAATCCGCAGCTTTCTCCATAACCACTCTCAACATTTTCCTCAAGCTTTGCACCTGTCAAATCCAAAACTGTTTTTGGTGCCGGATTATATTTTGATGCATTTTTATGATTTGAACCGTAAATCTGAGCCAGGTAAAAACCGCTGGTTGGATCTCCTGTATAATCATATGCATAACCTTCATCATCCAGATATCTAAGAAGAACCTGAGCAGAAGTTTCTCCCTGATAAATCGGAATTAGTTTTGGCTCAACCAGATAGCCCTTACTTATTGTAAATGCTTCCAGTGAAAACACAGCATATCCAATAAACTCACCTTCTTTAGCCTTTTGCAAGGTAAATTTATATGTCACACTGGCATTTCCTGCTACGATTCTAATAGTATGTTGTCCATCTTCGTAATTTGAAAAATCAAATGTATAGCTGGTTTTTACATTATCATTCCAATTATAAGCCACTTCATCGTCATCTAAATATGCTTTAGAATCTATCTTTTCATCATCTGCATTTCTTGCCCATACATCAATGGTTCTCCTAAAGGCTTTTTGTACAAATCCATCTCGTACATTTGTGGTAATTGTATCTCCTTCATAAGCAGAACCAGACACATCCTGTGCATGAACTTCTAAGTATGGCGTGTATAAAATCTGCACAGCCATAAATATAGCCATAAAAAATGCAATAATATTTCTTATGTTTTTATTCCTAAACATCTTATTCTCCTCATAGTAGTAAAGTTTTTTTCCAAAATTTCCTCTACTACTTGCTTTTGAACCCTTTGTCATATTACATCCCCCACTTTAAAACTGCACTTTTAAAGCGGGGGAATGCTTACAAAGTGTTCCTTATTTGTTGTGCCATTAATTAATACTATTTAAAGCATCTCTTAGTGATGCTACATCTGCATTAATAACCTCCTGGGAACAAGCAAGATTCTGACAATCAGCTTCTGCTTTGTTCATTGCCTCCAACACGTCATCATTTTCTATAAGTGCTTCTCGCTGTTCTGATGAATTTACACTTGCCATTAATGCAGTAAGCTCTCCTTTATCTGCCGTTGTATAAGCCGGTTCTTCCGGACTATATCCTACCTCTCCAAGTTCAACACCGATACAAACTGTAAACTGAATTCTAACCACATCATCAGGAGATAAATAATAATCTGCAAATCCTACATTCGGAAAATTATTGTTTACAGAATACATCCATCCACTTCCTGAGCAAAAATCGAATTCTCCCAGTCGTCCATCTTCGCAGTCTGTTTCATCGAAGTTAATATAGTCACCATATCCATTCTCCACATTTTCTTCAAGCCTTACATCGTTTAAGCCAATTTTTCTTCTTGGAGCCGGATTTAATCTTGAAGCTCTTGAATACTCTGTTCCAAATATTTCAGCTAAATAAAAACCATTTGTAACCTGCCCCGTGTAACCATAACCAAATCCTTCTTCTTCAAGGTATCTAAGAAGAACCTGGGCTGAATTTTCCCCTTGATAAATCGGAACCAGTTTTGGTTTTACCAAATATCCGTTACAAATAGTAAATGCTTCTAATGAAAATGTAGCATAACCGATAAATTCCCCATCCGCTGCTTTTTGTAAAGTAAATTCATAATTAACAACAGCACTTCCTGCGGTAATTGTGATAGTATGTAATCCATCTTCACAATCAGAAAAATCAAATGTGTAGCTGGTTTTTACGTAGTCGTTCCAGTTATAATCTACTTCATTTCCATCTAAAAATGCATTTGATTCAATTTTTTCTCCTGCTGCATTTCTTGCCCAAACATCAACGGTCTTTCTATAGGCTTTTTGGATAAAACCACTCGTAATATTTGTTGTAATCGTATCGCCAGAATCTGCAAACACATCCATTGAATGTGTATACAATATCTGTGAAGCCATTAAGATTACCATAAACAAAAATGCAACAAATTTTTTTAAATTCTTTTTCCTTAACATCTTTACCTCCCTGCTATACGGTAAATATTTATACAGATTACTGTATCTACCGCCTGCAATATCAATCGTCACTCCAACATGGGGATTTTTCGATGCGTATTTTTTACCTCCTTTTTTTATTTTTCGCAAAATGCCGGTTACCCCATGTATAATCTCTTATACTCCGGCATTTTACGAAATCTTTGCATCTTTTTATTAATTACCTTTGCAGGTAATATTCTAAATTATGAAGTCTACAAACCTCATTTTAAATTTCTTAAAGATGTTTTGTTTTTTCAAAGTATATTTTCTTGTTTTATCCAGATATCCTAACAGTTTTTCTCTGGCGTTTTCCTCCAGGGAGTGATTAGAGTAAACAGCTTCATTTACGATTTTAAATACCTCATCAAAATCTGTTGTATCTTCAAGCTGGTCTTTTATAAGTAAATGACTACCTCCCTTAACTATAATCTTATTGTACTTAAGCAAATCCAATATATATGCATAAATATGCCCAATGGCAACACTTACATTTACATCCTTAAAACTATTAAGGCGTTTTTTAAGCTCTCTTCTCTTAAGACAGAAGAAAACAACATAAGAAAGAATCAAAAGACCTAAAACACTTCCACCGATTATAGCTGTCCATTTAACTGCCAGCTCTTGTTTTTCCTGTTTTTCTTTCTCCGGATCCTTTTCTTCTTCTTCCTGGGTAACTTCTTCTTCCTCGGCCTCGCCTGCACCTTCACCCTTTCCACCTTTTCCTGAAGTCATGGTAGCTGAAGGTCTCTCCATTATATTTACATAAGGCGGAGTAAATTCCATAGGAATCCAACCTATTCCATCCTGATATATTTCAACCCAGGCATGAGCTGAAGCACCTTTAACCTTAAAGGCTACTCCCGGGGTGGCATCTCTTTCCATACCCGGTGTAATCAAATATCCCTCCACATATCTGGATGGTATTCCCAGATGTCTGTACATTAAAGCAGCTGCTGTCGCATAATGCACAGAATATCCCTTGGCTGAGCTTAAAAGAAAATCTTCTAAAAAGTCAGTAGAACCTTTATAGGTATTAATTCTTCTGCTATAGGTTATGTAATTATTTAAGAAATCCGTTATAAGGGCGCTTGCATCCTCGTAAAGATAATGTTTTCCCTTGGAAGTATCTATCTTTTTAACCCCTAAGACTTTTTCTATAGCTTTATCTGCCTCTTTAGGAACATCCAGATAATTTTCATATACGAATTTATTGTAGTTTTCCTCGTCTTTTTTATATTTCTTAAGCTCTTTTTTTTCTGATGCCTTATAATATGACCCTGCAATAAATGGATAAGAGCTTATAAGATATTTTGAAGTTGCAAAGCTGTATTTTTTACAGCCTGTAATGCCCTTTGACAATGTAAGTGCATCCGAAAAATTATTTGCTCCGCTTATGTCTGAAACTTCGCTGTTTAATTCGTAAGGCAGATAAAGGCATCCTGAATAGGCATTTACATTTTCTACCTCCACTGATATAGGCTCTGATGCTGCCGCATTTAAAACAGATTTTGTATCATCAGAAATTTCCTCATCTTTAGCAATAAAAGGCAACAATTTTGAATTAAGACTTCCCAACTGGGTTTTTGAACTAAAACCATCTTTAGCAAGCCAGTAAAACAAATCCTGATTTTTAAAATAAACACTACTGTCAAGATCCTTCCAGCCGGTTCCTGTATAAACACTTCCCGTAAATCCTTTAAGATAAAGGGATTCCGGTTGGCTCATTGTCACCTTAAGAGCCATATCCTCAGATAGTTCCAACTTTGAAAGTCCAATAAAATTTCCTTGTGGCATGGAATCGGTTACACCGCCTCCATATCTTGCATCATCAATATAATTCAAAATACTCTCTTTGAGATTAGCTACAGGACTGTCTAAATCTGCCTGACTTCCAAAAAGGTAATAAAAAGCCAGAAATCCCAGAAAACTTATACCAAATACTGTAGCTGCCACAGTAAAAAGCACCTTATTTGTACTTCCTGTGTTTTCTTTTTCCATATTGTGCTTAATGATTGACATTAAAACTGCCGATACCATTAATGTAATTCCAATAAAGGTTGCGATGCTACCGTTAAAATCTGTCAAAGCACTATCCTTTGGCACTATGATTCTTGTGTCCAAAAAAAGACCGGCAAAAAAAACATTTACAATTAGCAGGATTAAAATGCGTCCTTTTTTAAGCATTGCCCTGACTGCAAATCCGCAAACAATGGAAAAAAGCACCATAAAAATCATTAAATACACATCAGAAGCCGTAACTTTTAACCTGTTTAGATTCTTTAAAAAAGTTACATCGATTTTATCTGACACATCATTTAAAGTCATTAAAAATCCCTGATATATAAAATCCATTTTTAATAACAAGCCCGCCAAAAGCAGGATAAACACTCCAAAAATCCCGTAGGAAACATACTTAAAAAGTCGATTTTCGTAAGTTGTAATCCCAAAAACAAGTATTGAAAGAACAATTATTGTTGCATTTTCCAAGTTGTTTAGGCCTGTTTCAAATACATTAAAAAAACTGATAAAAAAACCTGCTATTAGCAAACTTCCAATTATTAAATTCCCAAAATAATCTTTGTTTAATATTTCATCATCTATATTGATAGCGATTGAATCGCTATTTGTTATATTTTTACTTTTCACAGTTATGCCCCTTTACATATTATAGGTGATATATTACATAATTCTTCATCACCAAAATCCACATCTCCTTCTTGATCTGATGTAACGTAAAGTACATTAGCAAAAGGATGCTCCCCAAAGTTTTCAAGATAATATGCAAGTCCACTTTCATCATTATCTCGTTGTGATATGCTTAAAAGAGCGTTTAATGACTCTGCCAAAGAGTCTGAGTCAGCTACTCTTTCCTGTCTGTAGGAAAAACTTTCCTGGTCATACCATCCGATAAAATGGACAACTCCTTCTTCACTTAGCTGCAAGGAAGTGGCAACCAGTGTCTCCATCATATTATCCAAAACTTCCGCCTTTATTTTATGACCATTTAAAAGTGAGGTTTCATAAAACAAAAGCAAAGAGTTTTCTACCGGGAAACTAAGTTCTTTTACAAACAGTTCATCATATTTACCGGTAAGCTTCCAATGAATATTTTTAATGGGATCACCCTCAGCATACTCTCTTATATCAAAAACTTCTCCTGGGTCATCACCCTTTTGATAAGGGGAATAATCAACACTTTCAACATCATAGGTTCCTCTGTCAAATAAATCAGCTCTTCCCTCCACCAGGTTTGGAATAACACTGACTCTTTTTTTCATCTGACAGGTATTTTTAAATGCCACAAGCCCCAAAATATCCAATGTCTTTATATAATCTATGGATAATTCAATGTTTCCGCAATAAATACTGCTAAAATCCAGTACCACTTCTGTATTTGATTTAGAATTAATACTGACCATTAAAACCTTGCTGCTTTTTTGAGAAGTAAGGGCATTCTTAAAATCTAACTTAATCCAAGCCTTGCATACAGGAAGTATGGAAGAATTTTTAAAAGTAATTTTTCCCTTGCTTTTTGTATTTTTCTTTACATTTCCTTTAAATTCAAAGGCTGCGCTAAGGCTTTTTCTTACAAGATATGCTTGTACTATACCCAAAATTCCAACTAACACCGACACCAACAAAAGATAAAATGCCAATGAATAGTCTGAAAATATATATATCAATATCAGTACCACAAGATAGATACCGTAACTTATCCTGTTTTTTAACATAGCTTCACCTTTTACACAATTGCCGGAACTTCTGTATTTTTAACAATATCACTCATAATTTCAATTGCACTTAATTCCGCCACCTTGGCCTTTGGATGAAGAATAACTCTGTGACTGGTAACATAAGGAAATACCTCCATTACATCCTCTGGTGTCACATAATCTCTTCCTTCCACATAAGCACAGGCTTTTGCCATATTATTTAAAGCATAGGCACCTCTTGGGCTTACTCCCAGTTTTACATATTCATTCACCCTGGTGTTTTCTACTAATTTTGTGATATATTCCAGGATTCCGTCCTTTACGGTAACGAATCTTACTTCATTTTGCATTACCTCCAGCTCATTTTTATCAACAACCTGTTTTACCAGTTCCAGAGGTTTTTCAGTCTGTCTGTCCCTTAAAATGCTTATCTGGCTTTCAAAATCCGGATATCCCATTTCCAGTCTTACCATAAATCTGTCCATCTGGGACTGTGGAAGCATTTGTGTTCCGGCAGAACCAAATGGGTTTTGGGTGGAAATAACTGTAAATGGTTTTGGTACTTCATAAGTATGACCGTCTACAGTTACATGGCCTTCCTCCATTACCTCCAAAAGAGCCGCCTGAGTTTTTGAAGAGGTACGGTTAATCTCGTCTGCCAACAACAAGTTAGTCATTACAACTCCCGGTTTATAAACAAACTCACCACTTTTTCTATCTAATACCGTAAAACCAACCACATCAGAAGGTATTACATCCGGTGTAAACTGAATTCTCTTATAATCCAATCCTAGACAACGGCTTATAGAAAGAGCCATAGTTGTCTTTCCCACTCCCGGTATATCCTCTAATAACACATGTCCTCCGGCAAGCATTGCCATAATAACTTTTTTTATAACCTGCTCTTTACCAATGACTACTTTTTTTATCTCATTAATAAGTTCATCCGTCTTTTGCATTTTTCTTTCTATCCTTTCTTAGTAAAACCAATGTAATAAATCTTAAATCACCCTGTTTTTTAAGCTTCTTTAGTAAAGCGGACATTCTTAAATCCGCTTCGCTACTTCCTCATGAACGCAGTGGCACTTTGTGCCACCTGTCAGAAGGGGCTTTAACCCCTTCTGACACTAGTAAGCTTATACCCCCGCTTAAAGCTTACGCTTTTGAAGCTGGGGATTGCTTACACTGCGTTTAAATCGCTAATTCTTTTACTTCTTATTCTTACTGCCACGAAAGCTGCTATAGCAAGAAGTATTAAAATTCCAAGAATAATTATTATAAATTGTGTATTCGTGCCTTTAATATAAGAATCAGGAATATATCCCTCTGCCTTATGGTTTATTTCATAAGCTTTGGATAAATATTCAGAGTCATTTTTCACTCCATTTTTTTCCATTAAATCTGCCAACTTTTTATAATTATTCACATAGGAACGCTCTGATTCTTCTATTTCCTTATACTTATCAAAAGCATTTTTAATATCTTCTTTTGAGGAATCATCCTCTAATCCATCTATAAGACTTATTTCTTCTTTTATCTTTTCCTTTAAATCTTCGCTTTCTTCCTGTCTGAAATCGTAAAGTCTTCTGTAACCATTACAAAAACGATAATAGCTGTTTAAGGCATAAACCGCCTGTCCCGTAGCAAGATAGTTGGATTCTCCCCCACTTCCAGACTGGTCTTCTTCCTTGTTTGCATGGGCAAATCCACCGTCTTTTTGTTGGTATTTCATTAATGCATCTAAAACCGTACATTCATTTTTAATGAATCTTTCATCACTGTTTAAATCAATACCAAGGCTTGTGAGAGCCACTATAACCTGAGCGGCACTTTCTGAGGACTCACTGTCACCATATCCGTATCCTCCGTCTTCAAACTGTTTTTTTGAAAGAAACTCCAAAGCCTCATCTACAACCTGTCGTACGCTTTTTTTATATTCTTTTTGATCGTTATAATTTTTATAGCTGTATTCTTCTTCGCTATTATAATAAGGTGCCAATGCCTGACAAACCATGGCAGTAATATCAATATCTGATGAATCATTGATGGAAGAAAGCCCAAAGCCTCCATCACTTAAAACCTGTCTTGAAAGGATACTTGTTATAATACTTTCTCTGGTATCGGAAGCATCCTCAGGCACTTTAAAGCACATGGAATCTAAAGTAATAAGTCCCCAGCTATAGGCATTGGTTCCCTGGTTTCCCAGGGAAACTGTCTTAGACCTGTTATATACTCCGTCAGCTATTAAATTAATAGCATCACCCTTTTCATCTACTCCAAAGGATGTAGGATCTGACCCTAAAGACAAGGCTGTAAGGGAAATTGTATGCCAGGCAGTAGCCTCGCTATCGGATAAAGTTCCATCTTTTTTATATTTTCCACTTACATAGGTCTTTAAGGTATCAATGTATTTTTCATAATTATCTGTTTCATATCCAAACCTTCCTGCTCCAAAACACAGCCAGTCAGTTAAGGAATCTGTCACAGACATAACAATATCATCATCAATTAATTTATTTTTATCACCAATACTTGTTTTTTCGTACTCCAAAGCTTTTTTAGCAGCGGATAAAACATCTTCACTGCTATATTCCTTGTGATTTTTCTCATTTTCTGCCCCATAAACACTTAAGGAAGAAATATTTGAAGAAAGTACTGCAAGAAATAAAACAAGTGCCATAAATCTCTTCATTTTTTTATTTATTATTTGCATCTGCTTTTACCATTCCTTTTCCCAGTTTGTCAGTCCGCCTTTTTGATTGCCTCCGTTAGCAGGGCTTGCTGCTCCTCCAATATCACATCCGTAATACAAGGTAAATCTCAACCTTACTATGCATCCGTTTTGAAGTTCTGCCGCACCCATGGAATAATTTGGGTAAAAGTAGGATTTTCCACCATCATAACTTATCTCATACATCCATCCTGAACCAGAAGAAAAATCAAATTCAGAAAGTGAATATACAGGACTTGGATCCGGATGATAAATAGATGGGTCCGACTCATTTAATTCAAGCATTTTCGCTTCCAAATCTTTAGGAATATTCGGAGTTCCAAGAGGTGCCCCGTTTGTACCGCTTATTCCCTTTAAATAATAATTCGCTCCACCGGCATTATTGGCAATCGGTGAATAGCCGTTTTCCTGCAATAATTCATGTACCTTGGAAGCTACCGTATCCTCTTTATAATATTCTACATTCTCGGAAAAAATTAATCCCAAGCCTATAGTTGTAGCCTCAGCTTTTATGGTGGCTTTTCCAAGAGGTTTTTCCGCATCTGAAGGGGTGTAGTTTATGCTATATGAAAGAGAACTTGACCTATTTAAAGAATCCGTTACTGTTATAGTAACTGTATTATATCCTTCATTTAGGTACAAATCATAACTCGCCTGATCTACATTTAACCACTTTCTTTGATAATTGCAGGATGACTGTATGGTAACAGCATTTGTTATCCATTCTTCCTTACTATCCTTAGCAGTAACGATAAATGACAGATTCTCCTGCTGGGCCTGAATTGCACCATTTTCTACTGGCCTATCACTTAAGTTACAGTTAAGTGTCGGCGCCCCTTCTTCTGGCACATCGTTATTGCCTTCCACACGAGTAATTTTAAACTCCTTAGTTTCCGTAACTGAATCATAGTCATCGTTTTTTTCCAAAGTAGCTGTGCAGGTTATTGTATTCTCTCCCATAGCAAGTTCAGCTACATAGCTACTGGTTTTTTGATTTTTATCCAGCTCAACAGTGCTTCCATCTGCTTTTTTTAAAGTCACTGTAAAGGAAGACACTGCTTGATCATTCCAGTTAGCACTTGCTTTAAAAGAATACGTTGATTCGGTTACAGTTTTATCTTCTGTATTTTCAGTGTTCCAGTTGATTTGTCGTAGTTTATATGTTATCTCACAGTTTTTAGTTTCCCCTCCGGCTATTAATAGTATATTCGTAGTATCGTTAGCATTGCCCAACTTTATCTTATAAGTATACCCATCAACCTTATTTCCGCTTCCTTCTAATAACTTTTTTGATTTACCTTCCACTACATAAGCTTTTGCTTTAATGGGTTTTTTATCTTTTGTGGCATGTATTGTAAATTCAAAATCCTTTTTATAAGAATCTCCACTATCTAATCCCCATATTTTTATACCATTATTTTCAGGGTCATCACCACCACTATTAGTATCATCATATTCTTGATGATACTCTTGAGAATCTTCAAAGGTTTTCCCGTGCTTATCTTCATATTCGCAGACTACCTTTATAGTATTATCCCCTTTTTTTAAATCAACACTTCCACTAGACCTATCTTTAGCTTCCCACTTTTTGCCTTCGCCATCATTAGTGGTTACAGTAATTTTTTTAAGCTTAAATACTTTTGGATATAACTGTGTTATTGTGAAGTCAAATTTAGGATTATATATATTGCCTCCATCGTTTATATCCGTTTTAAAATAATGTTCCGGTTTTTCATAGTTTACTGTATAAACCTTACTTTTTACATTAAAGGGTTTTGGGTCACTTCCGGTATAGTTACATATCACCTGTATGGTATTTTCACCTTTTTTCAAGGTAACTTTTCCCGTAAATGCGCTTTTCTTTCCACCATTTAAGACTACCATTACACTGTTTAGTTTCACATCTTCCCTTAACTGTGTAACCGTAAACTCATATTCATCCTCATAAACAATAGTTTTATCTTCTATACTTGTCGTAAAATATTCGTTATCATCTTTTCCTTCCCCTGCAGTCTTATTGTTGCTTTTTCCATTTCCTGCTGCTGTGGTTTGTTCACTATCTTTGCTGTCGTCTGCCCCTTTATCCTGGTCATCCTTCTTGTCATCTTCCTTTTCGTCGTCAGAATTTACGGAATCTTCATTATTTTCCGTCATGACCTCTGTCTTTCCTGAAAGCTTGACTAGATGAGAATCATCGATACTTGCTATTGGATTATCAGGCACAGCAATACTGGAGTTTAATACTGCTCCGGCAAGAATCGTCACGCACAAGACACACGCCACAAAAGACAATAAGGCAGACCAAAGCTTTTTATGTTTTTTTATTAAATTCTTCCAATACATTAATATCATCCCCAAATGTATATTCTTTGTGTTTAAGGGCTCTTTTGGCAAAGAAGCCTCCCTGCCAAAAGAGCTTTTGTTTTTATTTTAGTTTTATTTTCTTTACAAGGCTGTAAGCTGAGTAGATTTTTTTACCGGTAGAATCTTTTGTATAGGCTCTAACCCTTACATATACCTGTTTTTCTTTAATCTTTGAAATTTTTGTTTTTATGGTCTTTGTGTCTATTTTTTTAATAATCTTTTTAAAGTTCTTATTAGCCGATACTTCTATCTCATAAGCCTTTGCATTTGTTACTTTATTTTTTAAATTGACAGCTATTACCTGTTTTTTGGCTTTTTTCGCCTCTTTTATAACAGGTTTGGATGGTTTTTTAACCTTAATCCATTTTGCATAAAGAACATAATTCTTTTTGCTACCCTTTTTAATAACTGTAATTTTATGTTTTAATTTAGAATCCGTATACCATCCTGCAAAAGTATAATTTGCCAGACTAGGACTCTTAAGTTTTACGGTAGTGTTAGAGTCATAACTATCCGGATTTTTGGAATTGTTCTTTCCTCCTCCCATATAATAGGTTATTGAATATGGCTTAACCGTAACCTTACAGGTCTTTTTAAATTTGCCTACCTTTGCGGTAATAGTTGCACTTCCTGCCTTAAGAGCTTTTACAAGACCGTTTTGAACCACAACTACCTTTTTATTTGATGAAGTCCAGGTAACTGTTTTATCATCAGTTGTATCCTCCGGAAGATATCCTATCTGTAACTGGTCTAATGTTCCCGGAACCATGGTAAGGGAGGTCTTGCTTATGCTGATGCCTGTCATATGTGAAGTTACATTTACAGAACACTCAACCTCCATACATCTTTTCTGGCTTCCAACCATAAATTCTACGCTGGCTACAATTACTGAACCTCCTAGGGCTTTAGCTGTTACAATAGCTTCATTGTTTTCTCCCGCCTCAACTGTAACTGCAGCACTGTTTGTAGATTTCCAGCTGATGGTGTATTCACTGGAGGTTTCTTCAGGTTCAGTTGAAAGTACAAGCTTCTTACTTCCTCCTACGCTTAATTCCATAACAGATTGTGATAACTTAACCTCTTTTATTACCAGTGCATAAAGAGCTTCATAGGTCTTTCTTGCATCAATAATAATCTGTCTTTCTTCATCTGTAATAAAGGCTTTTTGTTCATCAGTTAAAGCTTCATACTTACTTTCTGCCAGGGTAATGGCATCGTAGCTGTCAAGGTCAACTTCTCTTATTGCCTCTATAAATACCCTTACATCATCAGCCTTGTCGCTGTTGAATTTCAAATTAGCATAATTCGTCTCTGCCAATGCCAATACTGAAAGGTTTGTAACCATTTTTCTTTGATTTGCATTCAGACGGTTATAAGCCTTTCTGGCTGTGGTTATTCTCTCATGAACTTCATCAGAAACTGTTACTTCTCCTATTTGAGAAATAAGATTTGTTACATTAGCAGCTACCTCAATATCAGTTTTTAATGTGGCAAGTTCTGCTTTTTTCATTACTAAATAGTAGTAATTTGAAAGAGAAGCCTTTTGTAAAAGAGTAAAGCCATTATAGGTTTTTTCCAGCTCATTAAGTTTTTCTTCTGACTCAAGAGTTATTTCTCCGATTCCTACAATAGCCATTTCAAACTCTGAAACTTTATCATAATCTTCTGCAGGCATATCTTTTTTTGCCAGGTCATTAAGTTTTGCCAGAGCATTATCTATCTTCTTTTTAGCAGCTGTAGTCTCTTTTCCGATTTGAGCATCAGCTTTTGCTTTTTCATCATCGCTTAATACATAGTAAAGACTTATGGCCTTGTTTATTTTTTCAACATTTTCTTCTGTTACTGTAATTGCTGAAACTGCCGGAATATTCTTTATAGCCTCTACAGTTTCACTTACCCTTGCATCACTTTCAATAAGTTTTACCATTTTTTCTTCTGCATCAGTAAGAATCTTTAAGTAATCATCATCAAGTAATGCCTGCTGCTCCTGAGTTAAGTTTGTGTAAGCTTCTCTGGCTGCTTTTATCTTTTCTTGATACTCCGGTGTATTTTCAATTTTTCTGATTCCATCAATCAGATTTTTAACTTCATCAACAGCTTCCTGGTTTACTTTAAGAGTATTATATTTTTCCTCTGCCAAAACCAGAGTTGAATAATTTTCAACTTCTTTTTGTTCTGCTTCACTAAGAGCATCATATGCCGTCCTTGCTTTTTCTATAGCTTTTTGTCTGCTTAAGGTAACATCTCCAATATTGTTTATCAGGGCTGTTACAATCTTAACAGGTGTAGCATTTTTCAAAACTTCTTTTAATTTCTTCTCAAGATTTATAAATTTGTTTTTGATAATTTTTACAATCTGTTCTTTTTGAATATCAGCCAGGCTGTCATAAATCACTCTTGCCTGTTCTATATCCTCTCTGTAAACCAACATTTCCTCATCTGTTGTCTGAGCTGCAACTTTCTTAGGGTTTATGAGCAAATAGAACTGGTTAAGTTCAGTCCAGTCAATATTCCACTTTGCAACATAGGTTCTGTCACCGTAGCTGCCTGACGGTATGCTTGTTACAATATTCTTTCTGGTGTCTCCTTCAAGATACCATCCGCCAAAGCTGCATCCTGCTTTTGAAATAACATCTGCCGTAGGAAGAATTATCTCATCTGAAGCAGGTGTGTATACTGTAGGAAGCTCAAGGTCTTTTGCAAATTCTCCTCCATCAGTAACAAATGTTATCTTGTACTCTGTAGTATCTGCCTTGATTGCATAAAGAGTGATATCCTTTTCAGGCATTGATAATACATCCCCCGGATAGTAGGTTTTTCCACTACCGTCCGCTTTGGTATTCCAACCTGCAAAGACACTTTTATCAACAATACAATCCCCCTTTGGAATAGTAACCTCCGCAAAAGCCGCATAACTGTTTCCAAGTCCCGCTGCCTTTGTGGCATCCATTACTCCATTGGCATCAAAGGTGATGGAATAATCCTGTGTAACATAATCTTTAACACTTCCCGAGGTCATATCGGACATATCAAACAAAGAATTTTCTTTATTAATAAGTCTGTCATAAGCAATAAGAGCATAGGTTGACTGCTCTGTAGCCATGGTATTTGCTGTATATCCGGAGCCACTTCCTCCGTCATCACCAGAGCAAACATGCTTAAATCCTCCTACTGCTTCTGAAGAACCGCTTCCGTAAGCCCAGAAAGAAATAAGTGCATCTACAGGGTTATTGGTAAAGACTCCGTCCTCTTCAGCACCATTTGTCACAAAGGAAATGGTTTTATTAAGTCTTGTAAGTTTTATTTCTTTTGCTTTAGGATTAAGTCCAAGAGCTGTTAGAGCGACTATAGTCCATGCAGTTGATTCTGAATTTCCATTGGATGAGCCAAAAGCTGAAAAGCTTCCTGTGGCTCTTTCCTTATTTTTAAGAGATAATATACCTCTTTCAACTTCATAGCAAAGATTTTCATAAGTATAATCCGTTCTTCCTGTCTTTGATGTTTCCCAATAAACTCCATATTTTTTCTTAATTGCTTCAAATTTATTTTTATCTTTATAATAAGGTGCCAAAGCTGTAATACACATTGCCGTAATATCAACATCCGGTTCTGTCTCATTTCCCGTTGCTAAGGACCAACCGCCTTTGTTCTTGGTTCTTGCAAGAATATATCCCAACATACGACCTTCATTATTTGAATAATCCGGCTTACTTGCCGAAAATTTCGACTTATCAACTGAAACTGATGGCTCTTTTAATTCGTTTCCACTGGCATAAAGCGCAATAAGCTCCCAAATCGGTCCGTTTATACCCTGTCTACAGGAATATGTAAATGATTGGGATAACATATCTATAAAATCATAGCCATATACATCCGTAAAATCCTGTCCCAGGGATGCCAAAGCAACTATAAGTCTTGAGTATTCGGTAGACTTGTTTTTATCCAGAAAACCGTCTTTAGAGGTAACAAATTCTTTAACAGCTTCTTTATAATCCTCAAAATACTTTTCCGGAATATAATTAATAAAATCATCTGCGGTGTATAAAGCCCTTAAAATATCCATGGTTCTCCATTCACCATCGATACTTCCCGTTCCGGCTTCAGGATTTTTTTCAAACATGTACCTGATGGCCGCATTGATATAAAAGCGTTCTCCCGGTACCTCATCATTATAAAATTTAAGATTTGTCATACTTGAGACAATTGTTTTACCGTCCCATGCTTCTGCGTGAACAATGCTACCCTCCATTATTGGAAAATATTCTGCCAACATAATAAGACAGAGCACCATTGCCACTATCCTTTTAACATCATTCCTTAGTTTTTTCACTTTTTCTCCTTTCTGTACAATGAACCTATCCTAATTACCTATACTAATAGTAGTCCCTTTTTCTTTGTAAGTCAACAAAAAGTAAACATTTTATCTATCGTTTTAAGTAACTTTTTTCAGTTATATTTTAAAAAATATGGATTAAAAATAAATGCTTTTTTTATTTTTTATACTTATAAAAAGAGTATAATTTGCAACTTTTTTTATTATAAAAGGGCATTTTACCTAAATATTCATCACTTTGTAAGAAACTTTTCTACCAAAACTACTATTTTCCCCATTTGTTTACATTGTTTTTTATTGTGCATAATGCTATAATTAAAAAAACTATTCACAGGCAGGAAAAAAATATGAAAGATATCGGAATTGTCAGAAAGCTGGATGAACTTGGCAGGGTTACAATACCCAAGGAATTAAGAAGCAAGTTAAGTCTTAACGAAAAAGACTCTGTTTCCATCTATGTTGACGGTGATAAGATTGTTCTTCAAAAATTTGCTCCAGGAGATATTTTTACAGGACGCACGGAAGATCTTATTGATTATCACGGAAAGTTGGTATCCAGTAAGTCTATTAGAGAAATGGCCGAAAAAATCGGTCTGATTTAAAATTTATTTCTTTTTTATAAGCGGATGCTTTTAATCCGCTTTTTTGTCCTGCAAAATTAGGGATTTTAGCTATTTGAACGCAGTGGCACTTTGTGCCACTGCGTTCATGAGGAAGTAGCGAAGCGGATTTAAGAATGTCCGCTTTACTTTATTATTATCAATTAACTAAACTTTGGTTATTTATCTATAATAAAATCTATTTTTTCATCCATATAATTTAAATTTAATATACTTTTACATCACACTAGTCTTAATTTTTAAAAGGTATCTGCCGATAATGGAATCGTACGTGTTTATATTCAATATATTAAGGAGATTTTTTTAATGAAAATTTCGGGATTTACAAATAGTTTACAAAATTTATTTAAATCGACTGATAAGCAAGCCAAAAAAACAGTTTCTCCTAATAATCTTCCTTCGGAAAACGATGATTTTTCCAAGGTATCCGAGGGAATAAGATATACATGTAAGGGAATACTCATTACAAAAAATGACCAGCAATATAACATTCGTTTCAAAAATACCGCCTATGTCTACAGTGCGATTAACAAAGGTTATATTGATGCAAACGGAAAACAGATTCAACTTTCCGATGAGGTAAAGGACAAATTACAAAATGCAGCGGATTATGCTAAAAACCAGATGGAACAAGAAACCATCGGTGCTGCTTTGTGTCATAATATAAGGGCGTTGAAAAAACAGGCAGAAACTTTAGGAAGTAACGGCGATTACAACCACCGTATGCTTGATTTGGCGACAAAAATCATGGATGGGGACGAGGTATCCTCCCAGGAGGAAAGGTTGCTTTCGGAGTATAATCAGGATTTATACAATATGGCAAAGCAGGCTATGCTTTTTATGCCTAAAGACGGCAATTTAATTCATAGCGTAGAAATAAGTTTTACAGACAAGGGTGAAAATGTTTCTTTTGGGGAAGCATCAATTACATCCCATAAGGCTTCTTTCTAAAAATTCACAAAAATTAATCCGCAGTAATTAAAAACAAATTACTGCGGATTTTTTATGGGTGTATTTACAATTGATTTTTTTTACTCTTCGTTATTTTTTGCTTTTATGGCATCTGTTTTTAAAATAAATTTAACTGAGCCTTTGGTATCAGCATTAATCTGAGTGAAGCTTTGATAATTCTGACCTGCCTTAATGATGGCTTTAACATTATCAAATACATCATTAAAATCACCGTCAAAACTATCGGTAATCTTTTTAACTCCTTCGTTGTTAAATTTAATCATTCCCTCTGAAAGTTCAGCTGCCCCATCTGAAAGTTTTGTAACTCCCTCATTTAATTCCTGGCTTTTAGAATTAAGAGTAGCTGCCCCATCTGAAAGTTTTGTAACTCCCTCGCTAAGAGTCGGAACGCTTGAATTTAAGGTATTTAATCCTGTATTTAACGGATTGATTCCTTCATTGTAAAGTTTTGTAAGTCCATTATTTAAAGCAGTTGTTCCATTTACTAATCCTGCATTTTCAATAGTTGAAGCAAGAGTAGTTTTTGTGCTTTCAATTCCTGATTCTGCTCCGCTTAATGCCGCTGTTTTTACAGAATCTGCCATAGCAGAACCTGCTGAATCTGCAACCTTGTCTCCTAAGCTGTCAGCAATCTTTTTAGCAGCTGTATCTTTACCGTTTGTGATTTTTTCATTACCTTTAACAGCACTTGTAACTGCTGATGTAACTTTTTCGGAAACTGCTGAAGATACTGCCTGATTAACACCACTTTCTATTTTACTTATTCCGGCTTTATATGTTTCAGATGCTTTTACACCTTCTACTACTTTTGTTGAACCGGCTGTAAGGGTTTCATCACTTATCTGGGATTTTGCTGTTTCTTTTGCCTGTGCAATGCTGGCATTTAATGTATCTTTTGCACCGCTTACTATCTTTGTTGTAGCACCATTAACGGCTTCATCTGCCAATAATGATGAAGTCAAATTTGAAGATGCCTGATTTGCTACTCCTTGTGCTACACTTGTTTTTGTAGAATCAATGGCCTGGTATAAAGCATTTACCTGCTCATCAGTAAGGCCCAGTGCTGCTTTTTGCTGCTCAATAACACTTTTTACCGTGTCTGCCTCTGTAGAAACAGAGCTTGTAACTACTGATTCTGTCTGGTCTATAGCAGCTTTGGCACCCTGTGTAAATCCTGCTGCTACTCCTGATTTAAATCCGTTGTTTATACCGTTTTCAAGACCACTGTCTAAGCCGTTTTCGATACCTGCCTGCAAAGCGGTTTTTGCAATACTTGGATAAATATTATTTTCTATTTGTGTAATTGTATTTGAGGATGCATTTTTAGCTGCTGCATCTGCTGCATTTGTAGCTGCTGCTGAAGCTGTAGCATCAATTGCTCCATCTACTACCTGACCTATTCCTGAACTTAACTGGCTATATACCTTTTTATTTTTAATACCTGATTTAATCTGTGAGGAAGCCTGATTTTTTATCTGATTGTAATAGCTGTTTGAATCAGATGTACTTCCAAATTTTGTATCTATTGCTGATTTTGCTTTTTCTTTATCAGAGTCTGTAAGCCCCTTATTAAGTTCTGTATCAAGCTTATTTACTCCGTTTGCCAAAGCTGCACTTCCGGATAAAATTCCACTTTCATCTGTGAATTTTCCTGCTATGGTTTTAGAACCATTTGCCAAAGCGGATACTCCGTTTGAAAGAGTTGGAAGAGAGTTTTTAAGGGTATTTGTTCCATTTGCTACCTGTGATACCCCGTCAGTATATGCCTTAACACCGTTTTTAAGAGTGATGCTTCCATCTTTTAACTGTGTAGTACCCTCTACAAGTTTGTTTGTTGCATCTGTAAGTTTGTTTACAGCATCCTGTAAGCCTGAAAATGAACTTATGTTATCAAGATTTATTCCATCAAAGACTGATGTGGTTACTACTGTAAGAGTCATATCAAGGCTAAAATCCTTAACATCAGCTGTTACTTCAAAATATTCAGGAATTTCAAGGTCATCAGCAATTTCCTTATTTCCCTCTTTAAGAGAATCCTTAAATCCCGGAAGGGTAATTCCAAATACTACGGAGTTTTCTCCAACATTTTCAATACGACCGTTTTTAACTTCGATATTTGAGAAATTATCTCCCAAAGCAAAGCCGCTTACTACTGCAAAAGGTGTGTAAACTGTATATTCTTTTCCGTTTTCTTTTACAACTTGTTTTGAATTGTTTTTGTAATTAAATCTAATGGTTACTTTTCCGCTTTTTCCTGCAAGGTCATCAGCAGATATTTCTTTTCCATCTAAGAGATAGGTAATTTTTTCTTCAATAGGAAGATCCTTTGTAGAAGTTCCCTGATAGGTTATATCATTTCCGTCTGCTTCCCAGGTTATTACATTGTTTGTACCTTCTTTATATTTTTCATCACCTTTAATATTTAAAATATCCTTAAGGTCTGTGGCATCTGTAATAATATCTTTTCCATCTTTATTATGCAGAATATCCGTTACTGTAATGCTCTTTGTGTTTCCGTTGGCATCTAAAAATCCATATACGGTTTCTGATTTTCCTGCAAGATTTGAAGATGAATCATTTAAATTTTTAACTAAAGCATCCTTTAATTCTTCTGTAGTTTTTGAAATTGATGAATTATTAGATTCT
Source organism: Acetitomaculum ruminis DSM 5522 (assembly GCF_900112085.1). GTDB lineage: Bacteria > Bacillota > Clostridia > Lachnospirales > Lachnospiraceae > Acetitomaculum > Acetitomaculum ruminis. The sequence continues at coordinate 176,041 of NZ_FOJY01000003.1, forward strand.
GCTTTTACTACTAATGTATGATTACCTGCTGTTAAATTGCAATAAGCCACAGAGCCGGTTGCCATGGATAAGGCTAATGCTAAAGCAAGGGGTCTAACTATTTTTCTGTTTCCGTTCATTTCTTTGTCCTCCATTCATAACATATATTTATTTCGCATTTTTAGGCAAAAAACCGATTGTTGTTTTACAAATTACCTTGTCAAATATAGTAAGTACTGCCGGAAGTACAAGTAATACTGTTGTTGTACTGATAAGAGCACCTCTTGCCATAAGTGAGCAAAGAACTCCAATCATTGAAATACTTGAATAAAAACCAACTCCAAAGGTTGCAGCAAAAAAGCTAAGTCCGCTTGTTATTACTGATTGGATTGAAGTTGAAACAGCTATGTAAACAGCCTCTTTTTTATCCTTTCCTTCGTAACGCTCACGCTTGTATCTTGTGGTAAGCAATATAGCATAGTCAACTGTTGCACCTAACTGTATGGTTCCGATAACTATTGAAGCTACGAAAGGAAGGGTCAGTCCGGTGTAGTATGGAATTCCCATATTTACGAAAATGGCAAATTCAATAACTGATACCAAAAGCACCGGTAATGAAATTGACTTAAATACTAATGCAATTATTACAAAAATTGCACCTATTGAAGCAACATTTACTGAAGCAAAGTCCTTATCAGTTATTTCTACAAGATCCTTTGTACAAGGTGCTTCACCAACTAACATTGCGTTTTTATCATAGCTTTTTATAATGGCTGAAATATCGTCACATTGCTTATTTATCTCATCAGTAGCAAGTTCATACTGTGAACTTACAAGCATTATCTGATAATCTTTTGTCTTAAGCTCGGATATTATATCCTCCGGTATAAGTGCCTCAGGTACTCCGTTTCCCGTTAATAAATTAAGACCGATTACATTTTTTATTCCATCAAGATTTTTTATCTCCTTAACCATGTTATTCATGTCCCCGGCGTTTAAATCCGCATCTACAAGAATCATACTGGTCTCAGTCATATTAAAGGTATCCTGAAGTTTTTTATTGGCAATACGACAATCTAAAGTTTCAGGAAGTGTCTGGTCTAAGTTATAATAAACCTTTGCATTTTTTTGTCCCCAGAATGCCGGAACTAAAAGTATTAAAAATATTGCTATAAATAACGGCTTATATTTTAAAATAGGCTTTGCCAAAAATCCCAAATCCGGAACAAGAGGCTTATGCATGGTTTTTTCGATTTGTTTATCAAAAGTAATGATAAGAGCCGGAAGAATAGTTACACAACTGATTACTCCCAATACAACTCCCTTAGCCATTACGATACCAAGGTCAACACCTAAGGTAAAACTCATAAAGCAAAGAGCTACAAATCCTGCCACCGTGGTGATGGAACTTGATATTACTGATGAAAATGTATTTCCAATGGCTATTTCCATTGCCTCTAATTTATCATTGCATTTTTCCTGTTCTTCTTTGTAGCTATGCCACAAAAATATGGTGTAGTCAGTAGTAACACCAAGCTGTAATACTGCGGCCAAAGCCTTTGTAATATAGGAAATTTCTCCAAGGAATATATTACTTCCCATGTTGTAGATAATTCCAAGGCCTATGCTTATCATTAAAATAAACGGTATTAAAAAGGAATCCAGCATAAGGGAAAGAACAATAAGTGAGCAGATAACTGCAATCACTACATACATTATCATTTCCTTTTCGCAAAGGTTTTTGGTATCAAGTACTATTCCTGTCATACCGCTTATAAAACATTTTTTATCAGCGATTTTTCTTATCTGAGTAAGAGCATCCATGGTTCCGTCTGCTGATGTTGTATCATCATACATTATGGCCATTAATGTACAGTCCCCATTGTTGAATGCCTCATAAAGTTCATCTGGAAGAAGTTCCTTTGGTACGGAAGCATCTACGAAATTTGTATACCAGATAACTTTGGCAACATGATCGACTTTTTCGATTTCTCCCTTTAATTCTTCTACATCTTTGGTATTCATACCTTCAACAACACACATTGAAAAGGCACCTTTTCCAAATTCTTCTACCATGATGTCCTGACCCTTCATGGTCTCAATATCCTTAGGTAAATATGAAAGAATATCATAATTAACCCTGGTATGAATGTAACCAAACGCTGCGGGAATTAACAGCAAAGCTGCAATTACCAGAATAAGGATTCTGTGTTTTACTACAAATTTTCCCAAACCGTTTTTCAATTGTAACACCTCTTTTTTACTAATATTAATTGATATATTTTTTCAATAATGACCATAAGTCATTTTTTCTTGTGTTAATAGTTATAACACGAAAATGACTATCGGTCAATATTTTTCTTGACAAAAGTTTTTAAGCCTTAATATAATTAAGACAGCTGGTAATTGATTTATTTAGAGGTATATATAATGGGAAAATTAGAAATCAACAAAAAAATTAAAAAAGAATCGCTCTTAAATACAGCTTTTGATTTATTTACCACCAAGGGAATAAATAAAACTTCTATCTCAGAGATTGTGACAAACGCCGGTGTTGCCAAGGGAACTTTCTATTTGTATTTTTCTGATAAATATGACATTAGAAACAAATTAATTTCCCATAAGGCCACACAGCTCTTTCTTAAAGCATCACATAATATGTTAAAAAAGGGTATCGTATCCTTTGAAGATAAGATTATTTTTATTTCAGATTTTATTATAGACGAATTTACCAATAACAAAGCTTTATTAAATTTCATTTCAAAAAACTTAAGCTGGGGGATTTTTAAGGCTGTTCTTTCTTCTCCTAATGATGAAGAGGACTTAAATTTCTATACAGTTTACGAAGATATGCTTAAACAGTCCGGCAAGAAATTTAAAAATCCGGAACTTATGATTTTTATGATAATTGAACTGGTAAGTTCTACCTGTTACAGTCCGATTTTATACAGCGAACCTGTTAGCATAGACAAAATGAAACCTGAGATTTTTGACCTTATCAGATACATTATAAAATCTCAGGAAATAAATGAAATTGATGCCCCGCTTTATAGCAGGGCCTGGTAAACATCTCTTTTTGATATACCTCTGTCTTTGGCCACCATTTTCATGGCCTCTTTTTTACTGAGGTTTTTATTAAGATAAATCTGCATATGTTCTTTAAGGGATAACTGCTGCCATTGTTCCTGGCTTTCCTTAGCCAGTTCCTTGCGGCTTTTACCCTGAATTATCAATACAAACTCTCCTTTTGGAGGGTTTATTTTAAAATGTTCTTCAATATTTGAAATACTTCCCCTTAAAACCGTTTCATATTTTTTTGTTATTTCACGACAAACAGCCATTTCCCTGCCTTCTCCCAGTGTGTTTTTCAAAAGTTTTAAGGTGTCAATTAAATGATGGGGCGCTTCGTATAAAATAATGCTTCTGCTTTCATTTTCCAGCTCCTTTAATATGGCCTCTCGCTCTTTTTTATCATGGGGCAAAAAACCTTCAAAACAAAATCTTCTGGAAGGAAGTCCGGAAAGAGCCAGGGCGCTGACTACTGCACTTGCTCCCGGAACCACCGTAACTTCTACCCCTTCTTCATGGCATATTCTTACAAGGTCTTCTCCCGGGTCTGAAATGGCAGGCATACCTGCATCTGTAATTAGAGCTATATTTTTCCCCTCTTTCATTTCTTTCACCAGAAAATACGCCTTATCTATTTTATTGTATTCGTGATAGCTGGTCATAGGGGTTTTTATTTCAAAATGATTTAATATTTTAATGCTGTTTCTGGTATCCTCCGCAGCGATAAGATCCACCTGTCTTAAAGTATCTATGGCTCTTAAGGTCATATCCTGTAAATTTCCAATGGGAGTTGCACATAAATATAACTTTCCTTGCATAAATGCCAATCCTTTCCTTAATATCCGTATATGTCGTAGATTTCATCTGTGTATACCCCCGGCTTTTTGTAGACTATAAGGGGTTTTTCCACTGTCATACGGCTTTTTCCGCCTCTGGCTCCCTCTATTAGTACCATATTAGGTTCTTTATCAATATAAGGATAAACTAACTTCATTCTTTTTGGTTCTACTTTATACTGAACCATTAAAGTGATAATTTCTGCCAGTCTAAAAGGTCTGTGAACCATGAAAAATTTGCCACCGGGTTTTAAAAGCTTAGCAGCTTCTCTTACAACATCCTCCAAATCGCAATATATCTCATGTCTTGCTATGGCCTTTGCATCCTTTGGATTTGTAAGTCCGTGTCCCTTTGTCATGTAAGGGGGATTTGAGGTAACTACATCAAAAGAAGATGCTCCAAAGATTTTTGAAGCATCCTTAATATCTCCTGTGACAATGTCTACTTTTTCCTGTAGATTGTTAAGCAAAACGCTTCGTCTTGCCATATCTGCACTTTCTTCCATAAGTTCTAAGCCGGTAAAATGTTCTCCCTGGCTTTTCGCCTCTAAAAGAATAGGAATAATACCTGTTCCGGTACCAAGATCCAGCACTTTCTCACCTTTTTTTACCTTTGCAAAACCTGAAAGCAAAACTGCATCCATACCAAAACAAAATTTCTGGGAATTCTGAATAATCTTGTATCCGTTTCTTTCAAGATCATCTATTCTCTCATTCTCTTTAAGATCAATCGTCATTAAGCTTTGATTTTCCTTCCTTTTTCTCCAACATTTCAAGCATCTTAAGTTCCTTGTCATCTACATCATTTTGATTTTGATTTTTATCCTTACGCTTTTTAGGAACAAATTTCAACTGGGATGCCTCATATTCCCTGATTTCTTTTGTATCTCCGGATTCTATGATAACTTTGACTTTTTGTCTTAAAACATTAACGGAATGAACTTCTCCTGTGATACCATCCTGCATCTTTACAACATCACCTACTGAAGGAAGTTTTTTATTAAGATATTCATAGGTTTTAGCCTCATTGTTAAGGCAACACATAAGTCTTCCGCAAACCCCGGAAATCTTAGAAGGATTAAGAGAAAGATTCTGCTCCTTTGCCATTTTTATGGAAACCGGTGAAAATTCACAAAGATAGCTGTGACAGCAAAGCTCTCTTCCACAGGTGCCTATCCCGCCTAAAATCTTTGTTTCATCCCTTACACCGATTTGTCTAAGCTCGATTCTTGTTTTAAATACAGAGGCAAGATCCTTAACAAGTTCTCTAAAGTCAATTCTTCCATCTGCAGTAAAATAGAATAATACCTTATTGTTATCAAAGGTATATTCCACATCTATAAGTTTCATTTCCAGTTTATGCTTTGCAATTTTTTCAAGACATATACCGTAAGCCGTTTTTTCTTTGGCTTTATTTGCCATCTCTTTCTCGTCGTCTTCCGGTGTGGCAATTCTTATTACCGGTTTTAAAGGTGCAATTACTCTTTCATCCGGAACCATTCTTGGTTCAATAACTACAAGTCCGTATTCCACACCTCTTGCTGTTTCTACGATTACATGGTCATGGCAGTGTATCTCAAATTCTCCAGGTGAAAAATAGTAAACCTTCCCTGCATTTCTAAATCTTACACCAATTACATTTATCATTAATTTTCTCCCTTATTTAACCTTTTCTAAATACTTCCTTTATGGTAAGAAACAAAAGCTCTATGGTCAAATCCAGATTTACATTGGCATTAAGCCTTTGCTTTGCCTTTTCTATGGACTCTAAAATGGTCTGTATACCATTGTAAGAACATTCGCCTGCCTGAGCGCTTATGGTAGCCACCTCATTTTTTAAAATAAGTCCGTTGGCATCGTTTACTGCCTTAAAAAGCAACAAATCCCTGTACCAAATCATTAATAAATCAAGGAAATCATTTATGGAAACCTTGTGTTTTTCAACATAATACACAAGATTTATTACTTCATAATATTCAAAATTTGAAATCTTCTTGACAAGCTCCATAGCCAGAGTCTTAATTTCCCTAAAATCCTCAGATTCAGCAGATTTTATGGCTTTTCCAAGATTTCCCTGGGCAAAAGAAGTATATATGGCAAGGTCTTCTTCACTTAAATCGTAATTATCTTTAAGATATTGTCTAATTATTTCATCCTTTAAAGGACAAAGGTTTACCGTAACACATCTTGAATTTATGGTATCTAACATATTATCAGCATTTTCCACCAGTAAAATCACCACTGCGTATTCCGGTGGTTCTTCAATGGTTTTTAATATTGCATTTTGTGCCTGAACTGTAAGTTTGTCAGCCTGAGGTATTATGTATACCTTATATTTATTATCAAAAGGCTTAATATTTATGCTGTCATTAAGCTGCTGTCTTACATCATCCACACCAATGACAGTTTTTTCATGCCTGATAAAAACAAGGTCAGGATTATTGTCACTTTCCACTTCAAGACAGGAGCGGCACTCTCCACAGGCATCCTCTTTTCCTTCTTTACACAAAAGTGTCTTGGCAAATGCTTTTGCCAGGGTCTTTTTTCCCATTCCGGATGCTCCGGCAAAGATATAGGCCTGATGTACCTTACCGTTTTTTATTGAATATTTTAAACTTTCTATAATTTTTTCGTTTCCAAATATATCTTTAAACCCAGCCACTTTGCATCGCTCCTTATATCCTATATAAATATTAGTCTAAAGCGGACATTGTAAAGCGGACATTCGGAATCCGCTTCGCTACTTCCTCATGAACGCAGTGGCACTTTGTGCCACCTGCATTCAAATCCGCTTTGTTTTTTCTCAGGTAAATATATCCAACAGCAAGCCCTCTATCTCTCCGATTCTATCTAAAATAGCTATATGATCCTTTTCATCTGCCATAAGCTCTTTTGCCAGTTCGTCAAGATTTTCGTCTATGAGCCTGATTATGCCATAAACCCTGTGACGACCTCTTCTGTCAAGAAAATTTTCCCTGGAAAACTTATGAGACCGACTTACAATCTCATTTAAAAAATCCTTAATAAGCTTTCTATATTTACGCATGTCGCTAATATCCATGTGCCTTGCGATAAATTTTCCCTGCTCATTAATGTCATTAATCATCGAATTAAGCTTTTGAGCAAGCTCCTGCTCTTCTATGGTTCCGATAAGCGTAAACTTAAAGCCCTCACCTGTGTTCACCGGTTTTGAGGTCTCAGGTGCAGATGTAATTTCATTTGTCTGATTTACTTTTATTTCCAAAGAACCCCTCCTTAACTCAAAATTATTTTAATAACTTTTTTGAGCAATAATTATAAAAACCCTCTCTATAATTAAAGATTTAATATCACATAAGATAATTACGCATCATTTTAATAAATATCATCTAATTATAACACACAAACTTCTTATTTAGACATTATTTTTAAAATGTCACTTTTAACTGCATTTACAGTATCCTGTAAAGAAATATTTTCTATCTTCACATTAATTTTCGCTTCTTTAAGTTTTTCCTTTGAAAAATCCTCGCAATCAGCAAGAAATCTTCTACATAATTCTTTATAATCAGGGTTTTCCTGCTTTTTTTCCCTTTCAATTGCTCTTAAAAGTCTGATATCATCTTCAACAAAAATATATATTCCATATATTTTATCGACACCAAAAGCCTTTTTTAATGCCATAAAGCCTTCTAATGTTTCAACAATAATATAGCTGTTTTTTTCAAAATCAAACTGATTTGTATCTGCCAGAAAATATCTCCATAAGCCCTGAACAGTATTATAATTTCTTTCTTCTATGATTTTGTTTTCATTTTTTAATTTTTGATATTCTTCTTCTGTAAGGAAATAATACTCTTTCCCCTGGGTTTCGTTTTTTCTTTTTGGCCTGGTGGTACAGGTAATAACACTCTTTATACCGGATAGTTCTTCATCTTTAATAAGCTCATTCATCACGCTGTCTTTTCCGGAAGAACTTTTTCCAATTATACAAAAAATCTTATTCATATTAGCTTTTATCCTCTTTATCTGCAACTACACAAATCTTTCCCTCTTTAATTCCTATTATTTTTAATCCGATTTTTTCACAAAGTCTTATTTCATCTATTACTTTTTTGCTTATTCTTTCCCCGGGTGTCAAAACAGGAAGTCCCGGCGGATAAAGATATACATAATCCCCAGAAATTTTTCCGGTGGAATTTTCTAAAAAAGTCCAATCACTTTTCATTTCCTTTGCTTTGTAGATTTCATATACTTTTTCATTTTCAGGATAGGAAAATCCTTTGTTAAAAAGGCTTTCTTTTGAAGAATACTCATTTTTTTCCATTTCAAAAAGAGCCATTAAAAGTCTGTCAAAGCCTTCTTTTTTATCCATAACTGAAGTCATGGCTATTATATAATTTTTAAAGGAAGCTTCTATTTCAATATGATATTTCCTTCTTAAAATATCCCCCATCTCTTTTCCTGTAAGAAAATTATCTGAAAAAATATTTAATTTGGATTTGTCAAAGTCAAATATATCATATTTTTTTAAATCCAAGTCTTTCTTATTAAGCAAATGAAATTTTTTTAGCTCTGATTCTTTTTCATAGAAAAACCTTAGATTATTTTCATAGATTTCAAAAAGCTTTTTTCCCTCTTTTCTTAATAGTTCTAAGCAATTTGAAATTCCTGCCATTAAAATATAGGATGGAGAAGAAGATTGAAAAATACCAAGATATTCTCTTAATCTTTCTACATCAATATTTCCTTTTCTTATGTGAAGTATCCCACTTTGGGTAAAGGCAGGAAGGGTTTTGTGAAGGCTTTGAATCACTATATCAGCGCCTAAGTCAAGAGCGCTTTTAGGAAAAAAATCACTAAAATTAAAATGGGCTCCGTGGGCTTCATCTACTATAAGAATCCCTTCTTTTTCATGAACTGTTTTTGCAATTGTTTCAACATCCGATACAATTCCTTCATAGGTGGGAGAAGTAATTACCACAACTTTTATGGAAGGATTTTTCTCCATTTTTTCCTTTATGTCATCCTTTGAGATTCCCCCGAAGATATTAAATTCTTCTATTACCTTTGGATAGACATATTCTACATTTAATTTATTTAAAAAAATCCCATTATAAACCGCCTTATGACAGTTTCTGGCAATAAGTATGGTGTCGTTTTCCCTACATTGAGAAGAAATGGCAGACAAAAGTCCGCCACTGCTGCCATTTACCATAAAAAAGCTTTCATCACTGCCATAAAGATTTTTTGCTTTTATTAATTCTTCTTTTATAATCCCGCAGGGTGCATGAAGATTATCAAAGTCTTCTATCTCCGTAATATCTATGCTTACGGGGTCTATACCAAAATCCATATTTCTCTTATGCCCCGGCATATGAAAAGGATAGGCATCACTTTCCCCATATTCTTTTAAGCTTTGGTATAAATTATTCTTCTTTTTCTTCATCGTCACTGTTCTTTTTCTTTTTACATTCTCTTGTATCATCATCTTCTTCGTCATCATCGTCGAAAGAAAAATATGTACAAGTACCGTTATTATTATTCCATTGACATTTATTAATATTACAATATTTCATTTATTCTCCTTAAGTTGGTATCCCACAATCAAGTCCGCTGTGATAGGATTTGTTTCCTATAAGCTGTATCAGTTTTTTGTAATTTTTTTTCTTATTATCATCCAGAGTAAAATAGTCATTTACTGCGTCCAATGTTTCTTTATAGATTTTTTTGGCATCCTTTGTCAGTTCAAAAAAGGACTTGTTGGAAGTAATGGAATTATCCCAAGGATTTTTCCACATTTTGTGACTAAAATTCATATATAATTCCCCTTCAACATGCTCATCTAAGTCAATTATATTTGAAAAATATGTATTTCCCAAAATCAGTTTTTCAAAAAATCCGATAAGCTTTCGCTTTTTCCCTCCCGGACCTCTTAAAAGTCTTATGGACTTTTGAAAATAATTTAAGGCACTTAATACATTTTTTTTGCTCATATTATAGCCTTCAAAGGTGTCTTTATAGGTAGCTGAGAGAATTTTTGCCACTACCTCCGCCTCGTTTTTTGTAATTCTTACAGTTGAATCATTGTAAAACTGAGAAGCCATAAGATGTCTTTTTTTGTATAAAAGATATTCATTTATTTTTGTCTCAAAGGCAATATGACGCCCGTAATATTCACTGGTTTTTTCATGAAAATCCGTCATGTAATATATATAGGGATGAGTTGTAAAATCCAGAGTATAATGTCCCAAAATCCCACAAAGATAAGCTATAGCAATCTCTTTTTTCTTTGTATTTCTTTCTTTGTCTATATTTTTTATACAATTTCTAAAATATAAGGAAGCATTGCTATGATGAACCAATGATCCAGGATTTTCCTCATACATAAGATATGACGGAAGATAATAAAAAAATATGTCCGGGCCCTGAAGCCCCAATTGATAAACTCTCCTGTTTTTGTTGATAATATCCCTTAATTTGTTTTTCTCCATTCTTTTTAAGGAATCAATTCCAAACAAATAGTGCGTAGCAAATCCAGGCATAATTTCGTCCTCCTTCCTATAATTTTATCGTATCATATTACTTTATACAATAACTCAAATATTTGTATAAAGAATTGTAAAATTAGTATCAAAGAAACCAGGAGCATATCACACAACTCCTGGCTTCTTTGTTTGTTTCCAATTAATTATATTTTTTTCATTGCCTGACCATACTTTAGCAAATGTGAATAAAAGAATCAAAGTAAATCTTTTTTACTTAACAGTTACATTCTTTCCCTGTCCTTTTCCTTTAAGGAGTTTTTTATAGGCTCTAACTTTCTTCTTTGGCACTTTAATAACTGCTTTTTTGTAAATTCCTTTGAGGGCTTTTGCACCGACTTTCTTTAAGTTTGTGGCATTAATTGTGATTTTTTTAAGTTTGCTACAATTATAAAATGCCATCTTTCCTATTGAAGTAACATTTTTTCCAACAGTAAGTGTTGTCAGTTTTTTACAGGAGCTAAATACTTTATCTCCCAGGGCGGTTACCTTGAAGGTGTATTTTTTATAGGTTATTGTGGCAGGAATTGTATATTTTGTCAGATTTTTAGTGGTAATTCCTGTCATTGTAACCGTTCCGCTCTTTCCGGAAACTTTTGTAATCTTATACTTTCCTTTTCCTAAGGTAAAGCTTTGACCCTTCTTTAACTGGTTTTTCTTTTCCTTTTCAAGGTTGGCGATTTTTTTCTCAGCCTGAGAAAGTTTCAACAGATACTTTTGAGCAACTAATTCTTTGTATTCGCTTTTTAAAGTTTCATAAGCTTTTCTTGCCGCTGTAACCTTTGATTTATCTGTTAATTTTAGTGTTGACGGATTTAATGCATTAATCTTTCCTATAACAGGCTCAACAACTTTAATCGCTTCCTCATAAAATGTTAATTTATCATAAGCTGTTGTAATTATATCCTGTTGTTCTTTTGTAAGGGTATCATAAGCCTGTCTTGCTTTTTCGATATTTTCAGCCGTGAAATCATTAGCTATATCTAAAATAGCTACCTCTGCCTCTAATGCAGGAATTTTGATTTCAGCTTTTGCTAATTTATCTAATTGTTCTGCAGTAATAGAAGTCCTATCATCAGTGCTTAATTTTTCATAAGCCGCTCTGGCACTTACAACAAGTTCTTTATCTTCTGCTTTAAGTTCATCATATGCAGGAATCTGATCAATTAACTCTTTTGCGGCTTCAATATCCCTTCCGCCATTTTCAAAATATGCTAATCTTTCAAGGTGTTCTTGATTAAATATCTCTTTATGAGTTTCATCTAAAGCTTCATAAGCTGCTCTGGCATTGGCAATATCCTCATCTGTGCTGCTGCCATTTAAGGATAAAATTGCATCATTAACAGCTTTTGTAGGAACTTCAACATCTGTAAAAATCCAAAATGGTGCTGAATCCTTTTTTAATACATCTCTTTCATAACAACGAACGAAAGACTCTAAGCCTCTGGCTATTTGAGGAACATCATAATTATAAAATCCCGGAACAGTTCCTTCCTCATAATTAATCAGGGCAAACATAGCATCTAATATATTATTTCCGTTTTTTGTATATCCGCTTTCAGGTCTTAAAACATTTACATCAAATTCGCTTGCCATAAATAAGGCCTGAGCATCATTCCAGGCGTTGTTTCCATACATAGGACAACCACATTCGTAGCTATTGGTACAGATAGCTCCGTTTGCTCTCTGGGCAATAGCCGCAAATCTCTCATTACCATAAGCAGCGCTTGCACCAACATCTTCAAAGCCCTCTTTACCATACCAGTAAATCATAGGCTGATAACCCATGCTGTTATCGGCATTATTAAAAGTTGTACTGGTTGGTGAGTATTTTATTAGAGCATTTGCTTTGGTGTGAACCCATTTTTCCATTTCTTCATCAGGAAAGGACTTTGTAGAATATCCTCCGGCTTTAATGGAATGAATTGCATATGCATCTGTATAAGTATTTCCACCGTTTCTTCTTCCTTCAGTTTCTAATAGGTCTACTCCGTCTATGTCCCTTGGGTCATATCCTATTGCCTCAATTGCCAAAAGGAGTTTTGCAACATCTGTAGATTTTAAATCATCGCCATTGTATCTGTCTTTATTTTTAATAAGATATTCCTTGGTATTTTTAAACCAGCGGTCAAACCAGGTTGGATCACCATATGGTACGTATCCACATCTGGCAGCTGTAAACACGGCCCAGACATTGCGGTCGGTGTAACAAGGATTTTCCTGAGATTCAAATCCATCGGTTTTTTCCACATAGGTTAAAATAAGATTAATGGTTTCTTTTACCTTTTCATAGTAGGCATTCCACTGGGACTCATCTATTTTGTCTGCACCATTATCAATGACATTACAAGTAGCATCTTCCAATACAACAACAAAAGAAACATTGTCCTTTTCTGCCTCTTCTGCCTTTTCTACTTTAAAAGTCGGTTCTTTATTCCAGGTGATTTCAACAGGGGCTTCACCAAGGTAATACATATTTGTAACCCTACAAGATGCAACATCATTTTCAAAATCGCAGGATAGTGTTGCACCATATTTTTCCACCAGTTCCTTTTTCTTTTTGTTTTTTTCTTCGTCAAGGCCGACAATTTCAAGTCCTATGACTTTAGCGGAATCGTCACCTTCCCATGGATAATAATAGGTTCCTGATTGCTGATTTGGATTCTGATTCTTTGGAATTGAAGTATTCCAGACTTTATCTTCTACTATAGGCTTAACTTTAAGTGACACTGTCGTTTTTGCATAGATGTTGTCTTTTGGTATAATCCAGGCAAAAAGCAACATTAAAAATAGAGCTATAATTTTACATCCCTTTTTCATATTATTCCTGTCTCCTTACTCATTTTTTGCCTTTTTAAAATTGTCTTTCAATTTTTTCCCAAATCTCCTTTCCCTTGAAGCGGACGATTATTTTAAAAAGGATTTATACGTTAAATTTTATAAAAAATTATAGCATTCTATGAAAAATATGTAAATAATATATAATATATTAAAAAATTCTTTTTTTATTAATGTGATACTTTTATATGAGCATATAAGAAGGTATATAGTATATTGTAGCAAGATTTTTAGATACAAAAAAAGCATCAACCCTATTGCCTATGGCAATATAAGTGATGCTGAGATTTAAAATGCGCCTTCAGGGGTTCGAACCCTGGACACCCTGATTAAGAGTCAGGTGCTCTGCCAGCTGAGCTAAAGGCGCACATCTACATTAAAGTGCTTTCGCGCTCACAACAAAATGTATTATACATCACAGGCTGCACCTTTGCAAGCTTTTTTTTAATTATTTTTATTTTTCTTTCAAAACAGACAAATCTACCTGCCAAACCTTATTTAGATAAAGATGCAGCGGACTCTGTAATATTGCTCATCATGGCATTGATTTCCTGAACCGAGGCAACCTGAGCTCCGGCAACCTCATTTGAGTTGGTTATTTCTTCGCTTAATTTATCAGTAAGGGAAAGCATCTCGTCAATAGCCTCTTTGATTTTTTTGGAGGATTCACCGCTTACCTTTGCAAGATTACCCATTTCAGTAGCAACTACATTAAATCCTCTTCCGGCTTCACCGGCTCTGGCTGCCTCTATGGAAGCATTTAAGGCAAGAATATTTGATTTTGACGCATTTGCACTAATAGTTGCAACAAGTTTGGAAATTTCCTCAATCTGTTCTACGGATAAATCAGATAGCTTTTTCATGTCTTTTAATGCATCAGAGACATCTGACGCCCCTTTTGCAATATTATCAAGGGCTTTTTCTGTCTTTTTTAAACTACTTTCTAAATTCTTAACAGCAGTTTTTGTACCCCCGATATCATCACCTGATGAATACACTACCGATAAAGTCCCCATTAGTTCATCTTTATCATCTAAAATGGGAATTATTTTTCCACTTGCAATTAAACCGTCCATTGTTTCATAGTTATCAAATTCTACGATTAAGTGATTTTCAAAAACATCGTTAAAAATCGCCTCTTCTCCCTGATGAAACACCTGACCTTCCGAAAAAGGTAATCTAAGCCTCTTTCCTTCGATTACCTTAATTAACTTTAAGCTGCCATCTTCTTTATTGTAAGCACTTAAACCAAGCCCCTGGTCTTCCTTCAAGCCACTGGCATATACAGCCAAAAATTCAGCCATTTTATTTATATCTTCTTTTTTCATAACTTTACCTCCATACCCCCTGTGTTTTAACTGATACACAAAGAATTAACCCACCTGATTACAATCTTTTTCCTCCCCTTTTCCTACAGATATGATATCGGGCGATACATGGGATTTAAAAAGAAGATTTTCTTTTTTATATATAAAAATTTTATGTACTGTTAAAAAATAATTTAAGGAAGTGAACATAAAAAAGACAGCCTGTAAAAAGACTGCCTTATGTAACTATTTTTTTAATATTATTTTATATATATTATTTCCTTTTTCAGAAAATTTTTTCTCATACTCTGTCATTATATTATCCCTGTTAAGAGTTTCATCATTATGAAGGTCTGTGGTAAAGGCTTCTATGTCAAAGCTGCTTTCTTTGGCCTCTTCTAAGGAAAATTCATATAAAGAAGTATTGTCCGTTTTAAATTCTATCTTTCCATTCCCATCTAAAACATCATAATATTTCTCCAAAAATCCTCTTGCGGTAAGACGCCTTTTTGCATGACGATCCTTTGGCCAGGGGTCAGAAAAATTAAGATAGATTTTTTCTATTTCTCCATTTTCAAAAATATCTCTTATATTTTCTGCCTCAAATCTCATAAATCTGATGTTTGAAGGAGGGTTTTCCACTTTGTCAAGTTTTTCTAAGGCTCTTATTAACACACTGGAGTATTTTTCCACACCAATAAAGTTTATCTTGGGATATTTGATAGCATTTTCAATAATGAACTTTCCCTTTCCCATTCCGATTTCTACAAATAATTCATTGTCATTTCCAAAAAATTCTTTCCATTTGCCCTTTAATTTATCCGGTTCATTAATGACGCGTTCATCCAAAAAAAGTTTTTCTTCCGAACCCGGTATATTTCTTAATCTCATTTTTCGCTCCTTATGGTTGTTTGTAAGTTATTTTTGACCTGTGAAACATATTATAATATAATAAAGAAGTTGTAAATCAGTAAAATCAATAGATTTTTCACATATTTTTAAATAAAAGAAAGGAGTAGCCGGAAAGGATACATTTTTATATTGAAGATTTAATAAAGCTTTTTATTCCACCGGCATTTGTTATGAAAATAAAAAAAATTACCGGAATATTTTTAACCACTCTTACTGCGGCCTCATTAGTATTTTCCCCGATAATTTCCCATGCAGAAGGTGAAAAAGCAGATTTTTCATCAGCCTGTATTGATAATTATGAAGGTACTTCCCCCAAAAATCAGATATCCGCACCCCAGCTTTTATCAGAAGCCGGCATAGTAATGGATGCCTCCACGGGAACCATTCTTTATGAAAAAAATTCCAAGGACAAGCATTTTCCCGCTAGTATAACAAAGCTTATGACTGTGCTTTTAACCCTTGAAAACTGTAAACTTAATGAAACAGTTAAGTTTTCCCATGACGCTGTTTATTCCATAGAATTTGGAAGTGCAAACATCGGTATCAAAGAGGGTGAGGAGCTTTCTTTAAAAAATTCCCTTTACGGCATATTGCTTGCATCAGCAAACGAAGTATCCTATGCCGTGGGAGAACATGTTGCCGGGGGAAATATTTCAGATTTTTCAAATATGATGAATGAAAAAGCCACCCAGATAGGCTGCCTTAATTCACATTTTTGTAATCCCCACGGTCTTCATGATGATGATCATTATACCTGTGCCTATGATATGGCGCTTATTACCAAAAATCTTTTAAAATATAATACCTTTAGAATAATAATCGGAACAAAAACCTACACCATCCCTCCAACTAATATTACACCGGAGGCTCGTGTTTTAAACAACACCCACAAGATGCTAAAAAACAACAGGTTTGAATATGAAGGTGTTGAAGGGGGAAAAACAGGTTTTACAAACCAGGCATTAAATACTCTTGTTACCTGTGCAAAAAGAGATGGCTTAGAGCTTATTGCAGTTTCCATGTACGGAAATCAGACTCATTATCCTGATACCGCCACACTTTTTAATTACGGTTTTAATAATTATAAATCCATTAATATAGCTGATGAAGAAAAGAGAATTGATAACACAAATGCCGCTGCCTTTTCTTCTAATAACTTTTTAAATGAAAATGAGGATTTATTTTCCATAGATGAGGATGCAAAAATGGCAATTCCAAAAAACACTTCCTTAAGCGACTTGGCAAGCAGTGTTGATTCATCAAATGGAGAGTTTAATGTTTCCTATTCCCTTGATAATAAGGAACTTTCAAAGGTGAAATTAAATTTAACAAATGTTTCAAACAATAGCTACACCTTCAAAAATAACATAAAAAGCAATGCTTTTAATCCATTTGTTTATATATTAATTGTAATTGCCGTAATAATATTTGGATTATTGATTTTACTTAAGAGTATTAAAAGGAAAAGAAGAAGATAATTAGTAAATAAGAGCTTTTATCCAAAGGAATAATATCTTTTGAATAAAAGCTCTTTATATGAACGCAGTGGCAAAGCGGATTTAAGAATGTCCGCTTTACTTCATATCAGCCTGACATTGATGCAATCAGAGCTGCTATGTCATCCGGTGACATTTTAGCATTTGGATCAGCAGGCGGAGGTGGCGGTGCCACAGCCGGTTCTTCTTTTGGTATGGTTTCTGCCACATCTACAGCTACCTCCTCCTGGCTTACCTCAGGGGATGGCGTTTCTATTTTTTCTATGGTTTCCAAAATCTCATCTGCACTTAAGGAAACCTCATCTTCTCCTATATCTAAGGATGGAAATTCAGCACTAAGCTGTTCATCAAACTGTTCCATGGTCATATCTGCTCCATCTACCCCAGAAAGCTCATCAAGTCCCTGATTTAAATCTAAGGCTCCTGCATCTAAATCTGCCAGAGCATCCTCCATAGTCATTTCAGGAAGGTCAGGCATATCTGCCAGGGCATCTTCCATGGTCATTTCTGGAAGATCCGGTAGTTCACCTTCATCATCTGCTGCCGGTAAATCACTATCCTGGGCTGTCATAGACTGTAAATCATCTAATAAACCTTCCAAATCTTCCAGTCCTTCTGAATTAACAGTGTTTTCTATCATGTGCTCGTCAATTTTATCTTCATCAAAGGCCGCATCATAATCCACTGAAACTTCACCGTCTTCACCCTCTTCTAATAAAGCCGAGTCCATATCCCCATGACTTGACATATCAATTTCCAAATCCCCTTCCTCTTCATCAGCAAAAAGACTTTCATCTATTCCCAAATCACTGATATCCACTTCTTCCGAATCCAGATAGCTATCCTCTTCAAGCATCGGGTCTTCACCAAATACAACATCTGCATCTTCTGTATTTGAAAGGCTGTCTCCTACAATATCCATATCTTCCGTATTTGAAATATCAGCCCCTACCATGTCCATATCTTCAAGAATAGTTCCCATTTCACCTTCTTCTGGAATATCTCCTGCTGCCTCAAGGTCTACTTCGGCATTTAATACATCATCGCCAAAATCAAATCCCCCAATTTCCTCAGTAGAAGAATCCACCGGCAAATCATCAGATGGCATTTCCATGCTTTCTTCCTCTAAAGGCATCTGTACAAATTCCTCAAGGGTTTCATTTTCCGAAGTTGGAACCTCTTCCATGGCAGAAAAATCCACTTCTTCACCGGATGTAAAATTATCATCCGAAGAAAGAGTTTCTTCTTGAGATAAAGATACAGAATCAGCAGAAAAATCATTTTCAAGATTATTGCCTCCAAGAAGTTTATTTAAAAGCATATTGTTGGCATCTTTAAGATTACTCTTTTCTAATTCGTCAACCTTGTCTTTAATTCCTGAAACCTGTTTTGAAACATTTTCGCTGTATTGTTTTAATTCACTGCTGACTAAGGTCATCATATTTATGATATCCTTTTGTCTATCCTCAACCTTTTGGGTATTTCTGTCTGAAATAAGACCGTACTGTCTGTCTAAAGCATCTATTTTATCCTGAAGAGCCTTATCGTATTCACTTATTCTACCCTTTAAAACTTCTATTTCTGAATTTATTTTTTCATAGTTTTCATGATTTTTATTTATTATTACTTTTCCAATAATTTTAAGTCGGTCAGAAATCTCTGCCACAGCCTTGTCAGAAGAACCTGCCTTATCTGAAGCAGAAGAAGAATCATTTGAATTATCGCTAAATTTCTTATCTAAAATTTCATTAAAATTCTTTTCCAGCTCAGAAAAAGAACGTTTAGTAGCCAGATAGTTTGCCTTACTGGCTTTTAAGGCATTTTCCTCATCTTCATGTTTCTCTTTTGCTTTCGCATCCATATATAAAAGAATGGAATTTACAAATAATGCCCCTGACAAAACTGCCACCGTAATTGTCCCTATAAGATAGGTCTGATTTGCCCGGACTATCTCGTTAAAACCTGCCATTAAAAAACAACAGGCAAAAAACATTGCCGCAAAAACACTGGCCCAAAGCCTAAAGGCACCAGCCGAATTTCCACTGGCATTATTATTTTTCTTCTTAGGTTTCTTTTCCATTATTTCCCTCCAATACTGGTCTGTCTTCTATGTGAATTTCCAGATAATAACTCTATTTCCTAGATTATTTTTCGGCCAATTATACTTCTTATTATAGTGGATTATAAAATATTTCCCAAGTCAATATTTTTTTGTAAAATCCTATCTGTCACTTCATAAAGCTTTTTAGAGCCTTCTTTTGTTTTTTTCTGCCTGTTATAAACTTTTTCTCTGGTCACCTTGTGTAGCTTCCAGTCTTTTCCCCCGTTGCTGTTATTTAAAAGTAAGGGCTGAAAATTGTCACAGGCATGGGCAAATTTTGCTTCCGGGCTCTTATTTTCTTCAAATTCATCAAATAATCCCATCAAAATTTCCTTTTGGTCTTCTGGAAGAAGGGAATAAATCCTTTCCTTTGCCTTATCTTCCCTTTCTTTCTGGGTCTCTAAGGACTTATCATCATAGGCATAAGTATCCCCGGCATCTATTTCCACAATATCATGAATCAGACACATAAGCATTACCTTTGCAATATCCACCTCTTCATTTGAATATTCCTTTAAAAGATATGCCATTATAGCCATATGCCAGGCATGTTCTGCGTCATTTTCCTGCCTGCCCTGTCCCGAAAGATGGGTTTGTCTTAATATATTTTTTTCCTTATCAATTTCCAAAATAAAATCTATCTGTTTTTTTAGTCTTTCGTCCATTTTATTTTCCTTTTTTTCTTTTAGCTGTCTTACTGGCTAAACTTAAATTATTTATAAAAATTTAGTATATGTTTTAAACACTTATTATAATATACAATATTTACATTTAAAATAATAGTTTTTATGTAGAAATAATTGTTTGCACTTTTGGTAATAGTATTAGTGGTATTTCCCCTTTGACGTACATAGATAACTCTCGCAAAAAAGTAAAACGACTATCCCTCGGTATAATAGAGAATAGCCGTTTATAACTGGATTATTTGATTTTAGTTTCCGATTAACCATCGGACGCGACAAAGTCCTTTGATTTCATAACTTGATTATAATGCGGTTAAGGAAATTTTTTCAACCGCTTTTTTATTTAACTTATTTTATCAATATCAATCCACATGGCAGGTCGTACACTACCTTTATAAGTTGAATAAAGTCCTGCTTCTCCGATTTCCCCGTAACCACATACACATGCAGCATATTCATTGGTTAATCCCGGTGAACGAAGCCACCAGGCTACTATCGTTCCATCTGTTAGTTTTCCCTCCATGTTATGAGTTTCTTCCAGATATCTTTTCACCTCATCAATGGATAGCAAAAATACCTTATCCCTTGTATCCTTGCCTCCAAAACTTTCGTATTCCTCACTATTTCCGGTGTGCAAAGAAGTCTCTGCAATTATTTCTCTTTCCTCTTCTGAAAATGCGTCATTGATAAAATCTTTATTAAGCCATTTCCTTAAACTGCACTCCTCCCAGGTGGTCTTTCCTTCTTTTTCATTAAACTCCCTTTCGCCTACAACATACTCACTTAAAATCAGCGCTTTATTACTTTCTTTGGCAAGAATCAGCCATCTGTTACTGGAATTATAATGTCCAAAAATCACAGCATCTTTTTCTGAAGCATTTTGAAACTCCTCATTGTAATAATCCATCTTAATTGACTGCCTGATATTTTCGCAGTCCAGAAAATCCCCCATCACCAGCAAAGATTCATAGGCTTTTACATAATTTTTATCAGAAATTGCCTTTTTGGCACTAAAATATGTATAAAAGGGAGTAATTATAAAATTTAGTATCAGGACAAATGCCAGAAAGACGAGGAAAATCATCCCCCCTCTAATAAACATTTTCATGTTACTTTGTTTTGTCGTTTTTTCTTCATCACATTTCATCTGCCGTTATCTCCTGCTTATTGCTAGTACCATTTTTCTTCCATTTGGCATAAAGGGTCTTGTTTCCCACACTTCCCTGCTTGATTTCATTGTTTTCTAATTTCTTTTTATAGTCCTTATCTGTATACCAGCCTACAAAACTGTAACCTTGTCTGGTTGGATTTTTTAACTTAATGGTTTTGGTTTTAACAGTGTAAGTGGTTGGATTATCAGCGTTGTTCTTTCCACCGTTTAAGTTGTAGGTGATTTTGTATTTCTTAATTTTCCACTGGGCGTATAGTTTTACTGTGGAGTTTTCTACTCTGGTTAGCTTGTATAAACCATCTGAAAATGTATACAATTTACCACTACCGTCTTTTTTGGTGTTATAACCAAGTAATTCATAACCCTTTTTTTCTGCTGTTGAAAACCAAGGACAGTCACCAGTATATATTCCGTACTTATTTTTTTCCTTTCCATCTACATCTTTCTTACCTATTAATTTCGAATCATCGTACAATTCGACAGTATATTTTATAATCGGTATAAATTCAATACCATTACTTTTAGCGTATTTTTCTGCATAAGAATCATAAAAACCTTTAATGTGGCAAACATTACTATCATTTATAATTTTATTGATGTGTTTAGGTAAATATATATCATAATAAATTCCATGACACGTATTTATTGCAGATGATTTTACGGTATTTACACCTTTGGGAATTAATGTTTTATAACCAGCTACTATCAAAGTATTAGTTGCAGTTTCAATAATTCCATTACAATTATTCCTGCTGTCATACTTTTTATTTGAAGAATCAACCTGAATATTTACAATTTCACATTCCAGCCATGGGTTCTTACCTATCTTTTTTACACTTTTAGGTATTTTTATTGCTTCTAATCCTCCACACCATTGAAATGCAGTATCTCCAATCGTTTCTAACCCTTCTGGTAATTCTGCTTGTTTTAGATGCCAACAAGAACAAAATGCGGACTCTCCTATTGTTTTCACACTTTTTGGTATTCTTATCTCCTTTAAATTAAAACAATTACAAAAAGTGTAGTCTTCAATCTTTCCTAACCCTTCCTGTAACTCCGCGCGTGTTAGACTTTTACAATACCCAAATGCCCATCTTCCTATTGTTTTTACACTTTTTGGTATGTTTATCTCCTTTAATTTTTCACAATTGTAAAAAGCGTTTCCTTCAATCTTTACTAACCCTTCCTGTAATTCTGCATATGTTAGATTCTTACAATCCTTAAATGCACTAACCCCTATTGTTTTTACACTTTTTGGTACTCGTATATCTATTAATGCTGTACATTCACTAAAAGTTCCATCTCCAATCGTTTCTAATCCTTCCGATAATTCGGCATGCATTAAACTATTGCAGCTACCAAATGCCCAGCTTCCTATTGTTTTTACACTTTTTGGTATGCTTATATCTTTTAATGCTGTACAGTTAGCAAAAGCCCATCCTTCAATCGTTTCTAACCCTTCCTTTAACTCTGCATGAGTTAGACTTTTACATTCATAGAATGCATCCGCTCCTATTGTTTTTACACTGGTTGGTATTCGTATATCTTTTAATCCAGTGCACTTTTCAAATGTGCTCTCCTCAATCGTTTCTAACCCTTCCTTTAACTCTGCATGCGTTAGACTTTTACAATAACTAAACGCCGATTCGCCTATTGTTTTTACACTGGCTGGTATTCTTATCTCTTTTAATGCTGTACATCCACAAAATGTAGCACTTCCAATCTTTTCTAATCCTTCCGATAACTTTACATTTGTTAGGCTTGTACAATCCTCAAATGTCCTACTTCCTATTTCTTTTACACTGACTGGTATGTTTATATCTTTTAAACCTGTACATCCTCTAAAAGTAGCACTTTCAATCTTTCCTAATCTTTCCGGTAATTCTACATGCATTAGACTTTTACAATCCTCAAATGCACTATTCCCTATTATTGTAACACTTTTTGGTATGCTTATTCCTTTTAATGCTGTACATCCTATAAAAGCATTTTCCCCGATGGCGGTTAACTTATTCGATAAAGTCACCGAAGACAAACTTGTACAATTTTTGAATGCACTAGCACATATCCAAGAAAATTTGTCCAGATCTATATGTATTAGATTTTTACAATTTTCAAAGGCAGAAGGTAATATCTGAGACCCCTCACCTACAGTATAATTTACATTAACTGATTTCAAATTTATACAATCTTTAAAAGCATTTTTATCAATTGATGTAAAATCATTAAAAGTAACTGTGGTCAAATTAGGGCAATTTTCAAAAGCTGAATCAAAAACCAAACCAGACCCCTCAAAATATACTTCTTTTAAATTCGTTCTGTTGCGAAAGGAATCAGAAATAACACCCCAAATACCTTCCGGAAATTTTATAGTTTTAATATTCTTAAAACTATCTTTATTTCCAATAGAATCTATTCCTATTACTTTTTTATTATCAATATATGTAGGTAAAGTAATTGATTCTTGTGTACCATTATAGTTAGTAATAACTAGCGTACCATTAGTATTTGAAACCCACTCATAATTTCCTGCAAGGGAATCAATCTTCCTCTGAACACATCTGGCATAGGCATCTGTTCCCTTATTATTTGGGTGAATTGAATACTCACTTATTGGAGGAATTTTCAAAGCATTAATATCCTCATTCTGCAAAATCATTATAGGATTTATATATGGATCTGAAGAATATGCCTCATGTCCTTTAAATTCGTCAACAACATCCACATAGTAAATATTCCCTGGTTGTCTATTTACAATCTTTTTAATGACGTTATTATTAAAATAATCCACACCATCATTATTAATGATTCTCGCTTCTTCATCTGTAAAAAACACCCCACCATTGTCACTTATAAGATGAGGATACCCCGCAACTATTATTTTAGTATCATTATCTGTTTTATTTCTTATTCCTTTATATACTCTTTCAAGATTTTTTTCTGTTGTAGAGATATCTGCCTTAATCTCCGCTATTTTATTTTTCAAAATAGCCGTCATAACTGTACCCGGTTGAGCAACAGCAATTGTAATAATTTGTGAGAAATCCACATCATTTCCCCCTAGCGTAAGGGTTACATAATCTATATGTTTGTTTTTTAAAGCCTCCTCGTCAAATACTTTGAAAAAATATTCATAATTATAAATTTTAGTAAAATATTCCAAGGAATTGCTTCCCGGTCTGTTATATGCATAGCACACCTCTTTCTTTAACATTTCTTTTTTATCAAGATTTAGCTTATCCATATGTTGTGTTTTTGCTCCGGAAGCTGCTGCGAAGAACCACTTACTATTTTTAAGATCAGCATTTTTCTTTGTATTTCCTGGTAACTTTAATTTTCCCGGCCAGCTGTTTTGGGATCTATGTGTTACCCAATCTTCATTTTCTATTTTCTTCCCGGGATCATCCTCCTGCCCATAAAAAGGTTCAACTCCTTCTCCAGACGAATAGGAATCTCCCAGCGAAACCATTATCTGACTGGAATTATAAGCATTGGAATATATTGGAATTAATATAAATCCCATGACCATAAATAGAAAACTTAGACAAATTTTATTAATTAATTTTTTACATTTCATAAAGTTTTTCCCCCTAAATCTTTAGTTGTAATATGTATATTTCTTTTCTGAATCTTCAATTGAGTCCGCTATAAATTTCTTCATTGTCTCATCCGAAAAATTATCCGAAAAAGCCAGTTTGTAACAGTCTTCATCATCTATATTTTTATTTCTTTTACGTCCTGCACAGTAATAATTCTCCAAACCTTCAATTATTTCTTTTATATCCGGTATTCGTCCCTTATCAGGTATAACATCAGGCTTTGGTTTTCTATCTTCAATTTTGAAGTTATAAAATGCATACGCATCGACAAAAGAATTAGGACCTTCTTTATTTGTATAATCATCATCTTGATATGGATAATGATAGCAAGTAATATAAGCAATCCTGTAAGAAATATCCCAAAAATCATCGTTTGAAAAATGATAGTCCAAATTATATTTAATAGAATAATATGTTGGCAAAAAATCGTCTTCGTGAATGATGAAATCTCTTATATATATATGGAAAGATTTTCCCTCTATGTAAGAAGATGCAACTGTATATTTTACTCCATCTTGCGTTTCATATGTATTAAAGCCACCACCTGCTGTTACAATAACTTTTTCACATGCTATTATCTTCCAATCCCCATCTCCATATTTTTGGTTCAAGTATCTGATTACCAAATATTTCCTTACCTGCAAATATGAAAAATAGATAATAGCCGGTATTAATATAATAATTATCAATCTTTTTAAATATCTTTTGTTCCAGATTTTATTTGCAATTTTCTTTACCATAAGCCATCTATGTCCTCTTCCGTCAAACTGCTTATGTAATCTGCATCGATCCTGTCCACTTTCCTTACAACACAGTCAGTACCGTTTGGAATAATGTCATAGAATTGGTTATTATCCGGTATATGCACATTTATACTTTCTGATTCGCATAAAATCATATCTTTTACATTTTCATTTTTTTCAGACTTAGCAAAAAAATAAAAAGTAGGATATGCCTGAAACTGCCCATTAGTTTCATATATTACCCATAAATTTTTATCCGCTGTATAGTAATACATTATATAAGACGGATGTATCTCATCTGAACTTTCAGAAATATCCTCCTTGTCCTCAAAATTCCCCTTTGCATCATAACAAGTCATTATTGGAAAATCTTTAAATCCCCTATCTGCAAAATCCTTTTTCGCCTGCTTTTCCGATACCTGATTAGGTGATGAATCCACATCTGTCTTAGATAATATTTCAGAAGTCCTGTTATAATACTCCTCAACATCAACAGATGATGTGCTGTAAGAATCAGAAGAATCCTCTTCACTCGGCTCCGAATAATCTGAATATTCATCCTCATATTCTTCATAAGTATCCGAAAATTCCTCTTTATTAGAATTAGCGATATTATCCTTCTTATCCGCTAAAAATTCGTTTTTATTACATCCACTTAAAACACTTAAAGATGTAACAGCAATTAACAGTGCCAGAACTGTTCTTTTTTTCATTTAATATCCCCTCCTATATTCATTCATAGCGTGTATATTTCTTTTCTGATGGTTCTATAGAATCGGCTATAAATTTCTCACATTTACTCTCAGAAAATTCATCCGAGAAAGCCAGTTTATAACATTCTTCATCATTTATATTTTTATTTCTTTTACGCCCTGCGCAATAATAATTCTCCAATATTTCGATTATCTCTTTTACATCCGGAATATGCCCATTATCAGGTATAATCTCCTGCAAAGGTATTCTTTCACTATTACTCCCCCAGGCATTATAAAATGCATCAGGTTCTATATCAGAATTAGGACCCATTCTATTATTAAATTCATAATCATTGTATGGATAATGATAATCAGCAATAAATGATATTCTATCTAGTAATTCTCCGAAATAGTCACCCTGCATCTCATACTTCAAATTATATTTGATAGAATAATACGTAGGCAAAAAACAATCTTTCCA